>NZ_JBVJPA010000007.1:0-572026 GCF_055582885.1 Streptomyces sp. NPDC107454 | reverse complement strand
GGTTGATAGGCCGGATCTGGAAGGCGGGTAACCGCTGGAGGTGACCGGTACTAATAGGCCGAGGGCTTGTCCTCAGTTGCTCGCGTCCACTGTGTAGTTCCCAGACAACGAACGGTTGTGCTGGCTGAACAGTTCCACTAATCAATTGAATAGTGTGCTTGTTCGCTGCCCGTTCAAGACCTCGCTTTATCGCGGGGTGTCTGAAAGGGTTTCGGTGGTCATAGCGTGAGGGAAACGCCCGGTTACATTCCGAACCCGGAAGCTAAGCCTCACAGCGCCGATGGTACTGCAGGGGGGACCCTGTGGGAGAGTAGGACGCCGCCGAACAATCTTTGGAGGACCTCTGGTCCCAGCGACTCGCTGGGACCAGAGGTCCTTTTTTGTTTTTCCGAAGCGCGCCGGGTACCCGGCTGCGCGAGAATGACTTGCGGTACCGATGACAGGAGTCACCATGTCCACCAACTCTCCCGACGAGCGACCGGAGCGCGATCAGCGCCGCCGGGACAGTGGTGACCGCGGCGGTTACCGCGGAGGTCCGCGCCGCGACAACGACCGGCGTGACGACCGCCCCAGCAGTGGCCCGCGCCGCGACGACGACCGCGGTGGGTTCCGTCGGGACGACAACCGCGGTGACCGCGGCGGCTTCCGGCGTGATGACAACCGTCGTGACGACAGCCGGCGTGATGACAACCGTGGCGGTGGCGGCGGTTTCCGTGGCCGTGACGACCGGCGTGAGGGCGACCGGGGCGGTCGCCCGCCGTTCCGCCGTGACGACCGACCCACCAGTGGTCCGCGCCGCGACGACCGTGACCGTGGGTTCCGTCGGGACGGGGACCGTCCGGCGTTCCGGCGTGACGACCGCCCCAGCAGTGGCCCGCGCCGCGACGACCGTCCCAGCAGCGGTCCCCGTCGTGACGACGACCGCGGTGGGTTCCGTCGGGATGACAACCGCGGTGGCGGTGGCTTCCGGCGCGACGACCGTGGTGACTTCCGCCGTGACGACCGTCGGGACGACCGGCGTGACGATCGCCGGGGCGACGACCGCGGTGGGTTCCGTCGCGACGATCGCCGTGATGACCGTCGTGACAGCGGCGATCGCGGTGGCTTCCGCCGTGACGACCGTGGTGACTTCCGCCGTGACGACCGTCGGGGCGACGACCGTGGCGGGTTCCGTCGCGAGGGGGACCGTCCGGCGTTCCGTCGTGACGACCGCCCCAGCAGTGGCCCGCGCCGCGACGACCGTCCGAGCAGTGCTCCCCGTCGTGACGACGACCGCGGTGGGTTCCGTCGCGACGATCGCCGTGATGACCGTCGTGACAGCGGCGATCGTGGTGGCTTCCGCCGTGATGACCGCGGAGACTTCCGGCGTGACGACCGTCGTGACAGTGGCGACCGCGGTGGGTTCCGCCGGGACGACAACCGCGGTGGCGGTGGCTTCCGGCGCGACGACCGCAGTGACTTCCGCCGTGACGACCGGCGTGAGGGCGACCGTCCGGCCTTCCGTCGCGACGACAGGCGGGACGACCGGCGCGATGACCGTCGTGACGACAGCCGTGGCGGCGGCGGTTTCCGCGCCCGCGACGACCGGGGTCGCGACGACCGCGGACGTGGTGGCCCCCGTCGTGACGACCGGGGTGGCCGCCCCGGTGGCACCGGTGGCTTCCGGGGCCGTGACGACCGTCGGGGCGACGACCGGCGCGGTGGCGGTTTCCGTGGCCGTGACGAGCGCGACCGGGACCGTGAGCCGATCAAGCGTCTGCCGATCCCCGATGACGTCACGGGCGAGGAGATCGACGCGGACGTACGGCAGGAGCTCCAGAGTCTGCCGAAGGGGCTTGCGGAGGACGTCTCCAGGAACCTGGTGATGGTCGCCCGTCTCATCGACGAGGACCCCGAGGGCGCGTACGCGTACTCGAGGATCGCCCTGCGGCTGGCGTCGCGTGTGGCCGCCGTACGCGAGGCGGCCGGGTTCGCCGCGTACGCCAACCAGAAGTACAGCGAGGCGCTCGCGGAGTTCAGGGCGGCGCGCCGTATGACCGGGAACGTGGACCTGTGGCCCGTCATGGCGGACTGCGAGCGCGGCCTGGGCCGGCCCGAGAAGGCGCTGGACATGGCGGGTGCGCCCGAGGTGCACAAGCTGGACAAGGCCGGTCAGGTCGAGATGCGGCTCGTGGCGGCCGGTGCCCGGCGCGACATGGGGCAGCTCGACGCCGCCATCGTGACGCTCCAGAGCCCGGAGCTCGCCTCGAACTCCGTACAGCCCTGGACGGCCCGGCTGCGTTACGCCTACGCCGACGCGCTGCTGGCCGCCGGTCGTGAGGACGAGGCGCGCGAGTGGTTCGCGAAGGCCGTCGAGTCCGACAAGGACGGCAGCACGGACGCCTCCGACCGGCTCGCCGAGCTGGATGGTGTCGAGTTCGTCGACGCGCTCGTCGAGGACGAGGCCGAGACCGCGACGGACGCGGACGCTGACACCGAGGTCGAGTCCGAGGACGATGAGGACGACGATGAGGACGACGATGAGGACGACATCGTCGAGGCCGACGACGATGACGATGCTCCGCGGGGCTGACGTACAGCGGTTGTCGTAGGACACGGGCGGCGGGATTCCGGAAGGGATCCCGCCGCCCGTGGCGTTTCAGCCCCTGCTTTCGCCTGGGTGCCTCAGAGGGGCAGCGCCCGCAGTACCAGCCCCGACGCCGGCTTGGGGCCGAACGACGTCGACTTGCGGGGCATCGTGACGCCCTGGCGGGCGAGGTCGCGTACGACCTCCTCGCGGACCGGGTGCATCAGGACGGCCGTCCCGCCGTCGCGCTCCGCCTTGTCCACCGTGGCGGCCGTGTCGTGGATGTACGCGATGTGGGTGGGCGAGTCCTCGGGGATGCCCCAGATGTGGGCCAGGAGCGTGGCGTGCAGGACGGTCGCGTCCAGGGTGCGCCAGGCCTCGGGGCGGTCCGGCGGGACCGTACGGGCGAGGAGGTCCGGGGAGGGGCGGTCGACCAGGTGGAACGAGCCGTCGCCCGCGAGGAGGAAGGCGTTGCCCTCGGCGGCGGCCGCGGCGAGGGCCTCCAGGGCCTCGGGGAGCGCAACGTCGAGGTGACGTACGCGGAACGAGTCCGTGAGGGCGGTCAGCGCTTCCGCGACCGGCAGATTGTGCAGCAGGCGGTGGATCGCGCGGACCCGGAGCGGGTAGCGCGCGGTGTCCACCAGGAGCACGAGGCCGTAGTCCCAGGGGCTCGGTGAGGGATGCTCGGCGCGTAGCCGCAGGTACGTCGCCCAGCGGTGGTGGCCGTCCGCGATGAGAGCCTGGTGCCGGCCGAGATCGGTCTGGATCTCGGCCAGGTCGGCCGGGTCGGTGATCGCCCACAGGCGGTGGCTGAAACCGTCCTCCGTGGTCGTCGAGAGCAGCGGGTCGCCCTCAGCGGCGCGCTCGATGACGGCGGCCGTGCCCACCCGGGAGCCGTTGCCGCGGTAGGTCAGCAGCAGAGGTTCGAGGTTGGCCGAGGTGGCACGCATCAGGGCCGCGCGGTCCGCGATGATGTGCGGCATGACGTCCTCGTGCGGGAGGACGACGCCGGCGGACGGCTCCGACAGGCGCAGGGCGCCGATGATGCCGCGTTGCAGCATGCCGTCGTCGTGCTGCTCGTAGACGTAGAGGCCCGGCTCGGGGTCGGCGGCCAGGACGCCTTCGGACACCCAGTCGTGCAGGGTGTCCGCCGCCTGGCGGTTGCGGGCCGTCGGGGTCGTGTCCTGGGGGAGGATCAGCCTGACGATGTTGTGCGGGTCGGCGGACTCGAGGTGGAGCAGACCGTCCGGCCGGACGATGACGTCGTACGGCGGAGATGTCACGGCGGCGAGGCTGCCGACCCGGTCGGGGTCGTAGCGCAGGCCCCGGAACGGGGTCAGTTCGAGGCCGCTGCGCGCCGGGGTTTCCTCCGCGGGACCTGCATAGTTCATTGAGGCATCGTAAGTGTGCAGACGCTGTGCGGGATGATCGGGGGAAAGAGATCGAACGAGGAGCGATGCGTAATGAGCCAGACCGCCAGGACCCGGCCGGAGGCCAGTGAACAGGCCCTGAGTGACGCGTACGACACGGCTCTGCTCGACCTGGACGGCGTGGTGTACGCGGGAGGCAACGCGATCGCGTACGCCGTGGCATCACTGGGCACGGCCCGTTCTGGAGGGATGCACCTCGCATATGTCACGAACAATGCGCTGCGTACGCCCGATGCGGTGGCGGAGCACCTGAGTGAGCTCGGTATACCGACGGGCGCCGATGACGTGATCACCTCGGCGCAGGCTGTGGCGCGGCTGATCAGCGAGCAGGTGCCCGCCGGTGCGCGCGTGCTGGTGATCGGCGGCGACGGACTGCGGGTCGCGCTGCGTGAGCGCGGGCTGGAGCCGGTCGAGTCGGCGGACGACGACCCGGCGGCGGTCGTCCAGGGGTTCGGCGGTCCCGACCTGCCTTGGGGGCGCTTCGCGGAGGCGTCCTACGCCGTCGCGCGCGGGGTGCCGTGGTTCGCGTCCAACACCGACCTGACGATCCCGAGCGCACGGGGGATCGCGCCGGGGAACGGGGCCGCGGTGGAGGTCGTACGCATCGCGACGGGCGCCGAGCCGCAGGTGGCGGGCAAGCCGTTGCCCCCGATGCACCGCGAGACGATCCTGCGGACCGGGGCGAAGCGGCCGCTGGTGGTCGGCGACCGGCTGGACACGGACATCGAGGGCGCGTTCAACGGCGAGGTGGACTCGCTGCTCGTGCTCACCGGGGTGACGGACGGCGCGCAGCTCCTCGCCGCCCCGCCGCAGCACCGGCCGACGTATGTGGACGCGGATCTGCGCGGGCTGCTCACCGGGCAGCCGGAGGTCGTGGCGGAGGGTGACGGGTTCCGTTGCGGCGGCTGGACGGCGCAGGCCGGGAGCGAGCTTCTGGAACTCGCGGGCGACGGTGAGGCGCTCGACGGGCTGCGGGCGCTGTGCGCTGCGGCGTGGACGGCCGCGGGCGAGGGGGCGTGCGAGCTGGACGGGGGCAAGGCGCTGGCGCGGCTGGGGCTCTGAAGGCCCCGGGGGCTCGTCGGTGGTGGGGCGTAGTCACCCGGGATCGAAGCGTGAGCGAGGGTAGGCTAACCTAACTGCGTGTTGGTCGACAGTCCCCCCGAACAGCGCGCGGCGACCGCCCCCGCGCCCCCAAGCCGTCAGGCGACACGCGCCGTTGGGCTCCTCGCGTCCCTGGCCCTCCTGGTGCTCGTCGCGTTGGCGAGTATCGCGATCGGTGCGAAAGCGCTGCCGCTGGACCAGGTCTGGCACGGCCTGTTCCACGGCACGGGGACGTACTCCGACGTCGTGGTGGACGACCGGATCTCGCGTACCGTCCTCGGGCTGCTGGTCGGCGCGGCGCTCGGACTGTCGGGTGCCGTCCTGCAGGCGCTCACCCGCAATCCGCTGGCCGACCCCGGACTGCTCGGCATCAACGCGGGCGCGTCCGCCGCGGTCGTCACCGCCATCACCTACTTCGGTGTCACGAGCCTGAGCGGCTATGTGTGGTTCGCCTTCTTCGGCGCGGCCGCGGTCGGGGCGCTGGTCTGGTTCCTGGGCGGCAGCCGCGGCGCCACCCCGGTGCGGCTCGCGCTCGCCGGCACGGCGATCAGCGCCGCGCTCTACGGCTATCTGCAGGCCGTGATGATCATGGACGACGCGGCGCTCGGCAAGATGCGCTTCTGGACGGTGGGTTCGCTGGCCTCGGCCACCGACTCGACCATCAGGCAGGTGCTGCCCTTCCTGGTGGTCGGCACGGTCGTCGCGCTGGCGCTCGCCCGGCCCCTGAACGCCACGGCCATGGGCGACGACACCGCCCGCGCGCTCGGCGCCAACCTGAACCGCACCCGGGCGCTGTCCATGGCCGCCGCCACCGTGCTGTGCGGCGCCGCGACCGCCGCCTGCGGGCCGATCGTCTTCGTCGGGCTCATGGTCCCGCACGTGGTCCGCTCCTTCACCGGGCCCGACCTGCGCTGGATCCTGCCGTACGCGACCGTGCTGTCGCCCGTGCTGCTGCTCGGCGCCGACGTCGTGGGGCGGATGGTCGCGCGGCCCGCGGAGCTGCAGGTCGGCATCGTCACCGCGGTCCTCGGCGGGCCGGTCTTCATCTATCTCGTACGACGGCGGAGGACGGCGCAGCTGTGACGACCACACGTACCCGAGCCGTGCGGACGCGCGGCGGTCTCTCCGTCCGGATCGACGTCCGGGCGTTCACCGTCGTCGTGCTGCTGCTGGTGGCCGCGCTCGCCGCGAGCGTGGTGCTGATCGGCACCGGCGACTTCCCGATCCCGGCCGTCGACGTCCTCAAGACGCTCGTCGGCAACGGGAACGCGGGCCAGGAGTTCATCGTCAACGACCTGCGGCTGCCGCGGGTGCTCGTCGGCCTGCTGGTCGGGGCCTCGCTCGGGCTCGGCGGGGCGCTGTTCCAGTCCATCTCCCGCAATCCGCTGGGCAGCCCGGACGTCCTCGGTCTCGGCCAGGGATCGACGGCGGGGGCGCTCATCATGATCGTGCTGTTCTCGGGCAGCGCGAACCAGGTCGCGCTGGGAGCGCTCGTCGGCGGCCTGGTGACCGGGCTCGCCATCTATCTGCTCGCCTGGAAGCGGGGCGTGCACGGATACCGGCTGGTCCTGGTCGGTATCGGAGTCTCCGCGATCGTCACGGCGGTCAACGGCTATCTGCTGACCAAGGCGGACATCGTCGACGCGGCCCGTGCGGTCGTCTGGATGACCGGCTCCCTCAACGGCCGTGACTGGGCCCAGGTCTGGCCGCTGCTCGTCCTGTGCGCCGTCCTCGTCCCGCTCGTCCTCGGCAACGCGCGCGGGCTGCGCATGATGGAGATGGGCGACGACGTGTCGTACGCCCTCGGAGTGCGCGTCGAGCGCGTACGACTGCTGCTGATGCTGGCCGCCGTGCTGCTCACCGCCGGTGCCACCGCCGCCGCGGGCCCGGTCGGCTTCGTGGCGCTCACCGCGCCGCAGCTCGCCCGGCGGCTGACCCGCTCGCCGGGGCCGAACCTGGTGCCGTCGATGTGCATGGGCGCGACCCTGCTGATCGTCGCGGACTGGGCCTCGCAGCGGGCCTTCGGCGCCGATCAGCTGCCCGTCGGCGTCGTGACGGGGGTCCTGGGCGGGATCTATCTGCTGTGGCTGCTGGTCACCGAGCGCAAGGCGGGCCGGATATGAGCGCCGCGGCGAACAGGAACGCCCAGGCGCACAAGAGCGCCCAGACCGACAAGAACACCCAGGCGTATGAGAACACCCAGGCGAAAAAGAACACTCGAAGGAGCACTGTGAACCGCCTGTCCGCCGACAACGTCACCCTCGGCTACGACCAGCGCGTCATCGCGGAGAAGCTGTCGGTGGAGATCCCCGACAACTCCTTCACCGTGATCGTCGGCCCGAACGCCTGCGGCAAGTCCACGCTGCTGCGCGCCCTGTCGCGGATGCTCAAGCCCTCCGAGGGGCGGGTGCTGCTCGACGGGCAGGTCATCCAGTCGATGCCCGCGAAGAAGGTGGCCAGGACGCTCGGGCTGCTGCCGCAGTCGTCGATCGCGCCGGACGGGATCACGGTCGGCGACCTGGTCGGCCGGGGCCGCTATCCGCACCAGGGCCTGCTGCGCCAGTGGTCGACGGAGGACGAGCGGGTCGTACAGGAGTCGATGGCCTCGACCGGCGTCGCCGAACTGGCCGATCGCTATGTCGACGAACTGTCCGGCGGCCAGCGGCAGCGCGTGTGGATCGCAATGGCCCTCGCCCAGCAGACCCCGCTGCTGCTGCTCGACGAGCCGACGACCTACCTCGACATCCAGCACCAGATCGACGTGCTCGACCTGTGCGCCGAACTCCACGAGGAGCAGGGGCGCACCCTGGTCGCCGTCCTGCACGACCTCAATCACGCGGCCCGGTACGCCACCCACCTCATCGCCCTGCGCGAGGGCCGGGTCATCGCCGAGGGCGCGCCGAACGACATCGTCACGGCCGAACTGGTCGAGGAGGTCTTCGGGCTGCGCTGCCAGGTCATCGACGACCCGGAGACCGGGACGCCGCTGGTGGTGCCCGCGGCACGCAAGGCCCGCGTGAAGGCGGCCGCCGGAGCCGCTACAGAAGCTTCCTGAGGCGGAACAGGTCGAGCAGGGCCGCCTCCAGCCGCACCCGGCCCGAGCCCCAGGCCTTCGCGAAGTTCAGCTGCCCGCCGACCATGGCGACCAGATCGTCGCCGGACATGGCGAGTCTGATCTGGGCCTTCTCGACGGGTGGGCCCTGGAGGGTGTCGAGCACCTCGATCCGGCCGTCCTTGAGGCGACCGACGAAGGTGATGTCGAGGTCGGTGATACGGCAGCTGAGCGAGCGGTCCAGGGCCGCTGCCTCGCGTACGTTCCCGTCCGCGCCCGCCATGTTGTCCGAGAGCTTGTCGAGTGCGCTGCGGCACTCCTCAATCGTGGCCATCGCGGTCGACGGTACCGCAGCGCTTCGGGGTAGCGTCGGGGCATGAACGAGTCAGTGCCGGAGGTCGGGACTCCGCAGGGCCCGATGCCGGAGCCGGAGGTTCCGGTCGAGGTCGAACCCGAACTCGAGTACGACCCCGCCGCCCCGGCCCCGCTGGACGTGGACCGCACCCCCACCGGGAACGCCGAGGTCGACGCCCAGCTCGACCGGCTGGGCGACGCCGACCACCTCGCCACGGACGGACATGTCGAGGTGTACGAGGATGTACACCGGGGGCTGCGCGACGCGCTGACCGCGCTCGACGCCCGCCCGGGACCTCCGGCGCCCCCTACACCGTACGACCGCAGGAGCTGAACCCGTGGCAGGAGTGGCACGCCGCCGCCTCGACGCCGAGCTGGTCCGCCGGAAGCTCGCCCGCTCGCGCGAGCACGCCGCCCAGCTGATCGCCGCCGGCCGGGTGAGCGTCGGCAAGACCCTCGCGACCAAATCCGCCACCCAGGTGGAGACCGCGGCCGCGATCGTGGTCACCCAGGACGACAGCGACCCCGACTACGTCTCGCGCGGCGGGCACAAGCTCGCGGGCGCCCTGGCGGCCTTCGTACCCCAGGGACTGAAGGCCGAGGGGCGGCGGGCGCTGGACGCCGGAGCGTCCACCGGAGGCTTCACCGACGTACTGCTGCGCGCGGGCGTCTCCCATGTCGTCGCCGTCGACGTCGGCTACGGCCAACTCGCCTGGTCTCTGCAGAGCGATGAACGCGTCACCGTCAAGGACCGTACGAACGTACGCGAGTTGACGTTGGAGGCGATCGATGGGGAGCCCGTGGATCTTGTTGTCGGGGATCTGTCCTTCATCCCGCTCGGCCTGGTGCTGCCCGCCCTCGTGCGGTGCGCGGCGCCCGACGCCGATCTGGTGATGATGGTCAAGCCGCAGTTCGAGGTGGGGAAGGAACGGCTGGGGAGTGGTGGAGTCGTACGCAGTCCTGAACTGCGCGCCGAGGCGGTGCGCGGAGTGGCCCGGCGGGCCGCGGAGCTGGGGCTCGGAGTGAAGGGCGTGACCGCGAGTCCGCTGCCCGGACCCTCGGGCAATGTCGAGTACTTTCTGTGGCTGCGTGCCGGGGCACCCGAACTCGACCCGGCCGACGTTGACCGTGCAGTGGCGGAGGGGCCGCGTTGACACAGACCCGAGCTCGTACTGTTTTCCTGCTCGCCCACACCGGGCGGCCGGCCGCGATCCGCAGCGCCGAACTCGTGGTGCAGGGGTTGCTGCGCTCCGGGATCGGGGTGCGCGTGCTGGCGGCGGAGGCGGCCGATCTGCCGCTGCCGCCCGAGGTGGAGCTGGTGAAGGAAGCCACTCCGCAGTGCCTCGACGGATGCGAACTGCTGATCGTGCTCGGCGGTGACGGCACGCTCCTGCGCGGCGCCGAGTTCGCCCGCGCCTCCGGCGTGCCGATGCTCGGCGTCAACCTCGGCAGCGTCGGCTTCCTCGCGGAGGCCGAGCGTGACGACCTCGACAAGGTCGTCGACCGGGTGGTGACCAAGGCGTACGAGGTCGAGGAACGCATGACCGTCGACGTCGTCGTCCACCAGAACGGCGACATCGTGCACACCGACTGGGCGCTCAACGAGGCCGCCGTGCAGAAGGTCTCCGCCGAGAAGCTCCTCGAGGTCATCCTGGAGATCGACGGGCGGCCGGTCACCGGCTTCGGCTGCGACGGCATCGTCTGCGCGACCCCGACCGGGTCCACGGCGTACGCCTTCTCCGCCGGCGGACCCGTCGTCTGGCCCGAGGTCGAGGCGCTGCTCATGGTGCCGATCAGCGCGCACGCGCTGTTCGCCAAGCCGATGGTGACCTCGCCGAACTCGGTGCTCGCGGTGGAGGTGCTGCCGCACATTCCGCCCGGAGTGCTGTGGTGCGACGGCCGGCGGACGGTGGAGCTGCCGCCGGGGGCGCGGGTGGAGGTACGGCGGGGGGCCGTGCCGGTGCGGCTGGCTCGACTGCACCACGCCTCGTTCACCGACCGGCTGGTGGCCAAGTTCGCGTTGCCGGTCTCCGGCTGGCGCGGGGCGCCGCACTGACGCTCCCCTCCGGTCCACTCCCGTGGGTGACAAGGCACCGTTTGTAGGTGCTTGTCACCTGCGGGTTCGCGGCTGCGGGGCGGGGGCCGTCGCACATCAGCGGCTGGACCTCGTAAGGTCGTGTCCGTGTTGGAGGAGATGCGGATACGGTCGCTCGGAGTCATCGACGACGCGGTCGTCGAGCTGTCACCAGGCTTCACCGCCGTGACCGGTGAGACCGGTGCGGGCAAGACGATGGTGGTCACCAGCCTCGGGCTGCTGCTCGGCGGGCGTGCGGACCCCGCCCTCGTACGGATCGGCGCCAAGAACGCCGTCGTGGAGGGGCGGATCACCGTACCCACGGGCGGTACGGCGATCGTACGGGCCGAGGAGGCGGGCGCCGAGCTCGACGACGGCGCGCTGCTGATCAGCCGTACCGTTTCGGCCGAGGGGCGCTCACGGGCGCACCTGGGCGGCCGTTCCGTCCCGGTGGGCGTACTCGCCGAGCTGGCCGACGAACTGGTGGCCGTGCACGGGCAGACCGACCAGCAGGGGCTGCTCAAACTGTCCCGGCAGCGGCAGGCGCTCGACCGGTACGCCGGGGACGCGGTCGCCGTGCCGCTCGCCAAGTACGCGGGGGCCTACCGGCGACTGCGGGCCATCTCCGCCGAGCTGGACGAGATCACCACACGCGCGCGTGAGCGGGCCCAGGAAGCCGACCTGCTGCGCTTCGGACTCGAGGAGATCGCGGCGGTCGAGCCGCGCGCGGGCGAGGACACGGAACTGTCGGCGGAGGCGGAGCGGCTCGGGCACGCGGAGGCGCTCGCGTCGGCCGCCACGGCCGCCCACGCCGCGCTCGCGGGCAATCCCGAGGACCCCGAGGGCATCGACGCGGCGACGCTCGTTGCGGGCGCGCACCGGGCCCTGGAGGCCGTACGGTCGCACGACGCCGCGCTCGCCGGGCTGTCCGGGCGGATCGGGGAGATCAACATCCTGCTGCGTGACGTGGCGGGGGAGCTGGCCGGGTACGCCGACGACCTCGACGCCGATCCCTTGCGGCTCGCGGCCGTGGAGGAGCGCCGCGCCGCGCTCACCCAGCTGACCCGGAAGTACGGCGAGGACATCGACGCCGTACTCGCGTGGGCCGAGCAGGGCGCCGCGCGGCTCCTCGAACTCGACGGCGACGACGACCGGATCGACGAGCTGACCGGCGAGCGGGACGCGCTGCGGGCCGAACTGGGCGGGCTTGCCCAGGCGCTGACGGACGCCCGCACCGAGGCCGCCGAACGGTTCGCCGCCGCCGTGACCGCCGAGCTGGCCTCGCTCGCCATGCCGCACGCGCGCGTGTCGTTCGAGATCCGGCAGACCGACGACCCCGAGGGCGTGGAGCTCGGCGGGCGCACCGTCGCGTACGGGCCCGCGGGCGTGGACGAGGTCGAGCTGCTGCTCGCCCCGCATCCCGGGGCGCCGCCGCGGCCCATCGCCAAGGGGGCCTCCGGTGGTGAGCTCTCCCGCGTGATGCTCGCCGTGGAGGTCGTCTTCGCGGGGACCGACCCGGTGCCGACGTATCTCTTCGACGAGGTCGACGCCGGTGTGGGTGGCAAGGCCGCGGTCGAGATCGGACGGCGGCTGGCCAAGCTCGCCAAGAGCGCGCAGGTCGTCGTGGTGACTCATCTGCCGCAGGTCGCCGCGTTCGCCGACCGGCAGCTGCTGGTCGAGAAGACCAACGACGGGTCTGTGACGCGCTCCGGGGTGAAGGTGCTCGAGGGGGAGGAGCGGATTCGGGAGCTGTCCCGGATGCTGGCGGGGCAGGAGGACTCGGAGACGGCCCGGGCGCATGCGGAGGAACTGCTGGCCACGGCTCGGGGCGACGGGTAGTTCCCTCTGCGCGCGGGCCGGCTTTTTGCGTCGCTCCGCGACGGGCGCCCTGACCGCTCCGCGGTCTCCTCCTCCGCTCCGCGGCAGCTCTCCCGCCCCTTCGGCCGCTCCGCGGCCCCCGAACCAGCCCGCTCCGCGGGCCCCTGGAGTTGTCGCGTGATCACCAGCTTCGGTACCGCCGTCGCCGTCACCCGAGCCACCCTCGCAGGCCTGCGCACCAAGACCCCGGGCGGCCCGGAGCGCTGGCAGCGCACGAACTACGCCGGGCGCACCGTCGAGTTGTACGCCGGCCCCGCCACCGCCCTCGGAGCGGCGCTCGCGGCCGCGCGCGTCCACCGGGGTGCCGGGGCCGCGGTCCTGGCCGCCGGGGTGTGCGGCGCGTACGACGACGTGGTCGGGGCGGGGGACCCCCGCCGGGGTTTCCGGGCGCATCTGGGGGCGCTGAAGGACGGGGAGGTGACCAGCGGGGCGGTCAAGCTGTTCGGAATCTCGGCCGCGGGGCTGGTGGCGGGGGCGCTGCTCAAGGAGCGGCCGGTGGACAAGCTGCTCGCGGGGGTCGTGATCGCCGGGAGCGCGCACTTCGTGAACCTCGTGGACGTCCGTCCGGGGCGGGCCGCCGGTGCGGTGCTCGCGCTGGGGGCCCCGGGGCTGCTGCGGGGCGGGCCCGCCGGGCTCCTGTCGGCCGCGGCGATGGGTGCGGCGGCGGCCGTGTTCCCCGACGACCTCGGTGAGCGCGCGATGATCGGCGACACCGGGGCCCACGCGCTCGGCGCCGCGCTGGGCAGCGCGATCGTCGCGGGCAACGGGCGGGCCGGGCTCCTCGCCCACGCAGCGGCGCTGGTGGCCGCGACCGTGTACGGGGACAAGGTGAGCGAGGCGGTCGCGCGACCGCTGGGGTGAGGGGCGGACAACTCGTCGCGAAGGACAATCCGACGCGCGGGACAACCCGTCGCGAAGACACGCGACTTGTCACTCTTGTGGGTGACAGCTGTCGTCGAGGTGGGCGCTGCGCCGCGAGGGTTGCTCCGATGGCGGTCCCGGAACACCCGTACGGCCTGGCATCCTTGGCGTAGTACGCGGAGCACGACGTGCGGTACACCCCCTCTGCTTTTCCCTCTGTACGTTCTCCGTGCCCGTCCGACGCCGAACCAGGAGCCCCGGCCACGTGAGCCACGTGAGCAGCTACTCACCGCACGGTCAGTCGCCGCTGCGCACCGTGCAGGTGCTCGGCGGCGCAAGCGCGGGCAGCAGCGCGCATGTGCGGTCGCTGGCCTCGGGGCTCGTCGCCCGGGGGGTGCGGGTCACCGTGTGTGCACCCGCCGAGGCCGACCTCGCGTACGGGTTCAGTGGCGTCGGCGCCCAGCACGTTCCCGTGCCGCGCAGCAGCGATCCGGCCGCCGTGGCCGCGCTGCGGGTGGCCTGCGCGGACGCCGATCTCGTGCACGCGCACGGGCTGCACGCCGCGCTGCGGGCCGCGCTCGCGCTCAGCGGGCGGCGCATCCCGCTCGTCGTCACCTGGCACACCCGTTCGCATGCGGAGGGTGCGCGGGCGCATCTGCTGCGGCTGCTGGAGCGGCGGGTCGCCAGGGCCGCGTCGGTGGTGCTGGGTTCCTCGTCCGACCTCGTGGACCGCGCCCGCAGGCGCGGGGCGCGGGACGCCCGGCTCGCGGCCGTCGCGTTCCCGACGCCACGCAAGGCCGTCGAGTACGGGGACCCCGACCGGCTCCGCCACAAGGCGCGGGCCGAACTCGGCGCCACCGACCGCCCGTTGCTCATGGCCGTCGGTTTCCTCGACCGGCACCGCGGATACGACACGCTGCTGGACGCCTCGCGCGCGTGGCGCTCGCTCGACCCCGTGCCGCTCCTGGTGATCGCCGGGGAGGGGCCGCTGCGGGCGGCCCTCCAGCGGCGGATCGAGGACGAGGAGCTGCCGGTGCGGCTCGTCGGTCGGCGTGACGACGTCTCCGAGCTGCTTCTGGCCTCCGATCTCGCGGTGCTGCCGAGCGGTCGGGAGTCCCGCTCCGTGCTCGCCCAGGAGGCCCTGCACGCGCGGGTGCCGCTCGTCGCGACGGCCGTCGGAGGTATCCCCGAACTGGTCGGCGACGCGGCCGAACTCGTTCCGAGCGCGGACGCCGACGCGCTCGCCGCGGCCGTCGTACGGCTGCTCGGGGACGACGATCGCCGGGAGTTGCTCAAGGAGCGGGGAGTGCGCCAGGCCACGACCTGGCCGACCGAGGACGAGACCGTCGCCCAAGTGCTCAGTGTCTACGACGAGTTGACCCAGACCAGGCCCTAGGAGCCGTCCGCCGGCTCAGGGCACGTGCCGTCGCGCTCGCAGTGCCAGGCTCAACGCCAGTACCGTCTGCGGGTCGTCCAGGTCCGTGCCCAGCAACTCCCCGATCCGGGCGAGGCGGTTGTAGAGGGTCTGCCGGTTCAGGTGCAGCTCGCGGGCCGTCTCCGCCTTGCGGCCGGCGTGCGCCAGGTATGTCTCCAGGGTGGGCAGCAGCGGCGGCTTGGAGCGGAGGTCGTGGTCGCGGAGGGGACCGATGGCGCGGTCCACGAAGGCCGCCAGGTCCGGATGGTCACGCAGCCGCCACAGGAGCAGGTCGGTGTCGAGGCGGCGGGCGTCGTACCAGGGGCGGTCCGTCAGGCCCTGCGCGGCCGTCGCCGTCTCCGCCGCGTGCCGCAGGCCGGCCGAGGCCGCCGCCCAGCCGCCCGCGACCCCGACCACCACCACGGGCGGCTGCGCGCCCGGCCGCTGCATGCCCGCGCGCTCCACGCCCGCCCTGAGGGCCGCCGCGACCCGGTCCGCGACCGCCGCCCGCTCGGACTCCGAACGCAGGCCCAGCAGCAGGGGGACGCGGCCTTCCACCGGGCGTACGCCCAGAAGGACCGGCACGCCCACCGAGGCCAGCTCCTCCGCGACCGCGCGCGCCAGGACGGCCCAGCCGCCGCCGGGGGAGGGGCCGTCGGCGAGCCGCATCACGACCGGCAGGAGCGGGCTGTTGCCGGGCTTGAAGCCGAGCACGCGGGCCTGTGCGGGGGCGTCCTCGGCGGCGATACGGCCCTCCGCGAGGTCGGTGAGGAAGTCGCCGCGTCCGCGTGCCGCGAGCTCCTCCTCCTGGCGGGCCTGCATGAGGACGACGGCCAGGATGCCCGCGGCCCGTTCCGCCGCGATCCGGTGCACGGGGGCGACCGGGGCGCTGACGGGCAGGAGGACCAGCCGGGCGCGTACCGAGCCGGTGCCGGGGCCGCCGCCCGGCACGTCCACGAGGGTCGTCCCGGCGGGCGGCTCCTCCTTGTGCTGGCCGCGCAGCCCCTCCCACACCTGGAGCGGATCGGCGCCGGCGGAGCCGGCCCCCGCGGCGTACAGGAGCTGTCCGTCCGCGGTCTCGAGGAAGACGGGGTTGCCGCTGAAGTCCGCGAGGATGCCGAGGACCTGGGGTATGCCCCCGCCGCCGAGCAGGGCCTCGGTACAGCGCCGGTGCACTTCCTCGGCCCGTTGCAGCAGCGCGTAGTGGCCGTTGACGATCTCGGTGTGGATCTCCTCCGTGACCGCCACGAAGGGCACCTCGCGGTGCAGCTGGACCAGCGGGAGACCGGCGGAGCGGGCCGTCTCCACGAGGGCCGAGGGCAGCCGGGTGAAGCGCGGGCCGAGCTCCACGACGAGCGCCGCGATACCGCGCTCCGCGAGGGTGCGGACGAACGCGCGCTGGTCGGCGGGGCGGGTGCCGAGGCCGTAGCCCGTGGTCAGGAGCAGTTCACCGCCCTTGAGGAGCGAGGCGATGTTCGGGACCTCGCCCGCGTGCACCCAGCGCACGGTGCGGCCCAGCCGGTCGGCGCCCGCGAGGATCTCCGGCAGCCCGCCGCGCAGCCCGGGCAGCTCCAGCGCCCGCTGCACGGTGATTCCGGCGCCCTGGGTGTCGTATCGACTGTCCAAGTGGCTGTCCAAACGGCTGTCCATGCAGCGGACGGTACCCGGGGAGGCCTCCCGGAAGCATGTCCGAGGCCGGGCCGCTCACTACCGGGGCAGGATGTTGTGGTTGAAACGGAAGACGTTGTCCGGGTCGTACGCGGCTTTCACCGCGGCCAGCCGGCGGATGTTCCCGGCGCCGAGGCCGGCCACCACGCGGTCGGCTCCCTCGTCGCCGACGAGGTTGAGGCAGACCGCGCCGGTGCTCCACGGCCGGAAGGCGGCACGCACGTCCTCGACCCACTGGACGCAGCGCCTGTCGTCGGCCGGGTTCTCCCACATCCCGAAGGGGTGCACGGTCCACCGGGCGTCCCGGAACGGCACCGGGAAGCGGTCCGGGCCTGAGGCGATCGCGCCGCCCTGCGGGAACAGCGAGTACCGGGTGTCCGTGGGCACGGGCATGGCGTTCCCCAGCTCGCAGAAGGCGTCCACGGCCTCGTCGGGCAGACCGGTCAGGGATTCCGCGGAAGAGTGGTTCCGCAAGCCGGGCCGGCTGTCCAGGATGCGCTGGAAGGCGGCGTAGGGGAGGGGTGTGAGGATCAGGGCCTCGTGCGGCAGCGCCAGCAGCGGCCGGGCGAGCTTGCGGAGGTCCTGCTCGGGGCCCGGGTACGTCAGGAGCGCGTCGACCAGCTGGGTGCGGATGATGCCGCCGCCGGTCTCCGGCGGGGCGGCCTCGATGATCTCGCGGTAGGTGCGGACCACGTCCGGACAGGACTCCGGGCGGTATGTCAGCAGGGCGATCGAGAAATCCGGCAGCGGGTGCGGTCTGAGGGTCAGTGCGGTGGCGACGCCGAAGTTGCCGCCACCGCCGTGCAGGGCCCAGAAGAGTTCCGGGTTCTCGTGGTCGGTGGCCTGGATCTGCGAGCCGTCGCACGTGACCAGTTCGACGCCGAGCAGGTTGTCGACGGCGAGGCCGAAGGCGCGGTCGAGCCAGCCGGTGCCGCCGCCGAGGGCGAAGCCGGCGACGCCCGTGGTCGAGTTCCGGGCGCCGGTGGTGGCCAGGCCGTGGGGCCGGGTGGCCTGGTCGAGGTGGCTCATGAGGGCGCCGCCCTCGACCCGTACCGTCCGGGAGCCGGGGTGGACGGTCACCGTACGCATCCGGCGCAGGTCGATGACCAGGCCGTTGTCGTTGAGCGACATTCCGGCCGGGCTGTGGCCGCCGGCTCGGATCGCGATGTGGAGATCCAGGTCCCGCGCGAAGCGGACGCACTGGACCACGTCCGCCGTGGTCGCGCACTGGGCGATCACTGCGGGGTGGCGGTCGATGCGGGCGTTGAAGACCTTGCGGGCGTTGTCGTAGCCGGAGTCCTCCGGCCTGAAGGCGTCGCCGGTCAGGGCCCCGCGCAGGGCGGCGAGACGGGTGTGGGCTTTTGAGAAGGGGGACATCGCAGGTGCCCCCTTTTTCAGGAGGGGACGGGACTGCTTTCAGCCTAGGGGCTTGCGTGAGGCTGCGGGCCGGTGGGGACCGGTCGCGCAGTTCCCCGCACCCCCTGAACAAGGCAGCGGCCCGTGTCGCTGAAGAAAGGCGGTGGCCCGCCACTCCCCCGAAAGGGGAGCGCGGGCCGCTGTCGCGGTCGTGGTCAGCCGCCGTATGCCCCGCTTGCCGTCAGCCTCAGGGCCGTGTCGATCAGAGGCACGTGGCTGAAGGCCTGGGGGAAGTTGCCCACCTGGCGCTGGAGGCGGGGGTCCCATTCCTCGGCCAGGAGGCCCAGGTCGTTGCGGAGGGCCAGGAGCCTTTCGAAGAGCTTGCGGGCCTCGTCGACGCGGCCGATCATCGCCAGGTCGTCCGCCATCCAGAAGGAGCAGGCCAGGAAGGCCCCCTCGTCGCCCTCGAGGCCGTCCACGCCCGCGTCCTCGCCGGTGGTCGGGTAGCGCAGGATGAAGCCGTCCGGGGTGGACAGCTCGCGCTGGATCGCCTCGATGGTGCCGATCACGCGCTTGTCGTCCGGGGGGAGGAAGCCCATCTGCGGGATGAGGAGCAGCGAGGCGTCCAGCTCCTTGGAGCCGTACGACTGCGTGAAGGTGTTGCGCTCCTTGTCGTAGCCCTTCTCGCACACGTCCCGGTGGATGTCGTCGCGCAGTTCGCGCCACTTCTCCAGCGGGCCGTCCGCGTCACCGGACTCGATGAGCTTGATCGTGCGGTCGACCGCGACCCAGGCCATCACCTTGGAGTGCACGAAGTGCCGGCGCGGGCCGCGGACCTCCCAGATGCCCTCGTCCGGCTGGTCCCAGTGGTCCTCCAGATAGCGGATCAGCTTCAGCTGGAGGAGCGAGGCGTAGTCGTTGCGGGACAGGCCCGTCATGTGGGCCAGGTGCAGGGCCTCGGTGACCTCGCCGTAGACGTCCAGCTGGAGCTGGTGCGCGGCGCCGTTGCCGACCCGTACGGGGCCCGAGTTCTCGTATCCGGGCAGCCAGTCGAGCTCCGCCTCGCCCAGCTCCCGCTCGCCCGCGATGCCGTACATGATCTGCAGGTTCTCCGGGTCGCCGGCCACGGCGCGCAGCAGCCATTCGCGCCAGGCGCGGGCCTCCTCGCGGTAGCCGGTGCGCAGGAGGGAAGAGAGGGTGATCGCCGCGTCGCGCAGCCAGGTGTAGCGGTAGTCCCAGTTGCGTACGCCGCCGATCTCCTCCGGGAGGGAGGTGGTGGGCGCGGCGACGATGCCGCCCGTGGGGGCGTACGTCAGGGCCTTGAGGGTGATCAGGGAGCGGACGACGGCCTCGCGGTAGGGGCCGTGGTACGTGCACTGGTCGACCCAGTCGCGCCAGAAGTCCTCGGTGGCCTCCAGGGCCTGCTCCGGCTCGGGCAGCGCGGGGGGCTTCTTGTGCGAGGGTTCCCACGAGATGGTGAACGCGATCCGGTCACCGGGTGCCACCGTGAAGTCCGCGTACGTGGTCAGCGCCTTGCCGTAGGTCTCGCAGGCGGTGTCGAACCACACCGAGTCGGGTCCGGCGACGGCGACCGTGCGCCCCTCGTGCTTGTGCACCCAGGGCACGACACGGCCGTACGAGAAACGCATCCGCAGCGCGGAGCGCATCGGGACCCGGCCCGTGACGCCTTCCACGATCCGGATCAGCTGGGGCGCGCCGTCACGCGGCGGCATGAAATCGGTCACTCGGACCGTGCCGCGTGGGGTGTCCCACTCGGATTCGAGGATCAGCGAGTCGCCGCGGTACGAGCGGCGCGCCGCCGTCGGCGGTTCGGCGTCGGCCGCGTGGGCGGGCCCGAGCCGCCAGAATCCGTGTTCCTCCGTGCCGAGCAGTCCCGCGAAGATGGCATGAGAGTCGAAGCGGGGCAGACACAGCCAGTCCACTGTGCCGTCCCGGCAGACCAGTGCTGCGGTCTGCATGTCTCCGATGAGTGCGTAGTCCTCGATGCGCCCGGCCACGTGCATCTCCAGTCGAACGGCCACGTCGCCCCCGAGGGGCGGTCGCTCTGCGGTCAGGGAACAGGAACGTTAAAACGTTAGAAGAATGAACGTTAGAACGTTGGTAAAGCGTCGCTGCGGAACGTCAATTATCGGTGCGATTGTCGTTGCGAAACGAACTGACGAGCTCTCGTGGTTCCGGGATACGGGCGGGGATGGTGCCGTGTGCCGGCCGGACTCGGCAGCGAGTGTCCGAGCAGGATACGACGCACGTGGGTGGTCCGCGTGCCGCTCCAGGCAACCCGACTGGTCCGATCGAGTGAGTGCTGTGTGTGGTCTGTGCCGATGTGTGTGCGCAGCGTGGCCGGAAGCAGCCTCCTCGGGTCGCTGATACCCTGGTAGCCCGTGGACCGGTGGGCAAGAAACCCCCGAACCGCAGCGACGGCACCTCCGGAAATCTTCGGACACCACGCCGGTACGCACCCCAGACCGCGACCACGGGAGCCCCCTCTTGGCCATGCCGCCCAAATCCACGACGACCAAGCACATCTTCGTCACCGGGGGTGTCGCCTCCTCCCTCGGTAAGGGCCTGACCGCCTCCAGCCTGGGTGCGCTGCTCAAGGCGCGGGGCCTGCGGGTCACCATGCAGAAGCTCGACCCCTACCTGAACGTCGACCCGGGCACCATGAACCCGTTCCAGCACGGCGAGGTGTTCGTCACCAACGACGGCGCCGAGACCGACCTGGACATCGGACACTACGAGCGCTTCCTCGACGTTGACTTGGACGGCTCCGCCAATGTCACTACAGGGCAGGTGTACTCGACGGTCATCGCCAAGGAGCGGCGCGGCGAGTACCTGGGCGACACCGTGCAGGTCATCCCGCACATCACCAACGAGATCAAGCACCGCATCCGGCGGATGGCGACCGACGACGTCGACGTCGTCATCACCGAGGTCGGCGGCACGGTCGGCGACATCGAGTCGCTGCCCTTCCTGGAGACCGTCCGCCAGGTCCGGCACGAGGTCGGCCGGGACAACGTGTTCGTGGTCCACATCTCGCTGCTGCCGTACATCGGCCCCTCCGGAGAGCTGAAGACCAAGCCGACCCAGCACTCGGTCGCGGCCCTCAGGAACATCGGTATCCAGCCGGACGCGATCGTGCTGCGCGCCGACCGCGAGGTGCCCACCGCCATCAAGCGCAAGATCTCGCTGATGTGCGACGTCGACGAGGCGGCCGTGGTCGCGGCCATCGACGCCAAGTCGATCTACGACATCCCGAAGGTGCTGCACACCGAGGGCCTGGACGCCTACGTCGTGCGCAAGCTGGACCTGCCCTTCCGCGACGTGGACTGGACGACCTGGGACGACCTGCTCGACCGCGTCCACAACCCGCTCCACGAGATCAACCTCGCGCTCGTCGGCAAGTACATCGACCTGCCCGACGCCTACCTCTCGGTCACCGAGGCGCTGCGCGCCGGCGGCTTCGCCAACAAGGCCCGCGTGAAGATCAAGTGGGTCACCTCGGACGACTGCAAGACCCCGGCGGGCGCCGCGAAGCAGCTCGGCGACGTCGACGCGATCTGCATCCCCGGTGGCTTCGGCGACCGTGGCGTGTCGGGCAAGGTCGGCGCGATCCAGTACGCCCGCGAGAACAAGATCCCGCTGCTCGGCCTCTGTCTCGGCCTGCAGTGCATCGTGATCGAGGCCGCGCGCAACCTGGCCGGCATCCCGGACGCCAACTCCACCGAGTTCGACTCCGCCACCGCCCACCCGGTCATCTCCACGATGGCCGAGCAGCTCGACATCGTGGCGGGCGAGGGCGACATGGGCGGAACGATGCGCCTGGGCATGTATCCGGCCAAGCTCGCCGAGGGCTCCATCGCGCGCGAGGTGTACGACGGCAAGGAGTACGTCGAGGAGCGTCACCGCCACCGCTACGAGGTGAACAACGCCTACCGCGGCGAGCTGGAGAAGAAGGCCGGTCTGCAGTTCTCCGGCACCTCCCCGGACGGCAAGCTCGTGGAGTACGTCGAGTACCCGCGCGAGGTGCACCCCTACCTGGTCGCGACCCAGGCGCACCCCGAGCTGCGCTCCCGCCCGACCCGCCCGCACCCGCTCTTCGCGGGCCTGGTCAAGGCCGCCGTCGAGCGCAAGACGGGCAAGTAGCACAAGGGCTGTACGGTGGCCGGGGTACGCGTCTTTTGGGATGCGTGCCCCGGTTTTCGTTCGGTGCGTAGGAGGAACAGGGCGACATGACGATCAAGGACACCCCCGAGGAGTGGGAAGTCAGGGCCACCGCGACTCCCTTCGTCGGCAACAAGACGTCCGTCCGCACCGACGACGTGGTCATGCCGGACGGATCGGTCGCCCGCCGCGACTACCAGGTCCACCCCGGCTCCGTGGCCGTCCTCGCCCTCGACCACCAGGACCGCGCGGTGGTGCTGCGCCAGTACCGGCACCCCGTGCGCCACAAGCTGTGGGAGATCCCGGCCGGGCTCCTCGACGTGCCCGGTGAGAACCCGCTGCACGCCGCCCAGCGCGAGCTGTACGAGGAGGCGCACGTCAAGGCCGAGGACTGGCGGGTGCTGACCGACGTCTACACCACCCCGGGCGGCTGCTCCGAGGCCGTCCGGATCTTCCTCGCCCGCGATCTCTCCGAGGCCGAGGGGGAGCGCTTCGAGGTCGAGGACGAAGAGGCCGACATGGAGCTGGCCCGGGTCCCCGTCGACGACCTCGTGCGCGGGGTGCTCGCCGGCGAACTGCACAACAACTGTCTCGTCGTGGGCGTCCTGTCCCTGGTCGCCGCCCGCGGCGGCGACGGACTCGACGCGCTGCGCCCGGCCGAGGCGCCCTGGCCGGCCCGCCCGTTCGAGTCCTGACGCACCCCGGACGCCCCTCTCCCGCGACCGGATCCCCGACCGGACACCATCAGTCCTACGATCGGCTGATCCGATCGGGGGACGTCCCCGCCGTGCTCCGCCCGGATCGTCGCAGAGCGTGAACTAGGCTCTGGAAACGCCCGAACCGGAGTCCCGGCGGGCTTGCGCGCGCAGTGGGACGGGAGCGTGGCCCGTGGCGGATCAGGCGGTGGACACAGACGGCACGAAAGTGTCGTCGGCGGGGCGGCGCCCGGCTGCCGGGTCCGCTCCTACGGAGGGTCAGTTCCTCGGCCGCACACGAGAGTTGAAGGAACTCAGGGTCGACATCGAGCGCGCGGGCCTGGACACCCTCGCGGGCCGCAAGGCACCCCGCGCGCGCGTGCTGCTCATCGCAGGCAGGCCCGGATCGGGCCGCACGGCGCTCGCCGAGGAGCTCGTACGGCAGGTTGCGGGGAGTTACCCGGACGGGGTGCTGCGCGCCCGGCTCATCGAACCCGACGGCACCCCCGTGCCCACCGAGCGCACCGCGCGGGAGCTGCTGAGGACCCTGGAGCTGCCCGCGCCGGCGGGGGCCGCCGCCGACGACCTGAGCGAGGCGGTGCGCGAAGCCCTCGCCACCCGCCGCGTCCTGCTGCTGCTCGACGACGCGGCCGACGCCGAGCAGGTCGACGCGCTGCTCCCGGACACCCCCGAGTGCCTGGTCGTCGCGGTCTCCGGCGGGCCGCTGACCGGCATCGCGGACGTCCGCCCCTGCACCCTGGGCGGCCTGGACACCAAGTCCGCGCTCGAACTGCTCGACCGCTTCACCGGCTCGGTGCGCATCACCGTCGACCCGCTCGCGGCCGAGGGACTGGTCGAGGAGTGCGCCGGTCAGCCCGCCGCCCTGCGCCTCGCGGGAGGCTGGCTCGCCGCCCGCCCCACCTCGGCCGTCGCCGACCTCGCCAAGCAACTGCGCACCGAGGGCGACGAGAGCACCCCGCTCGGCCGGGTCTTCCACCTCGTCTACACCGCGCTGTCCGCCACCGCCGCGCGGATACTGCGTCTGCTCTCGCTCGCCCCCGCCGGCCTCATCGACCCGCACACCGCGTCCGCGCTGGCCGGCTGCTCGGTGGACACCGCACGGGCCGCGCTGGACGACTTCGTCGGCTTCGGCCTCCTGCGGCCCGTCGAGTCGCGGCTGCCGCAGTACGAGGTGCCCGGCTGCCTGCTGCCGCTGCTGCGCTCCCTCGCCGAGAGCCAGGACCGCCCGGCCGAACTGCAGCTGGCCCGCGCCCGGATGCTGGAGCGGACCGTACGGCTGCTGGTGTCCTGCCGCGCCATCACCGAGACCGACAACGCGCCCGCCCGCGAGAAGCTCGCCACGCTGCCCCCCGAACTGCGCTTCCCGACCCCCAGGGCGGCCGAGGACTGGCTGCGCGTCCGCCAGCCCGCGCTGCTGGCCGCGGCCCGGCTCGCGGTCGCGGACGGGGAGCTGGACACCCTGGCCAGGCGGCTGATGGCCGCGCTGGTGCGGGCGATGGTCGCCCACTTCGGCACCCGGGCCGCGGCGCCCGAGCTGTACGGCATCCACCGCCTCGTCCTCGATGTCGCCGAGCGCCGGAACCTGCCCCGCGAGCAGGCCGCGGCCCTGCTGAACCTCGCCGACCTGGACGCGCAGACCGGCCGCACGGCCGACGCCCTGACCCGCTACCGGGCCGCCCTGGACGCCGGACGCGAGGCGAACGACCCGTATGCGACCGGCCGCGCGATGGAATCCGTAGGCAGTGCCCACCAGGAGCTCGGGGACCACGACCGGGCCGCCGACTGGTACGGCAGGGCGCTCGCCCAGCGCCTGGCGCGCGACGAGCGGGTGGACGCCGCCCGGCTGTACGGCCGTATCGCCACCGCGCACACCTACGCGGGCCGCTACGGCGAGGCGATGCGCAACTGGCGCGCCGCCGTCACCGGACACCGCAGGAACGGCGATGTGCCCGCTCAGGCACGGGCGTTGAGCGAGCTGGCGCGCGTCCAGGAGTACGCCGGGCGGCCCGAGGAGTCGCTGCGCACCTGCCACGAGGCGGTCGAGTGGGCGCGCCGCGCCGAGGACCACCGGCTGCAGGCCGCGCTGCAGCTCCGGCTGGCCGACACCCTGGACCGGCTCGGCGACCCCGCCGCGGCGCGACTGCACCGCAAGGCCGCCGAGCGCATGCTGGGTGATGAGCTCCCGGAGAGCGCGACGGCCATGGAAGACATGGAACACACAGCAGGCACCACAGAAGCCACGGAACAAGACGCTAACGCCTGCGAAATCCGTAGTACATCCGTCGAAGATTGATGCATTGAAAGGCTAGACAGAGCGAACCCCTTCATTAGACTGGCTCCGCCGCGTTCTTTCGTGGTGTCTCCCGATGCGCCCCCGTGCATCCGGGTATGACATGCATTGCCCCGGCTTGCATCGCCCCGGCCGTGCATAGCCCCAGAACCCTCTGAGTCAAGGACCGTGATCGACGTGAAGGTCGGCATCCCCCGCGAGGTCAAGAACAACGAGTTCCGGGTGGCCATCACCCCCGCCGGTGTGCACGAGCTGGTGCGCAACGGCCACCAGGTCGTCGTCGAGCGGAACGCCGGTGTCGGCTCCTCGATCACGGACGACGAGTACGTTTCCGCCGGTGCGCAGATCCTGGAGACCGCCGACGAGGTCTGGGCCGCCGCCGACCTGCTGCTGAAGGTCAAGGAGCCCATCGCGGAGGAGTACCACCGCCTCCGCAAGGACCAGACCCTCTTCACCTACCTGCACCTGGCCGCGTCCAAGGAGTGCACCGACGCGCTCCTGGAGTCCGGCACCACGGCGATCGCATACGAGACGGTCGAGCTGCCGAGCCGCGCGCTGCCGCTGCTCGCCCCGATGTCCGAGGTCGCGGGCCGCCTCGCCCCCCAGGTCGGCGCCTACCACCTGATGGCCGCCAACGGCGGCCGCGGTGTGCTGCCCGGCGGTGTCCCCGGTGTGCTGCCCGCCAAGGCGGTCGTCATCGGCGGCGGCGTCTCCGGCTGGAACGCCGCGCAGATCGCCATCGGCATGGGCTTCCAGGTGACCCTGCTCGACCGTGACATCAACAAGCTCAAGGAGGCGGACAAGATCTTCGGCACGAAGATCCAGACCGTCGTCTCCAACGCCTTCGAGCTCGAGAAGGCCTGCCTCGAGGCCGACCTCGTCATCGGTGCGGTCCTCATCCCCGGCGCCAAGGCCCCGAAGCTCGTCACCAACGAGCTGGTCTCCCGGATGAAGGCGGGAAGTGTTCTTGTCGACATCGCGATCGACCAGGGCGGCTGCTTCGAGGACTCCCGCCCGACCACGCACGCCGAGCCGACCTTCCCGGTCCACAACTCGGTCTTCTACTGCGTCGCCAACATGCCCGGCGCCGTGCCCAACACCTCCACGTACGCGCTGACCAACGCCACGCTGCCGTACATCGTGGAACTGGCCAACCGCGGCTGGGCCGAGGCGCTGCGCCGCGACCCCGCGCTGGCCAAGGGCCTCAACACGCACGACGGCAAGGTCGTGTACCGGGAGGTCGCGGAGGCGCACGGCCTGGAGCACCTCGAGCTGGAGTCCCTGCTCGGCTGAGACACCGAAGGGTGACCGGACGAGTGGCCGGCTGACCCATCAATCAGCAAAAGGCGATACGTCAACACAGGTCGTCAACGCCCCGCACCCGGCCGGACCTTGCCCAGCGAGGTCCGGCCGGGTGTGTGTCGGGTCACTTTGCGACACTCGTTCAACTCGCCACGAACGTAACCCTTTAACCGATTCGCACACCCGTGAATCCTGCTGTGCGACGGCCTTACGCCCTTGACAGAGGGGTGTTCGGTTGCCGACACATCGGGTCGGGTCCGGCGGATTGTGTTGCTGCGGACCGGTGACACGCCATAGAGTCGCCAACCGTCGGCATGGTGCCACGCTGACCTATCTAGAAGTTTCCTGGTCACCAAGGAGGTAAGACGACTTGTGAATGAGTCGACATTTACTCCCGGGGGTGGTCAACCAGGAATGCCGGCGCGGGGCCAGGGCCCCACGGGGCTCGAGGCTGTCGGCTCCGTCGCTGTCCGAACCTTCGCAGCGCAAAAGAGTCCCCGGATGACTCAGACAGCACACCAGAGCATGGATGGCCATCACGTGAACGCCATGGCCGGCAACGGAAGTGGCGGGAACCACACCCACTTCGCCGACTACGACGAACTGCCCGAGGGGCACTTCTACGACCCCGACGCCGAGTACGAGCCCGATCCGGAGTACGCGGCCACGCTCGCGCCCGACGCGGCCCGTCAGCGCCGTGAGCGCGTCGGACCGACCGGACGCCCGCTGCCCTACTTCCCGATCCCGGGTCCGCTGACCAGCCACGGCCCCGCGACGATCATCGCGATGTGCAACCAGAAGGGCGGCGTCGGCAAGACGACGTCGACCATCAACCTCGGCGCCGCGCTCGCGGAGTACGGACGCCGGGTCCTGCTCGTCGACTTCGACCCGCAGGGCGCGCTCTCCGTGGGCCTCGGCGTCAACCCCATGGAGCTCGACCTCACCGTCTACAACCTGCTCATGGAGCGGGGCATGGCGGCCGACGAGGTGCTCCTGAAGACGGCGGTCCCGAACATGGACCTGCTGCCCAGCAACATCGACCTGTCCGCCGCCGAGGTGCAGTTGGTGTCCGAGGTCGCGCGCGAGTCCACGCTCCAGCGCGCGCTGAAGCCGCTGATGGCCGACTACGACTACATCGTGATCGACTGTCAGCCCTCGCTCGGCCTGCTCACCGTCAACGCCCTCACGGCGGCCCACAAGGTGATCGTGCCGCTCGAGTGCGAGTTCTTCGCCCTGCGCGGTGTCGCGCTGCTCACCGAGACCATCGAGAAGGTCCAGGAGCGGCTCAACCCCGAGCTGGAGCTCGACGGTATCCTCGCCACCATGTACGACTCCCGCACGGTGCACAGCCGTGAGGTGCTCGCGCGTGTGGTCGAGGCGTTCGACGATCACGTCTACCACACGGTGATCGGCCGGACCGTCCGCTTCCCGGAGACCACCGTCGCCGGTGAGCCGATCACCACGTACGCCTCCAACTCCGTCGGTGCCGCCGCCTATCGCCAGCTCGCCAGGGAGGTGCTCGCCCGGTGTCACGCCGAGTGAGTCTGCCGGGGGCCGACGAACTGTTCCGTACCACCGGGGGCATGGCGCTCCAGTCCTCCACCCCCACCCGCCGGACCAACGGCGAGGCCCGGGTACCGGCTCCGGCCGGTGAGAGCGACCCGGCCGCCGTCGCGGAGGACGCGCCGCAGTCGGTGCCCGTGCAGGGCGGTGACGGCGAGGGCGACGAACACGTGGCGGCGGACGCCGAGGCGGACGCGGGAGAGTCCCGCAGCCGGGGTACGGCCCCGGAGCGCTCGGCGCGGCGCCAGGCGACGCAGGAGGGCGCCGGCGGGCAGCCCGCCCGCGGCAGCAAGCGCTCCCGCGCCGCCAACCGGCGGCCCAGCGGGCGGGAGCGGCACGACGAGAAGATCACGGTGTACGTGTCCGCCGAGGAGCTCATGGACCTCGAGCACGCCCGGCTGGTGCTCCGCGGGGAGCACGGGCTCGCGGTCGACCGCGGCCGGATCGTCCGCGAGGCGGTCGCCGTCGTACTCGCCGATCTTGAATCCCGCGGGGACGCGAGCATCCTCGTACGACGGCTCCGCGGGCGGTAGCGGTAGCCTGCGACGGCTATGACCCCGAACGACACCTCTGTCCCCGCCGGCTCCGGCGGCCGTCGCCGTGTCCTGGGGCGGGGCCCCGGCGCGACGCCGGTCCCGACGGAGGAGCGTGACGGGCGGCCCGAGGAGCGCGTCGAGCCGGCCGAGGGGCTGCCGGCCGACGGTCGAGCCGAGCCGGTCGAGGAGCCTGTCGAGGAGACCGTCGAGGCCGCCGCGGAGACGGCGCCCGAGCCTCCGGCGGCGCACCCTCCGGCGGACACGGCGCCCCAGCCTTCGGCCGGGCCTCCCGCACAGGCCGAGGCCGGTGACGGGGTCTTCAAGGTGCGGCTCGCGAACTTCGAGGGGCCGTTCGACCTGCTGCTTCAGTTGATCTCGAAGCACAAGCTCGATGTCACCGAAGTGGCGCTGTCCAAGGTCACCGACGAGTTCATGGCGCACATCAGGGCGATGGGGCCCGACTGGGACCTCGACCAGACGACCGAGTTCCTGGTGGTCGCCGCGACGCTGCTCGATCTGAAGGCCGCCCGGCTGCTCCCGGCCGCCGAGGTCGAGGACGAGGCGGATCTGGCGCTGCTGGAGGCCCGGGACCTGCTGTTCGCGCGGCTGCTCCAGTACCGCGCCTACAAGCAGATCGCGGACATCTTCAACGCCCGGCTGGAGGAAGAGGGCCGCCGCTACCCGCGTACCGTCGGGCTCGAAGCCCACCACGCCGAGCTGCTGCCCGAGGTGGTCATCAGCATCGGGGCGGAAGGATTCGCCAGGCTCGCGGTGAAGGCGATGCAGCCCAAGCCCAAGCCACAGGTGTACGTCGACCACATCCACGCCCCGTTGGTGAGCGTGCAGGAGCAGGCCGGGATCGTGGTGGCGCGGCTGCGGGAGCTCGGGGAGGCCAGTTTCCGCGCCCTCGTCGAGGACACCGAGGACACCCTCACCGTCGTGGCCCGGTTCCTGGCCCTGCTGGAGCTCTACCGGGAGAAGGCCGTCGCCCTCGACCAGGAGGAGGCGCTCGGGGAGCTCATGGTGCGCTGGACGGGCGGCGACGGCGACGGCCAGCCGAGGGTGACGGACGAGTTCGACCGTCCGCCGGAGGCGGCCAAGGACGACAGGGCCGGGGACGGCGGTACCAAGGACGACAAGATCAAGGACGGCGCCAAGGAGGACAAGGCGTGAACCAGGAGACCACCGACGTCCCGGCGGGCCTGCGTACCGTCGCCGACCTCGATCTGAAGCCCGCCCTGGAGGCCGTCCTCATGGTCGTGGACGAGCCCGCGACCGAGGAGCACCTCGCGAAGATCCTGGAGCGGCCCAAACGGCAGATCAAGGACGCGCTGCGGGAGCTGGCCGACGAGTACACCGTCCAGGGCCGCGGTTTCGAGCTTCGGCTCATCGCGGGGGGCTGGCGTTTCTACACCCGGCCCGAGTACGCGGCGGCCGTCGAACGCTTCGTTCTCGACGGGCAGCAGGCCCGGCTCACCCAGGCGGCGCTCGAGACCCTGGCGGTCGTCGCGTACCGCCAGCCGGTCAGCCGATCCAGGGTCTCGGCGGTCCGCGGAGTGAACTGCGACGGTGTGATGCGCACCCTGTTGCAGCGCGGTCTGGTCGAGGAGGCGGGCACGGAACCCGAAACAGGTGCGATCCTGTACGTGACGACGAACTACTTCCTGGAGCGAATGGGCCTGCGCGGTCTGGACGAGCTCCCGGAGCTCGCGCCCTTCCTCCCCGAGGCGGACGCGATCGAGGCCGAGACGCTGGAAGGGGTCCCGTCGTTCGATCCGGATGCACCGGATGCAGATGCAGACGACACGACGACGACGGAACTTTGATGCGAAGCAGTGGCAGCGGCAGTGGCAGGAACAGCGGGCGCGGCAACCCGCGGGCGACCGGCGGGGGCAGCAACCCGCGGGGGACCGGTGGGAGCGGCAGCCCGAGGGGGACCGGTGGGAGCAGCGGCGCACGTGGGACCGGTGGGAGCGGCTCCCAGGCGAGGAGCGCGGGAGGGCGCGACGACAGGCCGAAGCGTCCCAGCAAGCCCCGCCCCGAGGAGCGCCGCTACGACGTAGGCCCCGGGGCCTCGCCGGACGGCCCGAAGTCCGGCCGTGGCAACGCGGCGCGCGGCGGAGCCAAGGGCGGCCCCAAGCAGGGCCAGCCGCGCGGCGGACGTACGGAGCCCTCGCGCTCCCGCGAGTACGAGACGCGGACCGAGGAGCGCAACCGGGACCGGTACGCGGGCAAGAAGGACATCAAGCTGCCCAAGACCTTCCCGGGCGCCGAGCAGGAGGGCGAGCGCCTGCAGAAGGTGCTCGCGCGTGCGGGCTACGGCTCCCGCCGCTCCTGCGAGGAGCTGATCGAGCAGGCCAGGGTCGAGGTCAACGGCGAGATCGTCCTGGAGCAGGGCCTGCGCGTCGACCCGGAGCACGACGAGATCAAGGTCGACGGGCTGACCGTGGCCACGCAGTCATACCAGTTCTTCTCGCTGAACAAGCCCGCCGGTGTGGTCTCGACCATGGAGGACACGGAGGGCCGGCAGTGCCTCGGTGACTACGTGACGAACCGCGAGACGCGGCTCTTCCACGTCGGGCGGCTCGACACCGAGACCGAGGGCGTCATCCTGCTCACCAACCACGGCGAGCTGGCGCACCGGCTGACCCACCCCAAGTACGGCGTGAAGAAGGTCTACCTCGCGCACATCGTGGGTCCCATCCCGCGCGACCTGGGCAAGCAGCTCAAGGACGGCATCCAGCTGGAGGACGGGTACGCCAAGGCGGACCACTTCCGCGTCGTCGAGCAGACCGGCAAGAACTACCTCGTCGAGGTGACCCTGCACGAGGGCCGCAAGCACATCGTGCGCCGTATGCTCGCGGAGGCCGGATTCCCGGTCGACAAGCTCGTGCGCGTGGCCTTCGGTCCGATCACCCTGGGCGACCAGAAGTCGGGCTGGCTGCGCCGCCTGTCGAACACCGAGGTCGGGATGCTCATGCAGGAGGTCGATCTCTAGGCCTCGCCCGACGGCCCTGGAGGGCGCTGTGCGCCCTCCGCCCGCCTTCACCGCCCGTGGGGAGCCTGACGGGCTTTGACGCTCTCCAGGGGCCGCTGAGGGCTTCTGTCACGGATGTGCCGACAGCATGGATGTGTCGAGAGCACGGATGTGCCGAGAACCGCGCCCGAGGTCTTGTAGGGCGCGGTTCGGCTTTTTATAGTCGTACTGACTATTACTCGTGCGGAACCGGGGGCGGGTGACTTGCGCGCAAGGGGAGGCCTCGCTCCCGAGGGCTACGACAAGTACGCCTTCGAACCCTTCGCCGTCACCGTCGACCTCGCCGTCCTGACCGTCCGCGCGGGCGCACTCGAGGTGCTGCTCGTCGAACGGGGGCAGGAACCGTACGCCGGCCGCTGGGCACTGCCCGGCGGCTTCGTGCTGCCGAAGGAATCCGCGGAGACGGCCGCCCGGCGGGTACTCGCCGTCGAGACCGGCATCCCGGACCTCTCCCGCCTCCACCTGGAACAGCTGCGGACCTACAGCGAACCCGACCGCGACCCGAGAATGCGGGTCGTCTCCGTCGCGTTCGCCGCGCTGCTCCCCGACCCTCCCGAGCCGCACGGCGGCGGTGACGCGGCCCAGGCCCGCTGGCTGCCGTACGGCTCGGCCGGCCCGCTCGCCTTCGACCACGTCCGCATCCTCGCCGACGCCCACGAACGCGTCGGCGCCAAGCTCGAGTACACCTGTCTCGCCACGTCCTTCTGCCCGCCCGAGTTCACCCTCGGTGAGCTGCAGCTGATCTACGAGACGGTGTGGGGCGCCGTCCTCGACCGGCCCAACTTCCGGCGCAAGGTCCTCGCCACACCCGGGTTCGTCGAACCGGTCCAGGGGGCCGCACGCCTCACCGGAGGCCGCGGCAAACCCGCCGCGCTCTACCGCGCGGGCGGCGCCACCGCCCTGCAGCCACCCCTGCTGCGCCCCCCTTCGGAAGGACGGCCCTCATGACCACCACCCCGACGCTCGCGAAGCACGCCGCCACCGGATCCCTGCTCGGTCTCGCCCTCGGCGACGCGCTGGGCTTCCCGACCGAGTTCAACGACGTCCCCTCGATCCTGGCCAAGTTCGGCCCCTGGCGGGAGATGAAGCTGCCGCGGCCCGCGATCGTCACGGACGACACGCAGATGACCCTGGCGCTGGGGCGGGGGCTGCGTACGGCGATGGACCGCGGCCTGCTCACACCGCTGCGGATGGAACGGCCGGTGCGCGAGGAGTTCGTCGACTGGTACCAGTCGCCCGACAACAACCGCGCGCCCGGCCGCACCTGCCTCGTGGCCTGCAACCTCCTGAAGACCGAGGGCCGGCCCTGGCAGGAGGCCAGCCAGATCGGCTCCAAGGGGTGCGGGGCCAACATGCGGGTGGCGCCCGTCGGGCTCGTACGGGGGCTGAGCGAGGAACAGCGTTCGGGTGCCGCGCAGTTGCAGGCCGCGCTCACCCACGGCCATCCCACCGCGCTCGCCGCCTCGGACCTCACCGCCCACGCCGTGTGGCTCCTCGCCGGTGGCGCCGAGCCGACCGAACTGATCGGCCTCCTGCGCGCGTACGCCCAGGAGAACCGCGGCCGTTACCTCTCCCGCTGGCTCGGCGACCTGTGGACCCGCAGCCAGGACCCCACACCGGAGCACTTCATCGAACGCGGGTGGGACGAGTGCCTGGAGGTCCTCGACCGCCTTCAGGACGCCGTGCGCACCGCCTCGCCCGAGAGCGACCCGTGCCTGGCCACCGGCGCGGGCTGGATCGCCGAGGAGGCGCTCGCCACCGGACTGCTCTGCTTCCTGCAGTTCGTCGACGAGCCCGTCACCGCGCTGCGCCGCGCGGCCTGCACATCCGGCGACTCCGACTCCATCGCCTGTCTCACGGGCGCGTTCGCCGGCGCCCACCACGGCTCCGACGCCTGGCCGACGGAGTGGGCCGACCGCATCGAGTACCAGAGCGACCTCATGTCGCTGGGGGCGCTCTGGGACGCCTGAGAGACGGCTCTGGGATGCTTGGACGATGATCGACGACGTCCTGGACATCGACCTCGCGGGTGTGGTGGCCGAGCAGCCCGACCCGGTGCTGTTCGCCACCGTCTCCGGGGCGCATCTGTACGGCTTCCCGTCCCGCGACTCGGATGTCGACCTGCGGGGTGTGCACCTGTTGCCGACGGCGGAACTGGTCGGCCTGCGCGAGCCGGAGGAGACCCGGTCGCGGATGTGGGACCGGGACGGCGTCGAGATGGACCTCGTCACCCACGACCTGCGCAAGTTCGTACGGCTGATGCTGCGGCGCAACGGCTATGTGCTGGAGCAGCTGCTCTCGCCCCTGGTCGTGCACACCGGGGAGGCGCACCGTGAGCTGGTCTCGCTCGCCCCCGGAGTCCTCACCTCCCACCACGCCCACCACTACCGGGGTTTCGCGGCGACCCAGTGGCGGCTTTTCGAGAAGACCGGTGAACTCAAGCCGCTGCTCTACACGTTCCGGGTGCTGCTCACCGGTATCCATCTGATGCGCGGCGGCGAGGTGCAGGCCGATCTGCGCACGCTGGCCGCGGAGGTCGGGGAGGCTCCCGTGTATCTGCCCGACCTGATCGCGGCGAAGGCGGAGCGGGAGCACGGGGACGCGGACGTCGACCACGCGCGTGTGGCGGCCGACGTGGAGCGGCTGCACGGCGTGCTGGATCTGGCGCAGGACGCCTCAGCCCTGCCGGACACTCCGTCCGCGTACGACGCCCTGCACGCGTTCGTCGTCCGGGTCCGGCTGGAGGGTCCGGGGAGCCTCGCGGTCCGCGCGGAGGGCTGAGGCGCGGCGGGTGCGCAGGAGGAAGTCCTCGACGCGGGCGTGGTCCGGTTCGGCGGGCAGCGGGCTGTGGGCGGCCGCCTCGGCCGCCTCGGTCGCCAGCCGGGACATCCAGGCCTCGACCTCCGCCCACGGGACCTCACCGCGCTTCACCGCGAGCAGCTCCTCGCGCCGGGGGCCGACGTCGATCGTCAGCGCCCCGGTGCGCAGCAGGTCACGGGAGCTCATGAGGAGGCGCAGGAGGTGCATGGCGTGCTTCCAGCGCGGGGCGCCGTGCTGGCGAACGTCGGCGTCCAGCTTCTTGCGCTGGCCCAGGGCGTAGCGGGCGAACGTGTCGTGCGCCCGGCGGGAGAGGAACGCCTCGCGCAGGGCGAGGAGCTCGCGACCCGTGTCGTCGACGTACTCGACCAGAGGGGAGTGCAGGCACTCCAGGATGTTCGGGTTGGCGCGCAGCGCGAGGGTGCAGAAGCGCTCCAGTTCCCAGCTGAACTGTTCCTCGGCCGGCCCCTCGATGTGTGTCGGAGGCTTCTCGAAGCGCCAGAAGAGAGGGGTCGGCGCGAGGAACACACCCCGGCGGTCCGTGTCGCTGCCGTCCGTGGCCAGCCCGAAGGCGCGCGAACCCATCACGCAGGAGTAGATCGTGTGGTCGCGCACCAGGGACACCGGGGCATCGGAATGCATGCCCTGGAGCGTACGTGCCCGCTCACGCCAGGAAGATCGAATTTCCCTTCACCGTGATCTTCTTCGCGGGCAGGGGACGCGGGGCCGGGCCGTGGACCACCGAGGCGTCGGTGATGCGGTACTTGCTGCCGTGGCAGGGGCAGTCGATGGTGCCGTCGGCGACTTTGTTCACCGTGCAGCCCTGATGGGTGCAGATCGCCGAGAAGGCCTTGAACTCGCCCTTCTTCGGTTGGGTGACCACGACCTTCTGGTCCTTGAAGACCTTGCCGCCGCCGACCGGGATGTCGCTCTTCTCGGCGAGTTCCCGGCCGGCCGAGGGCTTGGAGGAGGCGATCGGGGAGGGGGTCGCGGTGGGGGAGGCTGCCGACGAACTGTTGCTGTCGCCGTACTTGCTGCACCCCGCGAGCAGGAAGGCCGCGCCCGTTCCGAGAACCGTGCGCCGAGCCGGGGGGTTCGTCATGTCGTCACTCCGAACGTACGGAAGAACCAGAGAGCCGACGTCAGCCAGATGGCCGTGAGGACGACGAAGACGAGTCCTCCGACCAGGGGCAGCAGCCAGCCGGGCAGTCGCTCCGAGCGGAGCAAGAGCATTTTGGCACTAAATGCACCAAAGAAGAAGCAACCCAGGACCGAATGCCACATCACCCGCGGTTCGTACGTCTGATAGCCCAACGCGTACAGGCAGTGCACCGCGACCGGCACCGCCACCAGGAACGCGACACGTCCCGACCAGCGGTGCAGCGTCGGCGCCCAGCTCGGCCCGGGCAGCTTCCCGTAGACCATGAACGCCGAGACCAGCTGGACCAGCGCGAAGGCGAAGGCCGTCGTGGCCAGCCACGACTTCACCGCGCCCGTGCTGCTGAACCCCGCCAGGTTGAAGGCGGTCCCCGCCGGGTGGTGCTCCTTGCCGTAGGCGCCGAGGCAGACCGCGACCGCCGCGGCGACCAGGGCGGGGACGAGATAGCGGGCCGCGCCCGGGCGGCGGTGGGCGGGCGGGGGAGAGGGGAAGCCCTGGGTGGCGGCGTTCGGATCCACGGTCATATCGGCTCCCGATCAGGAGAGGGCCAGGAAAGGGTTCACGAACGGGTCTTGGCGTCACGGGTCATGGAGTGACGGGCGAGGCGGTGAGTGTCTGTCCGTCGACCGTCACCGTGCCGGTCCGAGGGTCGATCGCCGGCGCCGGCGCGGGCTTGCCGTCCCGGTCGAGGATGCCGACCTGTTTGCCGCCGGGCAGCACGATCCAGCCGCCGTCGAGCTTGGCGCCGCGCACGCCGGCGGTCGCGCGGTAGAGCCCGGACGGCTTGACCGCCTTGTTGGCGGTGAACGCGTAGTGCTGCCCGCCGAGGTCGACGGTGCCGCGGATGCTCCTGCCGTTCTTGAGCGTGCCGTTCAGTTCGGCGCCGTTCTTGCCGGTGAGCTTCATGGTGCCGTCGTCCTTGACGTCGCCCTTCAGCCACGACTCCTTGCTCCGGCCGTCGCAGAAGTACGCGATCGCCTTGCCGTCCCGCAGGGAGACCGCGACCGCGGAGGAGTCGTCGTCGGTGCGGCCCGCGTAGTCGGCGTTCGGCGGCGCGCTCTTCGAAGGGGGCGGGGAGCTCGACGGCGGCGGCGCAGTGGTGGGTGGCGGGCTCGCCTGCGGCGTGGCGCTGGGTGAGCGCTCCTGGTACGAGGAGGACGCGTTCGTCGTCCCCGTCGTCGCGTTGAGCGTCAGCATGAACACGGCGAGCAGGAGCCCCGCCAGAAGGGTGAGCAGCGGTCCTGGGCGTTTCATACGGGCCATGCGGGCCTCCCCCGAGGCGGGTCTTCTGCCATGAGAGCGGACCCGTGCCCCGGCGTCCAGAGGCGCACGGGTGTGTTCTCACTACAAGTGGCGGAACGGGGCGATTCGGGTCACATTGGCGAAGGTCCGGGCCCGGCGGTGGCCTGCCCCGGTCGCACTTCCGAAAGGCACTCCCCGGACACTCCCCGAACCGCACCCTCGAAAGGCGTGACCATGGCGGGTAACGATCTCGGCGGCCTGCTCGGCGGTCTCCTCGGCGGAGGCGGCCAGGGCGGCCAGGGCGGTACCGGCGGTACCGGCGCGGGCAACATCCTCGGCGCGCTGCTCGGCGCCCTGGGCGGCGGCGGTGGCCAGGCGGCCGGCGGCAATCCCCTGGGCGGCCTGCTCGACATGCTCACCAAGTCGGGCCTGATGGACCAGGCCCAGTCGTGGATCGGCACGGGCGAGAACAAGCCCGTCAGCGGTGAGCAGATCGCCCAGGCACTGCCCGACAGCACCCTCCAGGAGGTCGCTGCACAGGCCGGCGTCAGCCGGCAGGAGGCCGCGGACCAGATCGCCCAGCACCTGCCCCAGGCGGTCGACAAACTGACTCCGAGCGGAGAACTGCCGCAGCCGGGCGCCTCCCTGGAGGACCTCATCAAGCAGCAGTCGCTCTGAGACGTGCTCCTTTCCGTCTCCTTTCCGTGCGCGGCGGCCGTCTCGTCAGGCGGGCGCCGCGCACTCGCGCGTTGCGGCCTGACTACGCTGGTGCGACAAGACGAGACACGACGACATACGACGAGATACGACAGGTACGTAGCTCGGCTCAGCGAGGAGTGACACCGTGGCGGTACGAGCGGTCCGGGGCGCCGTCCAACTGGAACGGGACGAGGCCGGCCACATGGACGAGCAGGTCAGCGAGCTGCTCACCGCCGTCCTGGAACGCAACGGTCTCACCACCGACGACCTCATCAGCATCTGGTTCACCGCGACGCCCGATCTGCACAGCGACTTCCCGGCCGCCGCCGCCCGCAAGCTCGGCATCGTCGACGTACCGCTGATCTGCGCGCAGGAGCTGGACATCGAAGGCGCGATGCCCCGGGTCGTACGGGTCCTCGCGCACATCGAGTCCGACAAGCCCCGCGCCGACATCGCGCACGTCTACCTGGGTGCCGCGGGCGCGCTGCGCAAGGACATCGCCCAGTGAGAACCGCGCTCGTCATCGGAACCGGGCTGATCGGTACGTCGGCGGCCCTCGCGCTCTCCCAGCGGGGCGTCATCGTCCACCTCACCGACCACGACCCGGAGCAGGCCCGTACGGCGGCCGCGCTCGGCGCCGGTACCGACGGGGCGCCCGGCGGGCCCGTGGACCTCGCGATCGTGGCGGCCCCGCCGGCGCACGTGGCGGCGACACTCGCGGACGCCATGCGGCGCGGGGTCGCGCGCGGCTACCTCGACGTGGCCAGCGTCAAGGGCGGACCGCGCCGCGAGCTGGAGGCGCTCGGCCTCGACCTCTCCGCGTACATCGGTTCGCACCCCATGTCGGGCCGCGAGAAGTCGGGTCCGCTGGCCGCGACGGGCGACCTCTTCGAAGGCCGCCCCTGGGTCCTCACCCCCACCCGGGACACGGACACCGAGGTCCTGAACCTCGCCCTCGAGCTGGTGTCGCACTGCCGTGCCGTCCCGGTCGTCATGGACGCCGACGCCCACGACCGCGCGGTCGCGCTCGTCTCCCACATGCCGCACCTGGTGTCCAGCATGGTCGCCGCGCGTCTGGAGAACGCGGAGGAGGCGGCGGTACGGCTGTGCGGGCAGGGTATCCGTGACGTGACCCGGATCGCGGCCTCCGATCCCCGGATGTGGATCGACATCCTCTCCGCGAACCCGGGCCCGGTCGCCGATCTCCTCGCGGACGTCTCCGCCGACCTCGACGAGACCGTCCAGGCCCTGCGGGCCCTCCAGTCCTCCGACGAGGCCAAGCGGCGCGAGGGCGCGGGCGGCATCGAGGACGTCCTGCGCCGCGGCAACGCGGGCCAGGTCCGCGTCCCCGGCAAGCACGGTGCCGCGCCTCTGACGTACGAGACGGTGGCCGTCCTCATCGACGACCAGCCCGGCCAGCTGGCCCGCATCTTCGCCGACGCGGGGGCCGCCGGGGTCAACATCGAGGACGTACGCATCGAGCACGCGACCGGACAGCAGGCCGGCCTCGTCCAGCTGATGGTGGACCCGAAGGCGGCCCCGGTACTGAGCACGGCACTGCGGGAACGGGGCTGGGCGCTGCGGCAGTAGGGTCGGCGTCCGGCCCGGGGCGGACCGCCCCGGGGCGACGTCGGCCCTGCCCGTGTGGTGGGCCCGGGAAGGGCCAGTAATGCGGGGTCCGGGGAGACAGTAACCTTGTGCTGGGCGCGATCGTGCCCCGCACAGACCTCCACCCCGCACCAGGAAGGTGTTCCCACCGTGGAAAACGGCGCCGCCCGGCCCGCCCCGGCAGTGATTGTCGCCATCGACGGCCCCTCCGGCACGGGCAAGTCGAGCACCTCCAAGGCCGTGGCCGCGAAGCTGGGCCTCAGCTACCTGGACACGGGCGCGCAGTACCGGGCGATCACCTGGTGGATGGTGGCCAACGGCATCGACATCACGGACCCGACCGCGATCGCCGACGTGGCAGGGAAGCCGGAGATCATCTCCGGGACCGACCCGTCCGCGCCGGCCATCACGGTCGACGGGACCGACGTCGCGGGCCCGATCCGCACCCAGGAGGTCACCTCCAAGGTCAGCGCGGTCAGCGCGGTGCCCGAGGTGCGCGCCCGGATCACCGAGCTGCAGCGTTCGATCGCGGCCGCCGCCGAGCTGGGGATAGTCGTCGAGGGACGCGACATCGGCACCACCGTGCTGCCGGACGCCGATCTGAAGATCTTCCTCACCGCTTCCCCGGAGGCGCGTGCCTCCCGCCGCAGCGGCGAGCTGAAGGGCGCGGACGTCAACAGCACCCGCGAGGCCCTGCTCAAGCGGGACGCCGCCGACTCCACCCGTAAGACCTCCCCCCTCGCCAAGGCGGACGACGCGGTCGAGGTGGACACCTCCGACCTCACGCTCCAGCAGGTCATCGAGTGCGTCGTCACCCTCGTCGAGGAGAAGCGGGCCGCCAAGTGACCGCACCCTCCGAGAGAGGCGCCGAGGTAGGCCGCCGTATCGGCGTCGGCCTGATGTACGGGCTGTGGAAGCCGCGCGTGCTCGGCGCCTGGAAGGTCCCCGCGACCGGCCCGGCGATCTTGGCCGTGAACCACTCGCACAACATCGACGGCCCGATGGTCATGGGCGTGGCGCCCCGCCCCACCCACTTCCTGATCAAGAAGGAAGCGTTCATCGGCCCGCTCGACCCCTTCCTGCTGGCCATCGGCCAGCTGAAGGTGGACCGTGAGACCACCGACCGCACCGCCATCACCGACGCCCTCGGCGTCCTGTCGTCCGGTGGCGTGCTCGGGATCTTCCCGGAGGGCACCCGCGGCGAGGGCGACTTCGCCTCGCTGCGTGCCGGTCTCGCGTACTTCGCGGTCCGCTCCGGCGCGCCGATCGTCCCGGTGGCGGTCCTGGGAAGTTCCGAGAAGAGCAGCAGGCTGACCAAGGCGCTGCCCCCGCTGCGCAGCCGGGTCGACGTCGTCTTCGGAGACCCCTTCGAGGCGGGCGACGGCAGCGGACGGCGTACCCGCAAGGCGCTGGACGAGGCGACCGCCCGCATCCAGAAGCAGCTGAGCGCCCACCTGGACCACGCCAGGCGTCTGACAGGACGCCCGGAAAACGCCGGGCGCCCCACCGGGCACTAGGCGACACTTGAGTAGTGGATCACCCGATATGCGGGCGGTCCACCGATCACCACGATGAACGACGAGGTACGGACTTCATGAACGACCACATCCAGCCCGACGGCTCGGCCGGCCCGGCCGAGCACGAGCACGGGGCGCTTGGCGATGCCGAGTACGCGGAGTTCATGGAGCTCGCCGCGGAAGAGGGCTTCGACATCGAGGACGTCGAGGGCGCGATCGACGAGGCGGGCCACGGCCCGCTGCCCGTCCTCGCCGTCGTCGGCCGCCCGAACGTCGGCAAGTCGACCCTGGTGAACCGGATCATCGGCCGTCGCGAAGCGGTCGTCGAGGACAAGCCCGGCGTCACCCGCGACCGCGTCACCTACGAGGCCGAGTGGGCGGGCCGCCGTTTCAAGCTCGTCGACACCGGCGGCTGGGAGCAGGACGTCCTCGGCATCGACGCGTCCGTCGCCGCGCAGGCCGAGTACGCGATCGAGGCCGCCGACGCGGTCGTCTTCGTCGTCGACGCCAAGGTCGGCGCGACCGACACCGACGAGGCGGTCGTACGCCTTCTCCGCAAGGCGGGCAAGCCCGTCGTGCTGTGCGCCAACAAGGTCGACGGCATGAGCGGCGAGTCCGACGCCTCGTACCTCTGGGCCCTCGGTCTCGGCGAGCCGCACCCCGTGTCCGCGCTGCACGGCCGCGGCACCGGCGACATGCTGGACGCCGTCCTCGAGGCCCTGCCCGAGGCCCCGGCGCAGACCTTCGGCACCGCGGTGGGCGGCCCCCGCCGCATCGCCCTCATCGGTCGCCCGAACGTCGGCAAGTCCTCCCTGCTGAACAAGGTGGCGAACGAGGACCGTGTGGTCGTCAACGAGGTCGCGGGCACTACCCGTGACCCGGTCGACGAGCTCATCGAACTCGGCGGCATCACCTGGAAGTTCGTCGACACGGCGGGCATCCGCAAGCGCGTCCACCTCCAGCAGGGCGCGGACTACTACGCCTCGCTGCGCACGGCCGCCGCCGTCGAGAAGGCCGAGGTCGCGGTCATCCTGATCGACGCGTCCGAGACCATCTCCGTACAGGACCAGCGCATCGTGACGATGGCCGTCGAGGCGGGCCGTGCGATCGTCCTCGCCTTCAACAAGTGGGACACCCTCGACGAGGAGCGCCGCTACTACCTGGAGCGGGAGATCGAGACCGAGCTCCTCCAGGTGGCGTGGGCGCCCCGGGTGAACGTCTCGGCGCGCACCGGACGGCACATGGAGAAGCTCGTCCCCGCGATCGAGGCGGCCCTGGACGGCTGGGAGACCCGTGTCCCGACCGGCCGTCTGAACGCCTTCCTCGGCGAGCTCGTCGCCGCCCACCCGCACCCGGTCCGCGGCGGCAAGCAGCCCCGCATCCTCTTCGGAACGCAGGCCGGCACCAAGCCCCCGCGGTTCGTGCTCTTCGCCTCCGGCTTCATCGAGCACGGCTACCGGCGCTTCATCGAGCGCCGGCTGCGCGAGGAGTTCGGCTTCGAGGGGACGCCGATCCACATCTCCGTACGGGTGCGTGAGAAGCGCGGCACCAAGAAGAAGTGACGTAGCGGCAGGTGAGGGGCGGCTCCCGGGGGAGCCGCCCCTCACCTGTTCAACCGTTTCTGCTCACAGCCCCCTGCGGGGCGCGGGTGGCAGTGCGGCCGGGATGTGGTGCAGTCCCGTACCGTGCTGGCGCGCCACCGGTTGCCAGACGCCGGTCGTCGAAGCGCCGTGACCGTGCTGGGAGCCGCCGTTGCGCGCGGAGTACGCCCCGGCGCTGTAGGAGCTGTACGACGAGGGGTACGAGGATCCGCCGTACGCGCTGGAACCCTGTGTCAGGATCCCGAAGGCCGTGAAGCCGAGCTCGTCCTCGCCGTGGCGGTCGCCGGGCAGGGCCCTGAACGATCTGACCCACTCGGCGTAGAGCGCGTCATAGATCGGCGTGGCCGAGGGGCGGCCCGGAGGGTCCTGAGCCGCTCGCGCGGCCGGGATCGGCTGGAAGGGCTGGCGGCGGGGGGCGTCGTAGGTGTGCACGTATGTGCCAACGACCCCACGGCCCAACAGATGCGGTCACACCTTTGCTTCCCCCCGCCGCCCCGTCAGGGGCGCGGGGAACCGCGTGCTCAGCCACATGCGGCCCGCAGCCGACAACGCACCCCCGCACCCCGGCTCAACCCAGTGGAACGCTCACGTTCCGGCGAGCGGCATCGCGGCAGCCACCAACTTCCCGTTCGCCGCCGCCTTGTCCAGCGCGTCCCGCAGCAGATCCTCCCGCGGCTGCCGCCCGATCGACCCGACCGGCGCCGCGAACAGCAACACCTGCTGGTGCTTGTTGGCGGCGGCCCGCCAGCTCTCCGCGACCTGGAGCGCCTGGTGCGCCTGCCACCAGGCGACGGGCGACCCGCCCCCCGTGCCCGGCTGGAGCACGGCGTGCAGCTGCCCCATGGCGAGCAGTACGGACCACCCGTGCAGCACCGGCGGCACCGAGCTCAGCTCGGTCACCGGCATGAACCCCTGTTCGATGAGGAGCGGCAGGAAGTCGTCACCGATGTCCGTCGAGCCGGGCCGCACGATGGGCCCCGTGGGCTCGACGACGAGCGCGGGGTGCAACTCGCCGCTGATCAGGACGAGTCCGCTGGTGACGCCGAGCACGGCCTGCTCGGGCGCGGCCTGGGCGGGCACACCGTCGGGGTGGATCGAGCGGACGGCGCCCTGGAGTTGCTCCTCGGTGACCTGGACGACCTGTGAGGGCAGGCAGGTGGCGTGGGCGAAGGCGAGGACGGCGGTCTCGTCGCCGATGAACAGGACGGTGCTGGTGCGCTCCTGTTCCGAGTCGCCCGGGGTGCGGCAGGACGTGCAGTCGTAACTGCCCGGGGCGTTCTCTCCGGCGAGCAGCCGGTCGGCTTCTTCGTCGCCGATCTCGGCGCGTACGTCGTCGCTGACGTCGAGCATGCGCGGCACGGGTGGCTCCTCGGGATGCGGTGCGTGGCGATGCCGGGTGGCTCCCGGCCCATGAATCCGGGGGTCCCGGCTCATGAAGATGACAACGGGCGATCTGTGGCCGGAGTCACGCCCGGGAGCGAACGGAATCGAACCATCCGACGCGCAGGGTGATCCCTTGTGCGGAATCTGTTACTCCGAGCCAACTTCGTGCGTGTTCAAGGAAGTTGGTTCCGTGAAGTGGGTCACAGGTCACTTGAGCGGCTGGTCGACAAATCCTGAAATCAGCCTATGAAGTGGGTGGCCGAAAATCGCCGATACCCGCGGTAACTATGAACTGGCCTCGAATGACATGGAGTTGGTTGATATCGGGGCGACCGTGTCCATAGATTTCTCGGCCGTGTGCACAGAGCACCGCTCGGGTACGTCCGCCGGCCGAACCGTACGACTGGTTCGCAGCACCACCTCCGGCGGACGGGGCGGAGCACGACGACCGCGTCCTACGCGCAGGAAGTCGCGCCCCGCCTTGGGGGATCCCGGGTGTTTCGAGAGGGAACTACATGTCCGCATGTGCCGATAACACTCGTAAGGTTCGTACGACGCGTACGACGGCGGTCCTCACCGGGGCGGCTCTGCTCGCCCCGCTCGGACTGCTCGCCGCGACCGGCAACGCCGCCGCGGCCGACAGCGGAGTGTGGGACCGCATCGCCAAGTGCGAGAGCGGCGGAAACTGGCACATCAACACCGGCAACGGCTACTACGGAGGACTGCAGTTCTCCGCCGGCACCTGGCGGGCGTACGGCGGTTCGGCCTACGCCTCGACCGCCGACAAGGCCTCCAAGGCCGCCCAGATAGCTGTTGCCACCAAGGTCCAGAACGCACAGGGATGGGGCGCCTGGCCCACCTGTTCGGCGCGGGCCGGAGCGTACGGCAACGCACCCGCGTCCTCGGGCGCCGGGTCGTCCGGAGGGTCGGCCACCACGAAGTCGGCACCCAAGGCCGCACCCAAGTCGACGTCGAAGTCGGTCTCCGAGCCGGCTCCCACCAAGTCGACGACCAGGTCGGCCCCCGCACAGGCGTCCGAGGCCCCGGCGCGCGCATCCGGTCACACGAACCGCGCGGCGTCCCGCGGTGACTACACCGTCCGCGGCGGCGACACCCTGAGCGGCATCGCGGAGCGGCACGGAACGACCTGGCGGGAGATCTACGCCGCCAACCGGGCGGTCATCGGTGGTGACCCCGACCTGATCATGCCCGGCCAGCGGCTCGACCTCTGAGCCCCGGCTCCACCCCGCCGCCCCACCCGGTCCTCCGACCGGGTGGGGCGGCGGGCGCGGCGGGGCGGACGTGCCCGGTGCGCTGTCCAGCGTGACCCGACGCACCTCGAGCCGACACCGGCGCCCCTGTTGAGCAAGCGCATGCGGTACGCGGCCGCGACCGTGGTCGCCGCCACCCTGGCCGCCCTCGTTCCCGCGAGGGCGGCCGTCGCGTCCCCGTTCCCGTCCCCGTTGTCCGGCCCGTGGGCGGGGCGGGTGTCGCACAACTGTGCGCGGGACCACTGGCCCTGGGGCTGCCTCGCCGAGTGCGAGAGCGGCGGGCGCCGGCATGCGAACACCGGAAACCACTACTACGGAGGGCTGCAGTTCGGGCAGCACACCTGGGTGGCGTTCGGGGGCCTGGCGTACGCCCCGCGCGCGGATCTGGCCCGGTGGGAGGAGCAGATCAAGATCGGCAAACTGGTGGTGGACGCCCAGGGGTGGGACGCCTGGCCCGTCTGTGCCAAGAGGTACAAACTCCGGGACCGCACACGTGTGGTGAACCCCGGCCGGACGTTCTAGGCCTGCCGACGGCGCACTTCGGCCGCCTCTCCGCTGAACGCGACCGAGCCCCGGCTCAGTTCATGGACGTAGGTCGTACGGCCCGTCCGTTCGCGCAGACCGGGCGGCAACCGCTGCTCGGCGACCACCACGCACGCGTCGAGTCCGCCGAGGAGCTCGTACGTGCGGGCCGCGACCGCCGGTGACATGCCCTGCGCGGGCTCGTCGACGAGCACCACACGCGCGGGTGCCAGCAGGGCGCGGGAGACGGCGAGCATGCGCTGCTCGCCCCCGGAGAGGGTGCCGGCGCGTCGCGGAAGGAGGGGCTCCAACTGCGGGTACGCGTCGAGGAAGGGAGCGAAGTCGGGCGCGGTCAGCTCCAGGTGCTCGCGGACCGTGAGCGAGCCGAAGACCGCCCGGCGCTCCGGGACCAGGCACAACCCGCGCCGGGCCCGTTCGAAGGCGGGCAGCCGGGTCACGTCCACCCCGTCCCAGACGACCGTGCCGTCGGACAGCGGCACGGTTCCCGCGAGGGCGCGCAGGGCGGTCGTACGGCCCGAGCCGTTGCGGCCGAGCAGCACGGTGAGGCCGGGGCCGGGCGCGACCAGGGTCACGCCGTGCAGGGCCTCCAGGGGGCCGTAACGCACACGCGCGTGGCGCAGGGAGATGTTCATCCGCGCCCCCGCTCCAGTACGTGGCCGGCGGGGCCGGAGGTGACGACGCGTCCGGCGGTCATGACATGGACGACGTCCGCGAGGCCGGCGACCAGATCGAGGTCGTGCTCGACGACCAGCAGGGCCGTGCCGTCCGCGGCGAGTGCGCGCAGTACCCGGGCCAGCGCGGTCACTTCGGCGGTGTCCAGGCCCGCGGCGGGCTCGTCGAGCAGCAGCACGTGCGGACTTCCCGCGAGGGCCCGCGCCAGCTCGACGCGTCTGAGCGTCCCGGTCGGCAGTCCCCCGGCGGGCAGCGCGCGGACCGGCCCGTCGAGCCCGAACAGCCGCAACGCCCGTTCCGCCGCGGCGGGATCGGCGATCCGGCCCTGCTCCGCCCCCACCTGGACGTTCTCGGCCACCGTCAACGAGGGGAAGACGGCCAGCTGCTGGAAGGTCCGCGCGATGCCGAGCCGGGTCCGGGCGTGCGCGGCGAGCCGGGTGATGTCCCGTTCGCCGAACAGCACCCTGCCGTGCGAGGGCCGGAGCGTTCCGGCGAGGCAGTGGAACAGGGTGCTCTTGCCTGCCCCGTTGGGCCCCACGACAGCGGTGACCCACCCGGGCCGGACCTCGAGATCGACCCCGTCGAGCGCGGTGAACCCGTCGTAGGCGACCCGTATCCGTCGGGCGAACAGAGATCCGGGCATCGGCACGGCCGGAGTGTGCGGGGAGCTCGGCCTGCGTGCTGTCGTGTCCCGCCCGGGTGTTGCGGCTCGCTGGCCCCGGGCCGCCCTCGTGGGTCCGTCGGGAGCAGGACGGTCACCGGTGCCCGGTGGCGCGGCGGCGGGTTCCGGTCCGGTGCCGTCCGGCCGTCCGGCGGGCCCCGTCTCCACCGCCCGCAGGCGCCGCCGTACCCGCGCCCCCAGCGGGGTCGGCGTCGCCCCGCGGCGCGGCCGGAGCCTGGACGCCGCCGTGCGCAGGGCCTCGTACGGGCCACCGGGGAACCGGCCGACGAACACGGCGAGGACCCCGATCAGCGCCGCGGCGACCCCGCCGCGCGCCCCCGCGTCGAGCCCCACCAGCAACGCCGCCGCGGCCAGCGCGCCGAGGGCGCTGTCGGCGCCGAGCACCACGACCGCCGCGAACCAGAGCAGCCCGCGCACCGGGTCGTACGCCGTCGCGTCGAAGGCGCGCACACCCATGCCGAGCATCCCCCCACCCAGCGCGGCCAGGGCGGCGCCCGCCACGAAGGCCGTCAGCTTCAGCGCGGGGACCCGCACGCCCGCCGCGGAGGCGCCCGACGCGTGGTCGCGCATCGCGGCCAGGGCGCGGCCCGTACGGCCCCGGCGCAGCGCCGCCGTCGCCAGCAGCGCGGCCGCCAGCAGCCCCAGTTCGAGCACGTAGTACGCGCGGTCGCCGTCGAAGCCCGCCGGGCGGTCAAGGGACAGCCCCGAGGTCGCGTAGGGCTGGGCGAAGACGAAACGGCTGACGCCCACCCCCACGGCGAACGTCGCCAGGGCCAGCGCCAGGCCGTGGCGGCCGATCGCCGGCCAGCCGGTCAGGACCCCGAGCGGGGCGACCAGCACCACCGCCACCGCCAGCGCGGCCAGTTCGGGCAGACGGGGCAGTCCGGGGAAGCGGCCGACGGCCAGCAGCGCGGTGAAGAGGGCGCCCAGACCCGCGTACGCCGCCTGCCCGAGGGAGATCTGACCGCCGCGGCCGGTCACCACGACCAGGGACAGGAGCACCACACCCAGCGCGGGCACCTGCACCGACGTGTGCAGGTCCGAGCCCGCGAGGCCGAGCGGCAGCAGGAACAGCACGACCGCGACGATCCACGCGCCCGGCGGCGTCGCCACCCGGGCCGTCGCCGTACGCGGCAGGGCGTCCCGGCCGCCGATCCCCGGCAGGACGAGCGCCGCGACCAACAGGGCCACCACGAACAGGTTCGCGCCCACCGCCTGGAGCAGCGGCTCCGCCCAGCCCGCCGGATGCAGCCGCGTCAGCTGGCTCTGCGCGACCCCGAGACCCAGCGCCACCACGACGGCCACCGGCAGACTGCGCATCCGGGCGGCGACGGCCACCGCCATCACCTCCATGACGAGCAACGGCATGCCGTACGGATCGAGTCGTACGTACGGCGCCAGGAGCACGCCCGTCAGGCCCGCCGTGAAGGAGCCGAACGCCCAGCCCGCGGCGGCCACCCGGTCCGCGTCGATGCCGCCGAGCACGGCGAGCGAGCGGTCGTCGACCACGGCCCGCAGCTCCGTGCCGAAGCGCGTCCAGCGCGTCACGCCCCCCACCCCGGCCGCCAGTGCGACGGCGACCGCCAACTGCCCCCACGGGTCCGCCGACACCAGCGTCGGCGCGTCCGCGCGCGCCCCGGTGCCCCACACCAGCGCGGCCCCGCCGACCAGCAGCACGAAGACGCCGAGAGACGCGACCAGCGTCTGCGCCGGGTCGCCGCCGAGGACGGACAGGGGGCGGAAGACGAACCGTTCCAGGGCCACACCGATCGCGGGGGCCACCAACAACAGCGTCACCGCGGCACCGAGCACGAGCGGCCAGCCCCACACCACCGTGAACTGCCGCAGCAGATACGCGCACACCATCGCGATCGCGCCGTGCGCGAAGTTCAGCACCCCGGTCGCCCGATGGGTGACGACCAGCCCGATCCCGGTGAGCGCCGCCGCGCCGCCGACCGAGAGCCCGGCCAGCGTGAGGTCGTACGTCAGGGAACCGCTCATCACCGCTCCGGCGCGGGCGACCGCTCGGCCGCGGGCGGCTCACAGATCGGGCACGGGCCCAACTCCCCGCTCGCCAGTACCCGCGAGTCCACCGGCACGGCGGCCGGCTTCCCCGCGACCAGCGGGCAGTCCGCGCGGTGCCACAGTGTGCCCCCGGGGACCATCAGCAGCTCCCCGCTGACCGCGAGCGGCGCGACGGCGGCCTGTCCGGACCGCTCCGCGTCGGCGGGCTCGGCCGCCACCAGCAGCCCGTACAACTCCTCGACGCGCGCCGCCGCCAGGGCGCTCCTGCCGTGCGTGAGCAGCACCGCGCCCGCGACGATCAGCGCGGCCCCGGGAACCGTGCAGGACGCCAGGAAGGGCAACTGCCGTTCCGCGTACCGCTCGCCCGAGACGCCGTACCAGCCGATGACGCACAGCACCGCCCCGGCGGCCAGCGCGGCGCACCCCGCCCACAGGACGGGGTGCACGGTCCGCAGTCGAGATGTCCGCATCCTGGCTCCCAGACGTCGTGTGGCTGTCTGTCTTCCAAGTCCGCCAATGGACTTGCACTATGCCTTCTGGAAGCTGACCCTGAAACCTCCGGGCGCGGTCGGCCCGGACCGACACCCGGTGGTGAGCCAGCATGGTTCTCGGGAGCGACCTCAGGCGGGACAACGGCCGGGGGGTGGCGGCGCTGGTCGCGCTCGTCCTCGCCGGGGCCCTCACGGCGTGCGGCGACAGCAGCGGCGGCGGGAGTTCGACGCCTGTGCCCACCCCCACCGTGGAGCGGCCCAGCAGCGCGTCGCCCAGTCCGACCGGGCCGGACGACCCGGCGGCGGCCGAGAACCAGGTCAGGCGGAACTGGGAGAAGTTCTTCTCCCCGTCCGTCCCCGTCAAGGACAAACTGAACTACCTGGAGAACGGCGACAGGATGACCACGGTCGTCCAGGGCTTCAGCGGCGACAAGCGTGGTCAGCAGGTCGCCGCCCAGGTCCAGAAGGTCGTGTTCACCGCGCCGGCCGTCGCCGAGGTGACGTACGCGCTGACCCTGAAGGGCGCGACCGCCCTGCCGGACGCCTCCGGGACGGCCGTCTACGAGAACGGCACCTGGAAGGTCTCCGACAACACCCTCTGCGCCCTGGTCGCGCTGAGCGGCGACGGATCCGCGACCCCGTCCGGCTGCTGACCCGCCGTGCGCCCCAAGGGAGTTCCCGGAGGAGTCCTCGCCGCGGGCCTGCCGCTCCTGCTGGGCACGGCACTCGTCCTGGGCACGGCGGCCTGCGGCAGCCGCCTGCCCGAGAGCGACTTCGAGCACCGGACCGCGCCCGCCCCGCAGAGCACCGCTCCGCTCCGTGTCGGCATCGTCACCAGCGCCACCAGCCCCGTCGGAGGCTCCGCCTTCACCGGCCCCCGCGACGGGGCCAAGGCCTACTTCGACCGCCTCAACGCGCGAGGGGGCATCGGCGGCCGCCCGGTCGAGGTGCGCACCTGCGACGACGGCGGCAGCGGCGTGGGTGACAACGAGTGCGTGCACCGGCTCGTCGACGAGGACAAGGTCGTCGCCCTCGTCGCCACCACCGCCCTCGACTACGCGGGCGCCCCCCGCGTGTCCGCCGCCGGGGTGCCCGACATCGGCGGACAGCCCATCGGCGCGGCCTACGACACCTATCCGCACCTCTACGGGATCTACGGCAGCCTCGCGCCCCGCGAGGGAACACCGGGCTGGGGCGGGAAGCTGTACGGCGGCACGGAGGTCTACCGCTACTTCAAGCGCGTCCAGGGCGCCCGTACGGCCGCCGTGATCTCCTACAACCAGTCCGCGTCGGCCGCGTACGCCCGGCTCGTCACCCGGGGTCTGAAGGCCGAGGGCTACCAGGTGGTCACCGAACAGGTCGACTTCGCGCTGCCCAACTTCCGTGCCGCCGCGGCCGATCTGAAGGACCAGGGCGCCGACCTCGTCTTCGACGCCCTCGACACGCACGGCAACGCCCAGCTGTGCAAGGCGATGGACGACGTCGGCGCCAAGGTCATCGCCAAGGTCACCAACGTGCAGAACTGGACCTCCACCGTCCCCGAGGACTACAAGGACGCCCCGCGCTGCCGCAACGCCCTGTGGGCGACCGGATCCAGCCGGAACTACGAGGACACCTCCGACGCCGCCGTCCGCGCGTTCCGGGACGCCACCAAGAGCCTGCCCACGCACTCCCAGTGGCAGCTGGAGGGATGGGCGGCCGCGATGTGGTTCACGGACGCCGCCAAGTCCTGCGCGAAAACGGGCGTCACGCGCGCGTGTGTCGACCGCTTCATGAACCGCGGCGCCCCGTACACCGCCGACGGCCTGCTGATCCCCGTCACCTCCGAGCGCCTCCCCATGCCTCCGAAGAGCCGCCGGACCTGCGTCTCGGTGGCCCGCTGGGAGGACGGCAGGGGGTGGGTCTCCCAGGGCGACATGAACAGCGACTGCTTCGAGGTACCGCAACTGTCGTACGAGCCCTGACGTGCCTCGACTGTCCTGCGCGCCCTGATGTGCACATGAGAAGCAACCCATCACCCGTGCCTGGGGTCTATTCCGACAGGAGGCGGATCCGACGGAGGACCCGTTGGTGCCGCCCCGCACGAAAGGGCGCTCGCATGATGACACCGGTCCCGCGGACCGCTCGGCACCGCGCCGACCCGGACGCCGCCGTGCCCACGGACGCCGCCGTGCCCCCGTGCGCCGACTGCATCGCCGACTCCGCGGGCGGACTGACCTTCGACGTCACCGAGACCGGCGAGCCGGGCGCCGCGCTCCTGGTGCTGCGCCGCCGCGAGGGCCACGAGGAGGTCAGCCTGCCGCTGACCTCCACCGGGGACGGCAGGCTGCGCGCCGCGCTGCCCAGCGGCCCTGCCCGAGGGCCGCTGGGACGCCTACGCCCAGGTCGCGGGAGGCGAGCCGCGACGGCTGGCCCCGGGTGTCCACGACCTGCGCTCGCTCGTCGACCGGGTCCCCAGCGGCTCCCTCGGCCATGTCGCCGTCCGCATCCCGTACTCCCCCAAGTTCTCGGCTTCGCTCGAACAGGGGGACCCCCATCCCGGCACGGCAATCTCTCCGTGCGCAGCTGGCTGCGGGCCCCGCACGCGGAGGCCGTCGAGTTGTACCGGGGGGAGCGGGGACTGGGCGTACGAGGCCGGGTGTACGGCGTTCCCCTCGCGCCGGACGCGTATGCCGAGGTCTGCCACCGGGACGCGGCCGGTCCGCTGATCCGCGCGGAAGCGGCCGTGGAGCAGGCGGAGTTCGGCTTCACGGTGGCCTACGGCGCCCTGCGACCCGGCGTCCGGGACCTGTGGCTGCGCCCGGCGGGGGAAGGCGGGCCCCGGGTACGGATCGCGCGGCTGCTCGACGCCATCGCCGACAAGCGCCCCTTCCTCATCCACCCGAGGGTGCCGGTGAAGACCCTGTACGGCCCGGTGGAGGCCGGGCCCTCCTACACGCGGGACAACGATCTGTCCGTGACGGTCACCGCGGCCGGCTGACCGCCCCGGCGCCCAGGAGCGCCTTGCGGACAGTCGTTGTCCGCAAGGGCTGGCAGACTCGACGACATGTTGGAGACATCGGCACGGCTGCTGCGGTTGCTCTCACTGCTGCAGGCTCACCGCGAATGGTCCGGGTCCGACCTGGCGGACCGTCTGGGCGTGACGCCCCGCACGATCCGCCGCGATGTGGACCGGCTGCGCGAGCTGGGCTATCCCGTCAACGCCAGCCCGGGCACGGGAGGCGGCTACCAGCTCGGCGCGGGAGCCGAGCTGCCGCCGCTGCTGCTGGACGACGACGAGGCGGTGGCCGTCGCGGTCGGGCTGCGCACGGCCGCCGGGCAGGGCATCGAGGGCATCGGCGAGACCTCCGTACGCGCCCTCACCAAGCTCGAACAGGTGCTGCCGAGCCGACTGCGCCGCCGCGTGAGCGCCCTCAGCACCTTCACCGTGCCGATGCTGCGCGGCCCCCAGCCCTCCGCCGTGGACCCGGGCGTGCTCACGGAACTCGCCAACGCCTGCCGCGACGGTGAGCGGCTGCGCTTCGAGTACCGCGACCACGGTGGCTCCCCGACCCGCCGGACCGTCGAACCGCACCGCCTGGTGTGCACCGAACACCGCTGGTACCTGGTCGCCTGGGACGTCGACCGCGACGACTGGCGCACCTTCCGGGCCGACCGCATCACCCCCAGGCCGCCGCACGGACCCCGCTTCACCCCCCGTACGCCACCGGCCGAGGATCTGGCGGCGTACGTCTCCCAAGGGGTCTCCACACGCGCCTACGCCTCGCAGGCGGTCGTCCGGCTCTTCGTGCCCCTGGAAGAGGCGGCCGAGCGGATCTCCCCCTCGTCGGGGACGCTGGAAGCCTCCGGGGAGGACAGCTGTGTCCTGCGCACCGGCGCCGCCGGCCTCGACGTGATGGTGATTCACGTGATGCTGACGGGCTTCGAGTTCGAGGTCCTGGAGCCGGCCGGACTCACCGACGCGATCAGGACGGCCCGGGACCGGCTGTCCCGGGCGCTGGAGCGCTCCCCTGGGGGATCGCCCCGTACTGGGGATGGTGCAGGTCGAACGCCGGGCTCTCGGAGCGGATCCGGGGCAGCGTGACGAAGTTGTGCCGGGGCGGCGGACACGAGGTCGCCCACTCCAGGGAGCGGCCGAAGCCCCAGGGGTCGTCCCTCTCGACCTTCGTGCCGTACCGGGACGTCTTCCAGACGTTGTAGAGGAACGGCAGCGTCGACATGCCCAGCAGGAACGCGCCGATCGTCGAGACGGTGTTGAGCGCCGTGAAGCCGTCGGCGGCCAGATAGTCCGCGTACCGGCGCGGCATGCCCTCGGCACCCAGCCAGTGCTGCACCAGGAACGTCGTGTGGAAGCCGACGAAGAGCGTCCAGAAATGGATCTTGCCGAGCCGTTCGTCGAGCATCTTGCCGGTGAACTTGGGCCACCAGAAGTAGAAACCGCCGAACGTCGCGAACACGACGGTGCCGAAGACGACGTAGTGGAAGTGCGCGACCACGAAGTACGAGTCGGTGACCTCGAAGTCCATCGGCGGCGAGGCCAGGATCACTCCGGTCAGACCGCCGAACAGGAACGACACCAGGAAACCGATGGCCCACAGCATGGGTGTCTCGAACGAGAGCGAACCATTGATCATCGTCCCGCTCCAGTTGAAGAACTTCACCCCCGTGGGCACCGCGATCAGGAACGACATGAAGGAGAAGAACGGCAGCAGCACCGCGCCCGTCGCGAACATGTGGTGCGCCCACACCACGATCGACAGACCGGTGATGGCCATCGTCGCGGCGACCAGCGTCAGATAGCCGAAGACCGGCTTCCTGCTGAAGACCGGCAGGATCTCCGTGATGATCCCGAAGAACGGCAACGCGATGATGTAGACCTCGGGATGTCCGAAGAACCAGAACAGGTGCTGCCACAGCAGCGCGCCGCCGTTGGCCGCCTCGAACACCACCGACCCGAAGCGCCGGTCCGCCTCCAGGACCAGCAGCGCCGCCGCGAGCACCGGGAACGCGAAGAGGACGAGGATCGAGGTGAAGAGGATGTTCCAGGTGAAGATCGGCAGCCGGAACATCGTCATGCCGGGGGCCCGCATCCCGACGATGGTCGTGATGAAGTTCACCGCGCCGAGGATCGTGCCGAAGCCCGTCAGCGCCAGGCCCATGATCCACATGTCGGCGCCGATGTTCGGCGAGCGCTCCAGGCTGTTGAGCGGGGCATAGGCGAACCAGCCGAAGGAGGCGGGCCCGTCGGGCACCATGATCGAGCCGAGGACGATCAGGCCGCCGAAGAGGAAGAACCAGTACGACAGCATGTTCAGGCGGGGGAAGGCGACGTCCGGGGAGCCGATCTGCAGCGGCATGATCTCGTTGGCGAACCCGGCGAAGGTCGGGGTGGCGAACAGCAGCAGCATGATCGTGCCGTGCAGGGTGAACAACTGGTTGAACTGGTTGTTGTCCACGATCTGCAGACCGGGCCGGGCGAGTTCGGCGCGCATCACCAACGCCATCAGACCGCCGATGAGAAAGAAGGCGAACGACGTGATCAGGTAGAGGTGGCCGATCTTCTTGTGGTCAGTCGTGGTGAGCCAGTCCACGGCGACCCGCCCCGGTCGCTGTCTCCTGTATACGGGTCGCGCTGTCGCCCGCGCGGTCTCCGTGCCCATTGCTCGCCCCTTCGCCGTCGCGCCGTGGGCCCGCCTGAAGCTCACGCCGTGGTGCTCGCATCGCTCCGCGCTCCGACAGAGGGTGTGCGGGGGTTCTGTGCTGGAACCGTGCATTTCCTATGCGGTGTCAGCTTCCGCGACATGCCCCGGAATCGGAATGGAAAGGCGTCCCCCACGGGTTCTCGGCGGGGGACTCCGCACTTTCCATTGGGTTATTCGGGACGGCGCCAAGGTAGTCCCGAATTACGTTCGAAGGCGTGCGGGACACGTGGGGAACCCCTCGTACGTGTGACGGAGTTCGGCCGAAACGAGTGTCGTGATCCTGTGACAGAAGCGTGACCGGAGGGGCACGGGTGACGCATGGTCTGCGGCCCGGACTTCCCCCGCCGCGGTCGGCCGCCTAACGTGGCGCCCATGGCACCCATTCCCACCCCGCCCGCAGAGCCCCAGGACAGTCCGCAGGCCTATGTCGGCCTGGAGGCGAGGAGCGCCGAGCACCGCGCCCGGGAGCACGGCTGGTCCACGGTGCGCTCGCTGCCGCCCGGCGCGATCATCACCATGGAGTACCGCACGGGGCGGCTGAACTTCGAGGTCACCGACGGCCGGGTGACTCGCTGCTGGAAGGGCTGAGGCCACGGTCCACGCAATGCGCGAAGGCCCCCGGCTCACGAGCCGGGGGCCTTCGCCGTGCGGGGAGGTTGTGCGTACCGGCCCCGCTGTTATCCATGATCCGTCCGTTGTGCCTCAGCCGCCTGTCAGCGGCCGGGCGGACGACGTCGTGGTGGTGCGCGCCACGCGGTCCGCGTGCGGTGGACGGCGGCTGCCGACCGGGGTGACCGGGGTGCGCTCCGAGCGGGCCGTGTGGGGTCCGGGGGCCAGGTAGACCGGCGCCCGGGGCGGGCGGGCGGTGGGCACCGCACCCCGCGCCGGAGCCTCCTCGTCCACCGGGACCGACTGCTTGACCAGCACGGGCGCACCGACCGGGGAGCCGACCGGAGCCTCGGCCGGGGCGGGCACCGCACGACCGCGGCGGGAGCGCCAGGCGTCGCGCAGGGTGAACAGACCGGTCTCGGCGCGGGCGATCAGCGGCTCGCACCACGGCAGCGCCAGCAGGATCAGCAGACCGGCGGCCCAGCCCAGCAGCACATCGCTCAGCCAGTGCGTACCGAGGTAGACGGTGGTGAGGCCGACGCCGAGCGAGGTCACGGCGGACAGTGCCGACAGCCAGCGCCTCGCCCGCGGGGTCGAGGCCAGATAGGCCAGGATTCCCCAGGTCACGACGGCGTTCGCGGTGTGGCCCGAAGGGAATATATCGCCGCCCAGACCCATTTCGTTCGAGCCGATCGTGATGGCGTAGTGCGGGCCGAGGCGGCCCATGCCGAGCTTCGCGGCGCCGACCGTGATGTTGAGCAGCAGCAGCGAGGCGCCCAGCGTGAGCATCGGACGCAGGGTGTGCTGCCGCCAGGAGCGCCAGCCGAGCCACGCGGCGACCATCACGGCGGTGGGGCCGCGCTGGCCCAGCACCACGTAGTAGTCGAGGAACGCGTGGATCTCCGGCCACTGCTGATAGGGCCGGAAGAACATGACCTGCCAGTCGAACCGGACCAGCCACGATGTGATCGCAACGGCCCACACGATGGCCACGTAGAAGGCCAGGGTGGCTCCGAAGAGCACAACCCTGTGCCTGCTCATCTTCGGCACATCGATGTTCGCCGGCCGTTCCGGCTCACGGTCCAACCGGGCGAAGACCCGGTCCAGACGGGTGAGGTTTCGTTCGGTACGCACTCAATCGACGTTACAGCGAGTGAGCTGCGTTCCAGGCCGAATCACTCGCTTTGTGATGACGATGTGATGTGGGATTCCTCTCAGGGCGATGTTTAATTCCAATGATTCTCTAATCATCGGCGCCCCGATCCTTCAATTCCATTGATCGGCTCGGGCTTCTGTTTTATGCCACTTTTGAATTCGTTCACCGAATCCTGGGGTGAAATTCTCCAGCCGCTCACCGAGCGTCAGCGGGTGGATCATGGCGGACCGGAGCCGTTCAGCCAGAACGCTCCGTAGAGCGCGGAGACCAGCGCCACGCCACCGAGAATCAGCGCTGACCTGGACGTACGCAGTCGGGCGAGGGCCAGCGCGAGGGGGAGCAAGAGGGGGAAAGCGGGCAGCAGGAGGCGCGGTTTCGAGCCGAAGTAACTCGACGCGCACAGGGCGAGCGCGAGAACGATCCCCGCGTACACCAGCAGCGCCGCCGGCTGGCCCTGTCGTACACACGTCACGTACAGCCAGACGATCAGGGCGACTCCGACGATCAGTCCGACGCCGGCCAGAGCGGACGGGAATGACGTGAACTTGTCGCCCACGAAGCGGGCGAACGCGTACCCGCCGTCGAATCCGTTGCGCCACCCCGCCTGGACGTCGAGATAGCCGAGCGGCCCCTTGCCCGTGCGGTGGCCGACCCAGAGCACATATCCGGCGGCGCCGAGCGGCGCGAGGAGCATGCCGAGGGCGCGTCGGAGCACGGGCGCGCCGTGCGCGGGGTGCGCGCTCCGATCCCGCACGAACGAGGTGATGGCCGCCACCCACAGGGCCGCGACCACCGCGGCCCCCACCGGGCGGGTCAGGCCGGCGAAGGCGGCGAGCAGACCGGCCGTCACCCAGCGGCCGGTCAGTACCGCGTAGAGCGACCAGGCGGCGAGCGCCGTGAACAGGGACTCGCTGTACGCCATCGACTGCACGATGCCGACCGGCAGCACCGCCCAGACCAGCACCGCGCAGACGCCCACGCGGGGGCCGTACACGTGGTCCGCGACGGCGAAGATCCCCCAGGCCGCGGCGAGCGAGGCCAGCGTGCTGACCAGCAGCCCGGCATCCGCGTACGACAGAGGGGTGAGCGCCGAGACGAGCCGCTCCAGCCAGGGCAGCAGCGGGAAGAACGCGAGGTTCGAGTGCACGTCACCGTCTGGCAGCCGCACCTCGTAGCCGTAGCCGAGATCGGCGACGCGGGTGTACCAGAGCGAATCCCAGCGGGCCGTCAGCAGTTTGTGGGCGCTCTTGCCGTTCGCCGCGCTCCACAGGGCGAGCGTGAGGACGCCCAGGGCCCGTACCGCGGCGTACCCGAGGAGGGCGGGCGCGGCCCGGCGTGGCGCGCTCGCGCCGGGCGGCGTCGCGAGGGGCGTCTCAAGATCGGTCACGGGCTCGATTATCGACGGCGGGCGGAACCGGGCGGCCGCCCGGGGCGTGGTGCCCCAGGGGGAGCGTGGCGTACGCCACATGCTCGGCAAGGAGAACGTGAGAGGTCCGCCACGTGTATGAGACGGGAACTCGCGTACGCTGGCCGCTCACTCGCCTTTGATGCGTGCGTCCGGAACCCCGCTCCTCCTGGACCGCAGCCGCAGGGAGTCCCCACCCAGCGGATCGCCGAACGCGAGGGAACATCTGGGAGGTACGTACATGTCCGGGACGACCACGGCCACCGCGCGTCGTCGTCGGGAGGCCGGGGCCGGTGCCAACCGCTGGGTCGTCCTCGTGGTGCTGTGCGTCAGCCTGCTCCTCGTGGCCCTCGATGCCACCGTGCTGCACGTCGCGGTGCCCGCCGTCACCGAGGACCTCAAGCCCGGCGCGATAGAACTGCTCTGGATCGTCGACATCTACCCGCTCGTCTGCGCCGCGCTGCTGATCCTCTTCGGCACGCTGGGTGACCGGGTGGGCCGCAGACGTGTGCTCCTCCTCGGATACGGACTCTTCGGCATCGCCTCCGGGATCGCCGCGCTCGCCGACAGCGCCCAGGTCCTCATCGGCGCGCGCGCCCTGCTCGGCGTCGGCGGCGCGATGATCATGCCCGCGACCCTGTCGATCCTGCGCCAGGTCTTTCCCGACCGACGGGAGCGGGCGCTCGCGATCGGCATCTGGAGCGCGGTCGCCGCGGTGGGCGCGGCGGTCGGGCCGCTGCTCGGCGGGTTCCTTCTCGAACACTTCTGGTGGGGATCGGTCTTCCTCGTCAACATCCCGCTGATGCTGATCAGCCTGCCGATCGGACGGCTGCTGCTGCCCGAGTCCTACGGCGACCGCGACGGTCCCTGGGACGTGGTGGGGGCCCTGATGGCCGCCGCCGGGCTCTTCGGGCTCGTGCTCGGAGTCAAGCGGCTCGGCGGCGGTGAAGCGCCGTTCGGTCCGTTCACGCTGGCGCCGCTGCTCGTGGGCGGCGCGCTGATGTTCGCCTTCGTACGGCGTCAACGACGCCGTACGCATCCGCTGGTGGACCTGCGGATGTTCTCGCGGCCCGCGTTCAGTACGTCCGTGTGCTGCATCGTCCTCGCCATGCTCGCGCTGGTCGGGCTTGAGCTGATCGCCGCGCAGTACCTGCAACTGGTCCTCGGGCTCTCGCCCCTGCAGACCGGGCTGCGCCTGCTGCCGCTCACCTTCGCGGCGATGGCCGCGGGGCTCGCGGGGGCGCGGCTGCTGCGGCGGTTCGGGCCACGCGTGATGGTCTGTTTCGGGTTCTGTGTCACGGCGGTGGCCGTGGTCACGCTCACCGCGATGGGCGGGAACGACAACACCGGGCTGCTGCTGTTCGGGTTCGTGCTGCTCGGGTTCGGGCTGGAGACGACGCTCTTCGGGGCGTACGAGTCGATGCTGAGCGAGGCGCCGCCGGCACAGGCGGGTGGAGCGGCGGCGATCGGCGAGACCTCGTACCAGCTGGGGGCGGGGATCGGGATCGCGCTTCTGGGGAGTGTGATGAACGCGTCGTACGCGCCCGGACTGTCGTCCGTACCGGGGGTCTCACCGGGGGACTCCGCTGCGGCGGGGCACTCGTTGGGAGAGGCGTACGACGTCGCCGCGCGGCTGGGCGGGGTGCGGGGGGCGGCCCTGCGTCATGCGGCTCGGGACTCCTTCGTGCACGGGCTGCATGTGACGTTGCTCGTCAGCGCGGGGTTGTTGTTGCTGGGGGCGGGGATGGCGTTGCGGCTGCCTCGGGTCATGGAGTGCGGGGTGCCTGCGGCGGGCTCGGCGGAGATTCCGGCGCCTCGGGGGGTTGCGGAGTCGCGCGTCTCGGCGTAGCCCGGGTTTTCTCCCACCCACGCACCACCCGTTTCCAGCACGTCGACACGTGGGGGTTGCCCGTCCGTCGGCGGCTGCGCCTTCCCGACGGCCACCGAGCGTCCCGGTCGAACGGGAAGTCACCGATGGCGCTTCACCCCCGTGGGGGACCCGTACTTGTCAGCGTGGTGGAAACGGGTGGTGCGCGGGTGGGAGAGGTACTGGACGTGCGGGACGCTGGGTCGTACCGTCGGGGCGAGACCGTAACTAGCGGTGCTAGTTTTAGCGTGCCGGAGGCTGCCCCCATGTCCGCGTCCCCGAAGCTCCCGCCCTTCGACCCCACCGACCCCCTCGGCCTCGACGACCTTCTGGACCCGGAGGACCTGGCGATCCGGGACACCGTACGGACCTGGGCCGCGGACCGCGTGCTGCCGTACGTCGCCGAGTGGTACGAGAAGGGCGAGCTGCCCGGGATCCGGGAGCTGGCGCGCGAGCTGGGCGGGATCGGGGCGCTCGGGATGTCGTTGGAGGGGTACGGATGCGCGGGCGCGACCGCCGTGCAGTACGGGCTCGCCTGTCTGGAGCTGGAGGCCGCCGACTCGGGCATCCGGTCCCTCGTCTCCGTACAGGGCTCCCTCGCCATGTACGCCATTCATCGGTTCGGGAGCGAGGAGCAGAAGCAGCGGTGGCTGCCGGGCATGGCCGCCGGTGAGGTCATCGGGTGCTTCGGGCTGACCGAGCCCGACCACGGGTCCGACCCGGGCGCCATGCGGACGTACGCGAAGCGCGACGGCGGCGACTGGGTGCTCAACGGGCGCAAGATGTGGATCACGAACGGGTCCGTGGCCGGGGTCGCGGTCGTCTGGGCGCAGAGCGAGGACGGGATCCGGGGGTTCGTCGTGCCCACCGACGTCCCCGGATTCTCCGCTCCCGAGATCAAGCACAAGTGGTCCCTGCGGGCGAGCGTGACCAGTGAGCTCGTACTCGACGACGTACGGCTGCCCGCCGACGCCGTACTGCCGGACGTGACCGGCCTCAAGGGGCCGCTCAGCTGTCTGTCGCACGCGCGGTACGGGATCGTGTGGGGCTCGATGGGCGCCGCGCGGGCCAGCTTCGAGGCCGCCGTCGAGTACGCGAAGACGCGCGAGCAGTTCGGACGGCCCATCGGCGGTTTCCAGCTCACCCAGGCCAAGCTCGCCGACATGGCGGTGGAACTGCACAAGGGGATTCTGCTCGCCCACCATCTGGGGCGGCGCATGGACGCGGGACGGCTCCGTCCCGAGCAGATCAGCTTCGGCAAGCTCAACAACGTACGGGAGGCGATCGAGATCTGCCGGACCGCCCGCACCATCCTCGGCGCCAACGGGATCTCGCTCGAATACCCCGTGATGCGGCACGCGACCAACCTCGAATCGGTGCTCACCTACGAGGGCACCGTCGAGATGCATCAACTCGTGCTGGGCAAGGCGCTCACCGGACTCGACGCCTTTCGGTGAGTCGAGCACCGGAGAGCAGGGCCGGTGAGCGGCCCTGCCTCAGCTCTGGTTGAAGAAGCCGTCCGTCGGGCGTCCCGGGGCCTCGCCGCTGACGATCTCGGTGTTGGCAGGGGTCAGCAGGAAGACCCGGGTGGCGACCCGCTCGATGGTGCCGCGCAGGCCGAAGGTCAGGCCGGCCGCGAAGTCCACCACGCGCTTGGCGTCGGCGGGCTCCATGGCCGTGAGGTTGATGATGACCGGGACGCCGTCCCGGAAGAGTTCGCCGATGCCGCGTGCGTCCCGGAAGCTGTCCGGGGTGACCGTGCCGATCCGGCGGCCTGTCTCTTCCGCCGTCTCGGACGCGACCTTCACGCGCGGGTCCGTGACCCAGGCATCGCCGGAGTCCTGTCCTTCGGCGTAGTTGTCGTCGTCGTAGTAACGCTCGTCATCGTTGTCGTCGACGAGGCCAAGCCAGGCACTCGCCTTGCGCACCGATCCCATGGACGCCTCCTCTCACAGCGGTCTTTCTTGCTTTCCGCATCCCCATGGTCGTCCATGATGCGGATGTCGCGCCAAGTGGATAGACGCCGCGCGGGGGTTTCGTGACGGTACTGGTGCACAGCGAATTCGTCGAGAGCCCGCGTGCCCCAAGGGTCCTGGCGTGTACGGCTGCTGACTGTGAGTGAAATATGATTCTCGACGGCGTTCGGGTGATGAGTAGGGCGTACGGGTGAACGAAGGGGTCGATACGATGCCGCAGCTCAACGTCGTACGAGGCACGGGGGAGTGTCATGTTCGGAATCGTGAGGCCCTGCAGCCACCGCCTCGGTGAGGGGCTCAAAGCACAGTGGATGGCGCACCTGTGCGGACTCTGTCTCGCGTTGCGCGGCGACCACGGACAGCTCGCTCGGGTTGTCACCAATTACGACGGGCTGCTGATATCGGTTTTGACGGAGGCTCAGGCCGAGCGCACCACCGGGTGGCGGCGTACGGCGGGGCCGTGCCCGTTGCGCGGGATGCGGACCGCGTCCGTCGCTCAGGGTGAGGGAGCCCGCCTCGCCGCCGCCGTCTCGCTGGTGCTGGCCTCGGCCAAGGTGCGCGACCACGTGGCGGACGGGGACGGGCTGTTGGCGCGCAGGCCGGTGGCGCTCGCCGCCCGCCGGGTCGCCGCGAGCTGGGGGCGCGCCGGGGCCCGCACCGGATCCGACGTGGGCTTCGACACCGCCGTACTCGTCGACGCCGTCGACCGGCAGGTCGGCATCGAGGCGCTGGCCGGCCTCGGGACGCCGTTGCTGACCGTAACCGAGCCCACCGAGACCGCGACCGCCGCCGCCTTCGCGCACACGGCCGTCCTGGCCGGGCGGCCGGGCAACGCCGGGCCGCTCGCCGAGGCCGGCCGGCTCTTCGGGCGGCTCGCGCATCTGCTGGACGCCGTGGAGGACCGGGAGTCTGACGCCGCGTCGGGAGCGTGGAACCCGCTCACGGCCACCGGCACCTCGCTCGTGGAGGCGCGTCGGCTCGCCGATGACGCACTGCACGGGATACGGCTCGCGCTGCGCGAGGTGGCCTGGGGGGCCGGGGTCGCCCCGGGAAAGCACGGTACGGACGGCAAGCTGGCGCATCTGCTGCTCGTGCACGAGCTGGGGCGGTCGGTGGACCGCGCGTTCGGGACCTCGGGGTGCGGGCATCAGGACCACGCGGACGGTGCGCGGGGGGCTTTCGGGCCGCCGCAGCACGGTGGGCCGTACAACCCGCAGAGCCCCCAGAGCCCGTACGACGGGCAGAATCCCTACGGCGGTGGCGGCAACCCCTTCGGTGGCGCTCCCTCCTTCCCGCCGCCCGGGCCCGGCAGGCGAGGCTTCTGGGCCGGGTGCGCGGCCGCGATCGGGGTGTGCTGCACCTGCAAGGTGTGCTGTGCCGACGAGTTCGAGGGGCCGTGGTCGCGAAGGAGGCGCGAGGGCTGCCTCGGCAACTGCGACTGCAGCTGCTGCGAGGCCTGTGAGATCTGCGAGTGCTGTGAATGCTGTTCGTGCTGTGACTGCGGACTGTGACAAAACCCGTATACGGCGGCGCGCGGCACCGGGCATGTGCCCGGCGGCCGCGTCCGTGGCGGGAAAGGCTTTAGTTCTTCAGTTCCGGCGGCGAGATCTGCGACTTCTCTATCGCGGAACCCGTCGTCCCCCACTTCTTGAGGATCCTGTCGTATGTGCCGTCCGCGATCAGCTTGTTCACCGCTGCCTGGAAGGCCGGTGCCAGCTTCGTTTCCTTCTTGAAAGCGAAGCCGACGTCAAGGCGGTGGTACTCGTTGAGGAACTTGACGCCCTGTTGGTGGGCGACGGCGTAGCGCAGGCCGTTGATGGTGCTCATCACGAGGTCGCTGCGGCCCTGTTGGAGTGAGGACCAGATCGCGCCCTGTTCGCTGTAGGTCTGCACCTTGTACGCCTTCTTTCCGGCGTCGGTGCAGACCTTCTTGTTCTCCTCCAGCGTCGCCTCGAAGGTGGTGCCCGCTCCGGTCGCGACGTTCAGGCCGCACAGCTGCCCGAGGTCGGTGATCTTGGCCAGCTTGCTGTCGGAGCGCGTGGCGAAGCCCTGGCCGTCGTTGATGTAGGTGACGAAGTCGATCGTCTTGCGCCGCTCGTCGGTGACGCCGAAGTTGCTGGCCCCGAAGTCGTACTTGCCGCTGTCCAGGGCCGGCAGGATCGCCTCGAAGCCGGCCTGCTCCGTCTTGAGTTCGATGCCGAGCACTTTGGCCACGGCGTCCGCGAAGTCGACGTCCTGGCCCGTCAGCGTCTTGCCGTCGTCCAGATACGTCGTGCCGGGTGGCGTACCGCCGACGGCGACCGCCACGGTGAGACGGGTGACGCCGGACGGGAGCAGCTTGGCGGCGGCCTCGTCCTTCGGGATGTCCGAGACGACGTCCGTGGTGGGGATCTTGTCGGCCTTGGCCGCCGCGTTCGCCGCGGTGCCGGTCGTGTCGTCCGAGCCGGAGCCGCATGCCGTGAGGAGCAGGGCCGCCGAGGTGATGATGACAAAGGGCGCAAAATGCCGATAGCGGGTACGCGTGGACGTACGCATGGTGTGCGGTCTCCTGAGAGCAAGAGTGAGCAGAACCCGAGGGGAGGGTGCGCGTGTGAAGGCGAAAGGGAGGGAGAACGCGAAGGGCGCCCGGTCGGCCGAGGGATCAGGCGATCGGATTGATCGAGGGATCAAGCGATCGGGGCGCGCAGTGGGTCAGCTCAACAGGAAGAGGACCACACGCGACCGAAGTCGATGTGGGAGCGCTTGACCAGCCACTGCTGTGGATGCATGGGCCAAGTGGAACAGGCATTCGGTGGTGCGTCAACCGACTTGAGACGTACGGCTCACAGTATGGACAGCCTTGACAGCGGGGGGAAACGGGCCCGTACTCTCGGTGGACGGCCCTGCTGAGGGGCTCGGCCGTACTGCGCCGCGAGGCGCTTCGTGTGAAGGCATCCACCCGTGTTCGACTACGTCACGGAGTCTTCGCATGTCTTCCGGCACCCTCGCCACAACATCCGCCGCACCGGACATACCGGAGCAGGCCGACTCCCTGCGGATCGTTCCGCAGCGCCGCCTGGGCCAGTGGACGGCCGCCGTCGCCGTACTCGTCCTGCTCGGGCTCGCCGTCACCTCCGTCGTCCGCAACAAGGCGTTCCAATGGGGGGTGGTCGGTGACTACTTCACCTCGGACTCCGTGCTGCGCGGCCTGTGGCTCACCCTGTGGCTGACGGCGGTGGTGATGGTGCTCGGCTTCGCGCTGGGGACACTGCTCGCGGCGGCCCGGTTGTCCGCCAATCCCGTGCTGCGCAGCGTCAGTTGGGGCTATGTGTGGCTGTTCCGGTCGATTCCGATCCTGGTGCAGTTGCTGCTGTGGTTCAACATCGGGGCGCTGTATCCAGAGCTCCTCGGCGTGAAGACGGTCAATCTGTTCACCCCGATCGCGGTCGCGATCATCGGGCTCACCCTGCACGAGGCCGCGTACGCCGCCGAGGTGGTGCGCGGCGGCATCCTCTCCGTCGACCGCGGGCAGATCGAGGCCGCGCAGGCGCTCGGTCTGAGCCGGTGGCGCCGCTGGTGGCGGATCGTGCTGCCGCAAGCGATGCGCTCCATCGTGCCGCCCGCCGGGAACATGCTGATCGGCACCCTCAAGGGCACCTCGATCATCAGCGTCATCGCCGTGCAGGACCTGCTCTTCTCGGTACAGCTGGTCTATCACCGCACCTACCAGGTCATCCCACTGCTGATGGTCGCCACCCTCTGGTACACCGTCGTCACCTCGGTCCTCGGCCTCGGCCAGTACTACGTCGAGAAGCACTACGCGCGCGGCTCGGAGCGCACCCGGTGAAGCCCACTCTCGTGATCGTCGGGGCCGGGCCGCGGGGGACCGGTCTCATCGAGCGCATCGCCGCCAACGCGCCCGAGCTGTACACCGGTTCGGGACTCGACATCCATCTCGTCGACCCCCATCCGCCGGGCGCCGGACGCATCTGGCGCGAGGCGCAGTCGCCGCTGCTGTGGATGAACTCGCACGCCGAGGACGTCACCATGTTCACCGACGAGACGGTGGTCATGGACGGGCCCGTGCGTCCCGGTCCCACGCTGCACGAATGGGCGGCCGTCGACGGCCGTACCTTCGCCGACCGACAGCTGCAAGGGGCTTACCTGAGCTGGGTGCACGAGCAGGCCGTGGCCGCCCTGCCGCCGGACGTCACCGTCCACCATCACCCGTGCAGGGCCCTGCGTGTCAGCGGCCCGCGCGAGGGGCGCCAGCAGGTGTGGCTGGAGGGCCGTCCGCGTCCCCTCCTCGCCGACCTCGTCGTTCTCGCGCTCGGCCATCTCGACGCCGAACTGGACCAGGAGCAGCGCGAGTTGGCGACGTACGCCCAGGCACACGACCTGGTCCATCTGCCGCCCGACTTCACCGCCGACAGTGACCTGTCCTCGCTCGCGCCCGGCGAACCCGTCCTCGTGCGGGGCTTCGGGCTCGCCTTCGTCGACCTGATGGTGCTGCTCACGGAAGGGCGGGGCGGACGGTACGACGGTGACACCTACCTTCCGTCGGGGCGGGAACCGGTGCTGCATGTCGGGTCGCGGCGCGGAGTGCCGTACCACTCGAAGATCGGTTACGACTGGACCGGTGAACGGCCGCCGCTGCCACGGTTCTTCGGACCCGCCGAGGTCGACGCGCTGCTGGCGCGGCCGGAGGGCTTCGACTTCCGGCGGGACGTGTGGCCGTCGATCGAGAAGGAGCTGGGGTTCGCGCACTACCACCGGCTGTTCACCGTCCACCCCGAGCGGACGGTGATCACCTGGAGCGACTTCGAGGAGAAGTACGCGGCCGGGGAGGCGGCGGAGCGCGAGTCCCTCGTGGCATCCGCCGTGCCCGACCCCGCCGACCGGCTCGACCTCGCGGCGCTCGACCGTCCGCTGGACGGGGTGCGATACGCGTCGCACGAGGAGTTCCAGGAGGGTCTCCGAGCGTACGTCGAGGAAGATCTGAATCGCCGTCATGATCCCGGAAACAGCCCTGACCTCGCCGTCTTTCTCGGACTCCTCTCTGTCTACGGGCAGTTGATCCGGCTCGGAGACGTCGGAGCCTGGTGGCACGGCTTCTTCAGCTACCTCGCCTCAGGGCCGCCCGGACCCCGGCTGCGACAGCTGCTCGCACTGTCCCGGGCCGGTGTCGTGAAGTTCATGGGCGCGGACATGGCCGTGGTCGCCGAGGACGGGGTGTTCCGGGCGTCGAGCGCGACCGTGCCGGGCGAGACGGTCGAGGCGCGGGCGCTCGTCGAGGCGCGGCTGCCCGAGCCCACCGTCGGGCGCGCCCTCGACCCGCTGCTGCGTGAACTGCACGCCGACGGGGCCGTCGAGACCCCGGAGGGGCTGCTGCGGGTGGACCGCTCCGACGGGCGGATCCTCGACCGGGCAGGCCGGCCGCATCCGCGGCGCTTCGCGCTGGGGCCCTACACCGACGTACGTACCCCGGGCGCCTTCACCAGGCCGCGCACCGGCGGGCCCGCGTTCCGGCAGAACGACGCCACCGCGCGAGCCGCGCTGGCGTTCCTGCGCGATCTTGCGTATCGGGCCGCCGCGTAACCCCCGACCGTCAACTCCACTGCCAGTACAAGGGATTCACACGATGAGCTTCATGGTCGACATCAGGTCCGTCCACAAGAGCTTCGGCCCACTGGAAGTGCTCAAGGGCATCGACCTCGCGGTGCGCACCGGCGAGGTCACCGTGATCCTCGGCCCGTCCGGCTCCGGCAAGTCCACGCTGCTGCGCACCATCAACCACCTGGAGAAGGCGGACCGGGGCCGCGTCAGCGTCGACGGCTCGCTGGTCGGCTACCGGCGCTCCGGCGACAAGCTGTACGAGCTGCGCGAGCGCGAGATCCTGAGGCAGCGCACCCGCATCGGGTTCGTCTTCCAGAACTTCAACCTCTTCCCGCACCTCACCGTGCTGGACAACATCGTCGAGGCCCCGGTCTCCGCGCTGAAGCGCCCGCGCAAGGACGCCGTCGAGGCGGCGCGGGCGCTGCTCGACCGGGTGGGGCTCGCGGACAAGGCCGACTCCTACCCGAAACAGCTCTCCGGCGGCCAGCAGCAACGCGTCGCCATCGCCCGCGCGCTCGCCCTGGAGCCGAAGCTGCTGCTCTTCGACGAGCCGACCTCGGCGCTCGACCCCGAGCTGGTCGGCGAAGTCCTCGACGTCATCAAGGACCTGGCCCACCAGGGCACCACGATGATCGTCGTCACGCACGAGATGGGGTTCGCCCGGGAGGTCGCCGACACCGTCGTCTTCATGGACGACGGGCGGATCGTCGAACAGGGCGCCCCCGGCGACGTACTCGACCGGCCGCGGCACGAACGGACGCGGTCGTTCCTGTCCAAGGTTCTTTGATCCCTCTCCAGGGGGCTCTGGCCGGATGACCGAAGAAAGGTTTCACCCGATATGACCGCACCGCACGGCCGGGGGCTGCTGCACCTGGCCGCCGCCCTCGATCAACAGGCGGCCTTCGACGCCGCCTCGTACGTCGGGCCGGCGCAGCTCGCGGAGCGTGGCGGGCTCGACTTCGTGACGCTCGGCGACACCTTCGCGCGCCCAGGGCCCGACGCGCTCGCCGTACTCTCCCGTGTCGCGCCCGCCACCCGCCGGATCGGCCTGGTGCCGACCGTGACCACCACCCACACCGAGCCCTTCCACGTCCAGGCGGCGGTGGCGACCCTCGACTGGGTCAGCCGCGGCCGGGCCGGCTGGCGGCTCGAGGTGTCGACGACCGAGGGCGAGGCCCGCCTCTTCGGCCGCAGACACGCGGCACCCGCCGACGCGTTGTGGCGGGAGGCCGGCGAGGTCGCCGAGGTGGCCGCGCGGCTCTGGGACAGCTGGGAGGACGACGCCGAGATACGCGACGAGGCCACCGGCCGTTTCGTCGACCGGGACAAACTGCACCACGTCGACTTCCGGGGTGCCACCTTCTTCGTGAAGGGCCCCTCGATCGTGCCGCGGCCCCCGCAGGGCCACCCCGTCCGGGTCGTCGACGCCACCGAGGGGCCCGCCCGACGGGTCGCCGCCCGGTACGCCGACGTGGCGCTCGTCCGGGTCGTGGGACCCGCGCAGGCCCGGGCCGTACGGGCCGAACTCCGGTACGCGGCGGCGGAGTTCGGCCGCGACCCCGACACCCTGCGGGTCCTCGGCTCACTCGTCGTCGACCTCGGCGACGGGGAGCACGCGGCGGAGCGGGGCCATGGGGGTGGCGGTCCCCGGCAGACCGTGCAGGGGCCGCTGTACCGGGGCGGCCCGGTCGACCTGGCCGAGCTGATCGCCGCCTGGCACGCGTCCGAGGCCGTCGACGGCTTCCACCTCACCCCGGTCGAGCCGCGCCGTGACCTGGAGCGGCTCGTGAACGGAACGGTGGCGCTGCTCCAGCACCGCGGTCTGTTCCGCACCTTCTATCCGGGCAGCACGCTCAGGGAGCACCTGGGGCTGGCCAGGCCCGCCAACCAGTACGCCGTGACAGGGGGAGCGTCATGACTGTACGCAAACGCATGCATCTGGCGGCGCACTTCCCGGGCGTCAACAGCACCACCGTCTGGACCGACCCGCGCTCGAAGTCCCAGATCGACTTCGCCTCCTTCGAACATCTCGCGCGCACCGCCGAACGCGGCCTGTTCGACTTCTTCTTCCTCGCCGAGGGGCTGCGGCTGCGCGAGCACAAGGGACGCGTCCACGACCTGGACGTCGTGGGGCGACCGGAGTCGATCACCGTCCTGGGCGCGCTCGCCGCCGTCACCGCACGGCTCGGGCTCGCCGCCACGGTCAACGCCACCTTCAACGAGCCCTACGAACTCGCCCGCGGACTGGCCACGCTGGACCACCTCAGCGGGGGCCGGGCCGCCTGGAACGTGGTCACCTCCTCCGACGCCTTCACCGGGGAGAACTTCCGCCGCGGCGGCTTCCTCGACCGCGCCGACCGGTATGCGCGCGCCGCCGAATTCGTCGCCACCGCACGAGAGCTGTGGGACTCCTGGACCCCGGAAGGCGTGGCGCGCCCCTTCGCCCACCAGGGGCAGCACTTCGACATCGCGGGGGAGTTCGGGCTGCCGCGCTCACCGCAGGGGCAGCCCGTCGTCATCCAGGCCGGGGACTCCGGCGAGGGCCGGGAGTTCGCCGCGGCCACCGCGGACGTGGTCTTCACCCGGCACGGGACCCTGGAGGCCGGCCGGGAGTTCTACGCCGATGTGAAGGGGCGGCTCGCGGCGTACGGGCGGTCGCCCGAGGACCTGAAGATCATGCCCGGTGTCACCGTCGTGCTCGGTGACACCGCCGCCGACGCGCGGGAGCGGGCCGCCGAGATCCGCCGCCGGCAGGTCTCCCCGCAGAACGCGCTCCTCGCGCTGGAGCGGATCTGGGGCGTCGACCTCTCCTCGTACGACCCCGACGGGCCCCTGCCCGACATCGATCCGGAGCCGGAGCCGGCCCTCGCGCAGGGGCGGGTGCGTGTCGCCGACCCCCTCGCGGTGGCGGAGAAGTGGCGGGCCCTGTCGCGGGCGAAGGGGCTGTCCATCCGGCAGACCGTGATCGAGGCGTCCGGGCGGCAGTCCTTCGTCGGCACGCCGGAGACGGTCGCCGCCGAACTCGACGAGTTCGTGACGGCCGGCGCCGCCGACGGCTTCATCCTCGTCCCCCATCTGACCCCGGGCGGACTCGACGAGTTCGTGGACCGGGTGGTCCCGCTGCTCCAGGAGCGGGGCGCCTTCCGCACGGAATACACGGGCACGACGCTGCGCTCACACCTCGGGTTGCCGGAACCCATATGGAAGGGTTGATCACATGACGAAAGACGCATCCGAGGAATGGGAGCGGTGGCACGAGCGCCGCGTCGAGACGGTGTCCGCCCCCTACGGCCCGTTGGCGCTCACCGGCACGCACTGGCTGGAGGACTATCCGGACGGACGACTTCCGGACATCCCCGGGCTGTGGACCGACCAGGAGGACGGGGTCCTGCTGACGGCCGCCGCCGAGGACGGTCTGAGCCTGGACGGGAAGCCCTTCACCGGTGAGGTCCGGCTCGACGCCGACCCCGGGCCCGCGGCCGAGTCCCGGGTCGGGCTCGGCGAGCGCCGGTTCGTCGTCCTGGTGCGCGAAGGGATCTGGGGCGTACGCGACTTCGACCCCGCCTCCGAGGCGCGCGCGGCCTTCAAGGGCGTCGAGGCGACACCGTACGACCCGCGCTGGTCGGCGGCGGGGCACTTCACGCCGTACGGCGAGAGCCGGACCGTCCATGTGGAGAACGCGGACGGAGTCGCCCGCGGTCTGGGGCTCGGCGGCATCCTCGCCTTCACCCTGGACGGCGAGGACCTCACGCTCCAGGTGTCGGTGGAGAGCGACGGCTCGCTGTGGGCCGTGTTCGCCGACACCACCAGCGGGGACAGCAGCTACCGCTTCCGGTTCCTGCGCCCCGCGGCACCCGACGCCGAGGGGCGTACGACGGTGGACTTCAACCGGGCCGTGCTTCCGCCGTGCGCGTTCGCCGACCACTTCATCTGCCCCTTCCCGCCGCCCGGGAACACCCTGGTCGTGGCCGTCCCGGCGGGGGAGCGCACGCTGCTCTGACGGTTCACTCCTCCGCGCCCTCCACGCCCTCCGCGCACTCCTCCGAGCTGTCCTGGCGCTTCGAGTGCCCCGACGATCCACACGCAATCCGCACACCCGAGTCTGGGAAGATCAACTACCGCTGGTGGTACGTCAGTTGAACGCTGCACGGCCGAAAGGCGCCCTTGCGCCCGTCGGCCGTGCGGCCGAATACTCCCCCACAGCGCTTGTCAGGAGCACGGCTTGTCCGGAATCCGGTCGGGCGGCTCCCGGCTGCGCCTCACGGGCCCCGACCCCACGCGGGCCCCCTACTTCCCTCGGGAGGAACGACAAGTGAGGATCAAGCGCACCACCCCCCGCAGCGGTATAGCGAGACGGACCCGGCTGATCGCCGTGACCACCGGACTCCTGGCCGCCGCAGCGTTCTCCGTCCCCACCGCGAACGCATCCGACGTCCATACGTTCAGCGCCACCCAGCTGAGCACGGTGAACAAGTCGGTACTCAAGTCCGACATCGCGGGAACCGCCTGGGCGGTCGACGCCAAGACGAACCGCGTCGTCGTCACCGTCGACAGCACGGTCTCCAAGGCCGAGATCGCGAAGATCAAGAAGGACGCGGGCGGCAACGCCGCGGCCCTGACGATCAAGCACACCCCGGGCAAGTTCAAGAAGCTGATCACCGGCGGCGACGCCATCTACGGCGGTGCCTACCGCTGCTCGCTCGGCTTCAACGTGCACAGCGGGAGCACCTACTACTTCCTGACCGCCGGTCACTGCGGTCAGGTCGCCTCCACCTGGTACTCCAACTCGGGTCACACCACCACGCTGGGCACGAACGTCAGCTACAGCTTCCCGACGAACGACTTCGCGCTGGTGCGCTACACCAACAGCTCGATCGCGCACCCGAGCGCGGTCGGCAGCCAGACCATCAGCAGCGCCGCCACGCCCAGCGTGGGCACGACCGTCTACCGTCGCGGCTCGACCACCGGCACGCACAGCGGCCGGGTCACCGCGCTGAACGCCACGGTCAACTACGGCAGCGGCGACGTGGTCTACCAGATGATCCAGACCACGGTCTGCGCCGAGGGCGGCGACAGCGGCGGTCCGCTCTACGGGGGTTCCGTCGCCTACGGTCTGACCTCCGGCGGCAGTGGTGACTGCACCTCCGGCGGTACGACCTTCTTCCAGCCGGTCACCGAGGCGCTGAGCTACTACGGCGTGAGCGTCGGCTGACCGACGGTACCCCGTAACACCCGCACGACCGGACCTGCAGCCAGCAGCAGGCGAGCCCCCGTACGCAACTGTCGTGCGGGGGCTCGCCCTTGCTCGGGTGACGGAGTTACCGTCGAAGTACACGCCGGGTACGCGCCTGATGCGGTACTTGCCCGATGCGCCCACTTCGGACCCTGGGGGGCCGTGATGGTCGAGGAACTGGTGGCGGCGGGAGTCTCCGTCGCATCCGTGGGGATCGTCTACGCGATGGCCGGGGCCCGTGTCGTCAAACAGTACGAACGCGGTGTGGTGTTGCGCCTGGGCCGGTTGCGCTCGGACGTGCGCGGGCCCGGGTTCACCATGGTGGTGCCCTTCGTCGACAAGCTGCGCAAGGTCAACATGCAGATCGTGACGATGCCCGTCCCGGCGCAGGAGGGCATCACGCGGGACAACGTCACGGTCCGGGTCGACGCGGTCGTCTACTTCAAGGTGGTCGACGCGGCCGACGCGGTCATCCAGGTCGAGGACTACCAGTTCGCGGTCTCGCAGATGGCGCAGACCTCGCTGCGCTCGATCATCGGCAAGAGCGACCTGGACGATCTGCTGTCCAACCGGGAGAAGCTCAACCAGGGTCTGGAGCTGATGATCGACAGTCCGGCCATGGGCTGGGGTGTGCAGATCGACCGGGTCGAGATCAAGGACGTGTCGCTGCCGGAGACGATGAAACGGTCGATGGCCCGGCAGGCCGAGGCCGACCGTGAGCGGCGCGCGCGGGTCATCAACGCGGACGCCGAGCTCCAGGCGTCGAAGAAGCTGGCGGAGGCCGCCGGGGTGATGTCCGAACAGCCCGCCGCGCTCCAACTGCGGCTGCTGCAGACCGTGGTGGCGGTCGCCGCCGAGAAGAACTCCACCCTCGTGCTCCCCTTCCCGGTGGAACTGCTGCGGTTCCTGGAACGGGCACAGCAGCCGGCCGCCCCGGCGCCCGAGCAGGCGGGGCCGTCGACCGCGCAGCCGGTGCGGGAACCGGTGGAGCCGCCGGTGCGGGAATCGGTGGAGCAACCGGTGCAGGAGCAACCGTCTTCCCTCGCACCCCCGTTGGGATCGGACCCTGAAGGATCGAAAACCAGACAGGACTAGACCTCACGGGCTGCACATGGGTCACTCGCACGCGGTGTTTGCACTGCGAACGCACGGGGTGCGATCACACAGGGTCAAGGCGCCGGGGGCGTACACCCGTTGCTGCATGTGCGTCCTGAAGTCGACCTTGTGAGCCACCTGTGGGTCTCGGAATAGTGGGCGCCCGTACGCCTTTCGATTCCGCACGCCTTCCGGCCCCGGAGGTCCCCACGACCTCCCGGGCCGCCCCCCACAGGAGGACGCGAAGTGAAGCACCGACGTATATCCGGGCGGCGCGCAGCCGTGGCAGGCGCGAGTGTCGCCGCCCTGATCGCCGCGGGAGTCACCTTCCAGACTGCGAACGCGAGCGAGACGCAGAAGAGCGCGGCGCCCCGGCCGCTCTCGATCACGGCGGCCGGAAAGCTCGCCTCGACGCTCGGCAAGGACCTGGGTCCCGATGCGGCGGGAACGTATTACGACGCGAAGGCCGGGCACCTCGTCGTCAACGTGCTCGACCGGGCCGCGGCGAGTGTCGTCGAGGCGGCCGGCGCCCAGGCCAGAATCGTCGAGAACTCCCTCGCCGAGCTGACGAGCGCCCGTACCACCCTCAAGAAGGACGCGACCATCCCCGGCACGTCCTGGGCGACCGACCCGGGGACCAACAAGGTCGTCGTCACCGCCGACCGCACGGTCGGGGGCGCGGCCCTCGCCCGACTGACCAAGGTCGTCGACGGTCTCGGCGCCAAGGCCGAACTCCAGCGTACGAAGGGGGAGTTCAAGCCCTTCATCGCGGGCGGCGACGCGATCACCGGCTCCGGCGGGCGCTGCTCGCTCGGCTTCAACGTGGTCAAGGGCGGCCAGCCGTACTTCATCACCGCCGGGCACTGCACCCGGGCGATCTCCACCTGGTCGGACTCCAGCGGCAAGGAGATCGGCACGAACGAGCAGTCCAGCTTCCCCGGCAACGACTTCGGTCTGGTCAAGTACACCTCGACGGTCGACCACCCGAGCGAGGTCGATCTCTACAACGGCTCCGCGCAGCCCATCACCCAGGCGGGTGCGGCGACCGTCGGGCAGTCGGTGACGCGCAGCGGTTCGACGACCCAGGTGCACAGCGGCACGGTCACCGGCCTGGACGCCACCGTGAACTACGGCAACGGCGACATCGTCGACGGACTCATCCAGACCGATGTCTGCGCCGAGCCCGGTGACAGCGGCGGCTCGCTCTTCTCGGGCTCCACGGCCATCGGCCTCACCTCGGGCGGCAGTGGCAACTGCACCTCGGGCGGCGAGACCTTCTTCCAGCCGGTCACCGAGGCGCTCTCGGCCTTCGGCGCCCAGATCGGCTGACGTGCTCCCGTCCTGCCTGGTCAGGGCCGGGTGGACCGGTGTTTGCGCAGGTGGGACGGGCCCGAACGGATGTCGCACACATGTTCGGAAATTGGTCTATGGTGGGGGTGAGGTCATTGGGAACGAATGTTCGAGAGCCGGGTGAGAGGGCCCTCGGACACGAACGGATACGGACGGGTACGGGAGGTGCGTGTGCCGGGGTTCACGCATCTGCACACCGTCTCCGGGTTCTCCCTGCGCTACGGCGCCTCGCACCCGGAGCGGCTGGCTGAGCGTGCCTCGGAGCGGGGCATGGACGCCCTCGCGCTCACCGACCGGGACAGCCTCGCGGGCGCGGTCCGGTTCGCCAAGGCCTGTGCGAAGGCGGGTGTCCGTCCGCTGTTCGGGGCGGAGCTCGCGGTCGAGGCTCCCGCCCGGGAGACGAGGGCTTCCGCCCGGACGGCGGGGTCCTTCGCCCGGCCGTCCGGGGCCTCCGCGCCGACGGGCCCGGCTTCCGCCCGAGCGGCCGGGGAGCCCGCGCGAGGAACCGGGGAGCAGCCCGTACGAGGGGAGCGGCGCCGCGCCCCGGTCCGTGGCGGTGCCTTCATCGACGAGTCGACTCCCCGGGTGACCTTCCTCGCCCGGGACGGCGCGGCCGGCTGGGCCGACCTCTGCAGAATCGTCACGGCGGCACATGCGGGCGGCGGTCCCGACAGCGGCCCGGGGCGGCAGCCCCTGCTGCTCCGGCCGGACAACCACGCCGAAGGGCTGACCGTACTGCTCGGCCCCGCCTCCGACGTCGGCCGCGCACTCGCCGCGGGGCGCCCCGACCGCGCCGCGAAGCTGCTCGCGCCCTGGCGGGAGATCTACGGCGACGCCCTGCGCCTCGAAGCCGTCTGGCACGGCCGCGAGGGCACCGGGCCCGGGTCTCTGCGGCTCGCCGCCCGCACCGTCGGCTTCGCCGCCGAACAGCGGGTGCGCCCGGTGCTCAGCAACGCGGTCCGGTACGCCGACCCGGGCCTCGGTCCGGTCGCCGACGTCCTGGACGCCGCCCGCCGCCTCGTCCCCGTCGACCCCCGGCGCGAGCTGGACTCCGGCGAGGCCTGGCTCAAGGGTGAGGCCGCCATGCTGGGCGCCGCCGAACGGATCGTCGAGGCCGCGGGCTACCGCCGTGACACCGCGTACCGTCTGCTCGAACAGACCCAGGCCACCGCCGCCGAGTGCCTCGTCGATCCCGAGGACGACCTCGGCATCGGCACCGTCCACTTCCCCGAACCGCATCTCGTCGGCGCGGGCCGGCGCACCGCCCAGCGCGTCCTGGCCTCCCGGGCGGCAGCGGGCATGGTGCTGCGCGGCTACGACCGCAGGCGGGACTACTGGGAACGCATGCACCGCGAGCTGGACATCATCGCCCACCACGACTTCGCCTCCTACTTCCTGACGGTCGCCCAGGTCGTGGACGACGTACGGCGGATGGGCATCCGGGTCGCCGCGCGCGGCTCCGGCGCGGGCTCCCTCGTCAACCATCTCCTCGGCATCGCGCACGCCGACCCGGTCGAGCACGGGCTGCTGATGGAGCGCTTCCTGTCCAAGCGCCGCTCGGTGCTGCCCGACATCGACATCGACGTGGAGTCCGCGCGCCGGCTGGAGGTCTACCGCGCGATCATCGACCGGTTCGGCACCGAGCGGGTCGCGACCGTCTCGATGCCCGAGACCTACCGGGTCCGGCACGCCGTCCGCGATGTGGGCGCCGCCCTCTCCATGGACCCGGCCGACATCGACCGGATCGCCAAGTCCTTCCCGCACATCCGCGCCCGCGACGCCCGCGCGGCGATGGACGAGCTGCCCGAACTGCGGGAGCTGGCACGGGAGTTCGAGCGGAAAGGGGAGAAGTACGGACGGCTGTGGGAGCTGGTCGAGTCCCTCGACGCCCTCCCGCGCGGCATCGCCATGCACCCGTGCGGGGTGCTCCTCTCCGACGCCTCCCTGCTCGCCCGTACGCCGGTCGTGCCGACCAGCGGTGAGGGCTTCCCCATGTCGCAGTTCGACAAGGAGGACGTCGAGGACCTCGGGCTGCTCAAGCTCGATGTGCTGGGCGTGCGGATGCAGTCCGCGATGGCGCACGCGGTGGCCGAGGTGCAGCGGGCCACGGGGGACCGGCCGGACATCGACGCGGTGGCGCCGGGCGACCCGGCGACCTATCGGCTCATCCAGTCCGCCGAGACGCTGGGCTGCTTCCAGATCGAGTCGCCCGGACAGCGCGACCTGGTCGGACGGCTGCAGCCCGAGACCTTCCACGACCTCGTCGTCGACATCTCGCTCTTCCGGCCGGGACCGGTGGCCGCCGACATGGTGCGGCCGTTCATCGAGGCGCGGCACGGGCGGGCGCCGATCCGCTATCCGCACCCGGACCTGGAGGGACCGCTGAAGGAGACATACGGTGTCGTGGTCTTCCACGAGCAGATCATCGACATCGTCGACATCATGACCGGCTGCGGACGCGACGAGGCGGACCGGGTGCGGCGCGGGCTGTCCGACCCTGAGGCGCAGGGGCGGATCCGGTTCTGGTTCGCACAGAACGCGGCGGCCAGGGGGTACGACGCCGAGACCATCGCGCGGACCTGGGAGATCGTCGAGGCCTTCGGATCGTACGGCTTCTGCAAGGCGCACGCGGTCGCCTTCGCCGTACCGACGTACCAGTCGGCGTGGCTGAAGGCCCATCACCCGGCCGCTTTCTACGCCGGGTTGCTCACGCACGACCCCGGGATGTATCCGAAGCGGCTGCTGCTGGCGGACGCGCGGCGGCGGGGAGTGCCGATCCTGGCGTTGGACGTGAACCGGTCGGCGGTCGCCCACCGTATCGAACTGGTGTCCGAATCTGCTGGCTCGGTCGGCCGCTGGGGTGTCCGCCTCGCCCTCCGCGACGTGCACGGCATCAGTGAGGCCGAGGCGGCGCGGATCGCGGACGGACAGCCGTACGCCTCCCTGCTCGACTTCTGGGAGCGGGCCCGGCCGAGCAGGCCGCTCGCACAGCGGCTCGCGCAGGTCGGCGCGCTGGACGCGTTCGGCGCCAACCGGCGTGACCTGCAACTGCACCTGACCGAACTGCACCGGGGCTCCCGGGGTGCGGGCGGCGGCCAACTCCCGCTTTCCGGCGGGCGGCAGACCGCCTCCGCCGGGCTGCCCGACCTCTCCTCGGCGGAGCGGCTCAGCGCCGAACTGGGCGTGTTGTCGATGGACGCCTCGCGCAATCTGATGGACGACCACCGGGATTTCCTGGGGGAGCTCGGCGTGGTGACGGCACGTCGGCTGCGGGAGGCGCGGCACGGAGAGACGGTCCTGGTCGCGGGCGCCAAGGCGGCCACCCAGACCCCGCCGATCCGCTCCGGCAAACGCGTCATCTTCACCACCCTGGACGACGGCACCGGCCTGGTCGACCTCGCCTTCTTCGACGACTCGCACGATGCCTGCGCCCACACCGTCTTCCACTCCTGGCTGCTGCTGGTGCGCGGAGTGGTGCAGCGCCGGGGCCCGCGCAGCCTCAGCGTGGTGGGCGCGGCGGCCTGGAACCTCGCCGAACTGGTCGAGCTGCGCGCCGAGGGCGGCCTCGACGTGGTGGCGGCGCGGCTGGCGGAGCCCGCGGCGGAGCCCCTGCCGGAGGGGGAGGGCGCGAAGGAGAGCCGGAAGATCCGGATGCCCACGGGGTACGAGATGCACCCCTGGGCCGACCTGCGTCCCGCGGGCGAAGGGCCCGCGGGAGGAAAGAAGTTGTGGCACCAGAGTCCGGGGAGTGCGGGATGACCATCCTCTGCGTACGTTTCCAGCTGCCTCCGATGTACGAGGCCGCCCTGCCGGGGCTCCTCGGGCTGTTGGAGGAGTTCACCCCCGTCATCGAGGCGCTGCCGCCCGACCGCGTGCTGGTCGATCTGCGGGGCGCCGAACGGTACTTCGGACGGACCGCCGTGGAGTTCGCCTCGCTGATCCGGGTGCGGGCACTCGCCCGGTACGGGATCGACTGCGCGATCGGCGCCGGGCCCGGGCCGATGCTCGCGCGGATGGCACTGCGGGAGGCCGTGCCCGGAGTGACCCGGGTGGTGCCCGGGGAGCCGGACGCCGTCGCGGAGTTCCTCGCCGAGCGGCCCGTCGGCGCGCTGCCCGGGGTCGGCGGCGCCACCGCCCGCACCCTGTGCGAGTACGGCCTCGACACCATCGGCAAGGTCGCCGCCGCGCCCCTGTCCACACTCCAGCGCCTGACCAGTGTCCGGACCGGCCGCGAACTGCACGAGAAGGCGTCCGGCATCGACCGCGGCCGGGTCGTCCCGAACGCCACCTCGCGCTCTCTCGCCACCGAACGCCCCTTCTCCCGCGACGAGCTGGACCCGGCCCTGCACCGGCGCGCGCTGCTCTCCGGCACCGAGGAACTGGGCACCCGGCTCCGCGCCCTGGAGAAGGTCTGCCGCACCCTGACCCTCACCGTCCGCTACGCCGACCGCTCCTCGACCACCCGCAGCCGCACCCTCAAGGAGCCGACCGCCCACTCCTCGGCGCTCACCGCCACCGCGTACGCCCTGTACGAGGCGCTCGGCCTCCAGCGCGCCCGGGTCCGCGCGATCGGCCTGCGCGCCGAGGGCCTCACCCCCGCCGAACAGTCCTCCCACCAGCTGACCTTCGACCCCGTGGACGAGAAGGTCCGCCGCATCGAGGAGGTCGCGGACCGCGCGCGAGCGAAGTTCGGCCCGCATGCGGTGATGCCGGGCACGCTGGCGGCGTAGATCCGGTACGGGGGATCAGTTCGCCCACGGAGGAGTGAGGACCGAGCCGTCGGCCAGTTCCGCCCGGAGGCCGATGGACGTGGTGACCCAGGCGGTGGCGGTCTCCTGGGTCGGGTTCTCGATGTCCAGGGTCGCGCCGGGGTTGATGATCACCGTGTCGCCCGCGGTGATCCGCTCGGTGCGGCCGTCGAGGGTGATCAGCAGTTCGCCGGTGAGGAGGTGGAAGATCTCCTCGCGGTTGACGGTGTGCACGGGGGCCTTGTGCCCCGCGGGTATCTCGCCGCGCCAGGCGCACAGCTCCTTGCTCCCGCTGAGGGGAGTGGCGTACGAGACGAAACGGGCGCCGTGGATCTCGTGGACGACGGCTTCGGACAGGCGGACGACGGGCATGGGTGCCTCCGGAGCAGATGGTCAAGTTGCTTGACTAAGCGGCTGGGTCTCATGGTCAAGCCGCTTGACCGATTCGTCAAGGGTGTTTCAATGCGTGCGTGCACAACTCCGAGGCCATAGCCCTGTCCGCCGCCCTGCTCGCCGCCGCCGGTGAGCTGACGCAACGTATTCACGAGGGCGTCGTCGCCCGGGGGTTCGAGGGGGTGCGGCCCGCCCACGGTTTCGCGTTCGCACGGCTTGCCCCGGGTGGCGCGACGGTCACCGACCTCGCCGCGCATCTGGGGGTCACCAAGCAGGCCGCGAGCCAGCTTGTCGACGAGCTGGTGCGCAAGGGGTACGTGGAGCGGCGGCCGCATCCCGTCGACGCGCGCGCTCGGCTGATCGTGCTGACCGAACTCGGCTGGGCCTGTACGCGCGCGGCGGAGGAGGCGGCCGCCGACGCGGTGCGGGCCTGGGGTGAGCTGCTCGGTGAGAGTGAAATGCGCGCGTTGCGCGACCGTTTGCTGCGCATCGCGCCCTATGGTCCCATCAGGCCCACCTGGTGAGGGTTCGTCAAGTGTTGGGTGGCGGCCGAGACCGCCGCTGTTTTCCGCCGGAAGTTTTTTACTGACGCGTAACTTCACACTTGAGCTACTCACCCGTAACTTGACGAGTGAACAGCATCCTCGTGATCCGGATCACAGGGCGTACGTCGTCGCAACTCCCTTGAGCCGCAAGGAGATCACCCGATGCTGCCCTGGAAGCGCCTGCTCAGACCCCTCACCGCACTGCTGTTGACCGCGGTGGTCGCCGTGGTCCCCGCCGCCACCGCCCACGCCGCCGCGCCGAGCTGGGGGTCCCCCCTGCTCGAGCGAAGCCGAGAGCTTGGGGGAGGCTGGAACGACTACTCCTGCAAGCCCTCCGCCACCCATCCCCACCCCGTCGTCCTCGTCCACGGCACCTTCGCGAACTCGACCGACAACTGGCTGGCCTTCGCGCCCTACCTGGTGGACCGCGGGTACTGCGTCTTCTCCCTCGACTACGGGCAACTGCCCGGCGTCCCCCTCTTCAACGCCCTCGGCCCCATCGACAAGTCGGCCGAACAGCTTCAGGCGTTCGTCGACAAGGTGCTCGCCGCGACCGGCGCGGCCAAGGCCGACCTCGTCGGCCACTCGCAGGGCGGCCTGATGCCCCGCTACTACCTCAAGTTCCTCGGCGGAGCCGCCAAGGTGAACACCTTCGTCGGCATCGCGCCCGACAACCACGGCACCACCCTCGACGGCCTCACCAACCTGCTGCCGTACTTCCCGGGCGCCGAGGACCTGCTGTCGGCGGCCACCCCCGCGCTCGCCGACCAGATCGTCGGTTCCGCCTTCCTGACCAAGCTCAACGCCGGCGGCGACACCGTCCCGGGCGTGCACTACACGGTGATCGCCACCAAGTACGACGAGGTGGTCACGCCGTACCGCTCACAGTTCCTCACCGGATCCGACGTCCACAACGTGCTGCTGCAGGACCTGTGCTCGGTCGACCTCTCCGAGCACGCCGCGATCGGCCTCCTCGACCGGATCGCCTTCCACGAGGCGGCCAACGCCCTCGACCCGGCACACGCCACCCCCACGAACTGCGCCTCCGTGTTCAGCTGACCGCCCCGGCCGGGGCCTGTCCGACCTGAGCCGCCGGACAGGCCCCGGAGTGCACCGGGAACTAGCGGCCGCGCCGGCCGTCGCTCTTCGCGCGGCGGCGCACCGAGGAGAACAGCGCCGCAGCGCCCAGCGCCAGGGCGCTCGCCCCGCCGATCGCGAGAGAGGAGCTCGAGGAGTCACCGCCGGTCTCGGCGAGGTGCCGCTCCGGGACACCCGCGGCCTCGGACCGGTCGGCGGAGCCGCCGGGAGTGGCGTCGGAGGTGTTCGTGTCGCCTGCCGCAGTGGCCGTGCCGTCGTGGTGGTCGTGCCGCACCGTCGACTTGTCGGCACCGTCGGCTATCTGCTGCTCGGAGGGCGCGGAGGCGGTGGGTGCCGGGGTCGTCGGCGCGGGGGTGGTACCGCTTCCGCTGCTGCCCGTACTGCCGCCACCGGCACCGGCGTTGCCTGAACCCCCGCCCCCGAAGGTCACGTCCGAGCAGGAGTAGAACGCCTCCGGACTGTCCGAACGCTGCCAGATCGCGTAGAGGAGCTGTCTGCCCGAGCGCTGCGGCAGGGTGCCGGAGAAGGTGTAGTAGCCGTTCGTCGCGGTCGGGTCGGTCTTCGTGGCGACCGGGTGAGCCAGGTCCAGGTCGGCCCAGGCCAACGGCTTGGACGGGTCGTAGCCCGCCTTGGTGAGGTAGACGTCGAAGGTGCCCTTGTGCGGGGCCGTCACCCGGTACCTGAAGGTGTACGAGCCGCCGCTCACGTGCGTCGTCGGCCAGTCGGTGCGGGCCAGGTCCAGGCCCTTGAACTCGTCGTTGCCCGCGCTGCACAGCTTCCCGTCGGGGATGAGCCGCTGGTGTCCGCCGTTCGCGTCGCCGATCCGGATGCCGTTCCAGTCGTACAGCGCCTGGGTGCCGCCGGCCGCGACGGCCGCCTCGCAGGCGCCGGACTTCGGGCTCTCGGGATTCTCCGCGTAGCACTGGAAGACCCGGCTGACCGGGTCGCCCATCGTGCCGTGCGCGACGGCGGGCCCCGCGGCGAGCGCGGTCAGGGCCACCGGGGCGACACCGACGGCGACTGCGACGGCCTTGCGGCGAGCGGGCATGGGGGAACTCCTTGAGGCGGACCTTCGGGCGTACGGCGGACCCCGTGGGGGGTGATCAGCAAGCTAGCCCGAAGAAACCGTGAAATCGCCTGTCGGAGTCGGGTGAGGGAGATCCTTATGGTCGGCTTAAGGGAGTGCTGAGCCTGCGCTCAGGTAGGTACCGTTCCGGCCATGACAGATGCCCCGGACGAACCGGAGATCCGCCCGGCCGTCGCCGCCGACGTGGCCGCCGTGAAGACGGTGACCGACGCCGCCTACCACCACTACATCGAGCGCATCGGAGTGGTGCCGGGGCCCATGGAGGCGGATCACGCGGCGAACGTGGCCGCGGGGCGGGTGTTCGTCACGGGAGAGCCCGTGACGGGCCTCGTGGTCATCGAGGCGTACGAGGACCATCTCTTTCTCGACAGCATCGCCGTCCACCCCGACGCCCATGGCGAGGGCGTGGGGCGAGGGCTGCTGGCGTTCGTGGACGCACACGCGCGTGTGCTCGGGCTGTCCGAGGTCAGGCTCTACACGAACGCGATGATGTGGGAGAACCAGAAGATCTACCCGAAGTACGGGTACGAGGTCGTGGAACGCCGCGTGGACGGCCGGTACGACCGGATCCACTACCGCAAGCGGCTCGACTGACGGTTTCCGCGCCGGGGCGTGTCCCAGGGCCGGGGCGCGCGGCCCGGGCCGCTCACTCGTCCGGCCACCACGTGCGGTGGATGTCCTTGCGGACCTCCGGACGCTCGGCCGGGCGCTCGTCGGCCTTGTCCCGCACTCGGCGGGACTCCGACTTCCTCAGGGGCTTCTGCACGGTCACACGGCGCATGGCTGCCTCCTTGTGCCTACCGGGATCCGCGGTTGTACGGAGGTAGACCCTTTCCGGGAGAGTTGCTCATCAGTCGGGATCTGTCTGTGGCGGCTGTCACGATTCGACTGTCAGTGGCGGGTGTCACCCTGGGGCACATGACGGGTTACAACGAAATGAATCCAGGTCAGAACCGTGTCAAACCTTGTCCGAGCGAGGTGAGGCCGGAGCCCGGCGGCGCGGGCGGGGGCGCGGAGGCGGTGGCCGACGCGGACCGGGTGGACTGGGACGCCGAGGCCGACACCTTCGACGACGAGCCGGACCACGGGCTGCGCGACGCCGTCGTGCGGGAGGCCTGGGCGGAGCGGCTGCGCGCCTGGCTGCCCGAGACCCCGTCCGACGTGCTCGACCTCGGCTGCGGCACCGGCAGCCTGGCGCTCCTCACGGCCGAGCGGGGCCACCACGTCACCGGGATCGACCGCGCGCCGCGCATGGTCGAGCTGGCCCGCGCCAAGCTCGCCGGACGTGACGCGGTGTTCCTCCACGGTGACGCGACGGCACCGCCCGTCGGTGAGCAGCGGTTCGACGTCGTGCTCGTGCGGCACGTCCTGTGGGCGCTGCCCGACCCCGGGCGCGTCCTGCGGCACTGGCGCGGGCTGCTGCGCCCCGGAGGGCGGCTCGTCCTGGTCGAGGGGGTGTGGGGAACGCTGAGCCCCGCCGGCATTCCCGCGGACCGGCTGGCCGCCCTGCTGGAACCCCTGACCTCGGACCTCCGGGTGGAGCGGCTGTCCGACGACGCGCGGCTGTGGGGACGCGAGGTGGCGGACGAGCGGTACGCGGTGGTGGCCCACATCTGACCACCGGACACGCGACGGTCGCCGAGCGGGCATCCGCCAGGTACCGGCCCTAGCCGAGCAGCGCCTCGAAGTCGTCCTCGCGGGCCAGGAGTTCGAGTGTGTCGAGGGCGTTCCGCGCGGCGGTCGCGGCCCGCGGATCGGTTGTCGCGAGGCCGCTCGCGGCGAACTCGTCCTCGTCCAGGCGCCGTACGTCCGTGCCGTCCGCGGAGCGCCACAGGTCCAGGTCGAGGTCCTCGACGACCAGTTCGCCGCCGGAGAGGGCGGCCGGGCGGGTGATGTCGCAGTACCAGCCCTTCCGTACGCCCTCGGCGTCCCGGACCTCCTTGACCGCGTACCAGCGGTTCCGCCAGTAGTACTCGGTGAAGACATCACCCGGCTCGAACCGTACGAAGCCGAAGTCGCGGACGCCCTCGCCCGCCCACGGCGCGCGCACGGTGACGCGGGTGCCGTCGTCGGCGAGGAGTTCGGCGGGGTAACGGATCTTCGTGCGGCCGGACTTGACGAGGACGACCTCCACGGTGCGAGGTGCGTCAGGAGAGTTCGCGGACATACCGCACCTCCGTCCCGCAGATCTCGTAGCCGAACCACTTGTTGATCGCGATCATCGGTTCGTTGCCGGCGTCGTTGCCCGTGAACGCCTCCGTGTACCCGGCGGCGCGGGCACGGTGCAGCGAGTCGTTCTTGGCGAGCTTGGCGAGGCCGCGACCGCGGAACGCGGCGGCGGTGCCCGTCATCACGGTGCCGTAGCGGGTGCCGCCGTCCGTGCGGGCCGCGCTGAAAGCCGCCGGGCGGCCGTCGACGAGCGCGACCGTGGTCAGCTCGGCGCTGAACAGGGGGTGGTGCCAGGTCTCCTGGAGCCAGGCCTGGTAGTCCGTGAACTCGTGGGGGATGTCGCTGGGTTCGTCCGCCATCGTCTCCGCGTCCAGGGTGAACAGGGGGCGCGGGTCGTCGGCGAAGTCCGAGCCCTTGCGCAGTTCGACGCCCGGCGGCGGGCCCTGGAGCGGCGGCAGGGTGCCGCCCGCCAGGTCGAGGCGGAGGAAGTGGGCGGAGCGGCTCGCGCGGTAGCCGTGCTTCTCGGCGAACGCGCGGTTGCCCGGCTCGTCCAGGACCCAGGCGAAGAGCTTGGTCGCGCCCAGGGCCGCCAGGTGCTCCTCGGCGGCGCGCACCAGGAGCGAACCCGCGCCCCGGCGCGCGCGGCCGGGGTCGACGTACACGTTGAGATAGCCCTGATTCGGCTCCGCGCTGTCGTGTGCGATGCCGACCTGGGCCGTGCCGATCGGTTCGCCGTCCTGCTCCGCGAGCAGCGGGCGGTAGTGGGCGTCGGGGTGCGCGTGCGTGACGTCGTACGCGATGGATTCGGGGGTGTACAGCACGAAGGGGAGGGCGCGGTTGCGGATGTGGGCGAAGCCCTCGGTGTGCCGCCGGTCGTCCGGGCGGACATCGCTGATGATCACAGTCATGGAGTCGAAAGCTACGCGCGAGGTGCGTCCGAGTGCCTCTCATTTTCCGTTCCGTACGGGACAATCGCTGCGTGACGTTGAAGATCCACATCGATGAGGGGGCCGCGCCCTACGAACAGGTGCGCGCCCAGATCTCCGAGCAGGCGCGGTCCGGCGCGCTGCCGGTCGGCTACAAGCTGCCCACCGTGCGGGGGCTGGCCGAGGAGCTCGGCCTCGCCGCCAACACGGTCGCCAAGGCCTACCGGGCGCTGGAGTCGGACGGGGTGATCGAGACACGCGGCCGCAACGGGACGTTCGTCGCCGCCGCGGGCTCGGCGGCGGAGCGTGAAGCGGCGGCGGCCGCACAGGCGTACGCCGAGCGCGTGCACCGCCTCGGCCTCTCCGAGTCCGCCGCGCTGGACGCCGTACGGGATGCCCTGCGGGCGGCCTACGGGGACTGAGGGCTGTCCGGCGTGCGGGTCACCGTCAGGCCCGTCGTCCTTGCCGCGTGGGCGAAGGTCACCGAGTCGTGGATCGCCGCCGCGTTCGGGTCGTTGTTGAAGTATGCGTACACGTCGTGGTCGTCGGACCAGGTGTCCGTGACGCGCCGTACCCAGGTCGTCAGGGACTGCCGGCCGTAGCGCGGCCATGGCTGGGCGCGGCCCTCGTGGAAGCGGACGTAGCCCCAGTCGGCGGTCCGCCACAGAGGTGTCACGGGGCGGGCCAGCACATCGGCCCAGCACAGGGCGGCGCCCCGTGACTCGAGCACCTTGCGCACCTCCGGTGTCCACCAGGAGTCGTGGCGCGGTTCGACCGCGACCCGGACGTCGGCGGGGAAGCGGCCCAGGCACTCGTCGAGAAGGGCGGGGTCGGCGTGCAGCGTGGGCGGGAGCTGGAGCAGGACCGGGCCCAGGCGGTCGCCGAGCCCGGCGGCGTGGCCCAGCAGCCGGTCGACCGGCTCCGCCGGGTCACGCAGCCGTTTGATGTGTGTCAGATAGCGGCTCGCCTTGAGGGCGACGACGAAGTCGGGCGGGGTGCGCTCCCGCCAGCTATCGAAGGTCTCCCGCGACGGCAGCCGGTAGAACGCGTTGTTGATCTCGACCGTGGCGAACCGTGCCGCGTACTCCTCCAGCCACAGCCGCATCGGCACCCCGTCCGGGTACAGGACGCCGCGCCAGTCCTTGTACTGCCACCCCGACGTGCCGACGAACAGGGTCATACGACCATCAAAGCACCGCACGCGGTGCCGGGCAGCTACAGATACAGCCCCGCGTCCGCGCCCTCCCGCTGGTCCGGCACCGACGTCGGCGTCGTGCCCCGGCGCAGCGCGTACAGCTCGGCCAGGGTCGCGCCGTCGCGGCCGACACCCTCCTCCGTGCCCAGCCAGCTCACCGCCTCCGGGCGGGTCAGCGCGCCGACCTCGATCCGGGCGAGGCAGCGGCCGGGACGGACCACGGCGGGGTGGAGGCGCTCGAGGTCCTCGTTGGTCGTGACGCCCACGAGTACGTTGCGGCCCTGCCCGAGGAGGCCGTCGGTGAGGTTGAGCAGCCGCGAGAGCGCCTGGCCCGCGGTGTGCTTGGCCTCGCCGCGGATCAGCTCGTCGCAGTCCTCCAGCAGGAGCAGCCGCCAGCGGCCCTTGCCCGTGCCGTCCTCCTCGCCGATCGCGATGTCCATCAGATAGCCGACGTCGGAGAAGAGCCGCTCCGGGTCGAGGACGCAGTCCACCTGGCACCAGTCGCGCCAGGAACGGGCCAGGGTGCGCAGGGCCGAGGTCTTGCCCGTGCCGGGCGGGCCGTGCAGCAGCAACAGCCGGCCCGCGATGTCCTCGGGCGTCGTCTTCATCAGCCGGTCCATGGCGTCCGCCACCGGCCCGGTGTAGTTCGACCGCACCTCCTCCCACGTGCCCGCGGAGATCTGCCGGGTGGTGCGGTGCGGGCCGCGGCGCGGGGAGACGTACCAGAACCCCATCGTCACGTTCTCCGGCTGGGGTTCGGGTTCGTCCGCCGCGCCGTCCGTGGCCTGGTCGAGGATCTTGGCGGCCAGTTCGGTGCTGGTCGCGGTGACCGTGACATCGGCGCCGCGGTTCCAGCGGGACACCAGCAGTGTCCAGCCGTCGCCCTCGGCGAGCGTGGCGCTGCGGTCGTCGTCGCGGGCCGAGCGCAGCACGCGGGCGCCCGGCGGGAGGAGCGTCGCCCCGGACCGTACGCGGTCGATGTTCGCCGCGTGCGAGTGCGGCTGCTCGCCCGTCGCGAAGCGGCCGAGGAACAGCGCGTCGACGACGTCCGACGGCGAGTCGCTGTCGTCGACGTTGAGCCGGATCGGCAGTGCGTCGTGTGGGTTGGCAGACATGCCGCCATGATCCGTCACGCGGGCGCCCCGTGCACCCGGTTTCCGCGGTGCGTCCTGTGTGTCGGCTGTGTCTGCCCGTATCCCCTCCGTCCTGTTACACGGCTGTGGTCTTACAAGCCCTGTCCCACGGCCGATCCCCGCCGTTACTGTTGCCCTTGATGGGACGTCATGGGTGGAATTCGGGGGCACGGCGGTGGCGGCTCACCGCGCTGCTCGGCGTGGGAGTGGCCGCTCTGGCCCTGGTGGTGACCTTGCTCAACACCCTGCCCGGAGGCGGCGCGAGCACCGCGGGCACCACCCGCGACGGGGACAAGGTGCACGGCACCCCCGTCACCCCGCCCGAAACGCCGCAACCCGAGGTGGGCTGGGGCTTCACCCACACCCAGTACAGCGCCGACCAGAGCAGTGACACGGCCACCCGGCGCGTCGAGGGGCTGCTGCAGAAACAGTCGCTGCCGCAGATCCAGCACATCATGGGCTGGGGGGCGGGCAACCCCGAACCCTCCAAGGGGCGCTACGACTTCTCCGAGATGGACCGCCGTATCGACTTCATGCGGAAGTCCGGCGGGACCCCGGTCGTCACCCTGTGCTGCTCCCCGGACTGGATGAAGGGCGGCAAGGCCGGGGCCGACAACACGAACTGGAGCCAGGCCGCCCTGGAGACCGCCCCGGACCGCGCCCACTACGCGGACTTCGCCGCGCTCGCCGCGACCGTCGCCAAGCGCTATCCCGACGTCCGTCACTTCATCGTCTGGAACGAGTTCAAGGGCTTCTGGAACGACGGCAAGGCCCGCTGGGACTACGAGGGCTACACCGAGCTCTACAACCTCGTCTACAAGGCGCTGAAGAAGGTCAACAAGGACATCCTGGTCGGCGGGCCCTACCTCGTCATGGACAGCGTCGACCCGCGCCAGACGGAGAACGCGTCGACGACCCTGAAGGGCACCTGGGGCACCATGGACCAGCGGGTCCTCGACGCCTTCGACTACTGGAACAAGAACAAGGTGGGCGCCGACTTCGTCGTCGTCGACGGCTCCAGCTACACCAAGGACGACGACCTGCTCCCGAACGAGTTCGCGGCCACCGACAAGTTCACCGCCGTCAGCCGGTGGGTGCGCGAGCAGACCCACGGACTGCCTCTGTGGTGGGCCGAGTACTACGTCGAGCCCGCCGACGGCAACGACGAGCGCACGGGCTGGTCCGAGGCCCACCGCGTCGCCGTCCAGGCCGCCGGCCTGATCGCGATGGCCCGCGGCGGCGCCACCTCCGGCTTCTACTGGAACCCGGAGACGGAGAAGGGCACCGACTGCGCGGGCTGCCTGTGGACGCCGACCGACCGTGCCGGCGGGGGCTCCGCCCTGCCCATGCTCGACCTCGTCTCCCGCTTCAGCCGGGCGTTCGCCCCCGGCTCCACGTACGCGACGGTGTCCGTGGCCCCCGACGACGTGCCTAACGTCCGCGTCCTCGCCACCGACAAGGCCGTCCTGGTCGTGAACACCCTGAACCGGTCCATCAACGCGCAGGTGGACGGCAAGCGGTTCGACATGAAGGCCTACGAAGTGAAGTGGCTCACCCGCTGAACCCGTGATCCCGGGTCGGGGTGAGCCACTCCGCCCGGCTGGGCGTCGTCCTGCCGTCCTACTTCATGGTCAGGAACCGCTGTACGAGCGAGGCCAGCAGCACCGCCAGCAGTGGCAGCGAGAACCAGAAGCTGCTCTGCAGCCACCGCAGCTGCCGCACACTCGGCCGCACCGCGACCCGTACGACCTCCCGCGCCGCCAGCATGATGATGAGCGCCACCGCCGCCAGCGCGCCGATGACCGACCACGGTGTCCAGGTGACCAGGGGACCGATCGGCCCCGGACTGGGCTCGAGCACCTTGCCCGCGGGCTGCCCCCGCAGCGCGTACATCGTCACGTCGTCGTTGACGAGGACCTTCTTCAGGTCCTGCCGGTCGTCGAGGTTGCGGATGAGCCGCGACTCCCAGGTCGCCGAGTAGCCCACGTCCATCTGGAGGTAGACCACCTGGCTGCGGTTGATCATGAGGTACGAGTTCGGGCCGGCGTCCCTGAGCGACTTGACCAGCCCGGACACCAGGACCGGGTCGCTCGGCGCCAGCGTCGGCACGTACTGCACCTTCTCCATGTCCCGGGTGCCCCACGGCATCGCGGGCGTCACGTTGTTGACCGTGTCGTTGCTCAGCCACAGCAGCCGTACCGTCGGCTTGTCGTGGGCGTACACGTAGTTCATGGCCGTGACCTCGCCCGGCCGGATCCGCTCGAAGGACTCGTTGCCCCAACGGGCGACCAGGAAGCCGCCCATGAGCAGCAGACCCGCCATGAGCGCGGCCAGCGGGGCGAGGCTCACCCGGTCCTTCTCCCGTTCCTTCGCGGTGACGCCGGTGCGCGGGAAGAGGGCGAGGCCGGCCAGCAGCGCCGCCCCCGGCAGGGCGAACATGAAGACCCGCAGGGCCATCTCGCCGCCGTACGACTGCATGCCGAAGCCCAGGAACGGGACGAAGGTCAGGACGAGCAGCGACCGCTCGCGGTACTTGTGGTCGCGCCGCCGCCACCAGCCCCAGCAGGCGAAGGCCATCACACCGCCGGCGAGCAGCACGCGCGCGTAGAGAACGAGTTTGTGCGTCGAACTGCCGCCCTGGATACGGCCGGAGACGGAGGTCGACACATTGCTGCCGACGCCGCCGACCCCGCCGAACAGGTCGTTGAAGTGCCCCGACCAGTACGGCTCGGCCATGAAGCCGATCCAGACGGAGACCAGCACGGCGAACAGGACCGGCAGCCCGCGCAGTTCGCAGCGGCCCACGAGGACGAGGACCGCGAGCACCCCGAGCATCACGAACGGGGTGAGCTGGTGTGCCGGGACGCTCGCCGCGAACAGGCCGATCAGCACCATGAGGAGCACGGCCCGCTGGCGCCGGTCCGTCGGCTCGACCTCCGCCTCGCCCGGGCGCACCTTCGCCCACAGCACACGCGGCGCCCGGAACCACACCAGGAGGATCGCCACGAAGACGAGGTAGAGGAGGTAGGTGAAGCCCTGTGGGGAGAAGTAGTCCTGGCCCACCCAGCCGCTCAGCACGAAGATCCAGATGCCGGTCCACTTGGCGCGCCAGCTCGCCCGCATCGACCGCACGAGCAGGAACATCGGCGCCAGGTAGAGCAGCTGCATGGTCAGCGGCCACCAGCGGATCACCTCGGTGAGGTCGCTGACACCGCAGGCCCTGGCGACGAACGCGGCGCCCGCGAAGAAGCCCGGCCAGCTCCAGCGGGCGTCCAGGTCGGGTACCGCGGATCCGGTGCGGTCGATGTAGTCGATGAAGCCGAGGTGCTGCCAGGCGGTGGCGAACCGTGGCTCGGTCTCGATGACCGCGGGGAGCGCGTGCAGGGAGATCACGGTGGCGAGCAGGGTGATGAGCAGCAGGCCCCTGTGCTCGCGGTTCATCCAGAGCAGCGAGGCGAAGACCGTGATCAGGAGGGCCGCGCCGATCAGGGTGGGCAGCGGCAGGACGGAGATGAGGCCGAGGCCGCCCATCTTGTCGAGGGAGGCGTCGTCGAGGCCCAGTGCCGGGACCCAGTAGAGAAGCAGTGCGGAGATCAGCAGGAAGCCGAGGAGCACGCCGGGTTTGGAAGGGTGTCGTAGGCGTTCGCGAAGGGGTGGCGTGGTGTTGTCCGGCGGCTGCGGGTCGTCCGTGGCCGGACGCGCAGGTCCCCGCGCCTCCGCCGGGGCGCTGTCCGTGCCCTCTGACGCGAAGGAGGCCGTTTCGAAGGGGGCGTCCACTTCCGGGGCCTCCGCCGGACCCAGGGAAGCCTCCGAGCCCGGCTCGCGCGCCTCCACCGGCAGCCCCACTGAGGGCAGTTGCGGCTTGAGCGCCCAGGTCGGGCGGTGGTCAGGGCGTGCCTTGGGTGTGCCCGTGGGCGGGGTGCCGGGGCCCGGGCGGACGTCCGGGCGGCGTTCCTGGTGGTCGAAGTCGACGTGCACGCCGAGGGCGAGGGTGTCGGAGTCGAGGGCCCAGGCGGGCCCCCGCTTCGCCTCGCGCGGCCCCGCCGCGGCCACGTCGCGCGCGCCCAGGTCGGCGAGGTCACCGTCCGGCGCCGCGCCCGCCGGGAGTTCGGCGGGCGGCGCGGTCCGTACGATCTTGAACAGCTTGGGCGCGGCGATGGACACGATCACCGCGAGGCTGGAGATCTCCGCGACGCCCGCCCCGGTCAGGCCCATCCGGGGCAGCAGGAGCACCGTCAGGCCGAGGACCAGGACGCACAGCAGGCCCTGCAGATAGGCGAGTCCGGAGGTGCGGCTCTGGGCGCGCAGCACCGCGAAGTACGTCTCCATGACGACCCGCAACAGCGCGCCGACCGCGAACCAGCGCAGCAGCGGGGTCGCCGCGTGCGCGTAGCCGTCGCCGAAGACGTGCAGGATGAACGGAGCTCCGACGAACAGCAGTCCGCACACGGGCAGCATGATCCGGGCCATGCGCTTGATCGCGGCCCGGGTGTTCGCGGCGAGCCGCGCGGGGTCGTGCGAGCCCTCGACGGTCAGCGAGGCGCCCATGTTGATGGCGAGCAGGTTGACCGTGCCGCCGATCGTCGTGGTGATGTAGAAGTACGCGTTGTCGGAGGAGCTGACCTGCGAGGCGACGATCACCGGGACGAGATAGACCACGGCGAGCGAGAAGAGCGAGCCGGTGTAGTCGCCGGCGAGGAAGCGTCCGACCTCCTTGAGCGTGGGCGGGTTCGCGCGCTCCTCGGTCGCCTTGATGTGCCGGGGGACCAGCCGCCGGAAGACCAGCAGGCCGAGCGGTACCACCGACAGGGCGATCGCGGCGACCCAGGAGACGAAGACACCCGTCGTCGGGATCGCGGCGGCGAGCCCGACCAGCAGTGCCAGCTTCACCGCGGAGAACACGGTGTTGCCCACCGGTACCCAGAGCGCGCTGCGCAGTCCGGTCAGCACACCGTCCTGAAGGGTCAGCAGCGACCAGGCGACGACCGCCAGGATGAAGCCGAGGCCGTTGAGCGGGCCGTGCAGGAAGCGGTACGAGGGTCCCCATGCGTTCAGCGTCAGCAGGAAGACCACGGCGGCCAGCGCCACGACCACCGAACTTCCCGCGTACGTACGGAAGATGAGCCGTCCGGTGGCGCGGCCCGCGACGGGGATGAAGCGGGCAAGGGCGCCGGTCAGGGTCACCGCGGTCAGACCCGCGAGGAGCTTCATCGCGGCGATCGCGGCGGAGCCCTGGCCGACCGCGGCGTCGGAGTAGTAGCGGGCGGCGACCAGCCAGTAGCCGAGCCCGAGCACCGCGGAGATCCCGGTGTTGAGCATCAGGGCGTAGGCGTTGCGGAAGAGTTGGTTGCCTCCGCCGCCGCCGTCCTTGCGGCCCCGGCCGGGCAGGCGGAGGCGGCGCCCGGGCCGTTGCTCGGGCGCCTCGGCGGTGGGCGATGAAGCCTGGGCTGTGGTCGTCGTGTCAGACACGGGAACGGCTGGCCTTCCGGCGGACCTGTCGTGCTCTTCGGACCATGGCGTACCCCTTGGTGAGTGCGCGGTCCCGGACGAAATTGCGCGCGATCGCGCGGCCCTCCACGAGCCGCTCGAACTCCTCGATACCGGTGCTGCGGCGCACGGTCACGCGTTGCAGGGCGTACGGCCCCTGGCGGCGGAGCGCCAGGCCGTTGCCGACGGCGAGCGACTGGGCGAAGCCCGTCTCCCGCACCACCTGGCGCACCCGGCGGCTGGAGTAGCCGTAGGGGTACGCGAACGAGGCCGGGCGGCTGCCCAGCTCGTCGGCGATGATCTCCTTGCAGCGCAGCACCTCGAACCGCAGCGCGTCGTCGGAGAGCTGGTCCAGCTGCGGGTGTGTGTGGCTGTGCCCGCCGATCTCGACCTGCTCGGCGGCGAGTTCGCGCACCTGAGCCCAGTTCAGCATGGCGTCGAGGCCGCCTCCGGTGTCGTACGCGCCCTTGATCCACCCCGTCGAGACGAACAGCGTGGCGGCGAAGCCGTGCTTGGCCAGCACGGGCAGCCCGTGCCGGTGCACGCCCTCGTAACCGTCGTCGAAGGTGATCAGCACGGGTCGCTCCGGCAGCGGTCCGCCGGACCGCCAACGCGCCGCCAGCGCCGCCGTGTCGACGGGGGTGAACCCCTGGTCCCCGAGCAGCGCCATCTGCTCGGCGAACGCCTCGGGCCCCACGGACAGCTCACGCGTCGCGTCATTGGGCGCGGCGGCGATGGAGTGGTACATGAGGATGGGTACGGGAGTGTCCTTCACCGGCCCGCACCTCCCTCGCGCACCCGGCCCGCGGCCCCTTCGCGTCCCGGACCGCTCCCGGTCCCGTTCCCGATCTCGGCCACGGTGAACGTGGCGCCGCCCCTGCGGGCCCGGACGCTGCCGAGTGCGTACCCGCCGGCCGCCGTCAGGACACCGGCCACGATGGCGCCCGCCCGGCCGGCGCCGCCCGGGCGGGCGAGCAGGGCGTCGCGCAGCCCACGGGCCACCCCGGCGGGCAGGACGCGGGTCGTGTAGCGGCGCTCCGACTCGAGGCCCTTGTCGGCGCCGACGCTCCGGGCGACCAGGGCCTTGGAGAGGCCCTCGGCGTAGGCGCGGGTGCGGAAGTACGCGAAGTGCTCGCGTGGTTCCGGTACCCGGTGGTGGATGACCGCGCGGTCGTCGATCAGCAGGATCGCGTCCGGGCGGGCGCGGGTGAGGCGGATGCACAGCTCCGTCTCCTCGCAGCCCAGCGGACGCTTGTCGCCGTCGCGGCCGATGCCGGTCGCGAAGCCGCCCGCCGCGTCGAACGCCGTACGACGGAAAGAAGCGTTTCCGCCCAGGACGTTGCGGACCTGGACCCGGCCCGGTGGCAGCCCCTTGTACGTGCAGCCCACCACCCAGTCGAACTCCTCGGGGAACCAGGCGGGCCGGCGACCCGACGCCCAGATCGGCATCGTACGGCCGCCGACGGCCATGACCCGTGGGTCGGCGTATCCCGAGGCGAAGTGGCGCAGCCAGTCGCGCTCGGCCACGGCGTCGTCGTCGAGGAACGCGATGATCTCGCCGTGCGCGACGGCGATCCCGGTGTTGCGGCCCGCGGACAGGCCGCGCGGGCCCGCGTTGGCGAGCACCCGTACCGCGTCGGTCTCCTTGTACTCCCTGCTCAGCCGGTCGAGCAGGGTGGCGTTGTGGTCCACGACGAGGAGCGTCTCCAGGGCGGGCAGCGACTGCGCCCGCACCGAGGAGACCGCCGCGAGGATGTCCTCCCAGCGGTCCTCGGTGTAGACGCAGATCACCACAGAGATGTCGGGACTGCTCAAGACACCTCTCCCTGGCCCGAGTCGAGCTGGGCGGCGTGCGGCCTGCGGCGCAGAGCACGCCGGTTGGAACGCTCACCCATGATCACCTTGAGCACCCTGAACCCGTCCCGCACGGCCCGCAGATTGCTCGTGCCGTGGATGCGGAGGTACTCGTGGCTGGGTATCTCCTGCACCTTGAGCCCGGCCTTGACCACCCGGATGTTCATCAGGGTCTCGACCTCGAAGCCGGTGCAGTCGAGTTCGATCTGGTCCAGGCAGTGTCGCCAGAACGCGTTGTAGCCGTAGCAGAGGTCGGTGTAGCGGGCGCCGAACTTGGCGTTGACGGCCGCGCACAGCACCCGGTTGCCCAGCTTGCGGATCGGTGTCATGTCAGAGGTGCCGCCGCCGTTGGCGAACCGCGACCCCTTGGCGAAGTCCGCCCCGGACACCAGCGCGGACACATACGACACGATCTCGTGGCCGTCGGCAGAGCCGTCCGCGTCGACCATCACGATGATGTCGCCGGTGCACGCCTCGAATCCGGTGATCAGGGCGTCGCCCTTGCCCTTTCCCTGCTGCTCGACGACCTTGACGTCGGGCCACAGTTCACGGGCCACCTCGACGGTGTTGTCCGTGGAATTGCCGTCGACAAGAACCACTTCGTGTATCCAGGCGGGAAGGGTCTTGAAGACGTACGGGAGATTCTCCGCCTCATTCATGGCGGGGATCACGACACTCACCGGCGGCGCTATGGCCAGGTGAGAGGAGATCGGCCGGTATTTGCCGGCCATTAACGGATCTTCGCCCGATACGGCTGGGCGCAGGACTGAGCTCATGAGTCTGGTCCCTCTCGTCCGGTGGACCGCCCGCCCCTGGGCGGTCCGGCTTTTAGTCCGGTTCGAAAGGGGGGTTCTCACCTACGGCATGACGAAATGGATCTCCGTGCATGCCGGGTGAGCTGGCAAAGCTGGCCGATTCCGAAGGCGGAAGTCCGAAGACGGAACCCCGAGGACGGAATTCCGGATGCGGAAACCGGTCGCGCGGCACGACTCGGCACAAGTGTGGTCACCGAGCACGGCACCCCCCTACCGCGCCCCGCCCCGGACCCTCTTCGCGATCTTGAGCCCTCCCCTAGATCGCATGTGCGTGATGGTCCGATGCGGGTGAGATGTATGACGGTATTGACGATTGCGTCCATATGGCAAGGCCTGGAACGACGTCTCACGTTTTTGTTGGTTTGGCCGTTACCTAACGACTCGAACTGATTTTCCCCGTCCGCTTGCGCACTCGTCGTGCCACCACGAGGAGGAGAACGAGAGAGCTGATCGCCGTCACGGCCACGATTCCGCCATGGACCGACCACCGGTGCACCGCCAGCATGCCCTGGGCGACAAGGAGGTCGACGGCGATCGCTCCCGCGACGGACGTCACCGTGCGGGCGAAGGGATCCAGCCCGCGCAGCGCGGCCCCGATGGCGGCTCCTGGCGCGGCGAGCAGGAAGAAGAGCGTGAACGGGCCGCGCAGGGAAGAGTCCACGTCGGCGAGCGCGAGTACCGCGCCGACCCCCGCGACGGCCACCGCCATGCCCGTGAGCAGCGGGACCAGGTCCCTCCCCGGATCCTGTCCCGACCGCTTGTCACTGTCTGATGAAGGTGACTTGATGCCTATGGTCTGCATGGGCGACTTTGCCCCCTGAAGCGCCGGATGCCGGGCTTCAATGTCGCGCAGCGGGCTGGGGGCCGTCAAGACGCGGTGGGCACTCATGGGGCCTTCTTGGTCGACTTCAAACATGGGGCGCGAGTGTTCACCGCGTGTTCCCCGGAGGCGCCGGCCGTCTCCGGGGAACCGCCTTGTGGAGCAGGCGGGTTGAGGCGTCGCGCGGGGTGATCTTCGACGCGACCCGTATCGGTGCACGGCACGGGGCGGTCATTCAGGCTTCGACCAGGCTTCGGCGTAAGGGAGTTGACGCCCCGTCATCGCAGCGGACGACGGTCGTGGGGGTCGAAAAGTCTTGGCATGGACACTTCCTGTCAACACGCGTAGCTGCTACGACAGTTGTGGCAGAGATCCTGCTAAAGGGAGGTTCCATGAGACGTTCCCGAATTACGGCATACGTGACCTCACTCCTCCTCGCCGTCGGCGTCACCCTCACCGGGGCCGCGACGGCGCAGGCGTCCGGAACCGTCGCGGCCACCGGCTACGTGGCCCTCGGTGACTCCTACTCGTCCGGTGTCGGCGCGGGCAGCTACATCAGCTCCAGCGGCGACTGCTTGCGCAGCACGAAGGCGTACCCCTACCTCTGGGCCGCCGCCCACTCACCGTCGTCGTTCGACTTCACGGCCTGCTCGGGTGCCCGTACGGGTGATGTCCTGGCGAACCAGCTGGGCCCGCTCAGCTCCTCCACCGGCCTCGTCTCTCTCAGCATCGGCGGCAACGACGCGGGCTTCGCGGACGTCATGACGACGTGCGTGCTCCAGTCCGACAGCGGCTGTCTGTCCCGCATCGCCACCGCCAAGGCCTACGTCGACTCCACGCTCCCCGGCCAACTCGACTCCCTCTACTCCGCGATCAGCTCGAAGGCGCCCGCCGCCCATGTGGTCGTCCTCGGCTACCCCAGGTTCTACAAACTGGGCGCGACCTGCCTCGGCCTCTCCGACACCAAGCGCGCCGCGATCAACGGCGCCGCCGACTACCTGGACAGCGCCATCGCCAAGCGCGCCGCCGACCACGGCTTCACCTTCGGCGACGTCAGGAGCACCTTCACCGGCCACGAGCTCTGCTCCGGCAGTGCCTGGCTGCACAGCCTGAACCTGCTGAACATCACCGAGTCGTACCACCCCACCGCGGCCGGCCACTCCGGCGGCTATCTGCCGGTCTTCACCTCGGCCGCCTGACCGCCCCTCACGGAGACGTGGAAGCGGAGGCCTCGTCCGACGGGGTCTCCGTCACACACGTCACCGAGAACGGCACCGAGTTGGACGTCGTCCGGACGGGGCTGCGCACCTCCACGCTGATCTCGTTCTGGAAGGTCCCGCTCGCGTTGTACGTCGTCAAGAAGATCGACTTCTGTTTGGTTTTGCCGCCGTCCGACGAGAACGACAGGGTCTTCCAGCCCGGGTCGGACACCTCGCCCGTCTTCAACACCCAGCGGTACTGGACGTCCACCGGTACACGGCCCACCGTGAAGGTCGCCGTGAAGGTCGGCGCCTGCGCCTGGGGCGGCGGGCAGGAACCGGAGTAGTCGGTGTGCGCACCCGCCACCGTCACCTGCACGGACTGGGCCGGCGGCGAGCTCGTACGAGCGCTGCTCGACGGACTGTCCGAGGGCGTGGAGCCGCCCGGGGCGGCCGTGTCGCTCTTGCTGCCGCTCGCGGACGGCGAACTCCCGCCGCCGGAACCGCTCTTGGTGCCACTCCCGCTGCTGCTGTCGTTGCTGCTCCCGCCGCCGTTGTCACGGTTGATCAAGGCGTACGTCAGTCCGCCCAGGGCGAGCGCGAGCGCGATCACGCCCCCGATCACGGCGGCGGCCGCGCGCCGGCTGCGTACGGGCTCCGTGGAGGTGGGGGTGTCGGTGTACGGCGGATACGGCGTGTAACCCGGCTGCGGTCCCTGCGGAGAGGTCCGGGACGGCTGCGTGGGAGGTCCGAATCCCGGCGGCGGCTGCGCGGGCTGGGAGAACGAGGAGATCGTCGGCGACTGGGTGGTCGGCGACGGCGGTCCCGCGGCCGGGAAGCCGCCCGCGGCGACCAGCCGCAGATCGCTCTCCGCCTGCGCGGCGCTCAGCCGCTCGGCCGGGTCCTTCCTCAGCAGACCCTCGATCACGGGCGCGAGCGGCCCCGCGCGGCGCGGCGGCGGCAGCGGCTCGTCGACGATGGCCCGCAGAGTGCTCAGCGGGGTGTTGTGACGGAAGGGCGAGTTGCCCTCGACTGTCGCGTACAACAGGACGCCGAGCGACCACAGGTCGGACTCGGGCCCGGGCGTACGACCGAGCGCCCGCTCGGGGGCGAGGAACTCGGGCGAACCGATGACCTCGCCCGTCATCGTCAGCGCCGAACTGCCCTCGACCGTCGCGATACCGAAGTCCGTGAGGACGACCCGGCCCTCGTTCGACAGCAGCACGTTCGCCGGCTTCACATCGCGGTGCAGCACCCCCGCCTCGTGTGCGGCCCGCAGGGCGGAGAGCACCTCGGCGCCGATGTCGGCGGCGCGCTGCGGCGACTGCGGCCCCTCGGAGTCCAGCAGGTCGGACAGGGCGACGCCACGGACGAGTTCCATGACGATCCAGGGGCGGCCGTCCTGCGTCGCCACGTCGTACACCGTCACCACATTGCGGTTCGCGACCCGGGCCGCGGCCCACGCCTCGCGCTCCAGCCGGGCGTACATCCGCTCCACGTCGTGCGCCGGGATCCCGGCGGGCGCACGGACCTCCTTGACGGCGACCTCGCGGTGCAGCACCTCGTCACGGGCGCGCCACACGGTCCCCATACCGCCCTCGCCCAAGGGGGAGAGCAGGCGGTAGCGGCCCGCGATCACACGTTCACTGCCCGGCTCTTCGGACACGGGTCCCCCATTCGCAGCCAACTCGTATACTGCCCAGGTCGCGGCGGGACACGCCGGAGGGGTAACACTGCGCCAGCGGTCGAATGCCCGTGAACCTCAGCCCGAAGGGCTGGAATCCCTCGTCTCCAGGGTGAGGGAGGATGTCAGAAAAGTAGCTCAGCCGAGTACGGATGTCGCCCCCTTGAGTACCAATCCGGCACCAAGGGCCACGACGACGAACGCCGAGCCCAGCGGTGCGCTCCGGCGCATCAGCGCCGCGACCGGTCCGCCGGCCCACCGGGGACGCTTCGCCAGCGCCCGGTTCATCCCGTCGCCCAGCTTGACGACGGCGAACCCGGCCGCCGTGAGCGTCAGGGCGAGACCGACGCCGTACGCCAGGACGAGAAGTAGGCCGAACCACGCCTGTCCCAGCGCCGCCGCGCCCACCAGGACGACCACGGCGGAGGGGCTGGGCACGAGTCCGCCGGCGAATCCGAGCAGGATCGTCCCGCGGAGGGTGGGGGCCACCTCGTGGGTGTGGGTGAAGCCGCCGTGGGTGTGTTCGAGGGCGGGGGAGACGGCGGGGTCGTGCGAGTGGGAGTGGGAGTGGGGGTGAGGGTGCGCGTGGTCGTGGTGGTGGCCATGCGCATGGTCGTGGCCATGGTCGTGGGAATGTCCGCGCTCGTGCCCGTGTGTGTGCGGCTTGCTGTCCGTCGCCGTCGCCGTTGCCGTCGCGGCGGACGCGTGGGCGTGGGCGAGGACCAGGGGGCGTTCGCGCTCTTCGGCGTGCTCGTGGCCGTGCTCGTGCTCGTGGTCGTCGGCGTGGCTGTGCGCGTGGTGGTCATGGGCGTGGTCGTGCGCGTGGCCGTGCGCGTGGTCGTGGGCGTGCTCAAGTCCGGGTCGCCGCGGCCGGTTGCGCCAGGCCCGGCGTACGAGCGTGGCGCCCGCGTAGGTCACCAGGACGCCGCTGGCGATGCCGAGCCACGCGATCACGGAGGGCGCCGCGGCCGAGCCGGCCGTCACCAGGAGGCCGAGGGCGACCACACCCAGGGTGTGGGTGACCGTGACGGAGGCGGCCAGCGGCATCACGTCCCGCAGCCCCGCCTTGCCGCCGCGCGCCGCGGCCGTCGCGGCCATCAGGGTCTTGCCGTGACCGGGCGCGAGCGCGTGCATCGCGCCCAGGAACACGGAGATGAGCAGGGCCAGCGCGGCGAAGCCGACGGTGAGGTGATGGCGGGCCACCAGGTTGTTCAGCGCCTCGGTCCAGCGGTCGGCGCCCCGGGGCAGTATGGAGGCGCCGGGGGCCTGCGGCCGCTCCTCGACGAGGGCGGGGCCGCCGGGGCGGATCCGCAGGGACGCGGTCGCGGTGTCGGCGGGGGAGGAGAGCAGTGCCTTGGGGTAGCTGGTCAGTTCGTGCGACACCGACTTGGTCGGTACGTCCGAGGCGGTCAGCGTCATCCGGTCGCCGCGCGCGGTGATCTCGCGCCAGCCGGGTCCCCGGTCGGCACCGGCGCTGTGGAAGCCGAGCGAGACCGTGCCCTGCTCGGGCAGCGCGGCCGTCAACCGGCACTCCACGCGCAGGGTGTTGAGTCCGGCCTGTCCGGGGCGCAGCTTCGCCCGGCTCGTGGCGACGGAGAGCGCGGCCGGATGTCCGTCGACGGTGACCTTGCTGCCGTTCGCGGCCGTCTCGCAGCGCTGCCGGGCCCAGTCCGTCATACCGAGCTTCTCGAGGTCGGGCTTGGCCTGGGTGGCCGGGATCTCGGCGAGGTCCTCGACGTGGTCGACGCGCAGCTGCCCGGGGGCGGCGACGAGTCCGTCGTACCGGTTGACGGTGAAGTTGCCGAGCGGATGCGCGCTCGCGGCCGCGGTGGGGACGAGGACGAGGGCGCAGGCGGCGGTGAGGACGGCCGCGCAGGAGGCGAGCAGCCGACGCGACCTCACCCGCGGGGACTTCGCCCGCCGGCCGCGCGTGCGAAGGGGCTTCACTTGGCCTCCCCCAGAGCCTTGCGGGCCGCACGGGCGCCCAGGGGTGAGAAGCCCGCGTTCAGGTCGAGGGCCGACTTCAGCGAGGCGCGGGCCTCCTTCTCGTGACCGGTGGCGCGCTCGATCATGCCGCGGTGGTAGAGGAAGGACGCGTTGCGGTAGCCGGTGGCCGTGGCCTGGCGGGCGTACGGCAGAGCTTCCTTGTCGCGGCCGTTGACGTGCAGCGCCCAGGCGAGCGCGTCCGCCGTGTGCACGGTGTGGCGGCGGGCCCACTCGGCGCGGGCAGCCTTGAGCGCGTCCCCCCGGTTGCCGTGGTCGGCGGCGGCGAGCGCGGTGTCCAGGTCGGCGTTGACACCGTAGGAGTGGGCCAGCGAGACCCAGGCGGTCACCAGGGCGTACTGGTCGCCGGCCTTCTGCGCGTCGCCGGCCCGGCCGCGCGCCTCGTACAACTCACCCAGTTCGACGAGTGGTTGGGGGAGCGGATAGCGCTCCACGACCTGTTCCATGCCCTTGATCGCCGCCGCCTGGTCGCCCAGCGCGGCCTGGGCGCGGGCGCGGCCCTCGAGGGCGGGGAGGTAGCTGTCATCGGCGGCGAGGGCTCGGGCGTAGTACTTCAGCGCGGAGTCGTAGTCGCCCTGGTTCCAGGCGAGTTGGCCGAGCGCCGCCGCCACGTACGAGACGTCGCCCCGGCTCGTCGCCGTGTCGAGCGCCTGCTGAAGGACGCGGCGGGCGGTCTTCACATCGCCGCGCAGCTCGTGGACGTAGGCGTACCGGGTGAAGACGGGGACGCCCGGTCGGCGCGAGTCGGCCAGGTCGGCGGCCTTCGAGGCGTCGGCGTAGCGGCCGAGTTCGACGAGCGCGTCGATACGGGAGGAGAGGGCGCGCTCGCTGTACGGGTTCTCCTTCAGCACCTTGTCCGCGTAGGTCAGGGCGCCGGTGAAGTCGTGCCGGGCGGCGGCGAGGGCGGCGCGGCCGGCGAGCGCCGACTCGTTGCCGGGACGCAGCTTCAGGGAGCGGTCCAGTGCCTGCTGCGCCTGGGGGTAGCGGGAGGGGTCGCCCTTGGTGCGGGCCTGCTCGACGTAGGCGAGTCCGAGGGTGGCCCAGCTGTCGAAGTCCGCGGGCTGGGTGCGGAGATGGGACTGCAGCGAGGTGATGCTGGCGTCGAGGTTCCCGCCGGCCAGCAACTCCGGTGACACGGCACCGGTCGTGGCGGCGACCGCGGTGCCCGAGCCGTCCCGCAGAGCCCCGACGATCACGGCCCCGGCGGTGAGAGCGAGGGCCAACGAGGCTGCGCAGAGCCCGAGTTGAGCCGCCCGCCAGCGACGTGTCGAGGCGGACACCCGCCGGACGGCGGCGACGCGTTCATCGGTCACGGGCGGCTGGTCTTCGACCACGGACAAGTGGTCTTTGGGCACGGGCGACTCGGCTTCGGGCTCGGGCAAGTGATCCTCGGCCACCGGCAGCTCGGCTTCGGGCTCGGGTTCGGGCTCGGAAGCGTCGTGCGGAGGCTGTGGGTCGGCCGTCGTCACCTCGTCGGGCTCGCCCTCCGGCGCGCTCTCGTTCGTACGCGGGGACATGCCCTCTCCTCAAAGTCCTTGGGGTGAACGGTCGTCGTGGGGGTGGGGCGGCGCGGCCCGCGGTGTGGGGGGTGGCGGGGTGCGGGCCGCGCCAGTCGGTGGACCGGGCCCGGTCAACGGGCCCGGTCGTCAGGGCCGGTCAGTAGGCCCGGTTGTACATGCGACGGCGCCACCACATGACGCCGGCGCCGATCAGCAGGACCCCGGCCACACCCGCCGCCGCGGAGCCCGCGATCAGCATGATGTTCGTGCTGCCGGAGCCCGTCTGCAGGGCGTCACCCAGCTGGTTCTTGACGTTGCTTCCAGCGCCCTTCGCCAGCGGTCCGCGCGAACCCGAGGTGGGCTCGGCCACGTAGGGGAACGACTTCTCGAAGCTCTTGTCGTTCTTGTCGACCGAGTCCGACAGACCGGTCTTCTGGCCGAGGAGCTCGCCCTCGACGACCCGCAGCGAGGCGTCGATCACGTCGTCGGTGAGCCGACGCCCGTTCGGGAAGCCCGCGTTGTCGCCGTCGAGCACACCGAGCCGCTTGGGGTGCATGCTGGGCTTGATCGAGGTGTTGAGTCGCAGCTCCTCCGCCGGGCGCACCTTGGGCGGCTGGTTGAGGCCCTTTACGCCCTTCAGGAACACGTCGACCAGGTCGTTGCGCGGCTCGGCGGGCGCCTTGATCTTGTAGATCGCCTCGATGAGCTTGGGCAGCTCCGGGTTGGTCACGTTCTTCAGGAACTGCGCGTCCTCCCAGGGCGAGGACGCGTTGAACTTGTCCTTGTCCTTCTGCGGGTTGACGACCTCGTTGACCAGCGGGCTGCCCAGACGCGAGACCTGGGTGTAGTAACCGCGGGCGTCCTTGCGCTGGACGGTGGACCAGATGCCGACGATCGGCTGGTGCGACGACTCCTGGATCATGTAGTTGGGCACCTGCAGGGCCAGCGTGTTGACGTTGTAGCCCTTGAGCGTGTCACGCCCGACCTCGGACAGGTTGCCGCCGTACAGCAGGTCGAAGACCCGCAGATCGGCGAAGAACGGGTCGTCCGCCTGGCCGGCGAAGGTCGTCGAGTCGCCCGCGAGCTTGTACACGGCCTGGTTGCGCAGCTTCGTGTAGTCCGGCATCGACGCCTTGCCGACGTTCGACGGCGCGACCGGGATGTCGTCCGCGACCTTCGTCTTGGAGATCAGCTTCTGGTTGTGCATCCGCAGCAGATCGATGTCGTAGGTCTGCGTGATGTTCAGGTCCGGGTCGTCGAGGCTGTTGACCGGGCCCGTGTTGTAGAGGAACGTGTCGCCGTTCTTGCGGTGCGTCTTGAAGGTGTACCGGTACACCAGCTCGCTCTGCGCGTCACCGTTGTTGTCGATGTGGATGTCGTACTGGGCGTCGTCGGCGAACGTGTAGAAGTTCGGCCCGCCGGCCGGCTCCTCGAAGGGTATGAAGTTCGCGATGACCGTCGTTGTGTCCGGCTTGTCCGGGCTGACGAAGGCGTACAGGTCGGTGTTGTCGTACTGGGGAGTGCCCGAGATGAGCGGGGCCTCCCGGTGACTGGAGGCGGAGGCCGCCCCGGGGTCCAGCGCGGCCACGCCGGCGGCTACGAGCCCCCCGGCAGCCAGCGCACCGCAGACGAGGGTCGCGAGACTCCTGCGTCCCAAGCCACTCCTGGAGATAGGTGTCATGCCGTCCGTCCTCAGTTCCCAATTGCCTGACGCACGCCATTCGGAGCGGTCGCCGGGGTGGATTGGTCGAATCCCAAACGTTCTTACGGCGGGTTTCGCGGCTCGTTTCACCGACGGGCCGGTTTCTTTCACGGCGTTCTCAGCGGCCCCTCATCACTCTTTGGCAACCGACCCGCGTTTTGACTGTCGTGATCCGTAACCCATCCGGAGGCGCTCGCGCTGCGAACATGTAGGTGCAGGGACAGGCCGCGCGCGGCCGGAGAGGGGGGAACGAGTGGAGGCGGACGAACTTCTGGTGCTCGTGGCCGGAGGCGACCAGAAGGCATTCGAGGAGCTGTACGGGCAGGTGTCCGGGCCCGTGTTCGGACTCGTACGCCGTGTGGTGCGGGACACGGCCCAGTCGGAGGAGGTGGCCCAGGAGGTGTTGCTCGAACTCTGGCGCTCCGCCGCGCGGTTCGACCCCGGCCGGGGCAGCGCCCTGTCCTGGATCCTCACCCTCGCGCACCGCCGGGCCGTCGACCGGGTCCGCAGCGCCCGCGCGGCCACCGAACGCGAGCAGCGCGAGGGGCAGCGCGCCCATCATCCCGCCTTCGACCAGGTCGCCGAGGAGGTGGAGGCCGGGCTCGAACGCGAGTGGGTGCGCCGCTGCCTGGAGCGGCTGACCACGTTGCAACGTCAGTCCGTCACCCTCGCCTACTACGACGGCTACACCTATCGCGAAGTCGCCGAGCGCCTCTCCCTGCCGCTCGGCACGGTCAAGACACGTATGCGCGACGGACTGACACGGTTGCGCCACTGCCTGGGAGGTGTGGCATGAGCGCGCGTCGGGCACCGCGCCACGGGGACGGCGTGCCGGCCCGTCAGCCTGCGGCGCCGGATCTGGAGTTCGCGCATCAGTCCGCGGCGCCGGATCTGGAGTTCGCGCATCAGTCCGCGGCGCCGGATCTGGAGTTCGCGCATCAGTCCGCGGCGCTGGATCAGGAGTTCGCCCGTCAGTCTGCCGCGCTGGATCAAGAGTTCATCTCCCGGCCTGCCGCGCCGGACCCCGAGTTCGCCCGCCAGGGCCGTGCTTCACACCCGCAGCGCATGCACCCCGGCTCCCGACACCCCCGTATCCGCGCCCTGGAACTGCCCAGCCGCGCCCCGCACCCCCAGGGAGGCGTCGTATGAGCGTCCTCGACCGTCTGCTGCGCCGCGATCTGCACTCGCTCGCCGCCCCCTACGCCCTCGACGCGCTGGAACCCGACGAACGCCGCCGGTTCGAGCGTCATCTGCAGGGCTGCCCCCGGTGCGCGGCCGAGGTGCGGGAGCTGGGCGAGGACGCGGTGCGGCTCGCCTGGTCCACCACGGCACCCGCCCCGGCCGCCCTGCGCGACCGGGTCCTGACCGCCGTACGCACGATTCCTCAAGAGGCGCCGGACCCGTCGCACCCCGCCCACCCGTCGCAGGCGTTGCCGAACGGAGTGCCCCGTGGGCGCGCAGCGCACGGGCCCGCGGCGCGCGGCCGGACCCCGCGCTTCCGGTCGCTGCTCGCCCCGCTCTCCACCGCCACCGCCGCCGCGGCGCTCGTCGTGGCGTCCCTCTTCGCGGTGCAGGCGACACAGACCCAGGACAAGCTGGACCAAGAGCGGGCCCAGGCACGTGAGATCGCCCACGTTCTGGCGGCCCCCGACGCCCGGGCGACGAGCGACCGGGATGCACAGGGCCGCGGAATCGGAGTGGTCGCCTCCGCATCGGAGCGGCGCGCCGTCGTGACCTTGAGCGGACTTGCCACTCCGTCAGGGGGGCGCGTGCACCAGTTGTGGCTCATGCGCCCCAACGTGCAACCGCGCTCCCTCGGGCTCTTCGAGGGCGACACGCCCTTGATCGCCGACGGACTGAACACCAACGCCACGTCACTCGCTGTCACCGTCGAGCCGCAGGGGGGCTCGGCACAGCCCACCACCACGCCAGTTGCGCAACTCGCCCTGAAATCGGTTGGATTCGGAGAGTAACCGTCAACACCCTTACGGGGAAGGTGAATCCTGCCACCGTGATACACGAGTGCCACGCGGGAGCGATAGGGTTAGCCTGCCCGGGCCGGGTGGACTCGTACGGGTGGGGAGAGACATGGAACAGATAACAGTGCGCAGCAGGGCACGTGTCCCTGCGATCACCTGTGGGAGCAGCGCGACCAGTTCGCGCCTCGACCGCCATCTGGCGGTGCTGGGCGGCCCTGCCGTCCCGCAGCGCGAGACGGCCGAGGCGACTTCGCTGATGCGTGAGCTCACCGCGCGTGACACCGCGCACGACAGCAGCGGGAGGAGCGCGCGCGTACGGCGGGTCTCGCTCTTCGCCCCTCTGAAGCGCCTGCGTCGTTCGCTGTTCGGCGGCCACTAGTACGGTCGCGCGGTACTCGAACCCGCGCTCGGGCGACCACACCGCCCCGGCGTAAGCGCTGCGTTCTCGCCGCCCGTCGTCCCCACGGCACGCAGCGCCGCCCCGGTGTGTTCCCGGAGCGCGGGTGCACCCCCGTTCGTCCTTTCGTGCGCCTCGTTCCCACCCGGCGGCGCGCGGCGGTTTCCGTCTCCCCACTCCGCGAGGCCCTCGGCCGTCGTCAACCCCGGATGTCCGAGCCCCCGTTGGGGTTCATCGTTCCCCGGTCGCGTACCGGCGTACGGCGAGCGGCACGAACACCGCGAGAATGACGGCGCACCAGGTCAGCGCCCCGGCCACCGGATGCGTCACCGGCCAGGCGCCCTCGTCCGGCACCGGTGCGTTCCCGAAGAGGTCCCGCAGTGCCGTGGTCACCGCGCTGATCGGATTCCACTCGGCCACCGTGCGCAGCCAGCCGGGCAGGTTGTCGGTGGGGATGTATGCGTTCGACAGCAGTGGCAGGATGAACGTCGCGCCGCCCAGTTGCCCGGCCGCCTCCTCGCTCTGTGAGGCGAGCCCCAGCACGATGCCGATCCATGTCGTCGCGAACCGGAAGAGCAGCAGGAGTCCGACGCCGGCCACCGCCCGGAGCGCCGACCCCTCGATCCGCCAGCCCACGGCCAGCCCGACCAGCATCAGCGGCACCGTGCCCACGGCGGTGACCACGAGGTCCGCGAGCGCCTGTCCGAGCGGCACGGCGGCCCGGCTCATCGGCAGGGTGCGGAAGCGGTCCATCACGCCCCGGTGCGCGTCCTGGGCGGCCTGGAACATGCCGGTCATGATTCCGTTGGCGGCGGTCGCCACCAGCAGTCCCGGCAGCAGGAAGGCGCGGTACTCCTGTCCGGGTGTCGCGAGGGCGCTGCCGAAGACATAGCCGAAGAACAGCAGCATTGTGACCGGCATGGACTGGGTGAGGATCAGCAGCCCGGGATTGTGCCGGATCCGCCGCAGGTGCCGCCCCAGCATCGCGGTCCCGTCGTACGCCAACGTGCTCATGTCACAAGCTCCTTGCGGTCGGTGCGGCCTCCGGTGAGGCGCAGGAAGACGTCGTCGAGCGTCGGCGGGCGCAGGCTCGCGTCGAGCAGTGGCACCCCCGCGGCGTCGAGTTCACGGACGAGCCGGGGCAGAGTCAGGGTCGGATCGGTGGTCACCGCGCCGACCGCGTGCCGCTCCGGGGCGAACGCCGGTTCGGAGCCGGTGAGCCGGTCGAGGACGGCCGCCGCGCCGGGCATCGCGTCGGCGTGGGCGACGACGACCTCCGCGTACGAGCCGATGAGCGCCTTGAGTTCGGCGGGTGATCCGGTGTGGGCGACCCGGCCGTGGTCCACGAGCGCGATGTCGTCGGCGAGCCGGTCGGCCTCCTCCAGGTACTGCGTGGTCAGCACCACGGTCGTGCCCTCGCCCCGCAGGGCGCGCACGGCCTCCCAGATCTGGTTGCGGCTGGCCGGGTCGAGCCCGGTGGTGGGTTCGTCGAGGAAGAGCACCTCGGGGCGGCGGATCAGGCTCGCCGCGAGGTCGAGGCGGCGCCGCATGCCGCCCGAGTAGGTGGACGCGGGCCGGTCGGCGGCCTCGGCGAGCCCGAAGCGTTCGAGGAGTTCACGCGCGCGCGTGGGAGCGTCCCGCATCCGGTGCAGCCGCGCGAACAGCCGCAGGTTCTCCCGGCCGGTGAGGTCACCGTCGACGGAGGCGTACTGCCCGGTGACTCCGATGGCGCCGCGCACCGCGGCCGCCTCGCGTACGAGGTCGTGCCCGGCGACCCGGGCGGACCCCGCGTCGGGCCGCAGCAGCGTGGTGAGCAGGCGCACCGCCGTGGTCTTGCCCGCGCCGTTCGGTCCGAGCACCCCGCAGACGGTGCCCTCGGCCACCGCGAGATCGAGCCCGCGCACCGCGTGGACGACCTCCCTCTTGGTTGCGAAGCTCTTCTCCAGACCTTCACTAAGTACGGCGTACGTAGTTGTCATGGGGCGACCATAGCGCACTACGTACGCTGTACGTAACTAGGATGGTGGCGAGGTGATCGACGACATGACAGGGCGCAGTGCCGTACCCGAAGTGATCTGGGCCCGCCCCGAGCGCGCGGGCCGTGGTCCGCGGGCGGCCTACAGCCGGGCGGACATCGCGGCCGCCGCGGTGCGGATCGCGGACGCGGACGGGCTCGACGCGGTCTCGATGCGGCATGTGGCCACCGAGCTGGGCTGCGGCACGATGTCGCTGTACAACTACGTCCCGCGCAAGGAGGACCTGTACGAGCTGATGGTTGACGCCATCAGCGGTGAGCACGACTCCTGGGAGCCGACGGGCGACTGGCGCGCCGACATGCTCCGGGTCGCCCATCAGACCCGTGCCCTCATGCACCACCACCCGTGGCTGCCGCGCCTGATGTCCCCGGTCTACGGCTTCAGCCCCAACGCCCTGCGCTACCTGGAGCACTGTCTCGTCTGCCTCGACCCGCTGGACGCGTCGTACGGCACGAAGATGGAGCTGATCGCGATGCTCAACGGCGTGGTGACGACGTACGTCGGCAACGAACTGGCCACCGCCGAGCGCACCCGCTCGCTGCCCTGGTCCGCGCAGCAGGAGCAGGCGATGCGGAGCGCCTACCTCGGCAGCCGGATCGCGACCGGCGCGTATCCGCGGATGGCGGCCGCCTTCACGCAGGACGCGGGCCCGATCGACCTGGAGGCGGTGTTCGAGCGGGCGCTGGGGCGGGTGCTGGACGCGTTCGAACCGAAGGGGTAGATCCACGGGGCTGTCGGACCTATGGGGTCAGATGAGCGCGAACTGTCCTTCCGGGCCCTCTTCGTGATGATCGAGGACGGACGCGGGCCGGTGCGCCGCCTCCGGAACCGGCAGCACACCCGCCTCGCACAGCTCGGTCCGCGTGATCGGCGCGCCGATCGTCAACTCGGCAAACTGGGGGCGGAGTTCCGCGAGCAGTGTCAGCACCGTGACGATTTCCAGCAGCTCGGACGTCCAGGCCTGCTGCCAGCCGACGGTCCGGATCGCCTCCAGCGTGCCCGGCTCGGCCGGTTCCGCCGGTTCGGTCCTGGCCGCGAACCACTGCTCCAGGACACGCACTCCGCCCACCTCGAAGTCCCAGGCCTCCGGCGGCACCGGTGAGATACGGCCCTCGTCGAGGAGGAGGGCCTCCTCGTCGCGGTCGTAGCGCACGTCGACGGGGCGCGACGGGAGCGGGGCGCGGACATAGGGGCGGCGGCCCCCGGGGAGCTTGGGGCGCTCGCCGTCGCGGCGCATCAGCCACAGCATCCGGCGCCCCAGCCCGACGCCGCGCGCCCACGCCTGCGGGTCCCCGGTCAGCGGGACGGCACACCCGTCACGGCCCGACCGCGCGACCGCGACCGTCCAGGCGAGGACGTCGACGGGGTCGGGGGAGTGGCCGAGGCGGGTGCCGAGGTGCTCCAGCAGGCCCGGCGCCAGATTCGGTTCGCGGCCCCCGGGGCGCCGGTGGAGGGGGCGGACACGGCCGCCGCGACCGGCGCTCAGCGGCAGCACGGACGCGACCAGCAGCACCGGCCCCGACGTGTCCGGCACCGCCGTCTGCTCCACCACGAACACCTGCCGCTCGTCGGCCACCCGCCACAACTCGGGGCGCGCCGCGTCGATCAGCCGGTGGTCCGGGATCAGCCACTGCTCGTCGAAGGGGCTGTGCAGGACGCGGACCGGCTCCGGACAGGGCCCCGACTCCCGTTCCAGCCGGGCCGTCCCGCTCGACTGCCCCGGCAGCTGTCCGACGGCCGAGTGCGTGGTGCGCGAGCGCGTCGGGCCGAACAAGGCCTCGCGGCCCGGCCCCTCGGCCTTCATCAACGTGTCCCAGCGCGCCTTCAGGGACGCCGCGTCGGGCGCCGTCGGCCACCCCCGGCCCAGCCTCGGCGGTGCGACGGACCACGGCATGAGGTCCGCGAGCAGCGGAGCGTCGTCGTGCGTCACGCCCGGCATCGTACGACGTGGGCGCCGCGCGCCGGTCTCGTACGCCATCGTCAGTGGGCGTCGAGGGTGACCGTGAAGGAGAAGCGGTCACCGCGGTAGTGGATACGGGCCACGTCCAGGGCGCGGCCGTCCTCGCCGTGCACGATGCCCGTGTAGTGCAGGATCGGGCTGAGCAGCGGCACCTGGAGCAGCCGGGCCGTCTCCGGATCCGCGAGCCGCGCCTCCACCGTGTCGGTGATCCGGCTGATGCGCACACCCACCACGTCCCGCAGCACCTTGGTCATGGGCCAGCGCACCAGGTCCTGCGGGTCGATCCGCGCGGCCAGTTCGGGACGGACGTAGTTGCGCGCGTGGTTCGTCGGCTCACCGGTCTTCTCGTCGCCGCGCAGCCGGTGGTACGTCCCCACCTCGGCCAGATCCGGGAAGTACTCGGCGAGTTCGGCCGGCACCGGCACGCTCCCGTGGTCCAGCAGCTCGGTCGTCATGCCCGACTGCTGTGCGACGATCGTGTCCACCGAGCCCAGCAACCGCACCGGAGCGCCCCGTTGCGCGCTCGGCTCGATGAACGTGCCCCGCCGCCGGTGGCGGGTGATCAGTCCCTCGTCCTCCAGCTCCTTGAGCGCCTGTCGCATGGTGAGCACACTCACCCCGTAGTGGCCCGCCAACCGCTCCTCGGTCGGCAGGCGCAGCGGTTCCTGGGGCGAGCGCCCGAGTATCGAGGCGCGCAGGGACTGCGACACCTGGTACCAGAGCGGGAGTTTGCGGTTCAGGACGATCGAGTCCGGGGCGAAGGAGGTCACGAGGGATATCCGTACCGGTCGCCGACGCTCAGTGCAACGGGCCGAAGTGCCGCTGGAGGCCCCGCCACACGTCGTCGTACCCGCGCTGCAGATGCTCCGCGTGCGCCGCCTGCGCCGTGGCGGTCACCGGCCACCGCGTCTCGAACATGAACGCCAGCCCGTCGTCGATCTTCTGCGGCCGCAGCTCGGCGGCGCTGGCCCGGTCGAAGGTCTCCCGGTCCGGCCCGTGCGCCGACATCATGTTGTGCAGCGAACCGCCCCCCGGGACGAAGCCTTCCGCCTTCGCGTCGTACGCCCCCTCGATAAGCCCCATGTACTCGCTCATCACGTTCCGGTGGAAGTACGGCGGCCGGAAGGTGTCCTCGCCCACCAGCCAGCGCGGCGCGAACACCACGAAGTCGACCCCGGCGAGACCCGGGGTGTCGCTCGGCGAGGTCAGCACCGTGAAGATCGACGGATCCGGGTGGTCGTAGCTGATCGTGCCGATCACATTGAAACGGCGCAGGTCGTAGACGTACGGCACATGGTTGCCGTGCCAGGCGACGACATCCAGCGGCGAGTGGTCGTACGTCGCCGTCCAGAGGTTGCCGCAGAACTTGTTGACCACCTCCACCGGGCCCTCGACATCCTCGTACGCGGCGACCGGGGCGAGGAAGTCCCGCGCGTTGGCGAGTCCGTTGGCGCCGATCGGGCCGAGGTCGGGCAGCTGGAAGGGCGCCCCGTAGTTCTCGCACACATAGCCGCGGGCCGTCGTGCTCCGCCCGCCGCCGGACGCGGCGTCCAGCAGCTCCACCCGGAAGCGGACCCCACGGGGAATCAGCGCCACCCCGCCCGGCTCCACGTGCAGCAGCCCGAACTCGGTCCGCAACAGCAGCCCGCCCCGCTCCGGCACGATCAGCAGCTCCCCGTCGGCGTCACTGAAGACGCGGTCCATCGAGGAATCGGCGTGATACAGGTGCACGGCCATGCCGGTGCGCTGGGTCGCGTCGCCGTTGCCGCCCAGCGTCCACAGGCCCGCGAGGAAGTCGGTGCCCCGCGCCGGCTCCGGCAGCGGGTTCCAGCGCAGCCGGTTCGGGTCGGGCTCGGTCTCCGTGAAGGGCGCCGAGCGCAGCGCCCCGTTGTCCGTGCGCGTGAACGCCGGGTGCGCGGCCGACGGGCGGATCCGATACAGCCACGAACGCCGGTTGTGCGCCCTCGGCTCCGTGAACGCCGTACCGCTCAGCTGCTCCGCGTACAGCCCGAGAGGGGCGCGCTGGGGCGCGTTGCGGCCGTGCGGCAGCGCCCCGGGGAGCGCCTCCGAGCTGTGTTCGTTGCCGAATCCGGTGAGGTAGGTCAGCCCCTCGGCCGTCTTCCTCGCGTCCCCGCTCATGATCGCTCCCTCGCGCCTGATTCCTATGCTTCACCGTAGGATTCAGTTTTTTCGCGCGCAAGAGGTACACCGAGGCGCGTGGCCGGCGAACGCGCGGCGCCCGAACCTCCGTGCGGAGTACACCCCAGGGTTGGCGGTACGTCCCAAGAACCCGACTCCAGGGGGATCCGCCTGTCAGAGCGTTGTTCTAATGTCCCCGGCATGTCGTGGAAGCGTGGAGTGCTCGCCGCGCTCGCGGTCTGCGCCCTGCTCGGCGGATCGGCGGGCTGCGGCACCGGCGCCGCACACGAGCGGAGGGACGCGGTGTCGCCCTCACCCGTGGGCAAAATCCTGGATGATACGGACAAAGAGGGGCGGCATTACCGTGAGGTCGACAAGAAGAGCGCACCCGAGGTCGCCATCGAGGTCCAACCGGCCTCCGGCGACGGCTGGGACGTCCGCCTGACCGTCCACCGCTTCCGCTTCTCGCCCGCCGCCGCCAAGGCGGAGGCCGTGGCCGGCCGCGGCGTCGCGCTGCTCTCCCTGGACGGCCGCAACCTCGCCACCCTGCGCACCGCCGAGTACCACCTCGCCGACGACCTGGTCCCACGCGGCACCCACCACGTCACCGCGCGCCTGTACGCCGACGACCGCACGGCGTGGGCCGTCCACGGCAAGCCCGTCGAGAGCACGGCGGACATCACCGCCTCCGGGGCCGCCGCATCGACCCGGCCGCCGACGACCACCTCGCCGCCCCCGTCGAGCCCGTCGACCCCCGCCTCCACACCGCCATCGACACCGATCGGAAACGGCGTCGCGGGCCGTACCGACACCGGAGGTTCACCGGATCCCGGCGGAAAGGCATCATGAAGCCTGTGCCCCAAGCGACCTCGCTGCGCCGCGCGCCCGTTCAGCGGCGCAGCGCCGAACGACTGACCAGGATCCTCGACGCCTGTGCCGACCTCCTCGACGAGGTCGGCTACGACGCCCTGAGCACCCGGGCCGTGGCCCAGCGCGCGGGCGTCCCCATCGGCTCCGTCTACCGCTTCTTCGGCAACAAGCGCGCCATGGCCGACGCACTCGCCCAGCGCAACCTCGAGCGCTACACCGAACGCGTCACCGAACGCCTCCGCGCGACCGGCGCACAGGGCTGGCGCGCCGCCATGGACGCCGTACTCGACGAGTACCTCGCCATGAAGCGCACCGCCCCCGGCTTCTCCCTCGTCGACTTCGGCAACCAGATACCCGTCGGCACCCGCGACGCCGAGCCCAACACCCGCGTCGCCGACCGCCTCACCGACCTCCTCTCCGACTACCTCGACCGCACCCCCGACGAGGACCTCCGGCGTACCTTCCTGGTCGCCGTGGAGGCCGCCGACAGCCTGGTCCACCTGGCCTTCCGGATCGCCCCTGAGGGGGACGAGCGGATCATCGGGGAGGCGCGGGAGCTGCTGCGCGCGTATCTGGCCAGGGTTCTGGACTGAAACCGCTCCACCGCTCTCATGCTCCACCGCTCTGATGCTCCATCGCTCCACCGCTGAAGCGCGCGGACCCGGGGGAGAGGCGCGCGATTTCCCGACCTCACCCCCGCAAAGCCCTCCCTCCCATCCGTACCGGTCGGTATGCTCGGCCCGGTCCGTGTGCCACCGCCGCCACCGTCCTCCGGGAGGACCCGTGTCCCGCACCTCCGGCGCCACCCCCGACTCCCGCACCGCCCTGCGCGTCTGCCCCCTCTGCGAGGCCACCTGCGGGCTGACCCTCACCATCGAGGGCACCCGGGTCACCGGCGCCCGCGGCGACCGCGACGACGTCTTCAGCAAGGGGTTCATCTGCCCCAAGGGCGCCTCCTTCGGCGCCGCCGACGGCGACCCCGACCGGCTGCGCACCCCCCTCGTCCGCACGGACGGCGAACTGCGCGAGGCCACCTGGCAAGAGGCCTTCGACGCGATCGCGGCGGGCCTCGGCCCGATCGTCGAGCAGTACGGCCCGCACGCCCTCGGCATCGTCCTCGGCAACCCGAACGTGCACACCATGGCCGGCGCCCTCTACCCGCCCGTCCTGCTCACCGCACTGCGCACCCACAACGTCTTCACCGCCTCCACGCTCGACCAGATGCCCAAACACGTCTCCAGCGGCCTGCTCTACGGCGACGCCAACGCGATCCCGGTCCCGGACCTCGACCACACCGACCACCTCCTTCTCATCGGCGCCAACCCCCTGGAATCCAACGGAAGTCTGTGCACCGCCCCCGACTTCCCCGGCAAGCTCAAGGCGCTGCGCGCCCGCGGCGGCACCCTGACGGTCATCGACCCGCGCACCACCCGTACCGCCAAACTCGCCGACCGCCACGTGACCATCCGCCCCGGCACCGACGCCCTGCTGCTCGCCGCGATGACGTACGTCCTCTTCGAGGAGAAACTCGTCGACCTGCGCGACCTCGCCCCGCACGTCCAGGACGTCGAAGAACTCGCCACCGCCGTACAGGACTTCACCCCCGAGGCCGCGAGCGAGGCCTGCGACGTGGACGCCGACACCATCCGCGCGCTCGCCCGCGAACTCGCCGCCGCCCCCACCGCCGCCGTCTACGGCCGCATCGGCAGCTGCACCGTCCCGCACGGCACCCTCGCCAGCTGGCTCGTCGACGTCCTCAACATCCTCACCGGCAACCTCGACCGCCCCGGCGGCGCCCTCTTCCCACAGGCCGCCACCGACAAGACCCCCCGCCCCGCAGGACCTGGCCGCGGCTTCGCGCTCGGCCGCTGGCACAGCCGGGTCAGCCGCCACCCCGAAGCCAAGGGCGAACTCCCGCTCGCCGCACTCGCCGAGGAGATCGACACCGCCACCCCCGAGGGCAGCCCCGTCCGCGCCCTCATCGCCATCGCCGCCAACCCCGTACTGTCGGCACCCGACGGCAACCGCCTCGACAAGGCCCTCGACTCCCTCGACTTCATGGTCAGCGTCGACCCGTACCTGAACGAGACCGCACGCCACGCCGACGTCGTGCTGCCGCCGCCCCCGCCCTCCCAGAGCGCCCACCACGACTTCGCCTTCAACACCCTCGCCGTACGCAACCAGGTCCGCTACAACCGCCCCGCCGTCCCCCTCGAACCGGGCCGCATGGCCGAGACCGAGATCCTCGCCCGGCTGGTGCTCGCCGCCACCGGCATGCACGGCGCCGACCCGTCCGCCGTGGACACCATGGTCATCGACTCCACCCTCGGCAAGGCCGTCCAGGACCCGCACGGACCCGTCCACGCACGCGACCCGAAAGAACTCGCCACGCGGCTCACCGGCGAGAGCGGACCCGAACGCAGGCTCGACATGATGCTGCGCCTCGGCCCCTACGGCGAGGGCTTCGGCGCCCGGCCCGACGGCCTGAGCCTGGAGAAACTGCTCGCCCACCCGCACGGCATCGACCTCGGACCGCTGCGCCCACGTCTGCCGCAGCCACTGAAGACGCGCAGCGGAAAGATCGAGCTGCTGCCTGCACCGATCGTCGACGATCTTCCCCGGCTGCGCGCCGCCCTGCGCGAGCGCCCGGCGGCGATCGTCCTCGTCGGCCGCCGCCATCTGCGCTCCAACAACAGCTGGATGCACAACGTCCCCGCCCTCACCGGCGGCACCAACCGCTGCACCCTGCACATCCACCCCGAGGACGCGGCACGCCTCGGCCTCACCGACGGGGCGGTGGTGCGCGTCAAGGGCGCCGGGGGAGAAGTGGTCGCCCCGGCCGAGGTCACGGACACCGTACGACGCGGGGTGGTGAGCCTGCCGCACGGCTGGGGACACGACCGCCCCGGCACCCGGATGAGCCACGCTGCCCTCGACCCGGGCGTCAACGTCAACCAGCTCCTCGACGGCTCGCTCCTCGACCCGCTGTCGGGTACGGCGGTGCTCAACGGAGTGCCGGTGGAGCTCGCGGCGTGCCCGTAGGGGGCCTCTGCTCACCGAGACAAGCCTGTGACCTGGAGTTTTGCGCTTATTGCTCGCGTGTCAACATCTTGTTAACGCAATCTTGCGCGACCTAACGTCATCGCACCGCCGTCCCTGGTGGGAGTTCAAGGGCGAACGTTAGGTAATCCAACTCATGCTGACCATCCTCGGCTTCACCATGATCGCGACCTTCCTGGTCCTGATCATGCTGAAGAAGATGTCGCCGATCGCGGCGCTCGTGCTGATCCCGGCACTCTTCTGTGTCTTCGTCGGAAAGGGCGCCAAGCTCGGTGACTACGTCATCGACGGCGTCACCAGCCTCGCCCCCACGGCGGCGATGCTGATGTTCGCGATCGTCTACTTCGGTGTGATGATCGACGTCGGTCTCTTCGACCCGATCGTCCGGGGGATCCTCAAGTTCTGCAAGGCCGACCCGCTGCGGATCGTGGTCGGCACGGCGGTCCTCGCCGCGATCGTCTCCCTCGACGGCGACGGCTCGACCACCTTCATGATCACGGTCTCGGCGATGTACCCGCTGTACAAGCGCCTCAAGATGAGCCTGGTCGTGATGACCGGCGTCGCCGCCATGGCCAACGGCGTCATGAACACGCTTCCCTGGGGCGGCCCCACGGCCCGCGCCGCGACCGCGCTGAAGCTCGACGCCAGCGACATCTTCGTCCCGATGATCCCGGCCCTCGCCGTCGGCCTGCTCGGCGTCCTCGCCCTCTCGTACGTCCTCGGACGCCGCGAGCGCAAGCGGCTCGGCGTGCTGACGCTGGACGAGGTCCTGGAGCCGGAGACCGAGACGGTGCTCGTCGGCGCGGGCGCGGGCGCCTCCGGCGACGGCGCCGCCAACCTCACGAAGAAGGCGGCGCGCACGGGTGGTTCGGGCACCGGCTCCGGCTCCGCCGCCGGTTCCGGCGCCGATCTGCCCGAAGAGGACGACGACTTCCAGGGTCTCGACCCCCACCGCGCCACCCTGCGCCCCAAGCTCTACTGGTTCAACGCGCTCCTCACGGTCACGCTGCTCACCGCCATGATCATGGAGTGGCTGCCGATCCCGGTCCTCTTCCTGCTCGGCGCCGCACTCGCGCTCACCGTCAACTTCCCCCACATGCCCGACCAGAAGGCCCGCCTCGGCGCCCACGCCGAGAACGTCCTCAACGTCTCCGGCATGGTCTTCGCCGCCGCCGTCTTCACCGGCGTCCTCCAGGGCACCGGCATGGTCGACCACATGTCCAAGTGGCTGGTCTCCAACATCCCCGACGGGATGGGCCCGCACATGGCCCTCGTCACCGGCGTCCTCAGCATCCCGCTCACCTACTTCATGTCGAACGACGGTTTCTACTTCGGCGTCCTCCCGGTCCTCGCCGAAGCGGGCCAAGCCCACGGGGTCTCGTCCCTGGAGATCGCCCGCGCCTCGCTCGTCGGCCAGCCGCTGCACATGTCCAGCCCGCTGGTGCCCGCCGTATACGTCCTTGTCGGCATGGCGAAGGTCGAATTCGGAGACCACACGAGGTTCGTGGTGAAGTGGGCGGCGCTGACTTCGCTGGTGGTGTTGGGGGCGGGGATCCTGTTCGGCATCATCTGACGGACGGGTGACGACTGACAGTTTCTGTCATCTGTAATCCGTCATCGGATGGAGGGGTGTCCCCGTGGGGCCCGGTCGGAACCGCGGCTGGCTGCTGCGCCTCGTCATCGCCTTCGGCTTCGCGCAGGGGGCGGTGTCGATGGCCCGGCCCGCCGTCTCCTACCGGGCCCTCGCCCTGGGCGCCGACGAACGCGCCATCGGTGTGATCGCCGGTGTGTACGCCCTGTTGCCGCTCTTCGCCGCCGTACCGCTGGGCCGCCGTACCGACCACGGACGGTGTGCGCCGCTGCTGCCCGTCGGGGTCGTCCTCATCGCGGGCGGTTGCGCGCTCAGCGGTACGGCGGACTCGCTGGGGGCGATGGCTGCCTGGAGCGGGGTGATGGGCCTGGGTCACCTCTGCTTCGTCATCGGTGCCCAGTCGATCGTGGCCCGGCAGTCCGCGCCGCACGAACAGGACCGCAACTTCGGTCATTTCACCATCGGCGCTTCCTTGGGCCAACTGGTCGGGCCGATCGTCGCGGGCCTTCTGATCGGGGGCCCGGACAGGGCGGGCAGCAGCGCGCAGGCCCTGCTCGTGGCGGGTGCGCTCGCCGCCGTGTCGTTCACCTCGCTCTGGCGCATCGAGCACCGTACGCCCGCCGAGTCCCGTACGGCTCAGGGCGACCGTGTGCCCGTGCACCGCATTCTGCGTGCCCGGGGCGTACCCGCCGGAATCCTCATCAGCCTCGCCGTGCTGTCCGCGACGGACATCCTGACCGCGTATCTGCCCGTGGTCGGCGAGCACCGGGGCATCGCGCCGTCGGTGATCGGTCTGCTGTTCAGTCTGCGCGCGGCGGCGACCATCGCCTGCCGACTGGTCATGACGCCGATGCTGCGACTGCTCGGCCGGGCGGCGCTGCTCACGGTGACCTGTCTGGTGGCGGGTGTGCTGTGCGCGGGTCTCGCGCTGCCCGTGCCGGTGTGGGCGCTGGCCGCGATGTTGCTGGTCCTCGGCTTCTGTCTGGGTGTCGGCCAGCCGCTGTCCATGACGACGGTCGTGCAGGCCGCCCCGGACGAGGCCCGTTCCACGGCCCTGGCCCTGCGGCTGACCGGCAACCGTCTGGGGCAGGTGGCCGCCCCGGCCGCGGCCGGGCTGGTCGCCGGGGTCGCCGGTGTGGCCGCGCCGTTCGTGATGCTGGGCGCGCTGCTGGTGCTGTCCTCGGGGGTCGCGCTGCGCTCGCCGAGGAAGGCGCCCGCAGGCCGTGCCGAGCCCGTACGGGCCGGGGTGCTCCTGCGTCGCAAGAGCGACATCTGACCTTCCCGGCCGGCCCGGCGAGGGTGCGGCGAAGTGTCTGTCGGGCCGGTAGGCGATCGTCCGTTTCCGCCGCGCCCGAACAGGGGCGGGAACCGACACGCAGGATCCCGCCGGGTGTCTTCCCCCGGGTGGTCGCGGTCCGTTAACTTCCGTGACTCATACGTCCCTTGCGGCCCGCTCGGGACGTCTCGACCGCGGAGCGACAGCGCCCTTTGAGCCCCCGGGGGCACCCTTCATGACACGCGCCATCTCCCTGCACCAGGTCAGCAAGTCGTATACGCGCGGGGTCCGCGTGGTGGAGCGGCTGTCGCTGGACATCCGGCCGGGCGAGTTCCTCGTCCTGCTCGGTCCCTCCGGCTGCGGCAAGTCGACCGTGCTCAGGATGATCGCCGGCCTGGAGAACGCCACCGAGGGCGAGGTGCGTCTCGACGGTGAGGACGCGGGCGATCTGCCGCCGTCCGAGCGGGACATGGCGATGGTCTTCCAGAACTTCGCCCTCTACCCGAGCATGACGGGCCGCGACAACATCGGCTTCCCGTTGCGTATCGAGGCCCCCGGCGAGGACCCGCGTCCGCGTGTCGACGCCACGGCCCGGATGCTCGGCATCGAGGACCTCCTCGAACGTTTCCCCCACCAGCTGTCGGGCGGCGAGCGCCAGCGCGTGGCGATGGGCCGTGCGATCGCCCGCCACCCTTCCGCCTTCCTGATGGACGAGCCGCTCTCCAACCTCGACGCCAAGCTCCGCAACCATCTGCGCGCCGAGATCGCCTCGCTCACCAGGAAGTTGGGTGTCACCACGGTGTACGTCACCCACGACCAGGCCGAGGCGCTGTCGCTCGGCGACCGGGTCGCCATCCTGCGGGGCGGCGTCCTCCAGCAGGTGGGCACACCCCGTACGGTCTACGCGCTGCCCGCGAACGTCTTCGTCGCCGCCTTCATCGGCACCCCGCGCATCAATCTGCTGCGCGGCCTGGTCCGGGCCCCGCTCGACGGGGCCATGACGATCAGCCTGGGCAAGCAGTATCTGCCGCTGCGTGAGCCCTGGTCGGTGGATCAGCGGTTGCTGCGGGTACAGCAGGGCCGCGAGGTCATCGTCGGGCTGCGTTCCGAGGCCGTCCGCCTGGCCAAGCCGTCGGAGGCCCGGCCCGGGGAGGTGGCGATCAGCGGTCTCGTCGAACATGTGGAGTTCCAGGGGCACGAGGTGCTCGTCCACTTCGACACCGGCTCGCGGCCCGCGTTCGTCCCGGATCTGGAGGCGCCGCGCCCGGTCCGCCCGGTCAGGCGCCGCCGTCGCGAGGGCTCGCTCCTCGACCGTCTCCGGGACCGCCGTGCCGGTCAGCGGGCCGGCCCGGTGGTCGACCTCGACGACCCCGCCGACGTGGGTCCCGCGCGCGACGACGAGATACCGCCGGAGGGCCGGCTCCCCGGCGACCTGGTGGTCCGTACCACCCCCGACTTCGATCTCCGTCACGGGATGCAGGTGCCCCTCCTCGTCGACCTCGCCCATCTGTTCGTCTTCGACCGGCACGGCGAACGCATCTGCCCCGCTCCGGCGCGGCTGCCGGACCTGGACGAGTGAGGTGAGCAGGGTGAGTCGCGGGAAGACGTCTGGCGCCTGAAAACTAACACCGCTAGTTTGTGGGTCGGACGACGCCGCGAGGCGGACGGCACGCCCCGCCCGGGAGGAACACGATGAAGGCACATGACGGCATGTACATCGACGGTGCCTGGCGCCCCGCCGCCGGGACGGACACGATCGAGGTCGTGAACCCGGTGGACGAACAGGTTCTCGGCCGGGTTCCCGCGGGCACGGCCGAGGACGTCGACACCGCCGTACGGGCCGCCCGCGCCGCCTTCCCCGCCTGGGCCGCGACCCCGCCCGCCGAGCGGGCCGCGCGGCTCGGTGCCCTGCGTGACGTCCTCACCGCACGCAAGGACGAGATCGCCGAGACGGTCACGGCGGAGCTCGGCGCCCCGCTGTCCTTCTCGCAGGCGGTCCACGCGGGCGTACCGATCATGGTCGCGGGCTCGTACGCCGAACTGGCGGCCACCTTCGTCTTCGAGGAGAAGGTCGGCAACTCGACCGTCTACCAGGAACCGATCGGTGTGGTCGGCGCGATCACGCCCTGGAACTACCCGCTGCACCAGATCGTCGCCAAGGTCGCCCCCGCGCTCGCGGCGGGCTGCACGGTCGTCCTGAAGCCCGCCGAGGACACCCCGCTCACCGCCCAGCTGTTCGCCGAGGCGGTCGCGGAGGCGGGCGTCCCGGCCGGCGTCTTCAACCTCGTCACCGGCCTCGGCGCGGTCGCGGGCCAGGCCCTCGCCGAACACCCGGACGTGGACCTGGTCTCCTTCACGGGCTCCACGGCGGTGGGGCGGCGGATCGGAGCGACGGCCGGTGCGGCCGTCAAGCGGGTCGCCCTCGAACTCGGCGGCAAGTCCGCCAACGTCATCCTGCCGAGCGCCGACCTCGCCAAGGCCGTCAACGTCGGCGTCGCCAACGTGATGTCCAACTCCGGCCAGACGTGCAGCGCCTGGACCCGCATGCTCGTGCACGCCGCGCAGTACGAGGAGGCGGTCGCACTCGCCGCGACCGCCGCGGCGAAGTACGCCGACCGCATCGGCCCGGTCGTCAACGCCAAGCAGCAGGCGCGGGTGCGCGGTTACATCGACAAGGGCGTCGCCGAGGGCGCCCGGCTCGTCGCGGGCGGCCCCGAATCCCCTCGCGAGCAGGGGTATTTCGTCCAGCCGACCGTCTTCGCGGACGTCACCCCGGAGATGACGATCGCGCAGGAGGAGATCTTCGGCCCGGTGCTGTCGGTGATCCCGTACGAGGACGAGGAGGACGCCGTCCGGATCGCCAACGGGACGGTGTACGGGCTCGCGGGCGCGGTGTGGGCGGGTGACGAGGCCGAGGCGGTCGCCTTCGCGCGACGGCTCGACACCGGGCAGGTCGACATCAACGGCGGCCGGTTCAACCCCAGCGCCCCGTTCGGCGGTTACAAGCAGTCGGGGGTCGGACGGGAACTGGGCGCGCACGGCCTGTCCGAGTACCTCCAGACGAAGTCCCTCCAGTTCTAGCCCGTTCCACTCCACTCCACACCGTTCCGTTCCACTCCATTCCAGTCAGTTCCAGAGTTCTGGACCGAGGAGCTTTTACGTGGTTCGCGCTGCCGTACTTCACGCCGTGGGCGCCCCCCTGGAGATCGCCGAGATCGACCTCCCGGCGCCCGGTCCCGGTCAGGTCCGTGTCCGGCTGGCCGCCGCCGGGGTCTGTCACTCCGACCTCTCGCTGTCCGACGGCACCATGCGGGTGCCCGTCCCCGCCGTCCTCGGGCACGAGGGTGCCGGAACCGTCGTCTCCGTCGGGGAGGGCGTGACAGGTGTCGCGCCCGGCGACGGAGTCGTCCTCAACTGGGCGCCCTCCTGCGGAAGTTGCCACGCCTGCTCGCTGGGGGAGGTGTGGCTGTGCGCCAACGCGCTGACCGGCGCGGGCGACGTGTACGCGCGGCGCGCCTCCGACGGGAGCGACCTCCATCCCGGCCTGAACGTCGCCGCGTTCGCCGAGGAGACCGTCGTGGCCGCCGGCTGCGTCCTGCCCGTCCCGGACGGCGTCCCCCTCACCGACGCCGCCCTCCTCGGCTGCGCCGTCCTCACCGGGTACGGCGCCGTCCACCACTCGGCGCGGGTCCGTGCCGGTGAGACCGTCGCCGTGTTCGGGGTGGGCGGGGTCGGGCTCGCGGCGCTCCAGGCGGCGCGGATCGCGGGCGCGTCGCAGGTCATCGCGGTGGACATCTCTCCGGAGAAGGAGTCACTGGCACGCGAGGCCGGTGCCACGCACTACGTCGTCGCCTCCGACACCACCGCCCGCGAGATCCGCTCCCTCACCGGCAAGCAGGGTGTCGACGTCGCCGTCGAGTGTGTGGGCCGTGCCGTGACCATTCGCGCGGCCTGGGACGCCACCCGCCGCGGCGGCCGTACGACGGTCGTCGGCATCGGTGGCAAGGATCAGCAGGTCACCTTCAACGCGTTGGAGATCTTCCACTGGGGCCGTACGCTCTCCGGCTGCGTGTACGGCAACACCGACCCTGCGCGGGATCTGCCGGTGCTGGCGGAGCATGTGCGCGCGGGGCGTCTGGATCTGGGGATGCTGGTGACCGAGCGGATCGGTCTTGACGGGATCGCGGGGGCGTTCGAGAACATGGTGGCGGGGAAGGGCGGACGAGCGCTGGTGGTGTTCTAGCCCCGGGTGGCTTGGTTGTCGGCGGGTGCGTGGGGGGTGGTCGCGGGGTTCCCCGTGTCCCTGAAGGCCTTGGACCGGGGGCGGGAGCGGGACACCGCGACGCCGGCCAGGCACAGTGCGCCGCCCGCGAGCGTGAGCAGCGCCGGTACCTCGTCGAGGAACAGCCAGGACATCGCGACGACGAGCGCGGGCACCGCGTAGGTCGTCGCGCCCATCCGGCTCGCGGTGGTCCGGGCCAGCGCGTACGCCCAGGTCGTGAACGCCAGCGCGGTCGGGAAGACGCCCAGGTAGAGCACGTTGAGGGTGGCGGTGGCGGGCGCGTTCGCCACATCGTGGACGAGTTGCCCCGCGAACGGCAGGCACGCCACCGTCCCGACCAGGCATCCGAACGTGGTCACCTGGAGAGCGCTCGCCCGCCCGAGCGCCGGCTTCTGCGCGACGACCCCCGCCGCGTAGCCGACGGCGGCGAGCAGACACAGGACCACTCCCAGCACCGAGGACCCGCCCTCGCCGGACATCGACAGCCCGACCGCGACCGCCCCCGCGAACGACACCGCCATGCCCGCGAGCAGCCGCGGGGGCATCGCGTCGCCGAGGAGCCGGGAGCCGAGGAGTGCGATGAGGATCGGGCCGATGTTCACGACCAGCGCCGCCGTGCCGGCGTCCACCTGCTGCTCACCCCAGTTGAGCACCACCATGTAGAAGCCGAACCAGAGCAGGCCGGATATCGCGATCCCGCGCCAGGCGGCGCGCGGCGGCCACCCCTCGCCGCGTACGAGACAGAAGGTGCCCAGCGCGACGGATCCCGCCAGCAGCCGCCCGAGTGCCAGCGCGCCCGGCGAGTACGCCGCGCCGGCGCTGCGGATCGACACGAAGGCGGAGGCCCACAGCACGACGGTGACGGTCGCGGCGCCCGCGGCGAGCAGGTCCGCGCGGCGGGCGGGGGAGGTGGCGTTCATCATGGTCCCGAGGCTAGGTGGGGTACGGGGCAGGGTGCTCGCGGCTTTCGGACACCGCGGTGGGGCATGGCCGGTCAGCGGAGTGCCGTCGTCTCGATGCCCAGGAGTTCCGCGAAGGCCCGCTCGCCGTCGGGCGTGACCTTGACCGCGCGCTCCGAGCCGATACGTACGCACCAGTGGGCGTCCAGGGCGTGGCGACACAAGGCCGCGCCGGCGGTACCCGCGAGGTGGGGGCGGCGTTCGGTCCAGTCGAGGCAGCCGCGGGTGAGGGGGCGGCGGCCGGTGCGGTTCAGGTCGATGCCTGCCTCGTCGAACCATCGCAGGCCCGCGTCCGTGAGCGCGAACCCGGTGTCCTGGCGGAGCAGGCCGCGGTGGGTGAGGGCGTCGGTGAGGGTGATGCCGAGGCGGCCCGCGAGGTGGTCGTAGCACGTGCGAGCGCGGGCCATCGCGGAGCCCGTGCCGGCTTCCCGCAGGGTGCGGGGGCGTCGGGTGGTGTCGGGTGCGACCTGGGAGGCGAGGTCCTCGACGAGTTGGGCGACCTGGGGGTCCGCGAGCCGTACGTAGCGGTGTCGGCCCTGTCGTTCCTCGGTGAGCAGGCCGCCGGCGACGAGCTTGTCCAGGTGTTCGCTGGCCGTCGAGGGGGTGATGTGGGCGTGCCTGGCCAGTTCCCCCGCGGTCCAGGCGCGGCCGTCGAGCAGGGTGAGCAGGAAGGTGGCGCGGGTCTCGTCCGCGAACATCGCCGCCAGCGCGGCGAGTCCCGGTGCGACCGGGTCCGTCGACCTCGTCATGCCTCTCATCATCCGCCCTCGACATTTCGGCCCCGGCCGAACGGTCTCCGGGCCGAGGGGGATCTTGGGCTGCGGGTGGGTGGGGGCTTGGCGCGCGGTTCCCCGCGCCCCGGCGTCCCATCGCTTCGGCCCCATGGGCCTCGTCCTTCGAACGCCGGACGTGGTGGAGGCTTTTAGGGGCGCGGGGAACTGCGCGACCAGCCCCCACCCACCCGCAGCCAACGAACCCGCAGCCAACGAACCCGCAGCCAACGAACCCGCCCGGGGGCTCATCGCCCCGGCGGCCGTCAGTCCTCGCCCGTCGTCCTCCCGAACTGCTCCGTCAGCCCGTCCAGCAACGCTCCGAGTCCCACCTCGAAGGCCCGCTCGTCCACCTTCTCCTGCTGCTCGGCGAGCAGGTGGGCCTGCCCGAGGTGGGGATAGTCGGCGGGATCGTACGCGCTCTCGTCGTCGACGAAGCCCCCGGCGAAGGACCCGAGGGCGGAGCCCATGATGAAGTAGCGCATCAGGGCACCGATCGACGTGGCCTGGGCCGGGGGCCAGCCGGCGTCGACCATCGCGCCGAAGACGGCGTCCGCGAGGCGCAGCCCGGCGGGTCGGCGCCCGGGACCGCGGGCGAGGACCGGGACGATGTTCGGGTGGTCGCGCAGCGCCGCCCGGTAGGACACGGCCCAGTCGTGCAGGGCGGTACGCCACTCCCGCCCGTCCTCGAACATCGACAGGTCGACCTGCCCGCTCACGGAGTCCGCGACCGCTTCCAGGATCTGGTCCTTGGTGCGGAAGTGGTTGTAGAGAGAGGGCCCGCTCACACCCAGTTCGGCGGCGAGCCGCCGTGTGGACACGGCGGCCAGACCCTCCGCGTCCACCAGGGCCCGTGCCGTGTCGACGATCCGGTCGGTGCTCAGGAGGGGCTTGCGCGGTCGGGCCATGGCGCACATAGTAGGGCTGCGGACTTAAACTAGCAGTGCTAATTTAGCCTTTCGAACGTACGGCTTTCACATGGGGTGACCGTCATGAACCTGGAGCTCAGCGAGGAGCAGACCGCCGTCCGGCAACTCGCCAAGGACTTCGTGGACCGCGAGATCGCCCCACATGTCGTCGAGTGGGACCGGGCGGAGGAGGTCGACCGCTCGCTCGTGAAGAAGCTCGGCGACGTCGGCTTCCTCGGGCTCACCGTCGACGAGGAGTACGGCGGCAGCGGCGGCGACCACCTCGCGTACTGCCTCGTGACGGAGGAACTGGGCCGCGGTGACTCCTCCGTACGCGGCATCGTCTCCGTCTCGCTCGGTCTCGTGGCCAAGACGATCGCGTCCTGGGGGAGCGAGGAGCAGAAGCGGCAGTGGCTGCCGGGGCTGACCTCCGGCGCCTACGTGGGGTGCTTCGGCCTCACCGAGCCCGGCACCGGCTCGGACGCGGGCAACCTGACGGCGAAGGCCGTCCGTGACGGCGACGACTACGTCATCAACGGCACCAAGATGTTCATCACCAACGGGACCTGGGCCGACGTCGTCCTGCTCTTCGCCCGCTCCACCGACGCGCCCGGCCACAAGGGCGTCTCCGCCTTCCTCGTGCCGACCGACACCCCCGGCCTGACCCGCCGCACCATCCACGGCAAGCTCGGCCTGCGCGGCCAGGCCACCGCCGAACTCGTTCTGGAAGACGTACGCGTACCCGCGAGCGCCATGCTGGCGCCCGAGGGCAAGGGGTTCTCCGTGGCCATGTCCGCCCTGGCCAAGGGGCGGATGTCGGTCGCCGCCGGGTGTGTCGGTATCGCCCAGGCGGCCCTGGACGTCGCCGTGCGGTACGCGACCGAGCGGGAGCAGTTCGGCAAGAGCATCGCGCACCACCAGCTCGTCCAGGAACTGATCAGCGACATCGCCGTCGACGTGGACGCGGCACGGCTGCTGACCTGGCGGGTCGCCGATCTCGTCGACCGCGGACTGCCCTTCGCCACGGAGTCGTCGAAGGCCAAGCTCTTCGCCTCCGAGGCCGCCGTACGCGCCGCGAACAACGCGCTCCAGGTCTTCGGCGGCTACGGCTACATCGACGAGTACCCGGCGGGCAAGCTGCTGCGCGACGCCCGGGTGATGACCCTCTACGAAGGCACCAGTCAGATACAGAAGCTGGTCATCGGGCGGGCGCTGACGGGGGTTTCCGCCTTCTGAGTACGCCGGCACGCGGACGTGAGTACGGGGGCGGATGCGGCAGCGGTCGTGTCCGCCGACCCTTGTCCCCATGAGTGAGACACCCGTCAAGCATCAGAACACGGCGGCCTTCTACGGGCAGGCCGTGGCCTCCTTTTCCGTCGCCATGGTGGCGACCGCCGTCGGTATCTACAAGCTGCACGCCGACGCCTGGGTGCGAGCCTTTCTGGCCATCGCCGTCCTCTATCTGGTGACGTCGTCCTTCACGCTGGCCAAGGTGATCCGGGACCGTCAGGACGCGGGCGCTGAGCGGGCACGCTAAGCGCCCGCTCAGCTTCGGCGGTATGGTGTACCTCCTGTCAGCGAGAGGGGCGAACCAGCGATGAGTACGGCGGAGGAGACGGCCGGCGGCGAGATGCAGCCGTGGGCCGAGGTCACCCCGGACGCGGCCCGGCGGCTGCTCGTCGCCGCCGTGGAGGCCTTCGCCGAGCGCGGGTACCACGCGACGACGACCCGGGACATCGCGGGCCGCGCGGGCATGAGCCCCGCGGCGCTCTACATCCACTACAAGACCAAGGAAGAGCTGCTCCACCGCATCAGCCGGATCGGGCACGACAAGGCGCTCGACATCGTGCGCAGCGCGGCTCAGGGCGGCGGCAGCGCCGCCGAGCGGCTCACCGACGCCGTGCGGTCCTTCGTGCGGTGGCACGCCGGGCAGCACACCACCGCGCGGGTCGTGCAGTACGAACTGGAAGCCCTCGGGCCCGAGGCGCGGGCGGAGATCGTCGCGCTGCGACGGCAGACCGACGCGGCCGTGCGCGGCATCATCGCGGACGGCGTGGCGGCGGGCGACTTCGACGTGCCGGACGTGCCGGGCACCACGCTCGCCGTGCTCTCCCTCTGCATCGACGTGGCCCGCTGGTTCAACGTCGACGGGCCCCGTACGCCCGACGAGGTCGGCGCGCTCTACGCCGACCTCGTGCTGCGCATGGTCGGAGCCAAGGAGTAGCGGCCCCGGAGTGCGTGCGGGGTGCTCAGACGTAGTAGCGCGACACCGACTCGGCGACGCACACCGGCTTGTCGCCGCCCTCGCGCTCCACGGTGAAGGCCACGGACACCTGGACACCGCCGGGTACGTCCTCGACGCCGGTGATCTTCGCGGTGGCGCGCAGCCGTGAGCCGACCGGTACGGGGGCGGGGAAACGGACCTTGTTCGTCCCGTAGTTGACGCCCATCTTCACGCCTTCGACCTTGATCAGCTGCGGGCCGAAGAGCGGGAGCAGCGACAGGGTGAGGTAACCGTGCGCGATCGTCGTGCCGAAGGGGCCGGTCGCGGCCTTCTCGGGGTCGACGTGGATCCACTGGTGGTCGCCGGTCGCCTCCGCGAAGAGGTCGATCCGCTTCTGCTCGATCTCGACCCAGTCGCTGTACCCCAGCTGCTCGCCCACCGCGGCCCGCAGTTCGTCGACCGTCGCGAACGTCCTCGGCTCTGCCATCTTCCCGACCTCCCACGTTTCTATGTCTAAGCAACTGCTTAGCATGGTCGGGCGCGGGGCGCATGTCAACGGACCGGACGTGTGACGAAGGCGGTAGGGCGGATGACGAAGTAGGTAGGGTTGGAGGGGTGCCCCAGATCCCTGAGAAGATCCACGAGCTGACCGTCGGCCAGCTGTCGGCCCGCAGTGGCGCCGCCGTCTCCGCCCTGCACTTCTACGAGTCCAAGGGCCTGATCAGCAGCCGTCGCACCACCGGCAACCAGCGCCGCTACCACCGTGACGCGCTGCGTCGTGTCGCCTTCGTCCGGGCCGCCCAGCGCGTCGGCATCCCCCTCGCCACCATCCGCGAGGCGCTCGCCGAACTCCCCGAGGAGCGCACCCCGACGCGCGAGGACTGGGCCCGGTTGTCGGAGGCCTGGCGCTCCGAACTCGATGAGCGGATCAATCAGTTGAGCCGACTCCGGGATCACCTGACCGACTGCATCGGGTGCGGTTGTCTGTCCCTGGAGAACTGCGTGCTGTCCAACCCGGACGACGTCTTCGGTGAGCGACAGGCGGGCTCCCGGCTCATGGTGGAGCGCGTCACCGCGCGGCCGGAGCCGCGGCGGTCACAGGGGGCGCAGGAGTCGCAGGGGGCCCAGGAGTCGCAGCGCGCGGCCGAAGAGTGCTGCTGAGGGCACCCCTCGGCCCGCTCCGCGACCGCACGCACCGTCACTCGTACTCCGTGCCGCCCTTGCGCGTCAGATACGCCGGGCTGACCGCCTTCGCGATGGCCCGGCCGCCGGTCACCGGGCTGTAGCGCTCGACGGCAGGGCGTATCACGACGCCCTCCCGCAGATGCAGTGCGCGCCCGGACACGGTCTCCCGGCCCGAGGCGACCTCCAGGACGCGGTCGATGTCGTACGGGCCCTCGTACAGCCGTGGCACCAGTGGCAGTTCGCCGTCGAGGAGTGCGGCAGCGTCCAGCCAGCGGACCTCGCCGGCGATCTCCGCGGACACGTCGAACACGGCGTAGCCGAGGGACTCGCGGCGGCCGTCGGCGCCGTACGACAGGTCCTGCACGCCCGCCCCGTACACCTCGCCGAAGATGCCGACCCGGCGGGCGCCGAGCCGTTCGGCGAGCCGGGCCGCGGCCGCCGCGACGCCGTGGGCGTGGACGGCACGCCAGTACAGATTGCGGGAATCCTCCTTGAGGGCGAGGGACTTGGCGCCGAAGCCCTTGGAGGAGACGTACACGCGGTCCTGGCCGGCGAGGTGGGTCAGCAGGCAGGCCGAGCCGTGCAGCTTCTCCGTCAGGACGACGTTCTCGCCCGGCGCGAAGATGTCCGGGTACCGCTGGATGTTCTCGATGTCGACCCAGGGCAGCAGATCGGGCGCGGACTCGACGTCGCCGTTCATGGTGGGCGGGATCGGCGGCACCCACTTGACGATGCCGAGCGCCTCGGCGAAGTCGGTGCCGTCCGCGGCGGCCCGCGCCAGGTCGACGCCGGCCAGCGCCTTCGGGCGGCAGACGATGCCCTGCGACAGCTCACCGCGCAGGCGTACGGCCCTGACGCGGTCCGAACCGGGGCCCGCGAGGCGTCCGGTCAGGCCCAGCTCCTCGATGAGCGTGGTGGGGAGCACGGACTGCTCGGGGATGTAGACGGCACTCTCGCCGGTGCGGTAGGCGCCCTTGGCGACGACGGCTCGGTACAGGCCCACCTGGGCCAGTTCGAGCGCGTCGGCGTTCGGATGCTCGTGGACGGTCAGCACTTCGGCGGTGACGCGCAGCGTCGACATCGGGACTCCTCGGGTTCCGCGGGTGCCGCGGGTACCTCATCGGGGATTCATCGAGCCCAACTGTCCCGAGGAGAAAGCGGTGGAGCGAGCGGATTCGCGCCTGCTAGCGTCGGCCCACGGGGTGTCTTCAGTTGCGCTCCCGCCGAGGTCGGCGCCCCGAAGGGGCGCGGGGAACTGCGCGTCCAGCCACGGACAATCCCGCGGCCGACGACTCACCCGCAGTCCCCGTGGCCCGGTCGCCCCCGAGCATCACCCCGGCCCCCGGCCCCCGTTCAACCCGGCGGAGCGCTCACGCGGAGACGAGCAACCGCCCGCGCCTGGCCTCCACCAGTGCCTCGGGCGTGAGGACGGGCCGCGGTACGACGATTCCGCAATCCGTGCAGACGGGGCCCGACGACGGTTCGTGGGCCAGGTCGTACTTCCAGGTGAGGCGCTCACCGGTGCAGACCGGGCAGACCGTGCCCGGCTCGCGCTCCAGCGCGGCGATCAGCCGGCGCAGCACCTCGGCCAGTGATTCGTGGGGGTGGATCCGCGGGTCGTCGCACCACGCGACGCCGAATCCGCCCCAGGTCAGCCGATGCCAGTCGTCCACGCTGCCCGGCCGGCGCAGCCCGTCGTGCTTCTCCTTCTTGCGGCGCTCGGCGAACTCGACCTCGTAGGCGAGCCAGACGGAGCGGGCCTCCTCCAACTCGTCCAGTGCGGCCACGAGCCGCGCTGGATCGGGGGACCGGTCCTCGGGGCCGAACCCGGCCCGGGAGCAGAGATGGTCCCAGGTTGCCCGATGCCCGTAAGGGGCGAACCTCTCCAGGCACTTGCGCAGTGAATAGCGTCGCAGTGCCAGATCATTCCTCGGATCTCGCACCTGTCTCGCCAGACTCCGAAAACCCGCCATCGCCCTGCACCTCCGTCACACCTGCACCTGTACTTCGGTCACTTCGGCGTTGCCGTCCCAGGGACGTCGCCGAGTAGACGTATCGACACGCGATTCGGCTCCATCCAATTTCCGATGAGCGCCATAAGTCACCGGCCGAACTCCCTCCGGCCTACCTCCCCTCGCTGTCAGTCACCTGTCGAAAAGCCCGTGGGCCGGGATGAGCGGGGTATCACCGGATCCGCATGGCCCGTCGATCTCTAAACGGCTCGTGACGTCCGAACTGCTCAGTGATCGTTGAAAAGTTGACGCATGTTCATCTTCCAACTCGGGGATACCGGCGGTAACGTCCGGCCCACCCCCGTCGGTAGGAGCAGCCATGCCACGGCGCACCCCACGCACCGCGCTCGACAGACAGAGAACTCCCCGCAGATTCCCCAAGTTCCTGGGGGCGGCATCCATCTGTGCTCTCATAGCCGCCCTGCTGTCCCCGCTGACCCAGGCGGCGGCCGCCGACAGCACGACCGCGCTCGCCGCCAACGACTACTGCGGCGGCCAGTGTTCCGACATCCTTCCGCCCGGTCAGAACGGCAACGCCACCCTCGCCCAGATCCTGCTCAACCAGGCCTTCGGCGTCCAGCCCGACCACGCCGAGGACCAGCTCGGCCCCTACAGCAACCTGGCCTCGGGTGCCGCCACGCTCACCGACGCCAAGATCAACGACTTCTTCAACGACGCGTCCTTCGGGGTCGCCTCCGACCAGGTCGCCTCCACCACCGCGCCCGGCGGACGCACCGACGTGACGATCGTCCGCGACAAGAAGACCGGTGTGCCGCACATCACCGGCACCACCCGCTACGGCACCGAGTACGGCGCCGGGTACGCCGCCGCCCAGGACCGGCTGTGGCTGATGGACGTCTTCCGGCACGTCGGCCGCGGCCAGCTGACCTCCTTCGCCGGCGGGGCCTCCTCCAACCAGGGCCTGGAGCAGGAGTTCTGGCGCAACGCGCCCTACACCGAGGCCGATCTGCAGACCCAGATCGACAACGCCATCGCGAACAACGGCGCCCGTGGCCAGCAGGCCCTCGCCGACGCCAACGCCTACATCGACGGCATCAACGCCTACATCGACGCCTCCGACAGCGGCCGCTACTTCCCCGGTGAGTACGTCCTGACCGGCCACAAGGACTCCATCACCAACGCCGGCACGATCGACCACTTCAAGATCACCGACCTGGTCGCGCTGGCCTCCGTCATCGGCTCGCTCTTCGGCTCCGGAGGCGGCGGCGAGGTCAACAACGCCCTCTCGCTGCTGGCCGCCCAGTCCAAGTACGGCGTGACCGAGGGCACCAAGGTCTGGGAGTCCTTCCGCGAGCGCAACGACCCCGAGTCGGTGCTCACCGTCCACAACGGCGAGAGCTTCCCGTACGCCTCGAAGCCCGACACCGCACAGGGCGAGGCCCTGCCCGACGCCGGTTCGGTGACCCAGGAGCCCCTGGTCTACGACCGCACCGGCAGCGCGGCCACCGCGACCGCCACCAGCGCCTCGGCGACGGCGGCCGCCACCACCCTCACCTCCGCGAAGCGCGGGATGTCCAACGCCCTCGTGGTGAGCGGCAAGTACACCGCCAGCGGCCACCCCATCGCCGTCTTCGGGCCGCAGACCGGCTACTTCGCGCCACAGCTCCTCATGCTCCAGGAGATCCAGGGGCCGGGCCTCAGCGCGCGCGGCGCCTCCTTCGCGGGCCTGAGCATGTACGTCGAACTCGGGCGCGGCCAGGACTACTCCTGGAGCGCGACGACCTCCGGCCAGGACATCATCGACACCTACGCCGTCGAGTTGTGCCAGGACGACTACCACTACCTGTACCACGGCACCTGCACCGCCATGGACAAGGTCGAGCGGACCAACTCCTGGAAGCCCACCACGGCCGACGGCACCGCGGCGGGCTCGTACCGCATGCAGGTCTACCGGACCAAGTACGGTCCCGTGGAGTACCGCGCCACGGTCGGCGGCAAGAAGGTCGCGTACACGACCCTGCGCTCCTCCTACATGCACGAGGCCGACTCGATCATCGGCTTCCAGATGCTCAACGATCCGGACTACGTGAAGAGCCCGCAGACGTTCCAGAGCGCGGTGCAGCACATCAACTACACCTTCAACTGGTTCTACGCCGACTCCTCGCACACCGCGTACTACAACAGCGGTGACAACCCGGTGCGGGCGGACGGCGTCGACGCCGAGTTCCCGGTCTGGGCGCAGGCCGCGTACGAGTGGCGGAACTGGGACCCGACGACGAACACCGCCTCGTACACCCCGCCGTCCGCGCACCCCAACTCCATCGACCAGGACTACTACATCTCCTGGAACAACAAGCAGGCCAAGGACTACACCACGGCCCCCTGGGGAGACGGCTCCGTGCACCGCGGGAACCTGCTGGAGGACCGGGTGAAGAAGCTCGTCGCCGCGGGCGGCGTGACCAGGTCCTCGCTCACCAAGGCGATGGCCGACGCCGCACTGGCCGATCTGCGGGCCGAGGACGTGCTGCCGAAGCTGCTGAAGGTCATCAACAGTTCGACGGTCACGGACACCACGGCCGCGGCGGCGGTGGCCAAGCTGTCCGACTGGGTGACGGCCGGCGCCAAGCGCAAGGAGACCTCGGCCGGTTCGAAGGCCTACGCCAACGCCGACGCGATCCGCATCCTGGACGCCTGGTGGCCGCTGCTGGTGAAGGCCGAGTTCGAACCAGGCCTCGGCACCGACCTGTACACGGCCTTCTCCAACAACCTGCCCATCGACGAGTCCCCGTCGGCCGCGCACGGTCCGACCGGCGCGCACGCCGGAAGCTCCTTCCAGTACGGCTGGTGGAGCTATGTCGACAAGGACATCCGGGCGGTCCTCGGTGAGTCGGTGCAGGGCGGACTGTCGCAGAAGTACTGCGGCGGCGGCACCCTCAGCGCCTGCCGGGACGCCCTGATCAGCACACTCAAGACGGCGGCCGGCCTGACCGCAGCCCAGGTCTACCCGGGCGACGACCAGTGCTCGGCGGGCGACCAGTGGTGTGCCGACTCGATCGTCCAGCGGACGCTCGGCGGTATCAAGCACGGCAAGATCACCTGGCAGAACCGGCCGACCTACCAGCAGGTGGTGGAGTACACGTCGCACCGGTGACCCCGGAGCGCGTCGCGGACTCCCGGCGGCGGGTCATCGAACACGGCCCGCCGCCAGCACCACTTGGGCCAGCTCCCGGTGGCAGATGTCGCTGTGGGCCCCGCTCGGGGGCCCGCCGCGGTTCACCACCGCGCACGCGTCGACGTTCACGCACCCCGACACCGGCAGCTGCGCGCGCAGCGCGTCGGCGAGCGTGAACGTCTGCGTGCCCTCCACCGCCTGCACCCCGTCGTGCCCCATCGCGCCCCAGCGGGCGCCCAGGAGGTGCCCGGGGTCGAGGTCGACACCCAGCACCGAACGGTCGTCGTCCGCCATCCGGGAGGCCAGCGGATAGATCGTGCCGAGCGCCATGTCGAAGTGGGAGTAGCAGCACACCACAGGGCCGTCGACGCGGCTCTGCAGACCGCGCAGCGCGCCGCTCGCCCGCGGGTCGCCGGGCAGCGACGCGGCGAACGCGTAGTGCGAGAACGCCCCTTGGAGCAGCGTCACGGACTTCACCGTGCGCACGCCCTCGGACAGTCCGCGCAGCGCGAAGGAGACCAGCCGTCCGCCGAAGCTGTGTCCGACCAGATGCACCCGCACCCCGGGCGCGGCGGTCGCGAGCTGCCCGAGCGCGCGTCCGAGCCCGCGCTCACCCACCGTGCCGGCGCGCCGCTTCATGGCGTAGTAGGTGGCCTGGCGCAGCAGTTCACGCGCCCCGTCCCAGGGCCGCGGCAGGGAGAAGGTCTCGCCGCCGGGTGCCGTCATCCCGGCCAGCGCCTCGGCGAACTCGCCGCACACGGTGGCCGTGTCCCCGAAGAGCATCGCGGGGTCGCCCTGCGGGCCACCCTCCGCGAGCGTGTCCGCGGCGAAGGCGGCCTGCGGTCCCTGGGGTGATACCTCCACCAGCAGCCGCACCAGGCGCCCGAACTCCTCCAACGAGGCTCCGTCGTCGGGCTGTTGGTCCAGCAGGCGCGCGATCTGCTCGACGACCGTCGCCCGGCCCGGGAACACCTCCAGGAGCGCGTGCCGGGTGTCCTTGTCGAGCGCGGTGCGGGCGGCTGCGGGCACGTCGGCGGCCACCGACCGGGGAAAGTCGGGGATCGGCTCGTCCGAGAACCGCATCGAGGGCCACACCACACCGACGTAGCCCAGACGCGCGTGCGGCGCGAGATCCGGCACCGGCGCGAAGAACTGGCTGTAGAGGCGCGTCGCGCCGGAGCGGTCGTTGTTCCAGCCGTGCGCGAAGACGATCAGGTCACGCACTCCGCGCCGGGGCACCTCCGCGAGCAGCCGGTCCCTTTCCCGGCCGTCCACGTCCCCGTCCGCGTCGAAGGTCAGCTCCCAGTAGGGAGAAACACTGACTGCCGGATCCGCCATGGCAAGCCCCCTCGTCCCCCGAAGGCGGTGCGATGTGGGCGCATCGTCCTACCGGGGGCGAAGATTGGCCATACGTCACGACTCAACCGTGGAAAAGAAGTTCTTTCCGCTCATCCGTAGAGAAGATATTCCTTCCGGATCTTTTGGAAGGCCTTCAGCTCGTCCTGCCAGGCGGCCACGACCTCGTCGGCCGTCGCCCCCGCGTCGATCATCGTGCGCACCCTGGTGGAGCCGGTCAGCTTGTCGATCCAGTTGTCCGAGCGCCAGGCGAAGCCGCTCCAGACCTTCTTGGCGGTCACCAGGAGGGCGATTCCGGTGCGGACGGGGTCGTACGCGGCCTGGTCGTGCACATGGATCTGCACGCCGCCGATCGTCTTTCCCTGGAACTTGGAGAAGGTCGGAGCGAAGTACGCCTCCCTGAAGCGCACGCCCGGGACCTTGAGCCGGTTCGCCTCCAGAGCCCATCGGCCGTCGATGCCCTCCGCGCCCAGCAGCTCGAACGGACGGGTCGTGCCGCGCCCCTCCGACAGGTTCGTCCCCTCGAAGAGACACGTTCCGGAGTACACCAGGGCGGTGTCGGCCGTCGGCATGTTCGGGCTCGGCGGCACCCAGGGCAGGCCGGAGGCGTCGTAGAAGTCCGACCGCTTCCAGCCCGACATCAGTACGGTGGTCAGCTCCACCGGCGCCGCCAGGAACTCCCCGTTGAACAGCCGCGCGAGCTCCGCCACCGTCATCCCGTGCGCCTGCGCGATGGGCTGCCGCCCGACGAACGTCGCGAACTCCCTGTGCAGCACCGGGCCCTGGGCGGCCCGTCCGGTCACCGGGTTCGGCCGGTCCAGCACCACGAAGCGCTTGCCCGCGAGCCGGGCCGCCTCCATGCAGTCGTACAGCGTCCAGATGTACGTGTAGAAACGCGCGCCCACGTCCTGGATGTCGAAGACGACGGTGTCCACGCCGGAGGCGGTGAAGACGTCGGCGAGAGGCTTGCCGCTCTTGAGGTACGTGTCGTAGACCGGGAGCCCGGTCGCCGGGTCGTCGTAGCGGCCCTCGGAGCCGCCGGCCTGCGCGGTGCCGCGGAAACCGTGTTCCGGGCCGAAGACGGCGGTCAGCTCGACGCGGGGGTCGGCGTGCATCACGTCGACGATGTGGCGAACGTCTCTGGTGACACCGGTGGGGTTCGTGACGACGCCGACACGCCTGCCGTGGAGGGCGGCGTAGCCGGACGCCTGGAGCTGCTCGAAGCCGGTGCGGAGGGGGTCGGCATGGGATGTCGTCCGGGTGGGGGTGGCGCGGGTGGTGGGGGTCGCCGCGAAGGCGGCGGTGGCGGTGGCCGTGGCGGTGGCTGTGAGGAGGGCTCGGCGGGAAGGGCGCATGGGGGGACCTCCGTGATCGCGGAAGGCTGGCACCGGCACGTTAGGCGCTCCCGCGGAGAGTTCGTAAGCGGCGGGCCGTATGGGGCTGGTCGCGACCACGCGGCGGAGCCGCATACACGGCACGGCCCCGCGCCCCGCTGAGGGCGCCCCTTCCCTCACTACATACCGACTGGTTAGTCTGGGGTCGCAGCTGAGCCGTGTTGCGTCGCGTCGTGTCGAAGGAGACCGATGGTGGAAGCCGTGCAGGATGCGGGAGTGGTCGTCACCGGGGCCGGAGGCGGTATCGGAGCCGCGCTGGCCCGTCGTTTCGCCGCCGAGGGGGCCCGGGTCGTCGTCAACGACCTGGACGCCGCCAAGGCGAAGGCCGTGGCCGAGGAGATCGGGGCGATCGCGGTTCCCGGCGACGCGTCCGCGATCGTGGCCGAGGCCCGGGACGCCCTCGGGGGCACCATCGACGTCTACTGCGCCAACGCGGGCCTCCCCTCGGCCGGCACTGAGTCGGCCGACGAGAAGGTCTGGGCGCTCGCCTGGGACGTCAACGTGATGGCGCACGTCCGGGCGGCCCAGGAGCTGCTCCCGGCCTGGCTGGAGCGCGGCAGCGGCCGGTTCGTCTCCACCGTCTCCGCCGCCGGACTGCTCACCATGATCGGCGCCGCGCCCTACAGCGTCACCAAGCACGGCGCGTACGCCTTCGCCGAGTGGCTGTCGCTGACGTACCGCCACCGCGGTGTGAAGGTGCACGCGATCTGTCCGCAGGGTGTGCGCACCGACATGCTCGACGCCACCGGCAGCGCGGGCGACCTGGTCCTGCAGCCCACCGCCATCGAGCCGCAGGCCGTCGCCGACGCGCTGTTCGCGGGGATCGAGGAGGACCGCTTCCTGATCCTGCCGCACCCCGAGGTCGCCGGGTACTACCAGGTGCGGGCCGCCGAACCGGACCGCTGGCTGACGAACATGAACCACATCCAGCAGAAGTGGGAGGCGACCCGGTGACCACCTACGCCGACCGGCCCTGGGTGGCCCTCCTCAATGACGCCCAGAGCGGCCCGGTGAGCCCGGCCGACTCCCTGGTGCACGCCCTGCGCGGCGCCGTGGCGGACGCTCCGGACCGCGCCGCGCTCGCCTACTTCGACGGGCGGCTGAGCTACCGCGAGGTGGACGAGCTGAGCGACTCCGTCGCCGGGCACCTCGCCGCCCGCGGTCTGGAGCGCGGCGACCGCGTCGCGATCCTGCTCCAGAACTCCCCGCACTTCGTGCTCGCGCTGCTCGGCGCCTGGAAGGCGGGCGCGACCGTCGTGCCGGTCAACCCGATGTACAAGTCCGGGGAGGTCCGCCACGTCCTGCACGACGCGGACGTACGCGCCCTGGTGTGCTCCGACCGCGCGTGGGAGTCGTATCTGCGCGAGACGGCCGCCGACTCGGCCGTGAGCGTCGTCCTCACAGCATGCGAGTTGGATTTCCAGACTCGGGGCGACGCGCGGGTGCTGACCTTCGAGCGGCTGCCGCAGGCCGCGGACGCCGACGATCTGGTGGCGGTCGCCCGGGCGGGCCACAAGGCCCCCGCGGGGCGTGACGCGGAGCCCTCCGACATCGCGCTGATCAGCTACACCTCGGGGACGAGCGGCACCCCCAAGGGGGCCACCAACACGCACGGCAACATCATGTACAACGCCGAGCGGCAGCGTACGGGCCTCGGGCTGCCGGAGGCGCCCGTCTACTTCGCGATGGCGCCCCTGTTCCACATCACCGGGATGGTCTGCCAGCTCGCCGCCTGCCTCGACAGCGTGGGCACGCTCGTCCTCGCCTACCGCTTCGAGGCGGGGGTCGTCCTCGACGCGTTCGCCGAGCACAGGCCGCTGTACACGGTCGGCCCGTCGACCGCCTTCATGGCACTCGCGGCGCATCCGGCGGTCACGCCGGACCACTTCGCCTCCTTCGTGAACATCTCCTCGGGCGGCGCGCCACTGCCGCCGGCCCTGGTGGAGAAGTTCCGGGCAGGCTTCGGGCCCTACATCCGCAACGGCTACGGACTCACCGAGTGCACCGCGCCCTGCGCCTCCGTACCGCCGGGCCGGGAGGCTCCCGTCGACCCGGTCTCGGGCACGCTGGCCGTCGGTGTGCCGGGCCCCGACACGGTCGTACGCATCGTCGACGACCAGGGCCAGGAGGTGCCCTTCGGCGAACAGGGCGAGATCCTCGTACGAGGCCCCCAGGTCGTGCCCGGCTACTGGCGCCGCCCCGAAGCCACCGCCGAGACCTTCCCGGACGGTGAGCTGCGCACCGGCGACATCGGATTCATGGACCCCGAAGGCTGGCTCTACGTAGTCGACCGCAAGAAGGACATGATCAACGCGTCCGGCTTCAAGGTGTGGCCCCGCGAGGTCGAGGACGTGCTCTACACGCACCCCTCGGTCCGGGAGGCGGCCGTCGTCGGCATCCCCGACGGCTACCGCGGCGAGACCGTGAAGGCCTACATCAGCCTGCGGCCCGGCACGCAGGAGGACCCCGACGCGCTCGCCGCGTACTGCAAGGAGAGACTGGCCGCCTACAAATATCCGCGGCATGTGGAGATCCTGCCCGAGCTGCCGAAGACGGCGAGTGGCAAGATCCTCCGTCGGGAACTGCGTTCCCGTCCTCAGGACTCCCAGTAGACGACGTAGACGACGCGTTTCACCGGACAACGCTCGAAAGGCAGGTGGCGGCAGTGCCCAGGACGACGGACGGAGACGGTACGCCCGTCCCGCAGCGGCTCTTGGCCGCCGCCACCAGGCTCTTCGCCGAGCAGGGCTACGACCGCACATCCGTGCAGGAGATCGTGGAGGCGGCGGGCGTCACCAAGGGCGCGCTGTACCACTACTTCGGCTCCAAGGACGACCTCCTGCACGAGGTGTACGCGCGCGTGCTGCGGCTTCAGCAGGAGCGGCTGGACGCGTTCGCCGATGCCGACGCGCCGGTCGAGGAGCGGTTGCGGGGTGCCGCCGCCGACGTCGTCGTCACCACGATCGACAACCTCGACGACGCGGCGATCTTCTTCCGCTCCATGCACCACCTCAGCCCCGAGAAGGACAAGCAGGTGCGCGCCGAGCGCCGCCGCTACCACGAACGCTTCCGCGCGCTCGTGGAGGAGGGCCAGAAGAAGGGCGTCTTCTCCACAGCCACCCCGGCCGACCTGGTCGTCGACTACCACTTCGGCTCGGTGCACCACCTGTCGACCTGGTACCGCCCCGACGGCCCCCTCACCCCCCAGGAGGTCGCCGACCACCTGGCCGACCTGCTGCTGCGCGCGCTGCGGCCGTAGTCCCCTTCAAGGGCGCGGGGAACTGCGCGATCTTCTGCGGGCCTCTGGGGGCGCAGCCCCCTGGGGACGGGAACGGGTAGGGGCGGTGGGGGCGAAAGAGCCCGTCACCGCCCCACCGGACCGGACGGTCACACGTACTTCTTGATCTCCCGTCGCGCCAGCGACCGCTGGTGCACCTCGTCCGGGCCGTCCGCGAGCTTCAGCGTCCGCGCGCTCGCCCACAGCTCGGCCAGCGGGAAGTCCTGGCTGACACCGCCCGCGCCGTGCAGCTGGACCGCCTTGTCGAGGATGTCCACGACCGTGCGCGGAGTGGCGATCTTGATGGCCTGGATCTCGGTGTGGGCGCCCCTGTTGCCGACGGTGTCCATCATCCAGGCGGTCTTCAGGACCAGCAGACGCAGCTGTTCGACGGCGACGCGCGCGTCCGCGATCCAGTTCTGGACCACGCCCTGCTGGGCGAGCGGCTTGCCGAAGGCCGTACGGGACACGGCCCGGCGGCACATCAGCTCGATCGCCCGCTCGGCCATGCCGATCAGCCGCATGCAGTGGTGGATGCGGCCCGGGCCGAGCCGCGCCTGGGCGATGGCGAAACCGCCGCCCTCCTCGCCGACGAGGTTGCTCACCGGGACGCGGACATGGTCGAAGACGACCTCCGCGTGCCCGCCGTGGGAGTGGTCCTCGTAGCCGTACACCTGCATGGCGCGCCGGACTTCGAGCCCCGGGGTGTCGCGCGGGACCAGGACCATGGACTGCTGGCGGCGGATGTCCGGCCCGTCCGGGTCCGTCTTGCCCATCACGATGAAGACCTTGCAGTCGGGGTTCATCGCCCCGGAGATGTACCACTTGCGGCCGGTGATGACGTACTCGTCACCGTCGCGTTCGATGAGCGTGGTGATGTTCGTGGCGTCGGAGGAGGCCACCTCCGGCTCGGTCATCGCGAACGCCGAGCGGATCTCACCGGCGAGCAGCGGCTCCAGCCACTGCTTCTTCTGCTGCTCGTCGCCGAACTGCGTGAGCACCTCCATGTTGCCGGTGTCCGGCGCGGCGCAGTTCAGCGCGGTGGGCGCCAAGTGCGGGCTGCGGCCGGTGATCTCGGCGAGCGGCGCGTACTGGAGGTTGGTCAGCCCGGCGCCGTACTGCGCGTCGGGCAGGAAGAGGTTCCACAGGCCCTGCCTGCGGGCCTCCGCCTTCAACTCCCCGACCACGGCGGGCGTGTCCCACGGAGAGGCCAGCGCGGCGCGCTGCTCCTCCGCCACGGCCTCCGCCGGGTAGACGTACTCGTCCATGAAGGCGAGCAGCTTCCCGCGCAGTTCCTCGGTACGCGCGTCGAATGCGAAGTCCATCTCGGATCAGCCTTCCTGAAGAGTGGTCAGACCGTGCTCGATGAAGAACGGGACCAGTTCACCGATGCGGTCGAAGCCGGCGCCGACCGTCTGGCCGAGCGTGTAGCGGTAGTGGATGCCCTCCAGGATCACGGCGAGCTTGAACCAGGCGAACGCCGTGTACCAGGCGACGTCGGACACGTCGCGCCCCGAGCGCGCGGCGTACCGTTCGATGATCTCGGCCGGGTCCGGGTGACCGTCGGCCGAGGCGGTCGTGCTGATGGGGGAGTCGGGCAGTTCCAGCGGCGCGCTGTACATCACCAGCAGGCCCAGGTCGGTGAGCGGATCGCCGAGCGTGGACATCTCCCAGTCCAGAATCGCCTTGATCCGGTCGTCCTCGCCGATCAGCACGTTGTCGAGCCGGTAGTCACCGTGCACGACGGAGGGCGCGGGGGAGTGCGGCAGCTCACGGCCGAGGGCGGCGTGCAGTTCGTCGATCCCGGCGAGCTCACGGTTCCTGGAGGCGTCCAGCTGCTTGCCCCAGCGGCGCAGTTGCCGGTCGAGGAAGCCCTCGGGGCGCCCGAAGTCGGCGAGGCCCACGGCGGCGGCGTCGACGGCGTGCAGTTCGACGAGCGTGTCGACGAGCCCGAGCACCGCGTTCCGGGTGCGCTCCGGGCCGAGCGGGGCGAGCTGCTCGGCGGTGCGGTACGGGGTGCCGGCCACGAACTCCATGACGTAGAAGGGCGCGCCCAGCACCTCCTCGTCCTCGCACAGCAGCACCGGACGCGGTACGGGGACGGCGGTCGGGTGCAGCGCGCTGATGACGCGGTGCTCGCGCTTCATGTCGTGCGCGGTGGCCAGTACGTGCCCGAGCGGGGGCCGTCGGACGACCCAGCTCGTGGTGCCGTCCGTGACCGCGTACGTGAGGTTCGACCGTCCGCCCTCGATCAGCCGGCCGGTCAGCGGGCCGTGCACCAGACCGGGCCGCTCGCCGTCGAGCAGGCCGCGCAGTCGGTCGAGGTCGAGACCTGGCGGGTGGTCGGGACTCATCACTTCTCCTGCACGCCGGGAAATCGGGACGTGACCATGATGCCGACCAGTCGGTATGTCGTCCAGCGCCCGGACGAAACGTGATCGGCGTCTCCCTCCGGGAGCCGGGGGAGACGCCGGGGCGCGCTTGCGTCCAGTGGTTGTCCCGGGCAGGTCCTAGTGGTCGTCCCAGTGGCCGTCGTGCTCGGCGTGGCGGTGGCCGTCGTGCAGGTAGTCGACGTGGTCGCCGTGCGCGACCGCCGGGTGCCCGCAGCCCTCGCCGTGCCGGTGGCCGTGCTCGCCGTGCGCCGTGTGACCGCTCGGCTCGCACTCGTCCCAGTGACCGGAGTGCTCCCGGTGCAGATGTCCGTCGTGCGCGTAGTCGACATGGTCCCCGTGCGGCACGGCGGTGTGCCCGCAGTCCGGGCCGTGCGTGTGCGTGTGGGTCGGATGCTCCACGTGAAGGGTGGTCATGGTGCTCACCTTCGTGAGTGGCGTGAAATGACGGCTCAGGCTAGCGCCAGAAAGAACCGCATTCATCGCCATTTGAGCCGTTACGCCCCATTTGATCCCGATCAGAACACCAGTGCTACCGCGCACACGGCCAGGGCGACCGTGCACAGGGTCGCCGCCGTCGCGTGCCGCGGTGCGAGCGCGGGCGGACCGCCGGTGCCGGGCGTCGCGAGCACCCGGATGCGCCGGTGGGCGAGCGCCAGGAAGCCCAGCCACAGCGCGCAGCACAGGGCGCAGGCCGTCACATTGACCGCCGACGGGCCGCCGTGCAGCGCCGCCTTCGCCGCGAGGACCGCCGCGACGGTGCTCGACAGGGTCGTACGCCGCCACGCGAGCCGCGTACGCTCCGGCTGCAGCCCCGGGTCCCGCTCAGGGCGGTGCCGGGGGCCGGGCACGGTCACCCTTCCCAGCCGACGAGGACGACGACGACCATCGCGACGGCCACGATCGCGACGGCGATGCTCAGCAGTGCCGGGAAGCGCGACACGGGAAGGTCCTCCCCGCGGCGCATCGCGCGCTCGCAGCGCACCCAGTGATTGACGGCGCGCAGCGAGCAGAGCACGCCCGCCGCCAGCAGGGCCAGCGCGAGGCCGACCCGCCAGCCCCAGCGCAGGTCCGGCAGGAACTGATCCACGGCGAAGCCGCCGCCGATCAGCGCCAGCGCGGTGCGCAGCCAGGCGAGGAAGGTCCGCTCGTTCGCCAGCGAGAACCGGTAGTCGGGCGTGACGCCCTCCTGCCGGACCTCCTCGGGCGCGAACCACAGCCGGACGTTCCGCACGAATTCGATCACGCCATCGACCCTACCGGGGCCCGGCGGGGGCTCAGCCGCCGCCCGCCGCCCGGTGGTCCTTCAGGCGCTCGTACGCCGCCAGGCCGTCCGGCACCCACGTCCAGTCCGTCAGGTGCCGCTCCACCTCCTCCTCGGTGAGGAAGTCGTGCCAGGCGACCTCCTCCGTCTGGGGGTTCACCGGGAGCTCGCAGCGGACCTCGTAGACGGCCGACCACCAGGTCCGGCCGGAGCTGTCGGCGTAGAGGAACTTGAAGAGGGGGACGGGCTGAGGGAGCCCGGAGACCCCGAGTTCCTCCTCGGCCTCGCGCAGGGCCGCGCGGTCGTAGGACTCGCCCGCGCCCACGACCCCGCCGACGAACATGTCGTACAGGGAGGGGAAGACGAGCTTGGTGGGCGTGCGGCGGTGGACGAAGAGGCGGCCCCGGGCGTCCCGGGCCTGGATGAACACGCAGCGGTGGCGCAGACCGCGCGCGTAGGCCTCGCCGCGCGGGGACTGCCCGATGACCACGTCGTTCTCGTCCACGATGTCGAGGATCTCGTCAGCGGCGCTCATGGCCCCATCCAAGCAGCCGTCGGCACCGGGCGCGGTGCGCGCCGTCCGTGCGGCCCGCAGCGGCGCCGGCCTACGCCCTCAATGCGGCTGGAGGTCCCGTACCGACTCCGTCCTGGGGGTGCCCGTCGGCATCGCGGGGTGCATGCCCAGCAGGACGATTCCCGCCACGATCGCCGCGAGCCCCGCCGCTTCCCAGGTGAGTGCCCCCACGTCCGTGTGCAGCTTGTCCCCGAGGAAGCCCACGCCGCACACGATTCCGGCGAGCGGCTGGGCGGCGGTGAGCGCGGGCAGCGACATCCGCAGCTCCGCCGTCTCGAAGGCGCTCTGCACCAGCACGAGGCCCGTCACCCCGAGCGCGAGCACCCCGTACGGCTGCCAGCCGGTCAGCAGCTCACTCCAGCCGCCGGCTCCGAACCGCTCCCCGCTGACCCGGGTGAGGGCGTCCTGCACGCCGTACAGCAGCCCCGCGGCCAGCGCGAGCAGGACGGGCGCCGCGGTCATCCGGGAACGCTTGGCGTAGGTGGTGAGCAGCAGTGCGAGCCCGATCATGATCCCGATGATCAGCCAGTGCCGCAGCGGATCGGTCACCGAGTCGCCGCCCTTGGGCTTGCCCGCCACGATGAACGCCGTGACCCCGCCCGCGAGCAGGACGAGGCCCGCCCAGCCCTGGCGGCCCAGGGGGTGCTTGGTCTGGTGGCGCGTGAGCGCGAGCGCGAAGAGCAGGTTGGTCGCGAGGAGGGGTTCCACCTGGGAGATCTCGCCCTTGCCGAGGGCGACCGCGCCGAGGATCATGCCGCACACCATGAGTCCGATGCCGCCCAGCCAGCGGGGCACCCGGATGAGGTCGAGCAGCAGGCGCGGGGAGAGGAAGTCGCTCAGCGGGGCGTGCGAGGCGGCGTTCTGCTGGAGCACGAAACCGAAGCCCAGACAGCAGGCCGCGCTCACCGAGAGGATCAGAACGAGAACCGACACGCTGGGTACCTCGATACGTTCGGGTGAGCACGGGTCACGGGCGCGTATTGCCGCCGACTGTAGTGCCATCGACCGTGCCCTGCCCACGGGAGTACCCGGAACCGGGCAGTTGACTCGGTCACTCTTCTTGCCGAAGGATCTGACCGATCAGTAACAACGGCTGGTCGAGCGGCGTCCCTGCCAGTTCGACCGGTACCGGTGCCTGATGTCTTCCGTACCACTGTCTCATCAACCAACGACGATGCCGCCGGCTCGTGACGAAGCCGACAGAAGCCGACCGGAAACGTCGGCAGGCCGAGAGGACGGGCCCATGGCCTACGACGCAGATGTGATCGTGATCGGAGCGGGCCTCGCTGGGCTCGCCGCGACCGCGGAGCTCGTCGACGCGGGCCGCAAGGTGATTCTCCTCGACCAGGAGCCGGAACAGTCGATCGGCGGCCAGGCCCACTGGTCCTTCGGCGGACTCTTCTTCGTGAACTCGCCCGAGCAGCGCCGGATGCGGATCAAGGACAGTCACGCGCTCGCCCTCCAGGACTGGATGGGCACGGCCGGCTTCGACCGGGCCGAGGACCACTGGCCGCGCCGCTGGGCCGAGGCGTACGTGGACTTCGCGGCCGGTGAGAAGCGGTCCTGGCTGCACCAGCAGGGGGTCCGCTTCTTCCCGGTGGTCGGCTGGGCGGAGCGCGGCGGCTACGACGCAGGCGGCCCCGGGAACTCCGTGCCGCGCTTCCACATCACATGGGGGACCGGGCCCGGAGTGGTCGAGCCCTTCGAGCGGCGGGTACGCGCCGGGGTCGCCCGGGGGCTCGTCCAGCTCAAGTTCCGCCACCGGGTGACCGGGCTGTCCCGCAGCGCGGGGACCGTCGACACGGTCACCGGGGAGATCCTGGAGCCGTCCGGCATCGCTCGCGGGCAGGCCAGCAGCCGTACGGTCGCCGGGGCGTTCGAGCTCAAGGCGCAGGCGGTGATCGTCACCTCGGGCGGCATCGGCGGCAACCACGACCTGGTCCGCGCGAACTGGCCCGAGCGGCTCGGTACGCCGCCCGAGAAGATGGTCGCGGGCGTCCCCGCGCACGTCGACGGCAAGATGCTCGCGATAGCCGAGGAGACCGGCGCGCACCTCATCAACCGCGACCGCATGTGGCACTACACCGAGGGCATCCAGAACTGGAACCCCATCTGGGAGAACCACGGCATCCGCATCCTGCCGGGCCCGTCCTCCCTCTGGCTGGACGCCCGCGGGAACCGGCTCCCGGTACCGCTCTTCCCGGGCTTCGACACCCTCGGCACGCTCGAACACATCATGAAGACCGGATACGAGTACACGTGGTTCGTGCTCGACCAGAAGATCATCGGCAAGGAGTTCGCGCTCTCCGGCTCGGAACAGAACCCGGACCTGACCGGCAAGTCGATCAGGGACGTGATCGGCCGGGCACGCGCCGACGTACCGGGCCCCGTCAAGGCGTTCATGGACAACGGCGCGGACTTCGTCGTCGAGAAGGATCTGGGCGCCCTGGTGCGCGGCATGAACGCCCTCACCAAGGAGCCGCTGATCGACGAGGCCGCGCTGCGCCGCGAGATCGTCGCCCGCGACCGGGAGATCGCGAACCCCTTCACCAAGGACCTCCAGGTGACATCGATCCGCGGCGCCCGCAACTACCTCGGGGACAAGCTGATCCGTACGGCCACCCCGCACCGCATCCTGGACCCCAAGGCGGGTCCGCTCATCGCCGTCCGCCTCCACATCCTCACCCGCAAGAGCCTGGGCGGCCTGGAGACCGACCTGTCCTCGCGCGTACTGACGGAGGGCGGCGACCCGCTCTCCGGCGTGTACGCGGCAGGCGAGGCGGCCGGCTTCGGCGGCGGCGGGGTCCACGGCTACCGCTCCCTGGAGGGCACCTTCCTCGGGGGCTGTCTCTTCTCCGGCCGTACGGCGGGACGGGCGGCCGCCAAGGCGGTGAGCTGACTCTCGGAAGAGGCCCCGCGTCTCGCCTCGGCGGGCCCGGCTCCGCAGGGGAGCCTCCCATGGTCGGGTTTCAGCCGTGCCCCGGATTGCGGGGAGCCGGGGCACGGGCGCGGCCCGGCCCCCGCGGGGAGTCGGGCTCGCCCCCGCAGAGAGCCGTCCCACCAGCCCGTTCCCGTTCCGGAGTGCAGGCGAGAGAACATCAACTCTGCGCCATTCAAGGGTAGTTGCAGCGTGCAGCGGATTGATCGGGCCTTGACGTAAACCCTCAGCCAAGGGTTTGCTGTGCGTGATCTCCCCTTGACTAGCCGCGTCTGTGAGGAAGCCCCGCGGTGTCGCCACCCCCGCCACCCCCTCCTCCCCTCGGCCGTGGCCGCAAACGCGCGGCCCACGCCTTCGACGCCGCGCTTGACGACTCCGAACTCGTCGCCGCGCGCGCCTCGTTGGCCCAGGGACGATGGACCGCGGTCCGCGCACTGCTCGCCGCCACCGGCGACGACTGGGACCGCCGCGGACACCGCGTCACCGTCCTCGCCCAGGAGCCCGCCGCCCTCGCCTGGGCCCGTGACTGGCAGCTCGCGGAACCCGAGTCCGCCGACGCCGCCGTACTCCTCGCCTGCGCCACCGTCCAGCGCGTCCTGCACGGCAAGGACCGCCCGGAGCGGGCCCGCGAGGCCTGCGACACCGCCGCCGCGCTCGCGCCCGCCGACCCGACCCCCTGGCTGGGCCTGCTGATACTGGAGCGTGCGCGCGGCAGCGAGGGCGACGTGGTCCGGCTCTTCGACGAGGTGCGCCACCGCTACCCCGAGCACCACCACGCCCACCACCTGATGGTCGCCCGGCTCGCCGAGCGCCGCGCCGAGGCCGGCCAGGACCCCCTCCACGAGGTCTACGACTTCGCGAACTGGGCGGCCGAACAGGCGCCCGCCGACTCTCCGCTCGCGATGCTGCCCGTCGTCGCGCACGCCGAGCGCTATCGCGTGCTGGCCGGCGCCGGCAGCGAGTCCACCGACCCGGCCGCCTCCGGGCACTGGGTCGGACGCCGGGCCCGCCAGGTGATGAAGGCCGCCTTCGACTGGTGGCTGGAGTGGGAGCGCGAGGACCATCCCCGCCGCCACATCGACCTCAACTTCCTCGCCCACGCCAAGTTCTGCGAGGGCCGGGGCGCCGAGGCCGCCGCCCTGTTCCACCGCATCGGCCCGCACGCCACCCCGGAGCCGTGGTCGTACCCGGACCGCGACCCGTACCAAGCCTTCCGTGCCGCCCGCGACAGCGCCCTCGGCACGGTGTGACCCCACCCACAAGAAGTCGAGAAACCCGAAAGGACGGCCCCGCGATGACGACGGGCAGTTCGAGCACCTCGAGCAGTTCGAACACGGGTAGACCCGCCACGGCCGGTGGCGCCATCAGCACCTTCAAGGGCCAGGACCGCGCCCTGCACGCGGGCCGGCTCGGCACGGGAGGCCTGCTGCTCTCCGTCCTCGCGGCGACCGCCCCCCTCATGGTGGTCGCGGGTGTCATGCCCACCACATTCGCGGTGATGGGCATCGTCGGACAGCCGCTGCTCTTCGTCATCCTCGGCGTGGTGCTGGTGCTCTTCAGCGTCGGGTACGCCGAGATGAGCCGCCACGTCCACAACGCGGGCGCCTTCTACGCCTACGTCGCCCGCGGTCTCGGCGGCACCGCGGGCGCCGGCGCCGCCGCGGTCGCGCTCGTCGCCTACAGCGCCCTGCAGTTCGGCATCTACGGCATCTTCGGCTTCGAGGTCTCCGGGCTGTTCGCCACCTACGCCCACACCGAAGTCGCCTGGTGGATACCGGCGCTGATCGCCGTCCTCGCCGTCGGCGCGCTCTCCTGGCTGAAGATCGACGTCAACGCGCTTGTACTCGGCGTCCTCCTGGTCATCGAAGTGGCGCTCGTCGTCATCTTCGACGTCGCCGCCGTCGCCGACCCCGCCAAGGAGGGCCTCTCCCTGCATGCCTTCAACCCGGACACGCTCACCGGGGCGGGCGTCGCCACCGCGCTGTGCTTCTGCATCGCGGCCTTCACCGGCTTCGAACAGGCACCGGTGTACGCCGAGGAGACCAGCCGCCCGCACATCCTCGTGCCGCGCGTGATGTTCCTGGCGATCGGCTTCGTCGCCGTCTTCTTCGCGCTCAGCTCCTGGGCGCTGACCGTCGCCGCGGGCCCCTCCGGGATCGTCGGGGCGGCGCAGAAGCAGAGCGCCGGACTGCTGTTCTTCCTCACCGAGTCGCGGCTCGGGGGCGCCTTCACCGACGTCCTGCACGTCCTCTTCGTGACCGGCATGTTCGCGGCGCTGCTCAGCTTCCACAACGTCGTCGCGCGGTACGCCTTCGCCATGGGCCGGGAAGGACTGCTGCCCTCCGCCTTCGGCCGGACCACCGGCACCAGCGGAGCGCCCGGCACCGGCTCGCTGCTGCAGACCGGCGTCTCCGCGATCGTGCTGATCGCGTTCGCCGTGACCGACGACAAGCCCACCGGCGACCCGACCGCGCCCGTGCTGCACCTGTTCACCTGGGCCGGCAACGTCGGCGCGCTCGGCGTCATCCTGCTGATGGCGGCGGCCTCGCTCTCCGTGATCGTCTTCTTCGCCCGCCGCGGCGCCGCCCGCGCCCAGGCCTGGCGCCTGGCCACCTCGGCGATCGCGGCCGTCGCCCTCCTCGTGATCGCGGGCTACACGGTCAAGGACTTCGACGTCCTGGTCGGGGCCGGTCCGGACTCCACGCTCAGCTGGCTGCTGCCCGCCCTGATCGCGGCCGCCCTGGTCGTCGGCCTGGTGCAGGGCCTGGTGCTGCGCTCCCGCAAACCCGAGGCGCACGCCCGTATCGGCCTGGGCAACGAGGCGTTCCAGCTGGACAAGGCGGCGGAGTCCACCGCCTGATCCGCAGCCCCGATCCGGGACTTCTGCTCTGAGAAGTGTGTGAGAAGTGGTTACGGAAGTCTGACGAGCACCCGCTGCCGCTGGCCTCAAGGGGGTCGCGGGTGCTCGTATGGGTGTGTGAACCCTGAACAGCCCCCACGGCGGGGACCGGACCGGCCCCGGGAACGCCCGGCGGAGGACCCGGAAGCCTCCGGCGCGCCCATCGGCCGCCGGCTCCTGCTCGGCACGCTCGGACTCGGCGCCTTCGGCGTCCTGGCCGCGCCCACCCTGCAGCGCGGCCTGGAGTCCCTCTTCGCCGACGACCCCACGGGGCTGACCGGCCTGCTCCCCAACGGCGGCGGTTTCCGCTACTACTCGGTGACCTCCTCCGTCCCGCACAAGGACGCGTCGAACTACCGCCTCACCATCGACGGCCTGGTCGACCGCCCCCGCAGCTACACCCTGGCCGACCTCAAGGCCCTGCCGCAGACCCGGATCGTGCACGACGTCCAGTGCGTCACGGGCTGGCGGGTGCCCGGCACCCCCTTCGAAGGCGTACGGCTGTCCCATCTCCTGGACGCCGCCGGGGTCCAGACCAAGGGCCGCGCGATCCGCTTCACCTGCTTCGACGGGGCGTACACCGAGAGCCTCACGCTCCAGCAGGCCCGGCGCCCCGACATCCTGGTGGCCCACCGCATGCAGGACAAACCCCTCGGCCACAACCACGGCGGCCCGGTCCGCCTCTACGTCGCCCCCATGTACTTCTACAAGTCCGCCAAGTGGCTCTCCGGCATCACCGTCACCGAGGACGTCCGTCCCGGGTACTGGGAGGACCGTGGCTACGACGTGGACGCGTGGGTCGGCCGCTCGAACGGACGCGACGATGCACCCACGAGTTGACGACACCCAGACCCTCGCCGCGCCCGCGCCGCGGGTACGGCGCTTCAGCCACGCCGAGCGCTGGGTGCACCGCGTGACCGCGCTGCTGATGGGGATCTGCGTGGCGACGGCGGCGTGCCTGTACCTGCCGATGTTCGCCGAGCTCGTGGGCCGCCGTGAGCTGGTGGTCAGGATCCACGAGTGGGCGGGCCTGATGCTCCCGGTACCGGTCCTGGCGGGCCTGGTCTCCCGTGCCTTCCGCGCGGACCTGGGCCGCCTCAACCGCTGGGGCCCGCACGACCGTACCTGGCTGCGCGCGGCGCTACGACGGGACCGGCGCCCTTCGTCCCGACCCGCGGCCAAGTTCAACGCGGGCCAGAAGACCTACGCCGCCTGGATCGCCGGCGCGACGCTGGTCATGCTCGCCACGGGGCTGCTGATGTGGTTCACCCACCTCACCCCCCTGATGTGGCGCACCTCGGCGACGTTCGTCCACGACTGGCTGGCGCTCACGATCGGTGTCGTCCTCGCGGGCCACATCGGCATGGCCCTCGGCGACCCGGAGGCCCGCCGCGGCCTGCGCACGGGCTCGGTGAGCCGGGAGTGGGCGGAACGCGAGCATCCCCTCTGGCGGCCCTAGCCCTAGGCCCTGTCGGGTGGGCCGGGGGACTGCTGCGGCCCCGGCCCACCGCCTAGTCCTGCTGGACCTCGAAGTCCAGCAGCACCTTGCACGAGCGGCTGCGGTCCGCGGCCAGAGTGAACGCCGACTCCGCCGCGGCGAGCGGGACCACCGCGCTGACCAGGGAGTCGAAGCGCGGCTCGGCCGCGAGCAGGACCAGCGCGTCGTCGAACTCCTCGTCGAAGCGGAACGCGCCCCGCAGCTGGATCTCCCGGCTCACCACCAGGTTCCCCGCGAACGGGCTCTGGCCGGGCGGCAGCATGCCGAGCTGGACGACGACCCCGCCGCGCCGCACCAGGCGCAGACAGGTGTCGAGTCCCGCGGCCACCCCGGACGCCTCGACGGCCACGTCGACCTCCGTCGGCCACCCGGGACCGGCGGGATCGTCGGCCCGTACCACCGCGTCCGCGCCCGCCGCGACGGCGTACGACAACGCCTGCGGCAGCAGGTCCGTCACGGTCACCCGGGCCGCGCCCGCGGCCTTCGCGGCGGCCACCACGAGACAGCCGATGGGCCCGGCCCCCGTCACCAGGACATGCCGGTCCTTCACCGCACCGGCCCGTCGGACGGCGTGCAGCGCCACCGACAGCGGCTCGGCGAGCGCCGCCCGCCGCAGCGGGAGCCCCGCGGGCAGCTCCCTCAACTGCCGGGCGGGCACCACCACTCGGGCGGCGAACCCGCCCTGCACATGCGGGGTGCGCGCCGCGCTGCCCAGGTAGCGGGTGTCCCGGCAGACGTTCGCCCGCCCGTCGGCGCACTCCGGGCACACCCCGCACGGGGTCGCCGGGTGCACCGCCACGGCCGTACCCGGAGCGGGACCGGTGGCCCCGTCGCCGTACGACAGCACCGTTCCCACGACCTCGTGGCCCAGCACCATCGGCTCGCGCAGCCGGAAGTCCCCGACACCGCCGTGCCGCCAGTAGTGGAGGTCCGACCCGCACACCCCGCCGTACCGGACGGCGACGAGTGCCTCGCCCGGCCCGGCGGAGGGGACCGGCAGTTCGTCGACCCGCAGGTCACCCTGCCCGTGAATCACACAGCCGAGCATCGTCAGGCCCCTTTCACCGCGTTCACCGGGCGGTCCGCTTCACAGCACACTCGTCATACCGCCGTCGACGTACAGCACCTGCCCGCTCACGAAGTCCGCCGCGGGCGAGGCGAGGAAGAGCACCCCGCCGACCAGGTCCTCCGTACGGCCCCACCGGCCGGCCGGGGTGCGCCGCCGCACCCAGGCGCTGAACTCCTCGTCCTCGACGAGGGGCTGGGTCAGCTCCGTCTCGATGTAACCGGGGCCGAGCCCGTTCACCTGCACCCCGTACTGCCCCCAGTCCGCGCACATGCCCTTGGTGAGCATCTTCAGCGCGCCCTTGGTGGCCGCGTACGGGGCGATGCCCGGACGGACGACCTCGCTCTGCAACGAGCAGATGTTGACGATCTTGCCGTGGCCGCGTTCCGTCATCCGCCGCGCCGCTTCGCGGCCGACCAGGAACGCGCTGGTCAGGTTGGTGTTCAGGATCCGGTGCCAGTCGGTGTCCGTGAACTCCAGGAGCGGCGCCCGCAGTTGCATGCCCGCGTTGTTGACGAGGATGTCGAGCGGGCCCACCCGGTCCTCGACGTCGGCTATTCCGGCGGCCACCGAGGGGCCGTCCGTGACGTCGAAGACCGCGGTGTGGACGTCGCCTGGCAGCTCCGACGCGGCCCTGGTGAGCCGGTCGGCGTCCCGCCCGTTGAGGACGACCGTGCAGCCCGCCTCCAGGAGCCCGCGGGCGAGCGCGAACCCGATGCCCCGGCTGGAGCCGGTGACCAGGGCCCTGCGCCCACTGATGTCGAACAGAGGGTGGCTCATCCCCGTACTCCCGTCTCTCATAGTCGTACCCCCTGGATGGACCCCTAGATGACCAGCGACAGCAGCAGGACCAGCCCGCCCGCCACCACCGAGATGATCGTCTCCATGACGGACCAGGTCTTGACGGTCTGGCCGACGCTGAGGCCGAAGTACTCCTTGACCAGCCAGAACCCGGCGTCGTTGACATGGCTGAAGAAGAGCGAGCCGGCGCCGATCGCGAGGACCAGGAGCGAGGTGTGGGTGGTGGACATGTCGGCCGCGAGGGGCGCGACCAGACCGGCGGCCGAGATGGTGGCGACGGTCGCGGAGCCGGTCGCGAGGCGGATGGCCACCGCGATCAGCCAGGCGAGCAGCAGCGCGGGGATCGACCAGTCCTTGGAGATGTCCAGGATCATCTGGCCCACGCCGGAGTCGATCAGGGTCTGCTTGAAGCCGCCGCCCGCGCCCACGATCAGCAGGATGCCCGCGATGGGGGCGAGGGACTTCTCGACGGTCGTCGAGATGCGGTCCTTGGTGAAGCCGGCCGCACGGCCCAGCGTGAACATGCCCACTATCACGGCGGCGAGCAGGGCGATCAGCGGGGAGCCGACGATGTCGAAGACGCGCTGCACCATGTGGGTGGGGTCGTCCACGATGATGTCGACCAGCGCCTTGGACAGCATGAGGACGACCGGCAGCAGCATGGTGGCGAGGGTGGCGCCGAAGCCGGGGCGCTTGTCCAGTTCTTCGGAGGCGCGGGTGGGGATCATGCGGTCGGGGGCCGGTACGTCGACCCAGCGGGCCGCGTAGCGGGAGAAGACCGGGCCCGCGATGATCACCGTCGGGATGGCGACCAGGACACCCAGCGCGAGCGTGATGCCGAGGTTGGCCTTGACCGCGTCGATGGCGACCAGCGGGCCGGGGTGCGGCGGGATCAGGCCGTGCATCACGGACAGACCGGCCAGCGCCGGGATGCCGATGCGCATCAGGGAGTAGTTGCCGCGCTTGGCGACCATCAGCACGACCGGGATCAGCAGCACGATGCCGACCTCGAAGAACAGCGGCAGACCGATCACCGAGGCGATCAGCACCATCGCCCAGGGCATGGCGCGCCCGCCGGCCTTGGCGAGGATGGTGTCGACGATCTGGTCGGCGCCGCCGGAGTCGGCGAGCAGTTTGCCGAGGATCGCGCCGAGCGCGATCAGGACGCCCACACCGGCGACGGTGGAGCCGAGGCCGGTGGTGAAACTGGCGATGGTCTTGTCCAGCGGGGCCCCGGCGAAGGCGCCGAGGGCGAGCGAGCCGATGGTCAGGGCCAGGAATGCGTGCAGCTTGAACTGGGTGATGAGCAGGACGATGACGGCGATGCCCGCCAGCACGGCGATGCCCAGCTGAGCATGGCCCGCTGAGGTGATCGGCTCGACGGCGTCCGCTGCCAGCATCTCGACGCTGAGTCTGGTCACGGTGGTCCCTTGCTTGAGAAACGTACGTGGGGAAGGTGTTAGAGCGAGGGCTGGGCAAGCCCCTGGAGTGCGGCCACGGCCCGTTCGGTGATCTCCCCGGGGTCGCCGGAGACGTCCACGGAGACACCCGCCTCGTCCGCTTCCAGCGGCTGGAGGGTGGCGAACTGCGAGTCCAGCAGCGCCGTCGGCATGAAGTGCCCCTGGCGGTGCGACATCCGGTCCTCGATGAGCGCGCGGTCACCGGTCAGATGGACGAAGACGACCCCGGGCGCCTCGGCCCGCAGCCGGTCGCGATAGCTGCGCTTGAGCGCCGAACTGCTGACCACTCCGCCGAGCCCGTGCCGGTCGTGCGCCCAACGGCCGATGGCGTCCAGCCACGGCCAGCGGTCGTCGTCCGTCAGCGGGGTCCCGGCCGACATCTTGGCGATGTTGGCCTGCGGGTGGAAGTCGTCGCCCTCGGCGTACGGAACGCCGAGCCGGGCCGCAAGCAGGGGACCGATGGTGGTCTTGCCGGTGCCTGCGACGCCCATGACCACGACGACATGGGGGGTGCTCATCGCTGCCTCACTGTCTACGTCACTGTCACGTGACTGTCTTCGTCGACATCTGATGTCGACGACACTGAAACTCATTAGGTACGACGAATTCAAGAGTCTGTGACATATAAGTCTGACTTTTTGTTCCAGGGTTCCGCCTCGTACGCTGACCCCATGACCACACGGGGCCGGGGGCTGCACGGACATGTACTGGAATCCCTCGGGCCGGCGATCACGGCGGGCGAGTACCCGCCGGGGAGCGTGCTGCGCACCGACGAACTCGCGCAGCGCTTCGAGGTGTCACGCTCCGTGATGCGTGAGGCGGTCAGGGTGCTGGAGTCCATGTACCTGGTCGAGTCCCGCCGCCGCGTCGGCGTCACGGTCCGCCCCAAGGCGGAGTGGAACGTGTTCGACCCTCAGGTCATCCGCTGGCGGCTGGCCGGCGCCGACCGCCCCCACCAGCTGCGCTCGCTCACCGTGCTGCGCTCCGCCGTCGAGCCGATCGCCGCGGGCCTGTCCGCCCGGCACGCCACCGCGGCGCAGTGCGCGGAGCTCACCGAGTGCGCCCTCGGCATGGTGGCCAACTCACGCGGCCACAAGCTGGAGGAGTATCTCGTCCACGACATGGCCTTCCACCGGGTGATCCTCAACGCCTCCGGGAACGAGATGTTCGCCCGTCTCGGTGACGTGGTCGCCGAGGTCCTCGCGGGCCGCACCCACCACGAGGTGATGTTCGAGGACCCCGACCCGGCCGCCGTCACCCTGCACGTCCAGGTCGCGGAGGCGGTCCGCGGGGGCGACGCGTCCCGCGCCGAGGAACTCACCCGCCAGATCACGGTCGGCGCGCTCCAGGAACTGGACATCCTCGCGCCGTAGGCGTCCTACTCCAGGAAGTCGCCGTCGACGTACACCCAGGCCCCGTCGACCCGCTCGAACCGGCTCCGCTCGTGCAGCGAACCGCCCCGGTAGGAGGCCCGGAAGGTCACGGTCCCCACGGAGTGGAAGGCCGAGCCCTGCCCCGTGTCGAGGATCTCCAGACCCGTCCACCGCATCCCCGGATCGAAGTCGACCCGCGCCGGGCGGGTCCGCGGATGCCAGGTCCGCAGCAGGTACGCCTCGTCCTCCTTGACGAAGGCGCAGTACCGCGACCGCATCAGACGCTCCGGGGTCGGCGCGAGCGCCTCACCGCGGTGGAAACGCCCACAGCACCGCGCGTACGGCTCGGGCAGCCCGCACGGGCAGCTACGACTGGTCATGACCGCCATTCTCTCCCGGCCCGGAGGGGCCTCTCTCCCCGCCCGCAGGGCCCTACGCCGAGTCGGCGTTGGTCGGCGGGTACGTCGGCCGGGCAGGCATCGGCGCGACCGGTGCGGCCAGGGTGGGCAGCGGCGGCAGCTTCGCCGTACGCAGCCAGGCCCCGAACAGGTCGTCCAGCGGCTCGGCCGAGTACCGGGCGGCATGCGCGGTGAACGCCGCCGTGGTGACCGCGCCGCCCCGGTGCAGGGCGGCCCAGCCGCGCACCATACGGAAGAAGGCGTCATCCCCCATCGCGCAGCGCAGCGCGTGCAGGGTGAGCCCGCCGCGCTCGTAGAGCCGGTCGTCGAACATCAGCTTGCGGCCCGGGTCGGACAGCACCAGGTCCTTCGGCTGCCCGGACAGCTTGCGGTGCGCGAGAGCGGCCAACTGCTGGGCCGTACGGCCCCCCGACCGCTCCGACCACAGCCACTCGGCGTACTTCGCGAAGCCCTCGTTCAGCCAGATGTGCCGCCAGTCCGCGATGGACACGCTGTTGCCGAACCACTGGTGCGCCAGCTCGTGCGCGACCAGCCGCTCCGAACCCCGCGCCCCGTCCACGTGGTTGGCGCCGAACAGCGACAACCCCTGTGCCTCGACGGGGACATCGAGCTCCTCCTCGGTCACCACGACGGCGTACTCGCCGAACGGATACGGCCCGAAGATCTGCTCGAACAGCTCCATCATCGCGGGCTGCCGCGCGAAGTCCCGGGAGAAAGCGGCGAGCAGGTGCGCGGGCAGATGCCCCGTCTGCGGTACGCCGCCGAGCCCGGGGTCGCCGAGCAGTACCGTCTGGTACTTCCCGATCGACAGCCCGACCAGATAGCTGGAGGTCGGCGCCGCCTGCTCGTACACCCAGGTCGTCGTCGACGCCTTCGTCGTGCGGGTGAGCAGCCGGCCGCCCGCCACCACCGAGTACGCCGACGGCGTCGTGATCGAGATCTGGTACGAGGCCTTGTCGGCGGGGCGGTCGTTGCACGGGTACCAGGAGGGCGCGCCGATCGGCTGGCTCGCCACCAACGCCCCGTCCTCCAGCTCCTCCCAGCCGAGCTCGCCCCAGGGGCTGGGGACCGGCTTGGGGTTGCCCGACCAGTGCACCTCCACCGTGAACGCGGCCCCGGCCCGTATCGGCTTCGGCGGGCGGATGCGCAACCGGCCGCCCCGGTGCGTGTAGTGCGGTGCCTTGCCGTCGACCCGGACCCGGCCGATCCGGAAGTCGGCCAGGTTCAGCTGGAACTCGGCGAGTGGAGCCCGGCCCGCTATGGCGTTGAGCCGCGCGGTGCCGGACAGCCGGTTGGGACCGGGGCGGTAGTCCAGCGCGAGCTCATACCGGTGCACCCGGTAACGGGGATCACCGTTGGCCGGGAAGTACGGGTCCGAACCCACTGTCTGCTGAACGCTCACGCTTGCGTCTGCTCCCTGCGCTGTGCTCGTACGACGTGCCGGTGCACCGTCCCCGGACGCCGTACGGGCCGCGCCTAGGAACGCCATGCCTCGATCGGGTTGCCCAGCCAGCGGGTGTCGTCGGGGACGGACTCCGCCGCCATGACGAGCGACGCGGGTCCCAGCGTGCTGCGCGCCCCGACTGTGCTGCCGGGAAGGACGATTCCGCCCGGGCCCAGAGTGGCGCCCTCACGGAGGACAACAGTATCCGTCCGCAAGATCCGGTCGTGGAAGAGGTGGGTCTGCAGGACGCAGCCCCGGTTGACCGTGGTCGCGTCCTCCAGGGTCACCAGGTCCGTCTCGGGCAGCCAGTAACTCTCGATCCATGCGCCCTTGCCGATATGGGCGCCGAGGCCGCGCAGCCACGCCGTCATCAGCGGCGTACCGGGCACGGAGCCGGCCAGCCACGGCACGGCGACGACCTCGACGAAGGTGTCCGCCAGTTCGTTTCGCCACACGAAACCGCTCCACAGCGGGTGCTCGCCCGCCCGGTGCCGGCCCACCAGCAGCCACTTCGCCACGATGGACGTCACGCAGGCCAGCGCACCGACACCCAGGAACACGACTCCGGCCAGCAGCGGCGCCCAGACGCCCAGTGCGCTCAGCGCGGCGACGGTCAGCACCGCCAGCGCCGCCGAGCAGAACACCGGCACGATCCGGCACAGCTCCACGAGCGCCCGCGCCCACAGCAGCCGCGCGGGCGGGTCGTAGGTACGGCTCTGATCGCCGTCCTGCGTCGAGCGCGGCAGCTTCACCGGCGGCAGACCCAGGTACGAGCTGCCCTTCTTCGCCTTCTTCGGCGTCGCCGACAACACCCCGACCAGCCCGCCGTCCGGCACGCTGCGGCCCGGCGCGGTCATCCCGGAGTTACCGAGGAAGGCCCGGCGGCCGATCTCGGCACGCCCGATCCGCATCCAGCCGCCGCCCAGTTCGTACGGCGCGGTCAGGGTGTCGTCGGCGAGGAAGGCGCCCTCGCCCACGGTGGTGAGACTGGGCAGCGCGAGGACGGTGGAGACCTCGGCACCCCGGCCGATCTTCATACCGAGCAGCCGCAGCCACACCGGCGTGATCAGCCCGGCGTACAGCGGGAACAGCGTGTCGCGCGAGCGGTCCATCAGCTGCGTGACGGTCCAGGCCTGCCAGCCGATCCGGCTGTGCGTCGGGTAGGTGCCTTCGCGCAGGCCCAGGCTGAGCAGACGCACGCCGACCAGGAGCAGCAGCGCGTACGCGAGCCCGAAGGCGAGCGTGGCCGGGACCAGTGCGAGCGCCGCGCCGCGCAGGGCCGCACCGAGCCCGGCGTCCGCGCTCACGAACAGATGAGCCACCAGGAGCGCGGCCACGGCGGAAAGAACGGGCAGTGCGGTCAGCGCGAAACCGGTCGCGCCGTACATCGCCCGCCAGTACGTACCCCGGCGCGGACGCTCCTTGGGCCAGGCACGCTTCGCCTTGCCGAGCTTGCCGGCGGGCGCTCCGGCCCAGCGCTGCCCGGTGGGAATCTGCCCGGCGACCGCCGAACCCGGCGCCACCTCCGCCCGCTTGCCGACGCGCGCGCCCGGGAAGAGGATGCTGCGCGTCCCGACCACCGCACCGGCGCCGACCTTGACCTGCCCGATCTCCAGCCGGTCACCGTCCAGCCAGTACCCCGACAGGTCCACCTCGGACTCGACGGCGGCACCCCGGCCCAGCTTGAGCATGCCGGTCACCGGCGGCAGCGAGTGCAGATCGACGTCCGCGCCGACCTTGGCGCCCAGGGCACGCGCGTACCGCTCCAGCCAGGACCCGGTCAGCGAGGCCGCGCCACTGAACTCGGCCAGCCGCTCGGCGGTCCACAGCCGCAGATGCACGCTTCCGCCGCGCGGGTAGCGCCCGGGCTTCACGCGGCGCAGCAGCAGCCGCGCCCCGCCCGCCGCGATCGCGAGCCGTCCCGGCGGGCTGTAGAGCACGACCGCCCCGGCGCCGACGAGCCACCACGATGCGCTCGGTGCCCAGGGGTAGGGACCGAACCAGTGCAGTACGTTCCCGAGCGCGGCCAGCGCCACGGTCCAGCGCAGCCCCATCAGCGTGAACAGGGGTATCAGCAGGAACAGCTGGGCCACCTTGGCGCGCAGCGGCACCGGGGCGATCACCCGGTCGCCGCCGTCGTCCTGCGCGGACTTCTCCAGATGCCGGGCCAGCTTGCGCAGGACGGGCTGCTGGTAGATGTCGAGCACGGCGGCGCTGGGGTAGCGGGTGCGCAGCCGGGTGGTGAGCTGGGCGGCGGCGAGGCTGCCACCGCCGATCGCGAAGAAGTCGTCGGACCCGCTGCCGACCGGGATGCCGAGGACCTCGCTCCACTGCTCGGCGAGCCAGGCCTCGGTGCCGTAGAGCTGTTCCTTCGCACCGCCGGTCTCCAGGCCCTCCAGGGGCCAGGGAAGCGCGCCCCGGTCGACCTTGCCCGAGGTACGGGTCGGCAGGTCCGCGACCGGGGCGAGCAGCGGGACGAGGGCCGCGGGCAGTTCGGCGCGCAGCTTCTCGACGGCGGCGGCCTGGTCCCAGCCCTCCTGGGTGACGACATAGCCGACGAGCAGCTGGTTGCCGCTGCGGGCGGTCCGGACGGCGGCGGCGGCGCCCGCCACACCGGGGAGCGCCTGGAGCGCGGTGTCGACCTCGCCGAGCTCGATGCGGCGCCCGCCGAGCTTGATCTGCTCGTCGGCCCGCCCGAGGAAGATCAGCCCCTCCGGCTCGGCCTTGACGAGGTCACCACTGCGGTATGCCCGCTCCCAGCCGAGCGCCTGCAGCGGCGCGTACTTCTCCGCGTCCTTCTCGGCGTCGAGATACCGGGCGAGCCCGACCCCGCCGATCACCAGCTGGCCGCTGTCGCCCATGGCCACGGGCTCGCCGGCCTCGTCGACCACGGCCAACTCCCAGCCGTTCAGGGGCAGGCCGATCCGGATCGGCTCCTCGCCGGTCATCAGCGAGGCACAGGCGACGACGGTCGCCTCGGTGGGCCCGTAGGTGTTCCACACCTCGCGGCCCTCGGTCACCAGTCGCTGGACCAGCTCGGGCGGGCAGGCCTCACCGCCGAAGATCAGCAGCCGTACGTCGGCCAGGGCCTCCGGCTCCCAGAGCGCGGCGAGCGTCGGCACGGTCGAGACGACGCTGATCTCCTGCTCGACCAGCCAGGGCCCCAGATCGGCGCCGCTGCGCACCTGGGAGCGCGGCACGGGCACCAGACAGGCGCCGTAGCGCCAGGCCAGCCACATCTCCTCGCAGGAGGCGTCGAAGGCGACGGACAGGCCCGCCATGACCCGGTCACCGGGCCCGATCGGGTCCTCGGTGAGGAACAGCTCCGCCTCGGCGTCGACGAACGCGGCGGCGCTGCGGTGACTGACGGCCACGCCCTTGGGCTTGCCCGTGGACCCGGAGGTGAAGATGATCCAGGCGTCGTGCTCGGCACCGGGCCGCGCGGCGGGCACCTCGGAGGTGCCGTTGACGGTCAGCCGGTGCCCGGCCCCGATGACGGCCCGCACCTCCGCCTCGCCGAAGACCAGCTCGGCCCGCTCGTCGGGGTCCTCGGCGTCCACCGGCACATAGGCCGCGCCCGCGGCCAGTACGGCGAGGATGGCGACGTACAGCTCGTTGGTGCCGGAGGGGACGCGGACGCCGACCCGGTCGCCGAGGCCCACCCCGGCGGCGCTCAGCCGCCGCCGCAGGGCCTCGACCTCGACGGCCAGGGCGCGGTAGGTGAGGGCCCGGTGGCCGTCGTCGAGGGCGGGCTCGTCGGGGTGGGCCCGGACGGTGGCGTCGAGGATGTCGACCAGCGTGCGCGGCGAGGCGGCGACGGAGGCGGAGAAGCGCGCCGGGTCGCCGAACTCCGCGCGCACCTCCTCGTCGAACAGCGCGAGTGCGGGGCCTTGCTCGAGGGCTGCCATCGGATCCTCACGTGTTGTTCCCGGAGCGTCCGGGGAGCTGGTGGGCCCACAGGTATGCCTGGGGATATTCCGGTCCAGCTCCGAACAAGCCTTGAATTTTAGTACGACGCTAGTCGCGTACCTGGTCATCAGCCATGCGGGGAGGCCGTACGAGGGCACCGGAACCACTGATTCCGGTGTCGTGACGGTGCTCTGACATGGGGGTATGTCATCCTGACGAGATCTGCCCCACATCTGTCCGTAACGCGGTGAACACGACGAGTTGAGGCCTGCGGTCCGCATACAAGGGGCCTGCGATGCGTACAACGAGTGAGGGCCGCGACCTGATGGTCGCGGCCCTCACTCCTCTGTGTGTCCGAGGGGGGACTTGAACCCCCACGCCCGATAAAGGGCACTAGCACCTCAAGCTAGCGCGTCTGCCATTCCGCCACCCGGACAAGGTGTCTGTCGCGCGGGGTTTCCCTCGCGGCGACAGAGGAAACATTACCAGGCTTTCGAGGGCCTCCGGTCACACCCCGTCGCCGCGTGAACGGCGTGTGACGGGCCGGGTCCGGCCTTGGGGCGAGGAGGGGGTGGGGGAGAGGATGAGGGGGGACCACCAGCAGTGACAGTGGGAGGAAGCAGCGTGAGCGAATCGAACACGGCCAGGAGCGTCTCTGGCGAGGACGAGGTCGTGGACCTCTGTCGCGAGCTGATCCAGATCGACACCAGCAACTACGGGGACCACTCCGGACCCGGTGAGCGCAAAGCCGCGGAGTACGTGGCCGAGAAGCTCGCCGAGGTCGGGCTCGAGCCGCAGATCTTCGAGTCGCACAAGGGGCGCGCGTCGACCGTGGCCCGTATCGAGGGCGAGGACCGCTCGCGCCCCGCGCTGCTCATCCACGGCCACACCGACGTCGTACCGGCCAACGCGGCGGACTGGACCCATCACCCCTTCTCCGGCGAGATCGCGGACGGGATGGTGTGGGGCCGCGGCGCGGTCGACATGAAGGACATGGACGCCATGACGCTGGCGGTCGTCCGGGACCGGCTGCGCAGCGGGCGCAAGCCGCCGCGTGACATCGTCCTCGCGTTCCTCGCCGACGAGGAGGCCGGCGGTACGTGGGGCGCGCGGCACCTCGTCGACAAGCACCCCGACCTCTTCGAGGGCGTGACCGAGGCGATCGGCGAGGTCGGCGGGTTCTCCTTCACGGTCAACGAGAAGCTGCGGCTGTACCTCGTCGAGACCGCCCAGAAGGGCATGCACTGGATGAAGCTCACCGTGGACGGCACCGCCGGGCACGGTTCGATGATCCACAAGGACAACGCGATCACCGAGCTGTCCGAGGCCGTCGGACGGCTCGGGCGGCACAAGTTCCCGGTCCGGGTGACGAAGACGCTGCGGCACTTCCTCGACGAGCTCGGTGACGCGCTCGGCACCGAGCTCGACCCGGAGAACATGGACGAGACGCTCGCCAAGCTCGGCGGCATCGCCAAGCTCATCGGCGCCTCCCTGCAGAACACCGCCAACCCGACCCAGCTCGGTGCCGGATACAAGGTCAACGTGATTCCGGGGCAGGCGACCGCGCACGTCGACGCGCGGTACCTGCCGGGGTACGAGGAGGAGTTCCTCACCGACCTGGACCGGATTCTCGGACCGAGGGTCAAGCGTGAGGACGTGCACGCGGACAAGGCGCTGGAGACCACCTTCGACGGGGCGCTGGTCGACGCCATGCAGACCGCGCTGTCCGCCGAGGACCCGATCGCGCGGGCCGTGCCCTACATGCTCTCGGCCGGCACCGACGCCAAGTCCTTCGCCGACCTCGGCATCCGCTGCTTCGGCTTCGCCCCGCTCAAGCTGCCGCCGGAGCTGGACTTCGCGGGCATGTTCCACGGGGTCGACGAGCGGGTGCCGGTGGATGCCCTGAAGTTCGGCGTCCGTGTGCTCGACCGCTTCATCGAGGCGTCATGACACGTTGACGCCCGCATTCGCCCGTACGTACGGAGATCGCCCGGGACGGGTGAATGCGACCATAAGCTCGTAGCTCTAGTAGTTCCTCCTCGTTACAGCTGATGTGATCCGCTGCTTGGGATCGCATTGCCAACAAGGAGGAATAATGATCAAGAAGGTCGTCGCTGCTGCGGCTGCCACTGGTGGTCTGGTTCTCGCGGGTGCGGGCCTGGCCGTCGCCGACTCGGGTGCCCAGGGTGCCGCTGTGCACTCCCCGGGTGTCATCTCCGGCAACGTCATCCAGGTGCCCGTTCACGTCCCGGTGAACGTTTGCGGCAACACGGTCTCCGTGATCGGGCTGCTGAACCCCGCCTTCGGCAACACCTGCATCAACAACTGACGTTGTGCCACACCCCACGAGGGTCTGAGCCCGTCGGCCCCGGAGCGCGCCATGCGCTCCGGGGCCGCCCGGCTTTCGGCGCACGCCAGGACGGACGCGTGCGCGTTCCGGAGGGTCCAAGCCAAGGACTAAGGCAGGGAATACAGCTATGCGACAGGTCACCCGCAAGGGCCTGATGACCGTGGCGGCCGCGACCGGCGTGCTCGCCGCGACCGGAGGCTACGCACACGCCGACTCGGGTGCGAGCGGCGCCAGTTCGGACTCGCCCGGCGTGCTGTCGGGCAACACGGTGCAGGCACCGGTGCACGTGCCGGTCAACGTCTGCGGAAACACCGTGAACGTCGTCGGGTTGCTCAACCCGGCGATGGGCAACAAGTGCGTCAACCACGGCGGCGGTGGGTCGTCCGCCGGGGGGCACGGGGGCGGTTATGGAGGCGGCTACGGGAGTGGCGGCCATGACGGTGGCGGCTACGGAGTTGGTGGCTACGGGGGTGGTGGTTCGCACTCGGGTGGCTCCCACGCCGGTGGGCACGCGAGTGGCTCGCCGGGCGTCGGCTCCGGCAACCACGTCCAGGTACCGATCGACGTGCCGGTCAACGTGTGCGGCAACAGCGTGAACGTCGTCGGAGTCGGCAACCCGGCGATGGGCAACGACTGCGCGAACGGACACGGCGGCCACACCCACTACCCGCCCGGCGGTGGCCACCCCGGTCAGCCTGGCCACCCCGGTCACCCTGGCCACCCCGGTCACCCTGGTTACCCGGGACAGCCCGGGCACCCGGGACAGCCGGGGCACCCCGGTCAGCCGGGGAACCCGGGACAGCCCGGTCACCCCGGTTACCCGGGACAGCCGGGGAACCCGGGACAGCCCGGACACCCCGGTCAGCCCGGGAACCCGGGCCAGCCCGGCAATCCCGGAACCCCGGGTACGCCCGGGCACCCCGGAACCCCGGGTACGCCGCCCAGCTCGTACCCCAACCACCCGGGGACGCAGCACGTCTCCCAGCCGCACAGCGCCGCGGCGCAGCTCGCCCACACCGGCAGTGACCTGCCGATCGGCGCGGTGATCCCGGCGGCCGCGGGCGCGCTGCTGGCGGGCGCCGTGCTCTACCGCCGGGCGCGCTCGGGCGCGTAATCGGCAGGACGGGGAGAAGTGTCCGGGCCCGGAACGGGGGCCGGGGCAGGCCTGATCGCTTCGCCACAGGCATCTCCTGTGGCGAAGCGACCGGCGCGGGCCCGCACGGGCGGGGCCCGCTCCGTTTCAGCCGCTTTCGCTCACCACGTGGCACGCACCTGGCGGATGATCCGCCGGCGCAGCCGCACCTTGCGACTGCCGTCGGGGTGCAGGCTGAGGCGGTCCAACTCCCAGTGTCCGTACTCCGCATGGTCCGTCAGCAGGCGTGTCGTCTCCTTGCGGGACACCCCGCGCGGCACGTACACGTCGACAAATTCGTATTCCGGCATCGCATCTATTGTGCGGGCAGAGGCCCGGTACGGATAGCGTCTGCACTATGTCTGATGCTGTGCAGCCCACCGCTGCCGAGGTACGCGCCGCCGCCGAGGCTGTCAAGACCGCTCTCGACCGCCACCTGGCCGCGGTCGAGCGCAGGTCGGGCGATGACGACCCGGCCGTATACGAGGCGTTCAACGAGCTGGCCGCCGCGGCCGAGGAGTACGACGAGCTGCTCTACGACCGCTATGACGAGGTCACTCCCTTCGAGATTCCCGGCAGCGACGACACGCTGCCGCCGTACACGGGCCCCGAGGAGCCGAACGCGCTGAGCGTGCTGATCCGCCGGGACTACGCGGTGGTGGAGCCTCAGCGACTGCTGGCACAGGCCCAGCGGGTGGAGGCCGTGGAGGAGAACGGGGCCACCGCGGCCGCGGGCTTCGACGCGGCGTCCGGCACGGTGCACGGGGCGCTGGGCGTCCTGTTCGGCGAGTTCGAGCCGGACGAGATCGCCTCCCGGCACAAGGAGTTCGGCCTGGAGGAAGGCGACTCCACACTCTGGGTCACGGCCGCCGACGAACCGGCCGACCCCGGCGAGTGGCTGGAGACCCCCTTCGAGGCGATCGACCCGCAGCGCGTGGTCTGCCGCTTCGACGTCAGCGCGGTCTTCGACGACGAGTCGGACGACGACGAGCTGGAGGACGACCTCGCCCCGGACTCCGAACTGGACGAGGACGGGGATCTGGAGCCGCTGGACGCCGATCGCTGAGCACCGCGTCACAGGGATCCTGAGCATGCCGTCGCGGGAGCGCTGAGCACCGCCTCACAGGAAGGTGGCGGTCACCGGAAGCCCGGTGGCCGCCACCTTCCCGCGTACGGGGGCCGTGTCCCCGGTCGGCGGCTCAGCCCGCCGCCGGGACCTGTGCCTTGAGCAGGGCGGGCAGGCGCGTGGTGCGCGGCTTCTGCGGGACCTCGGCCACCGCCCGCTGCAGGGCCTGCTCCACCCCGTGGACCACGGACAGATGGCGCTCGGCCCGGCCGAAGGCCGTGTAGACCCAAGGCCTGGTCAGGGTCGCCGCGGCGTCACCGGGGAGCACCACGACCGCGGCGGGCCAGCGCAGACCGACCGCCTGGTGCGCGGTGAGCGCCCAGCCGTGCCGCACGGACTGCTCCACCCGCTCCTTCGGTACGACGACGGGCAGACCCGAGCACTCCAGGTGCAGCCCGTCGGCATCGGCCTTCACCACGTGCCCCATCGCCGTACGACCCGGAGCGGGGGAGTGGGCGACGCGGTCCCCGGGGTCGAAGCCCCCGAAGCGGCCGGGGCCCGGGTTCAGCCGCTCCTTGAGCGCGCTGTTGAGCGCGCGGGTGCCGACGGCACCGCCGTGCCCCGGGGTGATCACCTGCGTCTGCTCGGCCGGGATGCCGATGGCGCGCGGCACCGAGTCCGCGACCAGCTGCACGGTCCGGTGCACCGCCTCGCCGGCGTCCCGCACGGGGACGATCACGACTTCCTTGCCGGGCGCCTCGACCTGGTTCAGCTCGCCGATGCCGACCCCGGAGACCAGCTCCCCGACGGGGCCGGGGTCCGGCGTCCGCGAGGCCACCTGCGGGCACACCCGGGCGGCGAGCAGATCGGCGAACACCCGCCCGGGACCCGCCGACCACAGCACTCCCGGGTCCCCGCTCAGCACCAGCCGTGCGCCGTCCGGCAGCGATTCGGCGAGCATCGCCGCTGTCTCGACGTCCAGCTGCGGCGCGTCCAGGACGATCAGGAGGTCCAGGTCGAAGGCGCCGTCCGCGTCCCGGCCCGGGCCTTCGGCGCCCGCGAGGAGTCCCGCGACGGTGGCGACCCCGGTGACCGGCCCGTCCCCGGCGTCGCCCGAGGGGCCGTCCGGCAGGTCGTACTCCGCCGTCCGGGCCGTGCAGTCGTCACGGCCGCTCGGCGTGTGGGTGGCCGCCCAGCCGCGCAGTCCGAGACCGCGCGCGGCGTGCAGCAGTGCCGCCACCTCGGCCTGGGACGCGTGCCCGCCGGTGTGCAGGACCAGGCCGTGGCCCGCGACCGCCCGGATCAGCTCCGCGGCGGAGCGGGTGGCCGAGGCGGCGGCCTGCTCCCACCTGTCGGCGGAGCCGTCCGTCTTCGGTACGGAGTTCATGACCCGGGCCAGTCCGTCGGCGAGGCTCTCCTCGGCCAGCGCGTACCGCTCCAGGCCGATGAGGACGCGGACCGGGCGTTCCTCGGACTCCTCGGCGCCCTCCTCCCGGGCCGGGGGCGCGGTGTCGAGGGCGTCCTGGAAGACCAGCGCGTCGCCCTCCGCGAGGGCGCTCTGCACGGCCGCGTCCGGATCCGGCACCGCGCGCTGGTCGAGCGCGGCGGTGAGCGCAGGGGCGTCGAGAGCGGTGTGCCCGGCGAGGGCCGCCTGCTCGAGGAGCCATACGGTGACCGCACGCCCGCGCCGCTCGTCGTCCGGGCGGCACTCCGCGCCGAGCAGCGCGCGGGCGAACCCGTCGGCCTGCTCGGGCCGCACCCCGGCGACCCGCAGCAACTGCCAGGGGTCCTCGCGCAGCTGGTCGTCCGCGCCCTCGCCGAGTGCCGCGAGGGCCCCCGGCGCGAGGGTGTCCGGTGCGCCGCCTTCGCCCAGTACGGCGCGTACGGCGGCGACGGCTTCCGGTGCGAGGGCCGCCGAGGTCTCGGCCGGGGCGGCCACCGGCTGCGGGCGCTGCACGGGCTCCGGGGCGACCGCCCTGCGCGGCGTCGGCTCGGGCTCACGGAAGGCGGTGGCCACGGGCTTCTCGCCGCTTTCCACGGCCCGCACCGCCGCGAGCAGATCGGCGGCCGTCCCGCTGAGCTTGGTCCCGGCCGCGATCGGCCCCTGCTTCTCGGCCTTCCGCCGCTCGATCCGCTCCCGCTCCAGCCGCTGCGCCGCCAACTCGGCCTCTGCCTCGGACAGCTTCTTGGCGTCCGCCGCGCCTTCGGTCTCCGCGCCGCCCTCGACGGCGTCCGCGGCCGTCTCCGTAGCCGCGTCTGTATCCGTGTCTGTATCCGTGTCCACGTCCTGCGGGTCGGCGGTCGCTCCCGCGCCCGGCATCCCCGGCTCCACTTCCTCCGTGGTCTCGGGCTCCGTGCTCACAGCGTGCTCCAGTCGTGATCGGGATAGTGGTGCACCGGTGCCGACACATCGTCGAGCGCCCGGCAGATCTCGTCAGGAAGACTAAGGGTCTCCACTGACAACGCGGCCGTGAGCTGCTGCGCGTTGCGCGCGCCGACGATCGGGGCGGCGACACCGGGCCGGTCGCGGACCCAGGCGAGGGCGACCTGCAACGGCGTGACCGCGAGGCCGTCCGCCGCCGTCGTCACCGCGTCCACGATGCCGCTCGCCGTGTCGTCCAGGTACGGCGCGACGAACGGCGCGAGGTGCTCCGAGCCGCCCCGGGAGTCCGACGGTGTGCCGCCCCGGTACTTCCCGGTGAGCACACCCCGCCCGAGCGGGGAGGACGGCAGCAGGCCCACGCCCAGGTCGAGCGCCGCGGGCAGCACCTCCCGCTCCACACCGCGCTGGAGCAGGGAGTACTCCATCTGCGTACTCGCGATCCGCGTCCGTGTCCCGGGCGCCGCCAGCTGCCAGGTCGCCGCCTTGGCGAGCTGCCAGCCGCAGAAGTTGGACACCCCCGCGTACCGCGCGCGACCGCTGCTGACCGCGAGGTCGAGCGCCTGGAGGGTCTCGTCCAGCGGGGTGTCCGGGTCGAAGGCGTGGACGTGCCACAGATCCACGTAGTCCGTGCCGAGACGCTGAAGCGAGGCGTCGAGTGCCGACAGGAGATGCCCGCGCGAGCCGTCGAACCGCCGGTCCGGGTCGGGCACACTGCCCGCCTTCGTGGAAATGACCAGGTCGCGACGCGGCACGAGCCCTTCTATGAGTTGTCCGAGCAGGTACTCCGACTCCCCGTCCCCGTACACATCCGCGGTGTCGACGAGGTTCCCGCCCGCTTCCCAGAACACCTTCAACAGCTCCGCGGCGTCGTGCTCGTCGGTATCCCGCCCCCATGTGAGGGTGCCGAGTCCGATCCGGGACACACGCAGGCCGGTACGGCCGAGATGCCTCTGCTCCATGGACGCCGAGATTACTGGCCAAAACTGGCCTCGTGGGGGCCCTGTGGACAACCTGGATGATCAGACCTGAACCCGTTCCCGCCGCCGCGCCCACCAGCGCGCTAGGGTCTGCGGCACAAGGGACGTTACTGATCGGTAAGGGGATCGGCCATGCAGCTCGGGATCAACCTCGGCTACTGGGGCGGCGGAATGGACGCGGACAATCTCGCCGTCGCCCAGGAGGCCGACCGACTGGGATACGCGGTGTGCTGGGCCGCCGAGGCCTACGGCTCGGACGCGGCCACCGTGCTCACCTGGGTCGCCGCCAAGACCGAGCGCATCGACGTCGGCTCGGCGATCTTCCAGATCCCGGCCCGTCAGCCCGCGATGACCGCGATGACCGCCGCGACGCTCGACTCGCTCTCCGGCGGGCGCTTCCGCCTCGGCCTCGGCGTTTCCGGGCCGCAGGTCTCCGAGGGCTGGTACGGCGTCAAGTTCGACAAGCCGCTGGCCCGCACCCGCGAGTACGTCGAGATCGTACGCAAGGCGATGACCCGCGAGCGGCTGTCGTACGAGGGTGAGCACTGGACGCTGCCGCTGCCGGACGGTCCGGGCAAGCCGATCAAGCTGACGGTGCACCCGCAGCGCGAGCACATCCCGCTGTACATCGCCGCGATCGGCCCGAAGAACCTGGAGCAGACCGGCGAGATCGCCGACGGCGCCCTGCTGATCTTCCCCTCGGCCGAGCACCTCGAGGACACCGCGCTGCGCCATCTGCGCGCGGGTCGCGAGAAGGCCGGCAAGACCATGGAGGGCTTCGACGTCTGTCCGACGCTGCCGCTCGCCGTCGGCGCCGACAAGGACGTGACGGCGCTCGCCGACATGTTCCGCCCCTACACCGCGCTGTACGTCGGCGGCATGGGCAGCCGCAAGCAGAACTTCTACAACCAGCTCGCCCAGCGCATGGGATATGAGAAGGAGGCCGCCGAGATCCAGGACAAGTACCTGTCCGGCGACAAGGAGGGCGCGGCCGCCGCCGTTCCGCACGCGCTGATCGACCAGACCACCCTGCTCGGCTCCGTGGACCGCATCGCCGAGCGGATGAAGGCCTACGCGGCGGCGGGCGTCACCACGCTCACGCTGTCGCCGGCCGGCTTCACGCTGGAGGACCGGATCGCCTCGCTCCGCGCGGGTTCGGACGCGCTGGAGCGGGCCGGTCTGGCGTAACACGTCGCAACCCGTCCCCTGGAGAGACGGAAGAAGTTCTGCGGCCGTGGTGGGGGCTCGGGGGGTCTTCCCCGCCACGGCCGTCACGGGGAACAACGCGCGGGCGTGCCCTGGGTTACGCGCTCGGGCCCGCCCCGTCATCGTTCGTTCGGCGCATTTGTCCGACACATCGGTTGCCGGGCCCCCGGCATCCCATTTGACTCGTTTTCTGCGGACCCTGCAGAAAGGGTGTCATCGATGCTTTCGGCCAAGAGCCTGTTCCAGGAGATCCTCGACAACGACGAGTCGTTCCGGCTCTTCTGCTCCATCGCCGCCAGCGGGGAGTCGCAGGGTGGCTGGGAGAACGCGCGCATCGCCGCCCTCGTTCCGCCGAGCGCACGCGAACTCGCCCCGAAGATCACCCGGCACGGCGCCGACGAGGACAAGCACGGACGGATCTTCAACGCCCTGATGAACAAGCGCGGCCTCACGCCGGTCGAGGTCCCGGCCGACACCGACTACACGATGCTCCTGGAACGGCACGGGATCGGCCTCGCCCACGACAAGCTGAAGGGCCGGCAGCCACTCACCGTAGGGGACATCGTCACCTACCTCGCCCACAGCAGGGTCACCGAGCAGCGTGCCTCCGAGCAGATGGAGCTGCTGCTCAGGCACTTCGCCGACCATCCCGACATCGGTCGCGCGGTCCGGATGATCTCCGAGGACGAGGACCGGCACCTCGCCTACTGCCACGAGGAGCTGCTCCGCTTCGCGTCCGCCGGACACGGCCACGCCATCCGGCGGACGCTCCGCACGTGCGCGCTCGCCGAGATCCGCGTCTACCGGGACGTCAGTCTCGCCGTGATGGCCCACATGGGAGGCATTCTCGGCTGGTCGAGGGCCAGGGCGGCGATGCTCGCCGCGGCCATCCACACCGTCTACGCCTACGAGCGCGCCGCGGGCTGGCACCGCATGGTCTCCCTGAGGATGCCGGAACACCGCGATCCTCTGGGCGGTCCCGCGCCCCCCGCACCGGAGGTGGCGTGACCCGCGGTCGCGCACCCTCCGTACGTCGTACGCAGCCCACCCGGTCGCACGCCGGTCACAGCCAGCCTCGCCGCTTGAAGAGGTGGTACAGCAGGAATTCGAGCGCCACCATCGTCAGGATCACCACCGGGTAGGACCAGAGCCAGTGCAACTCGGGCATGTGGTCGAAGTTCATGCCGTAGATGCCGGCGATCATCGTGGGGACCGCGGCCATGGCCGCCCACGCCGAGATCTTCCGCATGTCGTCGTTCTGGCGCACGCTCATCTGCGCGAGATGCGCCGCGAGGATGTCCGAGACCAGCCGGTCCAGGCCCTCCACCGACTCGTTCACACGGGCCAGATGGTCGTTGACGTCGCGGAAGAAGGGCTGCGCCTTCTCGTTCACGAACGGCACCGGGGTGCCGGCGGTGCCCGAGCCCGAGAGGCGGGTCAGCGGAACGGTCAGGGGGACCGTGGCCCGCCGGAACTCCAGGATCTGCCGCTTGAACGTGTAGATCCTGGACGCGGTGTTCCGTGAACCGCCGCCGTTCGGCGAGAAGACCTCCGACTCCAGCTCCTCCAGGTCCGTCTGGAGCTCGGTCGCCACTTCCAGGTAGTGGTCGACCGTGGCGTCGGCGATCGAGTAGAGCACCGCCGTCGGCCCATGCCGCAGCATCTCGGGGTCCTTCTCCAGCCGGCGGCGCACCTGCGCGAGAGGCGAGCACTCGCCGTGCCGGACGGTCACCACGAAGGCGTCCCCCATGAACACCATCACCTCACCGGTGGTGACGACATCGCTCTCCGCCTCGTACGCGACCGGCTTCAGGACCACGAACAGTGAATCGTCGAACATCTCCAGCTTGGGCCGCTGATGCGCCTTGAGTGCGTCCTCGACCGCCAACGGGTGCAGCCCGAACTCCTCGGTGACGAGGTCGAACTCCTGCTCCGTCGGCTCGTAGAGCCCGATCCAGATGAACGCGTCGCCTTCGGCGCGTGCCAGATCCAGGGCGTCGGAGAGGTCCTCGGGGCCCTCCGTCCGGCGCCCGTGATGGTAAATGGCGCAGTCGACGATCACGGAGCGTATTCTCCCGTCGTCCGGCCGCCACCGCACTCCGGCCGCCGTTGTCCACAGGCCCCTCCGGGTCCCCGAGCCACCCGTTTACGCTGGGCGGCATGCCCACCCTGATTCTCGTACGGCACGGACGCTCGACCGCCAACACCGCTGGGCTGCTCGCCGGCTGGACGCCCGGCGTCGCCCTCGACGAGCGCGGTGCACAGCAGGCCGCGGCGCTGCCCGGGCGGCTCGCCGCGCTGCCGATCTCCGAAGTCGTCACCAGCCCCCTGCAGCGCTGCCAGGAGACCGTGCAGCCGCTGCTCGACGCCCGCCCCGAGCTGCGTGCGCACACCGACGAGCGGATCGGGGAGGCGCACTACGGCGACTGGTCCGGCCGCAAGCTCGCCGAGCTGAAGGACGAGCCGCTGATGGAGGTCGTACAGGCGCACCCGTCCGCGGCCGCGTTCCCCGGCGGGGAATCGATGCGGGCCATGCAGACACGGGCGGCCGAAGCGGTGCGCGAGTGGAACGCGCGCGTGGAGCGCGACCACGGCGGCGACGCCGTCTACGTCATGTGCTCGCACGGCGACATCATCAAATCCCTTGTCGCGGACGCACTCGGACTTCATCTCGACCTCTTCCAGCGGATCTCTGTAGAACCGTGTTCCATCACCGCGATCCGTTACACACGACTGCGTCCCTTCCTCGTGCGCCTCGGGGACACCGGCGACCTCGCCTCCCTGGCGCCGCGCGAGGAGCCCCCCAGCGGGGACGCCCCGGTCGGTGGCGGTGCGGGCGCACCGTGATCGTCGGCCGCAGTAGGGTGAAGCGGTCGAAGCAGCGCAGTAGTTGTCAGCAAGTTGTCAGCAGCCGATGAGGGCCGAGGCAGTCAGCCGGTCCACATGCCGATTCCAATGGAGACAGGACGTGTCCCGTCAGGTGTTCCTCTACGACCCCCCGGACCGTTTCGTGGCCGGTACGGTCGGGTTGCCCGGGCGCCGTACCTTCTTCCTGCAGGCCTCCTCAGGCCCCAGGGTGACGAGCGTCGCCCTGGAGAAGACCCAGGTCGCCGCGCTCGCCGAACGAATGGACGAGCTCCTCGACGAGGTCGTACGGCGCACCGGCGGCAGCGCACCCGTCCCGGCCATGGCCCCCGCCGAGGTGTCCGACACCGCCCCTCTCGACACCCCGGTGGAGGAGGAGTTCCGGGTCGGCACGATGGCGCTGGCCTGGGACGGTGACGAACAGCGCATGATCGTCGAGGCGCAGGCGCTCGTGGAGCTCGACGCCGACACCGACGAGGACCTCGCCGAGGCCGAGGAAAGGTTGCTCCAGGACGAGGAGAACGGCCCGCCGATGCTCCGCGTCCGGCTCACCGGCGCGCAGGCCAGGGCCTTCGCCAAGCGCGCTCTCGATGTCGTCAACGCGGGCCGGCCGCCCTGCCCGCTGTGCAGCCTCCCGCTCGACCCGGAAGGACACGTATGTCCGCGCCAGAACGGATACCGCCGCGGAGCGTGACCACGGCCGAGCTGCTCGCCCTGGGCGAGCTGAAGGTGCGCGGACGGATCCGTGAGGCCTCGAACGCGGTGCTGTACTGCTCCGTTTCGTACGAGGGCAGGGACGCGTTCTGCGTCTACAAACCGATCGCCGGGGAGCGGCCCCTGTGGGACTTTCCCGACGGGACCCTCGCCCAGCGTGAGGTGGCCGCGTACGAGGTCTCCGAGGCCACGGGCTGGGGGCTGGTCCCCACCACCGTGCTGCGTGACGGGCCCTACGGCGAGGGCATGTGCCAGCTGTGGATCGAGGCCCTGCCGGAGGCCGACGGGGACGGACTGCTGGCCCTGGTGGAGGCCGAGGAGCCCGCGGCGGGCTGGAAGGCGATCGGCTTCGCCGAGGTCGGCGAGGGAGAGACGGCGCTGCTCGTGCACGCCGACGACGTGCGGCTGCGGCGGCTCGCCGTGCTCGACGCCGTGATCAACAACGCCGACCGCAAGGGAGGGCATCTGCTGCCCGCCGGTGAGGGGCGGTTGTACGGCATCGACCACGGGGTCACCTTCAACGCCGAGAACAAGCTGCGCACGCTGCTGTGGGGGTGGGCGGGGGAGTCTCTGACGCCGGAGGCGGTCGGGGTCCTCACCTCCCTGCGGGACGGTCTGGCGCCGGGCGCGTCGCTTGCCACCCGGTTGGCCGAACTCATCACCACCAGCGAAATCGACGCCACGCGCGCGCGTGTCGAGGCGATGCTCGCCTCGGGGAAACACCCGGAGCCGAGCGGGGAGTGGCCGGCGATCCCCTGGCCACCGGTGTAAACCCCCTCGACCGTCCGGGGGCCGGGCCCGCCCACCGAGTACGCCCACGGGGTCTCACGAAATCCGACTCCCGGAACGGATTCCGCCGCCCCAGCAGCAGACGGCCCCTCCCAGGACGACCTGCTCCCGGACGGGGGGGCCACGCCCGGGCGGGCCGGCTCCCGTGCGAGGGTACTTGCGTGCGGGGCTAGCTTCCGTGCGGGCCCACTGCCGTGCGTGCCCGCTCCCGTGCGTGCCCGCTGCCGGGCGTGCCCGCTCCCGTGCGGGGCTACTTGCGTGCGGGCTAGCTTCCGTGCGGGCCGACTCCCGTGCGGGGCTACTCCCGGGCAGGCTGACTTCCGTGCGGGCCCACTGCCGTGCGGGGCTCGCTCCCGGGCGGGGCTACTCCCGTGCGCGCTGAATCCCGTGCGGGCCCGCTCCTGTGCGGGGCTACGCCCAGGCGGGCCCACTTCCGGGCGGCAGAGCCATATCCGTGCGGCGCTACATCCGGACGGGGCCACGCCCGGGCCGGCAGCCGCCCGTGGCGGTGCCTTGTCCGGCGGTGCCTTGTCCAGGGGTGCCTTGTCCGGGGGTGCCTGGCCTGGCGGTGTCGTCATCCCGCCGGTTCGGAGGTCTGCGGGGCCGAGCCCCGCGGTGTTCGTGTCGCTGGGGTGCGGTGGATGTGCGGGACGCGGGCCGCCGGGTTTGGTGGTGGGCGCCCGCGGTCGGCTCTGGCTGACGGGTGGCGTCCGGTCCGTGGCGCGTGACTTGTGACACGCACCGCCTCGCGCGTAGCCGGTCCTGGCGGGGCGCGGCCCCGGCGGCTCGCGCTCGCGCCCACGGCGCATGTGAGGGGGCGGACAGCCGTCCTCGGCGGTGCGCGCCGTGGGTTGTGCCGCCGTACGGCGGCCTCACCCCCGTAGAACCGGATGACGCACACCGCCGGGCGTTGCGCAAGAGGGCCTTCCGCGCCATCAGGGCTGGTCCGGTTCGTATACGGAAGTTCCGTCCGGTTAGGCTCATGACATGCATGCCTGGCCCGCTTCTGAGGTCCCCGCCCTGCCTGGTGAGGGCCGCGACCTCCAGATCCACGACACCGCGACCGGCGGCCTCGTCACACTCGACCCCGGTCCCGTCGCCCGTATCTACGTCTGCGGCATCACGCCGTACGACGCGACCCACATGGGTCACGCGGCGACCTACAACGCGTTCGACCTCGTTCAGCGCGTGTGGCTCGACACCAAGCGGCAGGTTCACTACGTCCAGAACGTGACCGACGTCGACGACCCGCTCCTGGAGCGGGCGGAGCGCGACGGCGTCGACTGGGTAGGACTCGCCGAGAAGGAGACCGCCCTCTTCCGTGAGGACATGACCGCCCTGCGGATGCTGCCGCCGCGGCACTACATAGGCGCCGTCGAGGCGATACCCGGCATCGTGCCGCTCGTCGAGCGGCTGCGGGACGCGGGCGCGGCGTACGAACTCGAAGGGGACGTCTACTTCTCCGTCGAGTCCGACCCCAACTTCGGCAAGGTGTCCAACCTGGACGCCGCCGCCATGCGCCTGCTCTCCGCCGAGCGGGGCGGCGACCCGGACCGTCCGGGCAAGAAGAACCCGCTCGACCCGATGCTCTGGATGGCGGCGCGGGAGGGGGAGCCCAGCTGGGACGGCGGCTCGCTCGGCCGCGGCCGGCCCGGCTGGCACATCGAGTGCGTCGCGATCGCCCTCGACCACCTCGGGATGGGCTTCGACGTCCAGGGCGGCGGCTCCGACCTCGCCTTCCCGCACCACGAGATGGGCGCCTCGCACGCCCAGGTGCTCACCGGCGAGTTCCCGATGGCCAAGGCGTACGTGCACGCCGGCATGGTCGCCCTCGACGGCGAGAAGATGTCGAAGTCCAAGGGCAACCTCGTCTTCGTGTCGAAGCTCCGGCGCGACGGCGTCGACCCGGCCGCCATCCGCCTCGCCCTCCTCGCGCACCACTACCGCGCCGACTGGGAGTGGACGGACACCGTCCTCGCGGACGCGGTCGCCCGGCTGGAGAACTGGCGGGCGGCGGTGTCGCGTCCCGACGGGCCGTCCGCCGAGGCGCTGGTCGAGGAGATCCGCGAGGCCCTCGCGAACGACCTGGACGCACCGGCCGCGCTTGCCGCGGTCGACCGCTGGGCGGCGCTCCAGCACGAGACGGGCGGTACGGACGAGGGCGCCCCCGGCGTCGTCTCGCGTGCCGTGGACGCCCTCCTGGGCGTGGCCCTGTAGTTCCTCCCGTACGTGTGGGGCGCCGGGCGGTCGTACCGCCCGGCGCCCCTTTTTCGCTCAGCTCTCTCTCAGTGCGTCACTTGTTGACGATGACGGCCTGTACGGCGTTGCTGTTGGCGTCGTAGACGCCGATGACCTGCTGCCCGTAGGCGAAGGCCTGCTGGACCTCGTCGTGGGTGACCTGGTTGGGGTTCACCAGGGGGCGCCAGGCGTTGTCGATGAACAGGTAGAGGATCGACGGCTGGCCCGGGAGCGGGGTGACCACGTCCCAGAAGTGCTGGGCGATCCCGCTCGTCAGGACCTGCGCCTGCTGCTGTTGCTGCTGCCCGCCGAGCTGCTGGAGCAGCTGCTGGAACGGCTGCTGCTGCCCCATCTGCTGGAGCTGCTGCTGGAGGTGCTGCGGAATCTGCTGCTGCGGGATCTGCGGTTGCGGGTTCTGGTGCTGCGGGTTCTGGTACTGCGGGTTCTGGAGTTGCGGGATCTGGAGTTGCGGGTTCTGCAGCGGGCCGAACGGCTGCTGCATCTGCTGTCCGAACGCCATGGGCTGCTGCTGTCCGAACTGCTGGGGCGGCGCCGTGCTCGGTCCCTGCTGCCCCAGCTGGATGCCTTGCTGGATGCCCTGCTGGTGCCCTTGCTGCTGACTCATCTGCGGGGTGGTGCTCATACGGGTGCCACCTTCCGTGAATCATCGAATCGTTGACTTGCGGCTACGCCCTCGGACACGTCAGCCCGTGACCACCAGGCCGACGATCTCGTCGTCCGAGAACCAGACACGTACGTCGGGCCGTCCGCCCGCGAAGGCGGAGTGCACCGCCTGACGGATCTCGGGGGAGGGGTTGGCGAGGTTGCGCCAGTCACCGGCCACGAACAGCCGGAGCCTGGGCGGGAGTTCGCGCGGGTACGGCAGCAGCTCGTCCCAGTACCGTTCGGCCTGGCCCGAGCCGACCGCCTCCGGCAGCAGACGGGTGACCGCCGCTTTGATGTCCGGCCGGTTGCCGATCCGCTGGGAGGCGGGCCGGCCCGGCGCGTCCTGCTGCGGGGAGCCGGTGGCCCGCAGCACCGCGCGGGCACGCTCCGGGGACATCGGTTCCTGGACCGCCGCCTTGAGCATGCCCTGCAGCGCGACCAGGGCGCCGACCACCACCGGGGAGGCGGAGGAGGTCCCGGAGAACGTGTCCGTGTACCAGCCGATCTCCTCGGCACCGCCCTGAAGGTCCCCGGGCCGGTCCCAGAAGCCGCCGGTGGTCGTGACCTCGCGCCCCCAGCCCTGCGCGTCCACCCGCGCCCCGTAGTTGGAGAAGGCCAGGCGGGAGCGGTCCGGGCCGTGGTCGCGGCCGTGCGTGCCGGGCGGCGGTGCGCCCGCGCCGACCAGCACCGCGCCCGAGGACGGGTTGGCGGGGTTGAAGGGGTTGCGCCACCACGCGGGGAACTCGGCGGGGCGCCGCTCGTACACCGCGTCGTCGAGCGACTCGGCGCCGTTGCCCGCGGCCGCCACGACGAGCACCCCCTTGGCGGTCGCGTACCGGATGGCCGCGAAGTTGTCCGGCCACCACTCGATCGCGATGTAACCCTGCTGGTCGTCGCGCTCCTCGAAGTCGAACCGCGGCCCCGGGGCGTGCAGTTCGACCAGGATGATGTCACCGGGGCCCAGCCGGTCGGCCGCCGCGTGGATCGCGGCCGCCGTGCCCATGTCCTGGAAGGACGCGGCGGCGGTCACCGCGTCCGGCGCGATGCCGGTGATCCCGCGCTCGTCGCGGTCGCCGCCGATCACCCCGATGACGGCGGTGCCGTGGTTGCGCCAGGCGAGGTCCGTCAGCGGGGTGCCGACGACCACGCCCGCGAGCTTCGCGGTCAGGTCCTCGTGGCCCAGCTGCCACGCCCCCTCCACGTCGATCACCGTCACGCCCTGGCCCGTACCGCCCGGACGCTGCCAGGCCCAGTGGGCGTCGATGCCCTCGGGCGCCGGCCGCAGATAGCCCTGGCGGCTGGTGAAGTCCGGGGTGACCGGCGCCCCTTCCTTCGTCCGCCGGCCGTCGTCCGCGCTCGCCGAGCCGTTCGTGCTCCGCCCGACCGACCCCACCGAGGCGGGGACGGCGCCGGGCTTCACGTACGCCGTGTCGATCTCCGGCAGCGCGGCGATCCGTGCACGCAGCTCCTGGGCGCGGCTCTCGACGCCGCGCACCCGGTAGAAGAGCGCGAGGTCGCTTCCGCCCCCGCCGTCCGCCACCTCGGACTGCCGCAGTCGTTCCTCGCCGCCGAACAGCGGCTCCAGGGCGAGCTGTTCGTCACTGAGGAACATGTTGAGGGCCGACACGTCCGAGCCCGCCGCCGAGCGGACGCCCTCGGCCCCGGCGCGCAGCCGGGCCTCGGGGCGTGCGACGACGATCAGCTCCTGCTCGGCTCCCCGGTAGGTGAACCCCGCTCCGTCGGGTCCCGGCCCGGCCGTTCCCGGGCCCTGCGTCGGCTGTACATGGTCGGTCATCGCGTACCGCTCCTCTCGGTTCGGTTCTGCGGGTGTTGCCATGTCCCGTCCCCGGGCCGCGTCTTCGGGGCACAACCTGGCACGCCCACGGCGACTCGTCCACCCCGGCGTCGCCAACTCGGTTTGAAAACAAGTTGAATGGGGAAACCTGTGCAATCCGTCCTGAAACAGATGTCACGCAGCAAACCGGCCAAAGGCTGCGGCGCCGGGGGTCATGTGGTGGGGTGGCAGGGACAGTTGATCGCTGGACCGGTCAACTCCCGGTCCTGCCCGGAAGGACGCACCGTGACATCCACGCACCGTTCGTTCCCAGACCGTCTCAGCCGCCGAAGACTGCTCACCGCCGGTGCCGCGGCCGTCGGCGCCGCGCTCGCCGGGTCCTCGGCCGGCCCGGCCTGGGCAGCGGGGAAGCCGTCTGAACAGTCGTTACCCACCGTCATACCTCTGCCGAACGGCATCCGCCCGGAAGGCATCACCATCGGGGGCGGCCCCTACGCCTACCTCGGATCCATCGCCGACGGTTCGGTCTACCGCGCCGATCTGCGCACCGGACAGGGCCGGACCATCGCTCCGGGGCCGGGTACGGCGGCGGCCGGGCTCAAACTCGACGGCAGGGGGCGGCTGTTCATCGCCACGGTCGGCACGGGCGCCCGCGTGGTGGACGTCCGTACCGGCGCCGAACTCGCGTCGTACGTCCTCGCCACGGAGCCCGAGACTTTCGCCAACGACGTGGTCCTGACCCCCCGCGCGGTCTGGTTCACGGACTCTTACCAGCCCACGCTCTACGCGCTGCCGCTGGGCCCCGGCGGCGCCCTGCCGGACGCGGCCGACGTGGTACGGCTCCCCCTGAGCGGCGACTGGAGCCAGGTGCCCGGCGCCACGATCAACGCCAACGGGATCACACGGACCCCGGACGGTGCCGCCCTGCTCGTCGTGCAGACCGGGGCCGGCGGCCTGCACCGGGTCGATCCGAGGACCGGAGTCACCCGGCTCGTCGACCTCGGCGACGCGGCGCCCCTCGTCAACGGCGACGGGCTGCTGCTCACCGGCCGGACGCTGTACGTGGTGCAGAACATGCAGAACGCGATCGACGTCTTCCGGCTCTCGCCCGACGGGCGCAGCGGCGTCTTCCAGCGCCGCCTCACCGACCCTGACCTCGACGTGCCGACCACTGTGGCCGCGTACGGGGACCGCCTGTACCTGCCCAACGCCCGGTTCACGACCACGCCGACGCCGGACACCCCGTACGACGTGATCGCCGTCGCGCGCTGACGCGAGGAGAGCGCGGGGCGCTCAACGCGGAGGGGCGGTGCGCCAGGTGCGCACCGCCCCTTCTGTCGGCCCGGCTTCCGCCCGGCCCGATCCGTCCGCTCAGTCCTCCGGGGAGTCCTCGTCCTCGGTGCCGGTCTCCGGCCGCGGGGACTTCGGAGGCTTCGGACGACCGCCGGGGTTGTCCCGCAGATAAGAGGAGCTGTCGCTGCCGTCGGCCGTGGCGTGTCCGCCGGGGGCCGGGCCCGCCGGACCGCCGCCGTCCCGCCGCCGCAGATAGCGCTCGAACTCGCGTGCGATCGCCTCGCCCGACGCCTCCGGCAGCTCCGCGGTGTCCCGGGCCTCCTCCAGCGTCTGCACGTACTCGGCGACCTCGCTGTCCTCGGCGGCCAGCTGGTCCACGCCCAGCTGCCAGGCACGCGCGTCCTCGGGCAGCTCGCCCAGCGGGATCCGCAGGTCGATCAGGTCCTCCAGGCGGTTGAGGAGGGCCAGCGTCGCCTTCGGGTTCGGCGGCTGCGACACATAGTGCGGTACGGCCGCCCACAGTGACACCGCCGGTACGCCCGCGTGCGTGCACGCCTCCTGGAGGATGCCGACGATGCCCGTGGGGCCCTCGTACTTGGTCTCCTCCAGGTCCATCGTGCGGGCCAGATCCGGGTCGGAGGTGACCCCGCTCACCGGCACCGGACGTGTGTGCGGGGTGTCACCGAGCAGCGCGCCCAGGATCACCACCAGCTCCACACCCAGCTCGTGCGCGAAGCCGAGCAGCTCGTTGCAGAACGAGCGCCACCGCATCGACGGCTCGATCCCCCGGACCAGCACCAGGTCGCGCGGCTTGTCGCCGCCGACCCGGACCACCGACAGGCGCGTGGTCGGCCAGGTGATCTTGCGGACCCCGCCGTCCAGCCACACCGTGGGACGGTTCACCTGGAAGTCGTAGTAGTCCTCGGCGTCCAGCGCCGCGAACACCTCGCCCTTCCACTCCTTGTCGAGATGCGCGACCGCGGTGGAGGCGGCGTCGCCGGCGTCGTTCCAGCCCTCGAACGCGGCCACCATGACCGGGTCGATCAGCTCGGGAACCCCCTCGAGCTCGATCACCCAGCGCCTCCTTCCGACGTGCCCCTTACGTACGCCTCAACCTTACGGCGTGCCGAGGGGGCCTCCGCAGCCCCCTTGCACGGGGGAGTGAACGGATCACTGCCCCACTGAAGGGCCGGAAACACGCGTGATCGCCACCATGAACCACCCCCCGAGTCATCCGAGCTGTTTCTACAGGGTGCTGCGCAGCCACTGCTCCACGCTCGCGATGTGCACCGTCGCCCACGAGCGGGCCGCCTCCGCGTCGCCGTCCCGCAGGGCGGACAGGATCGCCCGGTGCTCGTGCAGGGTGCGGCTGACCGCGTCCTCCTGGGTGAGACCGCGCCAGATCCGGGCCCGGGTGGTGGGCCCCGAGAGGCCGTCCAGCAACGAGCACAGGACCGAGTTCCCGGAGCTCTGCACGATGCCCCGGTGGAACTCCAGGTCGCAGGCGACGAGTTCCTCCACCGAGGGGGCGCCGCCCAGCGCGTCCAGCTGGGAGGTCAGGACGTGCAGTTGCTGCTCGCTGATCCTCGAGGCGGCCATCGCCGTCGCGGCGGGCTCCAGGATCCGGCGCACGGCGAGGAACTCGAGCACCGTGTCGTCCCGGTGGAAGTCGACGACGAAGCTCAGCGCCTCCAGGAGGAGCTGGGGGTCCAGGCTGGTGACGTACGTGCCGTCGCCCTGCCGTACGTCCAGGATGCGGATCAGCGAGAGCGCGCGCACCGCCTCCCGCAGGGAGTTGCGGGACAGGCCGAGGTCGGCGGCGAGCTCGCTCTCCTTGGGAAGCCGGTCGCCGGGGCGCAGCGTGCCGGAGACGATCATGCCCTTGATCTTCTCGATCGCCTCATCGGTGACTGCCATGGCCGACCTCCCTGTCACTCCGGATGGCGCTGAGTCATCCGATGTCTTGGGCCATTATGTGGGGTCACCAGGCCGAACGGACAGAAACGTCGGCGTTTCTCGCGCTCATGTACGGTGTCGCGGACGTTCGGAACATCAGGAGTGCTCGCCATGCCCCAGGAACTGCGCGCCGTCGACTGGACCGGAAGCAGCCTCGCGCTCATCGACCAGACGGTCCTGCCGCATCGCACCGAGATCCGCGAGATCCGTGACGTGGACGCGCTGGTGGACGCCATCCAGCGGCTCGTCGTGCGCGGCGCGCCGGCGATCGGGGCGGCGGGGGCGTACGGGGTGGCGCTCGCGCTGTTGCAGGGCGAGGGCGAGGGCTGGTCCGCCGAGGAGACGCGGGCGGCCGTGGCCCGCGTCCGTGCGGCGCGCCCGACCGCGGTGAACCTCATGGTGTGCGTCGACCGGGTGATGGCCCGCTTCGACGAGGGGCTGGACGCGGTGCTCGCGGAGGCCGCGGCCGTCCAGCGCGAGGACGTCGAGGCGAACCGGGCGATGGGGGCGTACGGCGCGGACTGGCTGCTCAAGAAGGTCGGGGTGGACCGGCCGCTGCGGGTGCTCACGCACTGCAACACCGGTGCGCTCGCCACCGCCGGCTGGGGCACGGCGCTCGGCGTCATCCGTGAACTGCACGCGCGCGGCCTGGTCGAGGTCGTGTACGCCGACGAGACGCGTCCCCTCCTCCAGGGCTCCCGCCTCACCGCCTGGGAACTCGTCCAGGAGGGCATACCGCACTACGTCCAGGCGGACGGTGCCGCCGCGGGAACGATTCTGAGGGGCGAGGTCGACGCGGCGATCGTCGGCGCGGACCGCATCGCCGCCAACGGCGACACGGCCAACAAGGTGGGCACGGTCGGGGTCGCCCTCGCCTGCGCGGACGCCGGAATCCCCTTCCTGGTGGCCGCTCCCACCACGACGGTCGACCTGACCACGGCCAGGGGCGCCGACATCCACATCGAACTCCGTGGCGAGGACGAGGTACTGGAGTGGTCGGGCATGCGAACGGCGCCGGCGGAGTCCCGAGGCCACAACCCGGCCTTCGACGTCACCCCGGGCCGCCTGGTGACGGGCCTGGTGACCGAACGCGGGGTGCTGGAGATATCGGCGGGCGAACTCCCCGCCCACCATCTGCGCTAGCCGCCTGGGGTGGACTCACACGGTGCTTTCCTCCCGGGTGAGTCCACCCGCCGCGGTGACTCAGCGGCCCGTCAGTTCCAACTCCAGCAGCCACTCCACCACTTCGGTGTGATGGCGGGCCCGGCGTGGGTCCGCACCCCACACGTACAGCCCGTGGCCTGCCACGACGACCGCCGGCATGCGGGGGTCGCGGGCCGCTTCCAGGCGCTCGCCCAGGACCTTCATGTCCTGGCTGTTGGCGATGACGGGGAGGGTGACCTCGACGTCGTGGGCGGGCAGGCCGACGCCCTTGAGCATCTCCAGGTCCCGGAACACGATGCCCCCGGGCTCCCGGCGCCCCATGGCCACGGACGCGACCGTGTGGACGTGGACGACGGCCCCCGCACCCGTGAGCGCGGCCACGCGCGCGTGCAGCTCGGCCTCCGCCGACGGCTTCCCGCCCGCGACCGCCGCACCCGAACCGTCCACCAGCACCACGTCGTCGGGCGTGAGTTCGCCCTTGTCGTGCCCGCTCGCGGTGACGGCGAGCCGCAGCGGGTCCCGGCTCAGGACGACGGACAGGTTGCCGGACGTGCCGCGCATCCAGCCGAAGGAGGCGAAGCGGGCCGACTCGGCGGCCAGGACCGCGCCCGCCTCCTTGAGGTCGAGGGCCGGCGTCTCGGCGGTCATGTGGTGCTCCTCGCGATGGTGATCTCGTCGAACGTCCCCGCCTGCGGGTGATCGCCGACGCCCTGCTCGTAGTACGGCTCCCCGGGGCGGCGCACCCCCACGGTCCGCCATCCGGCCGCCCGCGCCGCGTCCAGCTCGCCCGGCCGGTCGGAGAGGAAGAGCAGCCGGTCGGGCGCGGTGCCCAGTGTCGCCGCGATCGTCTCGTAGGACGCCGGTTCCTGCTTGGGCCCCGCGTTCTCCGTGTCGTACAACCCGTCGACGAGCGGCAGCAGATCGCCCTCGGGGCTGGAGCGGAACCACGCCCGCTGCGCCGCCACGGACCCCGACGAGTACACGTGCAGCCGTACGCCCGCCGCGTGCCAGGCGCGCAGCGCCGGGACGACGTCCTCGTAGAAGTGCGAGACGAGGTCGCCGCGCGCGAAGCCCTCGGACCAGATGATGCCCTGGAGGGTCTTGAGCGGGGTGGCCTTGCGATCCTCGTCGAGCCAGCCGTTCAAGGCCTGCTCGACGCGGTCGGCGTCCGCGTCGGGCTCCGCGATCAGCTCCCGCACCTGCGCGGTCGCCCGCGCCACCGCCGGATCACCGCTCCGCTCCGAGAGCAGTGCTCCGAATCGAGAGCGGGAGTACGGGTACAGCACGTCCACGACGAATCCCGTGGCGCTCGTGGTGCCCTCGATGTCGAGCACCACGGCGTCCACGTCGAACCGGAGCGTCACGCCGTGGCCCGGTCGTGCTGGTACCCCGCGTCGATCGTGTCGAAGTCCGGGAAGCGGTCCGCGATCCGGTCACCGGTGAAGTTCCCGACCCAGCCGTCCTCCTCGTGGAAGAACCGGATCGCGGTGAACGAGGGCGACGTCCCCATGTCGAACCAGTGCGTCGTACCGCGCGGCACGCCCAGCAGGTCGCCCTTCTCGCACAGCACGGCGTGCACCTCGCCGCCGACGTGGAGGTAGAAGATCCCGGAGCCCGAGACGAAGAAGCGCACCTCGTCATCGTCGTCGTGCGTGTGCTCCTGGAGGAACTTCGCTCGCGCGGCCTTCGCCTTGGCGGGGTACTCGGGGTCGTCGCTCGGGTGCAGCCCGAGGACGTCGACCGTCGTGAAGCCCTCCTCCGCGTTCAGCTTCTCGATCTCGGCACCGTACGCGGCGAACACCGTGTCGCTGTCCGCGTCCGCAGGCACGTCCGCGCGGACCGGCCACTGCTCGTAGCGCACACCGATCGGCGCGAGCGCGGCGGCGATCTCGGCCGGGTCGGAGGTCCGGCGCACCAGCGTCTCGGGTCCGGACTCGGGCCACGTCGTCAGCAGGGTCATGGGAGAAACTCCAAGGGGTGGATGGGATGTCCGGATACCGAGACTGTCATCGATGCCCGGCCCGGAGAAAGCCTCACTGTCCAACGTCGTCCGGCGATCGTAACTCCCGCCCGTTGATCGGCCGAGTGCGAGAAAGCGGTTGTTCCACATACTGAGAAACGACGTCCAATACTTTGACGGCCGGCTGGAATCGTTCACATGATCTGCCTATGAAGACGCTGCTGCTCGTGCGGCGGCTGTACGTGGACTTGCTCCGGTCGACCACAGCCCGCTGTCGCTGACCTTCCCCCCGGAGCGCTCAACCACGCCCCGCCTTCGGTGCGTTCCCCGTGAACCCGAGGCACCCGCCCGTGTACGAGACGTATGCCGTCCTGGCATGTCTCCTCCCCGGCGCTCCGGACCGGCACTCCCTCTTCGCCCCGCTCATTTCTGCATTCCCAGCCCTGGAGCCTCCATGTCCCGTGCCGCCCGCACCCGCGTCCCCCTCGCCGCGCTGTCGCTCGCTTCCGTCTCCGCGCTCTTCCTCGCGGGCTGCTCCCAGTCCTCCAACGCCTCGCAGAACACCGGCGACCGGGCCGCCTCGGCCGCCGCCGCGACGGGCAAGAAGCCCGCGCCGTTCAGCAAGGGCGACGTGAAGGTGGCCCTGGTCCGGCAGAGCGGCGCCGGCGACTACTTCGAGCAGTGGGGCAACGGTGCCAAGGCGCAGGCCAAGGCCCTCGGCATCGACCTGACCGTGTACGACGCCCAGGCGGACAACGCCAAGCAGGCCACCGACCTGTCCTCGGCCATCAACTCCGGCGCGCAGGCCATCGTCGTCGACCACGGCTTCCCGGCCACGATCCAGCCCGAGATCGACCAGGCGGTGAAGAAGGGCGTCAAGGTCGTCGTCTACGACGTCGAGACCACCAACAAGAGCGTGGTGAGCACCAAGCAGGACGACGCGAGCCTGGCGCAGGCCGTGCTCGACGTCATGGCGAAGGCCCTCGGCAAGAACGCCAAGGTCGGTTACGTCAACGTCGCCGGGTACGCCGCCCTCGACAAGCGCGACAGCGTCTGGAAGAAGACCGCCGACGCCCATGGCTGGAAGCAGGCGTTCAAGGTCGGCAAGGTCACCGACTCCACCGCCACCGACAACGTTCCCCTGGTGTCCGCAGCGCTCACCCAGAACTCCGACGTGACCGGCGTCTTCGCCCCCTACGACGAACTCGCCAAGGGAACCGTCCTCGCCGTCCAGAACAAGAAGCTCCAGGGCAAGGTGAAGGTCTTCGGCGCGGACGTCTCCAACGCCGACATCCAGAACATGACCGCCGAGGACAGCCCGTGGGTCGCCACGGCGGGCACCGACCCGTCCGCGGTCGGCGCCGCTGTGGTCCGTACGGCCGCCCTGGAACTGGCCGGTCAGCTGAACACCACCTCGGTCGAGTTCCCGGCCGTCGCCATCACCCAGGACTTCCTGAAGCAGAACAAGATCGAGAACATGGACCAGCTGCGCACGGCGCTGCCCGCGCTGAACCTCTCCAAGGTCAGCACCGCGGACTGGATTGCCAATGTCGCCCACTGACGCTCCGGCCAAGAGCGCGGCGGTCGCCCTCCGCGACGTCAGCATGGCCTTCGGGGGCAAGACGGTGCTCGCCTCCGTCACCCTCGACATCGCGCCGGGCAGCGTCGTCGCGCTGCTCGGCGCGAACGGCGCGGGCAAGTCCACCCTCATCAAGATCCTCTCCGGCGTGCACACGGAGCACGGCGGCCAGGTGAGCGTGAACGGGGTGCCGGCCGCGCTCCACTCCCCGCTCGCCGCACGCCAGTTGGGCATCCAGACGGTGCACCAGCGCATCGGCGAGGGCATCGTTCCCGGCCTCTCGGTCGCCGAGAACCTGGTCTTCGAGGAGCTGGCCCAGACGCGCGGCAACCCGTTCCTGAGCGGACGCCGGACGCTGGCCCGGGCCCGTGAGCTCCAGTCGGCCCTGGACCTCGGCTGGAGCGACGCCGTACTGAGGCGGGACGTCACCGAACTCGGCATCTCCGACCGCCAGTTGCTCATCCTGGCCCGGGCCCTGGCGACCCGGCCCCGCCTCCTCGTCCTCGACGAGCCGACCTCCGCACTCTCCGCCGCCGAGGCGGAGCGCCTGTTCGCGCTCGTCGAGCGGATGCGGTCGGAGGGCATCGCGGTGCTCTACGTCTCCCACCGCCTCGGCGAGATCGACGCGCTCGCCGACCGCCTGGTCGTCCTGCGGGACGGCCGTCTCACCGAGGACCAGGTCAAGCCCTTCGACTGGGACAGCGCCCTGCGCGCCATGCTCGCCCAGGCCCAGGAGACGACCACCGCCCGGCCGCGGCACACCGGCGAACACGGCGAGGTCGTCCTCTCCCTGCGCGGCGTTCCGTTCCTGGCCGGCCACCCGCCCCAGGACCTCGACCTGCGCACCGGCGAAGTCACCGGCGTCGTAGGGCTGCTGGGCGCGGGCAAGACCGAACTGGCCCGCGGCCTCTTCGGCGCCGAACCCTTCACCGGGGGAGCCGTCGAGCTGGACGGGAAGCCCTACGCGCCGCGCCGCCCGGCCGACGCCATCCGCGGCGGCATCCACCTGGTCCCGGAGGACCGGCACACGGACGCGCTGGTCCCCGGCTGGTCGGTGGCCCAGAACATCTCCCTGCCGTTCCTCAGGTCGCTCTCCACGGTGGGACTCGTGAGCCGCTCCAAGGAGGACGCGCTCGGCCGCGCCACCATCGAGCAGCTCGGTGTCATCGCCCGGGACGAACACAGCACCGTCGAGGAGCTGTCGGGCGGCAACCAGCAGAAGGTCGTCGTCGGCCGCTGGCTTGCCGAGAACCCCCGCGTCCTCATCCTGGACGAGCCGTTCCGAGGAGTGGACATCGGCGCACGCCGCGACATCGGCCGCCGCGCCCGCGCGCTGGCCGCCGAAGGGGCGGCCGTCCTCGTGCTGTCCGCCGACGTCGACGAGATCCTCGAGATCGCCGACCGGGTCGTCGTGCTGGCCGCGGGCGAGATGCGTCTCGACGCGTACGGGGAAGACGCGGAGCGCGACCGCGTGATCCAGACCATCTCGGCGTCCGTCTGATGCCCGGCACACCAGGAAGTACGCCATGACCACCACGCAGAGCACCTCCGCGGCGACGGCGGCCCCGTCCGCACCCGCCGTCGCCCACCGGATCCAGAACGCCGTCATCAAGTACGGCTTCATCTTCGTCACCGTCACGCTCTTCGCGTACTTCGCGATCAGCGAGCCGTCCTTCCGCGACTCGGCGACGCTCCTCGACACCCTCCGGTACGTCTCCGTCGCCGCCATCCTCGGCCTCGGCGTCACGCTCACCATGGCCGTCGGCGGAATGGACATGTCGGTCGGCGCCGTCGCCGGCCTCGGCGTCACGGTCGCCGCGAAGACGATGGTCACCTACAACCAGGTCGGCACGGTCGCGATCCTCGCGGTCGTCGCGGCGGGCGCCCTGGCCGGGTTGCTGAACGCCCTGCTGATCGTCGTCCTCAAGATCCCCGACATGCTCGCCACGCTCGGCACCATGTTCGTGATCCAGGGCACCAAACTCATCCTGGTCGACGGCCAGTCCATCACCCCCGGCATGACCCGGTCCGACGGGACCACCGCGCCCGGCAGGTTCACCGAGGGCTTCCTGCGCATCGACCGCGGCACCTTCCTCGGCGTACCCGTCTCGGTGCTGATCTTCGGCGCCCTGACCGTCGTCGCCTGGGTGTTCCTGGCCCGCACCCGCTGGGGGCGCGTGCTGTACGCGATCGGCGCCAACCCCGAGGCCTCGCGGCTGGCCGGCATCCGCGTCGGCGCGTACCGGGCGCTCGCCTACGTCCTCTCCGGCGTCCTCGCCTCCATCGGCGGCCTGATCCTGGCCTCCCGCATCGGCCAGGGCGATGTCTCCGCCGGTACCTCCCAGCTGCTCGAAGCCGTCGCCGTCGCCCTCGTCGGCACCTCCGTCCTCGGCCGGGGCCGCCCCAACGTCTGGGGCACGGCCCTCGGCGCCGTCCTGATCGGGATCATCACCACGGGTCTGACCATCGAGGGACTGCCGTACTACACACAGGACGTCGTCGAGGGCGCGGTCCTCATCCTCGCCCTGGTCTTCAGCTTCACCCTGTCCAAGCGCCGCACCGCATAAGGGAGTTACGAGTCGATGGGCTACCGCATCCTGGAGAGCGAGGACGTCGCCGGCTATCTGCGCGAGCGCGGCCACTGGGGCACCGGCGAGCCGGAGGTCCGCGAGGTCTCCGACGGCAACATGAACCGCGTCTTCCTCGTCACCGCCACCGCCACCGACGGCACCCGGGGCCTCGCCGTCAAGCAGGCCCTGCCCTGGGTGCGGGTCGCGGGCCCCTCCTGGCCGATGAGCCCCGAACGCGCCGACGCCGAGGCCCGCGCCTACGAGCAGGTCGCCAAGGTCGCCCCGGACAAGATCCCGGCGATCCACGGCTACGACTCCGACAACTACGCCCTCGTGATGGAGGACATGTCCGACCTGGAGGTGCTGCGTACGATCCTCAACGAGGGCGGCACCTACGGCCCGGACACCTCTCGCCGTATCGGCGAGTTCGTCGCCCAGCTCTCCTTCGCCACCAGCGACTTCGGTATGCCCTCCGCCGAGCGCAAGGCACTGATCGCGGCCTCGGTCAGCCCCGAGCTGTGCAAGATCACCGAGGACGTCGTGCTCAGCGAGCCGTACCTCGAGCACGAGCACAACCACTGGCACCCCGGCCTCGACGACCTCGCCGCCGCCTTCCGCTCCGACCCGCGGCTGCGCACCGAGGTCGCCGAACTGCGCCACCTCTTCATGACCGGCGCGCAGGCCCTGCTCCACGGCGATCTGCACACCGGCAGCATCATGGTCGGCGCGCGCGGGGGCGCCCCGGTGGTGCGGGTCTTCGACCCCGAGTTCTCCTTCGTCGGCCCGATCGGCTTCGACCTCGGCCTATACTGGGCGAACACGCTCGTCTCCGCGGCCCGCGCGGACGCGCTCGGCGTCGAGGGCGACCACGGTGACCAACTCCGGCTGTCCTGGGACGCGTTCAGGACGGAGTTCCGCCGCCTGTGGCCGACCCGTGTCGACACCTTCTTCGACGATGCCTTCCTCGACCGCTTCCTGGACCGCGTCTGGACGGAGTCCCTGGGCTTCGCCGGTGCGGAGATCGTCCGCCGCGTCATCGGCTTCGCCCACCTCACCGACCTCACCACCCTGCCCGACCCGGTACCCGCCTCCCGGCGCGCGCTCCTCCTCGGACGCGAACTGATCGTGCGTCGCACGGAGCTGACGTCACCCGAGGACGTCGAGGCACTCCTGCGCTGACGGGCCGTCGGCCGACCGTTCGACCCCGACGAGCCGTCGTTGCGGCCGCCGGTGGCGGAACTCGTAGTACGCGCCCGACCGCCGCAGCACACCCCGCCGGCGGCCTCGTCGAGGAAGGAGCCTGCGCAGTCGCGCCTCGGCCGCCCACTGCTCCCGCACCGCCTCGGCGAGCGCGTCGGCGGCCCGGCGGCGTACCTCGACGGCCGGCCGCGGCGCGTCCGCGTTGTCGCGCAGCACGTCCCCGAGGAAGGCGGCCACCGGCACGACGGCGGCGATCACGGCGACGAGCACACCCGCGGTGTTCTCGTCGCGCACCACGGCCGCGAACACGGTACGGAGGCAGGGGGCGCGAGGCATTCGGGGGGCTGACGGGTGCTCGGTCATGGCGGCGCATGCAGAAGGGCGGCTCCCCCCGTGGGAGCCGCCCCTCAAGCCGACCGGATCCTCCGCTCAGGATCCGGTCACTTCCTGGTCACTTCTTGTCGAGCAGGTCCTGCACCTTGCCGCGGACCTCGTCCGTGGCAAGCCCGCGGATCGTCAGCGTCGTACGGCGGCGCAGCACGTCGTCCGTCGTCTCGGCCCACTCGTGGTCGCGGGCCCACACGACCTGCGCCCAGATCTCCGGGGCGTCCGGGTGGACGCGCTCGCCGAGCTCCGGGTTCTCGTTCGCCAGGCGCGCGATGTCGAAGGCCAGCGAACCGTAGTGCGTCGCCAGGTGCTTGGCGGTGTCGGCACCCATACGGGGGCCGGGCGCCGGGCCGTCGACGAGCAGCCGGTGGGCGACCGCGCGCGGGTTGGCGACACCGGGCAGCGGCAGCTTCTTGGGCAGCTCGGAGATCGGCTCGAAGTCCTCGCCCAGCGGGCGGCCCGGCAGCGACTCCAGCTTCTTCATGACCGTACGGCCGATGTGCCGGAAGGTGGTCCACTTGCCGCCCGCGACGGACAGCATCCCGCCACGGCCCTCCGTGACGACCGTCTCGCGCTTGGCCTTCGAGGTGTCGCCGGGGCCGCCGGGCAGCACCCGCAGACCGGCGAAGGAGTACGTGATCAGATCGCGGGAGAGCTGCTGGTCGCGTATGGAGAACGCGGCCTCGTCCAGGATCTGGGCTATGTCCTTCTCGTTGACCGCGACGTCCGCCGGGTCGCCCTCGTACTCCTCGTCGGTCGTACCGAGCAGCAGCATGTCCTCCCAGGGGAGGGCGAAGGTGATGCGGTACTTGTCGATCGGGGTGGCGAGCGCGGCCTTCCAGGGGGAGGTGCGCTTGAGCACCAGGTGCGCGCCCTTGGACAGGCGGATGGACGGCGCCGCGTTCGGGTCCTCCATCCTGCGCAGGTGGTCGACCCAGGGACCGGTGGCGTTGAGGACGAGGTGTGCGTTGACGCCGAACTCCGCGCCGTTCGTACCGTCCTTGAGGTCCGCGCCGGTGACCCGGCCCTTGGTGAAGCGCAGGCCGGTCACCTCCGCGTGGTTGAGCACGACCGCGCCCGCCTCGACGGCCGCGCGGACCGTCATCAGCGCCATGCGCGCGTCGTTCATCTGGTCGTCGCCGTACACGGCCACGGCCTTGAGGTTCTCGGTGCGCAGCTCCGGCACGTCCTGCTGCGCCTTGGCCGGCGAGAGCAGGTGGCCGACGCCGTCCCCGAACGCCGACAGCGCGGAGTAGGCGAAGACGCCCGCCCCGAGCTTCGCCGCGCCGTGCGGCCCGCCCTTGTACACGGGGAGGTAGAACGTGAGCGGGTTCGCCAGGTGGGGGGCCACCTGACGGGAGACCGCACGGCGCTCGAAGTGGTTCTCCGCCACCAGCTTCACCGCGCCGGTCTGCAGGTAGCGCAGACCACCGTGGAGCAGCTTGGAGGAGGCGGAGGAGGTGGCGCCGGCGAAGTCGCCGGCGTCGACCAGAGCCACCCGCAGACCGGACTGCGCGGCGTGCCAGGCGGTGGAGATGCCCAGGATGCCGCCGCCGATCACGAGAAGGTCGTACGTCGCCTTGGAGAGCTGCTCCCGGGTCTCGGCGCGGCTCGGGTTGGAGCCGGAGGCCGGGTGCGTACCGAGGGCAGGCACGGTCTGCAGGGTGGACTGACTGGTCATTGCGGGTTCTTACTCCTCGTCAGTTCTCGTCTTCGATCCAGCCCATGGTCCGCTCCACGGCCTTGAGCCAGCTCTTGTACTCACGGTCGCGGATCTCCGCGTCCATGTTGGGGGTCCATTCCGCGGCCCGGCGCCAGTTGGCGCGCAGGTCCTCGGTGTTGGTCCAGAAGCCGACGGCGAGACCGGCGGCGTAGGCGGCGCCGAGGCAGGTGGTCTCGGCGACCATCGGGCGCACCACGGGGGCGTCCAGGACGTCGGCCAGGGTCTGCATCAGCAGGTTGTTGGAGGTCATGCCGCCGTCGACCTTGAGGGCAGTGAGCTCGACGCCGGAGTCCTTCGTCATGGCGTCGGTGATCTCACGGGTCTGCCAGGCGGTGGCCTCCAGGACGGCGCGCGCGATGTGCGCCTTGGTGACGTACCGGGTCAGACCGGCGATCACACCGCGGGCGTCGGAGCGCCAGTACGGGGCGAACAGACCGGAGAAGGCCGGTACGAAGTAGGCGCCGCCGTTGTCCTCGACCGACGACGCGAGCGTCTCGATCTCGGCGGCGGACTTGATCAGGCCCATCTGGTCGCGCATCCACTGCACCAGCGAACCGGTGACGGCGATGGAGCCCTCGAGGGCGTAGACCGGGGCCTGGTCCCCGATGCGGTAGCCGACCGTGGTCAGCAGGCCCGAGTACGAGTTGATGATCTTGTCCCCGGTGTTCATCAGCATGAACGTGCCGGTGCCGTACGTGGACTTGGCCTCGCCCTCGGAGAAGCAGGTCTGGCCGAACAGGGCCGCCTGCTGGTCGCCGAGCGCGGAGGCGACCGGGATGCCGCCGAGCAGCTCGCCGAGCCGGCCGCCGGTCACCTCGCCGTACACCTCGGCGGAGGAGCGGATCTCCGGCAGCATGGCCAGCGGGACGCCGATGGACTCGGCGATCTTGTCGTCCCACGCCAGGGTGTGCAGGTTCATCAGCATGGTGCGGGAGGCGTTGGTGACGTCGGTGACGTGGTGACCGCCGTTCGCACCGCCCGTCAGGTTCCAGATGACCCAGGTGTCCATGGTGCCGAAGAGGATGTCCCCGGCCTCGGCGCGCTCGCGCAGGCCCTCGACGTTGTCGAGCAGCCAGCGGGCCTTGGGACCGGCGAAGTAGGACGCGAGCGGCAGGCCGGTCTCGCGGCGGAAGCGGTCCTGGCCCACGTTGCGGCCGAGCTCCTTGCAGAGCGCGTCGGTGCGGGTGTCCTGCCAGACGATGGCGTTGTGGACGGGCTCACCGGTGTTCTTGTCCCACAGCACGGTGGTCTCGCGCTGGTTGGTGATGCCGATGGCCTTGATGTCGTCGCGGGTGATGCCCGCCTTCTCGATGGCCCCGGCCACCACTTCCTGGACGTTGGTCCAGATCTCGGCGGCGTTGTGCTCGACCCAGCCCGGCTTCGGGAAGATCTGCTCGTGCTCCTTCTGGTCGACGGAGACGATGCGTCCGTCGCGGTCGAAGACGATGCAGCGGCTGGACGTGGTGCCCTGGTCGATCGCGGCGATGAAGGGGCCGGCGGTGTGTGCGTCGGTCACGGTGTGCTCCTGAAGGTTCCGTATGAAAGGGGCTGGCTCACGGATTACTGCTCACGGCCTGACGGCGTATTGCTTACGGCTCGGAAAACCTTGCGGTTCAAGGAGGGCCCGAGGCCCGAAGGCCTCGGATCTTTAAGCAAAGGCGACGTTGTAAAGGCCTGCAGCGATCGCACCGCCGATCAGCGGACCGACGACCGGAACCCAGGCGTAGCTCCAGTCGGAGCCGCCCTTGTTCGGCAGGGGGAGCAGTGCGTGCACGATGCGCGGGCCGAGGTCACGGGCCGGGTTGATCGCGTAGCCGGTGGGTCCACCGAGGGAGAGGCCGATGGAGACAACCACCAGCGCGGTGATCAGGGCGCCCAGGGGGCCGAGGCCGTTGCCCTTGTCGTTGAGACCTTGCGTGAGCACCGCGAGCACCAGCACGACGGTGGCGATGATCTCCGTGGCGAGGTTCTGCACCGCGTTGCGGATCTCGGGACCGGTGGAGAAGATACCGAGTACGGGACCCGCGCCCTTCTCCTCCGCCTCGACGGCCTTGGAACCAGCGGCCTGCGCGTCCGCCCCCACGATGTCGGGGTCGGTCAGGTGCGCGTGGAACTGTCCGTAGTACACGACCCAGACCAGCGTGGCGCCGATCATCGCGCCGAGCAGCTGGCCGCCCCAGTACACCGGCAGGTTGTTCCAGCCGCCGTCCTTGATGGTCAGCGCCAGCGTCACGGCCGGGTTCAGGTGTGCGCCGGACAGCGGCGCGGAGGTGTAGACCGCCGTGAGGACCGCGAAGCCCCACCCGAAGGCGATGGCGAGCCAGCCGGCGTTTCTGGCCTTGGAGGCCTTCAGCGTGACGGCGGCACAGACGCCACCGCCGAGCAGGATGAGTATGGCGGTACCTATGGTCTCGCCGATGAAGATGTCGGAGCTGGACACCCGCGACTCCTTTGTCCTTCGTCCAGGGGAAGGCGAACCCCGGGTCCCTCCGGCGGTTCGCGCCCTCGGGGGTGAGGGCGATGCCGGCCCATGGCGTTGTCACACTCTAACGCGTATTGCCGGTAGGTGTTCGACAATGCCGACCGATGGACGGGAGTCTTGCCCTGGGGTTACCAGCTCGTCAAGAGTTCCGTTATCGAAAACACGATCGTTATTGATCGCCGCGAGTTATCGATCTTGAGGAGCTCGGTCAGCTCACGCGCGCACGCCGAAGGGGCCGGTACGTCGGACACGTACCGGCCTGTTGTCGTACGGGGGTCAGATCGTCCTTCGGGAGGTCAGAACCGCCCGGCTCCCAGGTCCCGGGAGACCGCGCGGGCACAGTCCCGCACCGCCGCGATCAGCTCGGGGCGCAGCTCGCCGTCCCGGCAGATCCGCTCCACGGCTCCCGTGATGCCCACCGCGCCCACCGGCATGCGCCGCCGGTTGTGGATGGGTGCCGCGACCGAGGCGACGCCCGTCCATGTCTCCTCGACGTCGTCGGCGTACCCGCGCGCGCGGGTCAGGTCGAGGACTCCCTCGAACTGCTCCGGTTCGACCGTCGTGCGGGCCGTGAACGTCTTCCGCTCGGCCTCCAGGACCTCGCTGTGCGCCACCGGGTCGTAGGCCGACAGCACCTTGCCCAGGGCCGTGGAGTGCAGCGGCTGCATGGCCCCGACCTCCAGCACCTGACGGCTGTCGTCGGGCCGGAACACGTGGTGCACGATCAGTACGCCATGTTGGTGCAGCACACCGAGGTAGACGCTCTCGCCGCTGGAGCGGGCCAGGTCGTCGGTCCACACCAGCGCCCGCGCGCGCAGCTCGTGCACGTCGAGATAGGTGGTGCCGAGCCGCAGCAGCTCGGCGCCCAGCTGGTAGCGCCCCGAGACGCTGTCCTGTTCGACGAAGCCCTCCTGCTGGAGGGTGCGCAGTATGCCGTGGGCCGTGCCCTTGGCCAGGCCCAGCGAGGAGGCGATGTCGGACAGGCCGAGCTGCCGCTCGCCGCCCGCGAGGAGCCGCAGCATCGCCGCCGCCCGTTCGAGCGACTGGATGTTCCGTGCCATCGCCGTGCTGCCTCCGTCCCCTTCGACCGACCGCGTGCTCCTCCGCTACCGCCGTTCGGCAATGTCGAACACTACCGTTCGTTGCCGAGCTCCCGCTAATGGGTCGTCGCAACATGTTCGGTCTGTCTTAACACCCCGGACGCTCCCGCCGCGCCCGTCCGCCCCGTGGACGGCCCTGACCCCGCGACGGTGCTCGGGCTACCCTGACGGCGTGCGCCTTCCATGGGAAGCGCAAAGCCGACAGCCGTCGCACTTCAGGGAGCACCTTCATGGCTTCGTTGCCGAACCCGTCCCTTTCGTCCGAGCTTGCCGAGAACCGGACCCGCATCGCCGCCCTCCGGGAGGCGCTCGCCGAGCGTGTCGTGGTGGCCGACGGCGCGATGGGCACGATGTTGCAGGCGCAGGATCCGACGCTGGAGGACTTCGAGAACCTCGAGGGCTGCAACGAGATTCTGAACATCACCCGCCCCGACATCGTCCGTTCCGTCCACGAGGCCTACTTCGAGGTGGGCGTGGACTGCGTGGAGACGAACACCTTCGGCGCCAACCACTCGGCGCTCGGTGAGTACGACATTCCCGAGCGTGTGTACGAGCTGTCCGAGGCCGGTGCGCGCATCGCCCGCGAGGTGGCGGACGAGTTCACGGCGGCCACCGGACAGCGGCGCTGGGTGCTCGGCTCCATGGGCCCCGGCACCAAGCTGCCGACTCTGGGCCACGCCCCGTACACCACCCTCCGCGACGCCTACCAGCAGAACGCCGAGGGCATGATCGCCGGTGGTGCCGACGCGCTGATCGTGGAGACCACTCAGGACCTGCTTCAGACGAAGGCCGCGGTCCTCGGCGCCCGCCGCGCGATGGACGCCACCGGCCTGGTCCTGCCGCTCGTCGTCTCGGTGACTGTCGAGACCACGGGCACCATGCTGCTCGGCACCGAGATCGGAGCGGCACTGACCGCGCTGGAACCGCTCGGCATCGACATGATCGGCCTCAACTGCGCCACCGGCCCCGCCGAGATGAGCGAGCACCTGCGCTATCTGGCCCGTCACTCCCGTGTCCCGTTGTCCTGCATGCCCAACGCCGGTCTTCCGGTGCTCGGCAGGGACGGCGCGCATTACCCGCTGACAGCGCCTGAGCTGGCCAGTGCCCAGGAGACCTTCGTACGCGAATACGGCCTCTCCTTGATCGGCGGCTGCTGCGGTACGACCCCGGAGCACCTGCGCCAGGTCGTCGAGCGCGTCCGCGGTCTGTCCCCGACCGCCCGTGACCCGCGCCCCGAACCCGGTGCCGCCTCCCTCTACCAGACCGTCCCGTTCCGCCAGGACACCGCGTACATGGCGATCGGCGAGCGCACCAACGCCAACGGGTCGAAGAAGTTCCGCGAGGCCATGCTGGAGGCCCGCTGGGACGACTGTGTGGAGATGGCCCGCGACCAGATCCGCGAGGGCGCCCACATGCTCGACCTGTGCGTCGACTACGTCGGCCGGGACGGCGTCGCGGACATGCGAGAGCTCGCCGGACGCTTCGCCACCGCCTCCACGCTGCCCATCGTGCTGGACTCCACCGAGGTCGACGTCCTGCGCGCAGGCCTCGAGAAGCTCGGCGGCCGGGCCGTCATCAACTCCGTCAACTACGAGGACGGCGACGGCCCCGAGTCCCGCTTCGCCAAGGTCACCCGGCTGGCGCAGGAGCACGGCGCGGCGCTGATCGCGCTGACCATCGACGAGGAGGGCCAGGCCCGTACCGTCGAGACCAAGGTCGCCATCGCCGAACGGCTCATCGAGGACCTGACGACGAACTGGGGCATCCACGAGTCGGACATCCTCATCGACGCCCTGACCTTCACCATCTGCACCGGCCAGGAGGAGTCCCGCAAGGACGGCATCGCCACCATCGAGGCGATCCGCGAGCTCAAGCGCCGCCGCCCCGATGTGCAGACCACGCTGGGCCTGTCGAACATCTCCTTCGGTCTCAACCCGGCGGCCCGCATCCTGCTCAACTCGGTGTTCCTCGACGAGTGCGTCAAGGCGGGCCTGGACTCGGCGATCGTGCACGCGTCGAAGATCCTCCCCATCGCGCGCTTCGACGAGGAGCAGGTCACCACCGCCCTCGACCTGATCTACGACCGGCGCGTCGCCCAGCAGGGCGACGAGCCGGCCTACGACCCCCTCCAGAAGCTGATGGCACTGTTCGAGGGCGCCACCACCAAGTCGCTGAAGGCGGGCAAGGCCGAGGAACTGGCCGCGCTGCCCCTGGACGAGCGACTCAAGCGGCGCATCATCGACGGCGAGAAGAACGGCCTCGAGGCCGACCTCGCCGAGGCCCTCCAGACCCGCCCCGCCCTTGACATCGTCAACGAGACGCTGCTCGACGGCATGAAGGTGGTCGGCGAGCTGTTCGGTTCCGGCCAGATGCAGCTGCCGTTCGTGCTCCAGTCCGCCGAGGTCATGAAGTCCGCGGTCGCCTACCTCGAACCGCACATGGAGAAGTCGGACGCCGAGGGCAAGGGCACCATCGTGCTGGCGACCGTGCGCGGCGACGTGCACGACATCGGCAAGAACCTGGTCGACATCATCCTGTCGAACAACGGCTACAACGTCGTCAACCTCGGCATCAAGCAGCCGGTCTCCGCGATCCTGGACGCGGCCGAGGAACACCGGGCCGACGTCATCGGCATGTCGGGCCTGCTGGTCAAGTCCACGGTGATCATGAAGGAGAACCTGGAGGAGCTCAACCAGCGCGGTCTGTCCGCCGATTACCCGGTCATCCTCGGCGGCGCCGCCCTGACGCGGGCGTACGTCGAGCAGGACCTGTACGAGATCTACGAGGGCGAAGTCCGCTACGCCCGGGACGCGTTCGAGGGCCTGCGCCTGATGGACGCGCTCATCGGGGTCAAGCGGGGCGTGCCGGGGGCCGTACTGCCGGAGCTCAAGCAGCGCCGGGTGCGGGCCACCGCCCCGACGGTCGTCGAGGAGCGCCCGGAGGAGGGCCACGTCCGCTCGGACGTCGCGGTCGACAACCCGGTGCCCACCCCGCCCTTCTGGGGCACCCGTGTCATCAAGGGCATCCAGCTCAAGGAGTACGCCTCCTGGCTGGACGAGGGCGCGCTGTTCAAGGGCCAGTGGGGCCTGAAGCAGGCCCGTGCGGGCGACGGACCGACGTACGAGGAACTCGTCGAGACCGAGGGCCGGCCCCGGCTGCGCGGACTGCTGGACAAGCTCCAGACCGACAACCTGCTCGAAGCGGCCGTCGTCTACGGCTACTTCCCCTGTGTGTCCAAGGACGACGACCTGATCATCCTGGACGAACAGGGCAACGAGCGCACCCGCTTCACCTTCCCGCGCCAGCGCCGCGGACGGCGGCTGTGCCTGGCCGACTTCTTCCGGCCCGAGGAGTCCGGCGAGCGGGACGTCGTCGGCCTCCAGGTCGTCACGGTCGGCTCCCGCATCGGTGAGGAGACGGCCAAGCTCTTCGAGGCGAACTCCTACCGCGACTACCTCGAACTGCACGGCCTGTCCGTGCAGCTGGCCGAGGCCCTCGCCGAGTACTGGCACGCCCGCGTCCGCTCCGAGCTCGGCTTCGCCGGTGAGGACCCCTTGGCCATCGAGGACATGTTCGACCTCAAGTACCGCGGTGCCCGTTTCTCCCTCGGCTACGGCGCCTGCCCCGACCTGGAGGACCGCGCCAAGATCGCCCGGCTCCTGGAGCCCGAGCGCATCGGCGTTCACCTCTCGGAGGAGTTCCAGCTGCACCCCGAGCAGTCCACGGACGCGATCGTGATCCATCACCCGGAGGCGAAGTACTTCAACGCGAGGTGACCCGGCGCGAGGCGCGTCAGCGGGCCCCCTCATAACCAACAGGCGCTTCACCTGACGCCGTCGTACACTGGACGGTCCACAGCAGGCCGGTTCCCCCTGAGGGAACCGGCCTTCTCGTCCCTCAAGGAGGTGCGCCAGGATGACCACTACGGTTCCCGCGCTCGGTACCCGTACGGCCGAAGGCTCAGCGCTGCAGGCCGTGCTCCTGGACATGGACGGCACCCTGGTGGACACCGAGGGGTTCTGGTGGGACGTCGAGGTCGAGATCTTCCGGACGCTCGGGCACACCCTCGACGACTCCTGGCGTCATGTGGTGGTCGGCGGACCCATGACCCGCAGCGCGGGTTTCCTGATCGAGGCCACGGGGGCCGACATCACGCTCGGCGAGCTCACGGTGCTGCTCAACGACGGTTTCGAGGACCGTATCGACCGGGCGCTGCCGCTGATGCCGGGGGCGGCCAGACTCCTCGCGGAGCTCGCCGCGCACGAGATCCCCACCGCCCTGGTCTCCGCCTCGCACCGGCGCATCATCGACCGTGTTCTGGCCTCCCTGGGCCCCCAGTACTTCGCGTTGACCGTCGCGGGCGACGAGGTGGAGCGGACCAAGCCCTTCCCCGACCCGTATCTGCTGGCGGCGTCCGGACTCGGCGCCGAACCGGCCCGGTGCGCCGTCGTCGAGGACACCGCCACGGGCGTCGCCGCCGCGGAGGCCGCGGGCTGCCATGTGGTCGCCGTCCCCTCCGTCGCACCGATCGCCCCCGCCGCCCGGCGCACGGTCGTGACCTCCCTGGAAGAGGTCGACCTGCCCTTTCTCCGTGGGCTGATGACGGAAATGCGCTAGGCGTTCACCCAGCGTGCGTAACTGAATGTGCCGATAACCCCTGCGTATCCGCAGGTAAGGGCCCCGGACCTGCCGCGGGAAATTGATTCCGGGGCCGGATGGCCGAATTCCGGTACTCTCCCATCGAGTTGACGGTGTGAGGTTCGTCACCTTACGGGGGGTCGACATTCGGCCTGTCCTGTGCCGTAACCCCCCTTTCGGGGGTGGTCGGCGTGCCCTTGTGTCCCGATTGGTGGAACGCTGCACGAATCCTTCCGCTGTCGGGTTATCGGTGCGTCCGCGCCCGGTTTCGCAGCGTGATGGGAACTCAACTCCGGTCTCTGCGGGCCGTCCTGGTGGTGCGGACTAATGTCATCGCGAGAACCTCGCCATAACCCCGGTGACTCGCCCGCACCACCCCTGCATGGCGGGTACACGGACACGACAGCTCTGGAGAAACTCGAGCATGAACCGCAAGACTTTGGTGCTGCCGGCCGTTGTCGGCTTGCTCGCCCCGGTGCTCGCCGCGTGTGGCGGTTCCGACAGCGGGGGAAGCGGCGGCGACGCGATCGTCGTGGGCACCACGGACCGGTTCACCGCATCGAAGGATGCCCCGGCTCCTCTCGACCCGGCGTACGCGTACGACGTCGGCACCTGGAACATCCTGCGCCAGACCGTGCAGACGTTGATGGTCCAGCCCCGCGGTGACGGCGACCCCCAGCCCGAGGCTGCCGAGAGCTGCGGTTTCACCGACTCCGGCAACGAGCGCTACGCCTGCACGCTGCGCGACGGACTGAAGTTCGCGAACGGTGACCCGATCACCGCCAAGGACGTGAAGTTCTCGATCGACCGCGCGATGTCGCTCAAGGCCGACAGCGGTGTGTTCGCGCTGCTGTCCACCGTCGACACCGTGGAGACGCAGGGCGACCGCCAGGTGATCTTCCACCTGAAGACCGCGGACGCCACCTTCCCGTTCAAGCTGTCGACCCCGGTCGCCGGCATCGTGAACCCGAAGGACTACGAGAAGGGCAAGCTGCGCGACGGCTTCTCCGTCGACGGCTCCGGCCCGTACACCCTCCAGGCCGACGTCAAGAACGACGAGGCCGTCAAGATCACCTTCACCAAGAACCCGAACTACAAGGGTCTGTTGAAGCCGAAGAACGACAAGGCCGAGATCCGCTCCTTCGAGAGCGCCGACGCCATGAGCGCCGCGCTCGACAAGGGCGACATCGACCTCATGACCCGCGCGATGACGCCGGAGCAGATCAACAAGCTCGGCGCCGCCGGTGCGACCGGCAAGGTCAACCTGGTCGAGATGCCCGGCCTCGAGATCCGCTACCTCGGCTTCAACACCGACGACCCGTCGGTGAAGAACAAGGCCGTCCGCCAGGCCATGGCCGAGGTGATCAACCGCGGCGAGCTCGTCTCCAAGGTGTACGGCTCCCAGGCCGAGCCGCTGTTCTCGATGGTCCCGGCCACCATCACGGGTCACTCCAACTCGTTCTTCAACAAGTACGGCGACCCGAGCGTCTCCAAGGCCACCACGACGCTGAACAAGGCCGGCATCACCACTCCGGTGAAGCTCACGCTGCACTACACGACCGACCACTACGGCTCGGCCACCGGCAAGGAGTTCGAGGTGCTGAAGCAGCAGCTCAACTCCAGCGGCCTGTTCAGTGTGGAGATCAAGGGCGAGCCCTGGACGACGTTCCGCCCGGCCGAGAAGAAGAACGAGTACCAGGTCTACGGCATGGGATGGTTCCCCGACTTCCCGGACGCCGACAACTACCTGGCGCCGTTCCTCGACAAGGACAACACCCTCGGCTCCCCGTACGTGAACTCCACGATCCGCGGCACGCTGATCCCGGAGTCGCGCCGCGAGGCCGACCGTCTCACCGCGTCGAAGAGCCTCACGGACATCCAGGACAAGGTGGCCGACGACGTACCGCTCCTGCCGCTGTGGCAGGGCAAGCAGTACATCGCCGCGCGGGACGACATCACGGGCACCGAGTGGGCGCTCAACTCGTCCTCCACGCTTCAGCTGTGGGAGCTCGGCCGCGGTGTGGGCGGCTGACCGGTCCTTCTCAGGGCGCCGGGCCCATGGGCCCGGCGCCCGACCGCACGACCCGGCGCCCGCTCCATGCGGCGTTCCAGAGAAAAAATGACAAGGCACCTCCTCGTGAACATGCGTAACCAGTGGCCAGTCCTGTCCGTCGCGACGGGGCTGGCCGCCGGTCTGCTCGCCGGCTGCGGCTCGCAGACGAGCGACACCGGCAGCACCGGCTCCGCCCTGGTGATGGGGATGTCCGACGACGTCCTGGCCACCGACCCGGCTTCCGGCTATGACCCGGGATCCTGGCTGTTGTTCAACAACGTCTTCCAGTCGTTGCTGAGCTTCCCCAACGGCGGTACGGAGCCGGAGCCCGAGGCGGCCAGGGAGTGCGCGTTCTCGGATGCCACGACCAAGGTCTACAAGTGCACGCTCCAGGACGGCCTGAAGTTCAGCAACGGTGACGCCCTCACCTCCGAGGACGTCAAGTTCTCCTTCGACCGCATTCTGAAGATCGACGACGCCTCCGGCCCGGCCGTCATGTTCCCCATGCTCGACACGGTCCAGACCCCGGACGCGAAGACCGTCGTCTTCAGGCTGAAGTACGCCGACGCCACCTTCCCCAGCAAGATCGCCTCCGGCGCCGGCTCGATCGTGGACCACCGGCAGTACGCGGACAACGGGCTGCGCAGGGACAACCAGGCAGTCGGCTCGGGCCCGTACAAGCTGGACTCCTTCGGCAAGGACCAGGCCGTCTTCTCGGTCAACGACAGCTACAAGGGCACCGCCAAGGTGAAGAACTCCGGCATCACGCTGAAGTTCTTCCACGGCGACCAGACCGCCCTGAAGAAGGCGCTTCTGAACCACCAGGTCGACATCGCCTATCGAGGTCTCGCCGCCGACGACATCGCGGACATCAGCAACGACACCTCCACCGGCAGGGGCGTCAACGTCGTCGAGGGCACCAGTGCCGAGGTCCAGCACATGGTCTTCAACATGGACGACCCGGTCGCAGGCAAGCTCGGTGTGCGCAAGGCCATCGCCTATCTGCTCGACCGCGAGGCCCTGGTCAACAAGGTCTACGAGGACACCGCGACGCCGCTGTACTCGATCGTCCCGGCCGGTGTCACCGGCCACACCACGGCCTTCTTCGACCGCTACGGCGCCCGCCCCTCGAGGACGAAGGCCGCCGCCGCGCTCCGGGCCGAGGGCATCACCGGCAAGGTCAGGCTCACGCTCTGGTCGACCCCCTCGCGCTACGGCCCCGCCACCGACCAGGAGTTCAGGGCGATCGCCCAGCAGCTCAACGCCAGCGGGCTGTTCGACGCGACCGTGAAGTCCGTCGCGTACGACCAGTACGAGAAGGACATCGCCAAGGGCAAGTACGGCGTGTACGTGAAGGGCTGGGTGCCCGACTACCCGGACCCCGACAACTTCACGGCCCCCTTCTTCGGCAAGGGCAACGTGCTGAACAACCACTACACGAACAGCACGATCACCGGGCGGCTCATCCCGAAGACGGCCGCCCAGAGCGACCGCTCCTCGACGGAGACCGAGTACGGCAAGATCCAGGGCCTCGTGGCCGAGGACCTCCCGGTCCTCCCGATCTGGCAGGCCAAGCAGTACGCGATCGTGCGGGACAACGTCTACGGCCTCGAGAACTGCCTCGACGCCTCGACGGTGTTCCGCTTCTGGGAGATCAGCAAGGACTGACTCCACCACCGCCGGTACCGACACCGAGGGCGCCCTCTTCGTGGAAGGGGGCGCCCTCGGTCGTGCTCCTGGGGGAGTGGACGGCGTCCGGGGATTACTGCTGTGCGCCCGGGCGCACCAACCCGCTCTCGTACGCGTACACCGCGGCCTGCACCCGGTCGCGCAGCCCCAACTTGGTGAGCACGTGGCCCACATGCGTCTTGACGGTGGTCTCGCTGACGAACAGGTCGGCGGCGATCTCCGCGTTCGACAGGCCGCGCGCCACCAGCTTCAGCACCTCGACCTCCCGCTCGGTCAGGGTGTGCAGCGTGTCGGGCACCGGCTCGTCGCCCGACGGCAGATGACCCGCGTACTTGTCGAGAAGGCGACGGGTGATGCTCGGCGCGAGCATCGCCTCGCCCGCGGCGACCACGCGGATCGCCTGCACCAGCTCGTTGGCCGGCGCGTCCTTGAGGAGGAAGCCGCTGGCCCCGGCGCGCAGCGCCTCCACCACATATTCGTCGAGGTCGAAGGTCGTCAGGACGAGCACCTTGGCCGGCCCGTCCCGCCCCGGCCCGGTGATCTGCCGGGTCGCCTCCACCCCGTCCATCCTCGGCATTCGGATGTCCATCAGAACCACATCGGGCTGCAGCGCACGTACCTGATCCAGTGCCTGCAGACCGTCACCGGCCTCGCCGACGACCGCGATGTCCTGCTCCGCCTCCAGAATCATCCGGAAGCCGGTACGCAGCAGCGGCTGGTCGTCGACCAGTAGGACGCGGATGGCCACGCAAGTCTCCTTGGGTCTGTCCGGCGGACCAGGCCGGAGGTGAGCAACAACGCCGGACGGGCCCTAGGACCTGTCGTTTGGATCAGGCCCCGTCGCCAGAAACGACCTGATCCAAACGACAGGCCCTAGTCCCGCCCCATTCTGCCCTGCTCGGTGACGCCGGAATCCGGCGCCCTGACCGGCAGCGGATAGGGCGGGGGAGTACCGCCGAATTCCGGACAAACCGCTTGGTGGTCGCACCATCCGCAGAGCTTGGTGGGCCTCGGTCGCCAGTCGCCCGTCTCGGTGGCCTGCTGGATCGCCTCCCACAAGGCGAGCAGTTTGCGCTCGACCCGCTCCAGGTCCTCGACCATCGGGTCGTACGTCACCACGTCGCCGCTGCCGAGGTAGACGAGCTGGAGCCGGCGCGGGACCACCTGCTTCAGCCGCCACACCACCAGGGCGTAGAACTTCATCTGGAACAGCGCACCCTCGGCGTACTCCGGCCGCGGCGCCTTGCCCGTCTTGTAGTCGACGATCCGGACCTCGCCCGTCGGGGCCACGTCGACGCGGTCGATGATGCCGCGCAGCTTCAGCCCGGAGTCGAGTCGGGCCTCGACGGACAGCTCACGCTCGGCGGGCTCCAGCCGCGTCGGGTCCTCGAGACTGAACCAGCGCTCCACCAACTGCTCGGCCTCGCCGAGCCAGCGCGTCAACCGCTCGCCCTCGGGATCGTCGGCGAACAGCTCCACGACCTCCGGCCGGGTCTCGCGCAGCCGGTCCCACTGCCCCGGAATGAGTGACTTGGCGCGCGGAGCCGTGCGCTCCGCCGCCGGGGCGTCGAAAAGACGCTCCAGCACCGCGTGGACCAGCGTGCCGCGGGTGGCCGCCTCGCTCGGCTTCTCGGGGAGTCTGTCGATCACCCGGAACCGGTAGAGCAACGGGCACTGCATGAAGTCGCCCGCCCGTGAGGGCGACAGCGAGCTCGGAGGCAGGGCCGGGCGGGCCGCGGGAACCGCCGACGCGTCCGTCGCTTCGGCCACGGCGGCTTCGGCCGTGACGGCTTCGGTCGGCTCGGGCGGCACGGCGCCCCCGGTGCTGGTTTCCATGTCCACAGACCTTACGGCCCGCCACTGACAGTGAGTACACAGTCGGGGCTCGTGCGTGCTTGTGCGACGGAGCGGAAAACAGAGGGGGTGCCGGGGCGAAACGCGTCGCGACGGACGCATACCATCGACCCAGACCCTCCTGCTTCGCATGATCGGGAGCGGGAGACGCTTCGAACGAGGGGACATCGTGGACGAGAGCGGCGGGAGCGGGCAGCCGCGGTCCGGCACCGACGAAGCGACCGAGCGCCACGGGGAGCAACGGGCGTCCTCGGCCCCGGCCGCGGATGCCACGCGCCCCGGACCGGAGCGCCCCGAGCACCCCACCGGGCCGACACCGCCCACAGCCCCGGACAGCTCCGAGGCCGCCCCGTCCCCCGGCCGACCCGACGACCTCACCGACTCCGCCCACGCGGCCGCGACGCACAGCGACCCTTCGAGCGGGGCCGAGGACGGGGCCGAGGTGCCCGACGCCTCCTCGGACCAGGTCGAGGCACCCGCCGGTTCCGGTTCCTCGGATACGGCCGGGTCGTCCGCCCAGGACGCGCCCCACGGCTCGTCCGCCGGAGCCCACCCGCACCCCGAGCCCGAACACCCCCGAACCCTCGCCCACTCCGGAACCGGCACTGGCACCGGCACCGGCAAGCCGCAGCCCCCGCGACGCGGCCGGGAGCCCGGCGGCGGGCTCCTGATGGGGCGGCCGTTCGGCGTGCCCGTGTACGTGGCGCCCAGCTGGTTCCTCGTGGCCGCGCTGATCACCTGGGTGTTCGGCGGCCAGCTCGACCGCGTGCTGCCCGAACTCGGCGCCCTGCGCTACCTCGTGTCCCTCTTCTTCGCGGTCGCCTTCTACGCCTCCGTCCTCGTCCACGAGCTGGCCCACACGGTCGCCGCCCTGCGCTTCAAACTGCCGGTGCGCCGGATCCAGCTGCAGTTCTTCGGCGGCGTCTCGGAGATCGAGAAGGAGGCCGAGACCCCGGGCCGTGAGTTCGTGCTGTCCTTCGTCGGCCCCCTGCTCTCCCTCGTCCTGTCGGGCCTCTTCTACCTCGCCATGCTGGCCGTCGAGCCCGGCACGGTCCCCGGCGTGCTGCTGGCCGGCCTGATGATCTCCAACCTCATCGTGGCCGCCTTCAACCTGCTCCCCGGCCTGCCCCTGGACGGCGGCCGCATGCTCCGTGCCGTCGTCTGGAAGATCACCGGCAAGCCGATGAGCGGCACGATCGCCGCCGCCTGGGTCGGCCGCGCCCTCGCCGTCTCCGTACTGATCGGGCTGCCCCTGCTCACCCAGTCCGGAGCGCTCGGCGCCACCCAGGACAACATCGGCGGCATGGACACGGTCACCGACGCCCTGCTCGCCGCGATCCTCGCCGCGATCATCTGGACCGGCGCCGGCAACAGCCTCCGCATGGCCCGGCTGCGCGAACACCTGCCCGAGCTGCGCGCCCGCTCACTCACCCGGCGCGCGGTCCCGGTCGAGACCAGCACCCCGCTCTCGGAGGCGCTGCGCCGTGCCAACGAAGCCGGCGCCCGCGCCCTGGTCGTCGTCGACGCCGACGGCGAACCGCTCTCCCTCGTCCGCGAGGCCGCCATCGTCGGCGTACCGGAGCACCGCCGCCCCTGGGTCGCCGTCAGCGGCCTCGCCCAGGACCTCACCGACGGCATGCGCGTCTCCGCGGAGCTCGCCGGCGAGGCCCTCCTGGACACCCTCCGTGCCACCCCGGCGACCGAATACCTGGTGGTGGAGGATTCGGGCGAGATCTACGGAGTCCTCTCGGCGGCAGACGTCGAGCGAGCCTTCGTCAAGGCCATGGCCCGCCCGTCCTGAGCGCGGCCGAACGTGGTCGGCGCCCCGCGCGGGGACCGGTAGGCTGGTCACATGTCCGAACCGACCGGTGCCGCCCGCAGGCGCGGGCCCTTCAAGGTCGGGGACCAGGTTCAGCTGACCGACCCCAAGGGCCGCCACTACACGTTCACGCTCGAGGCCGGGAAGAACTTCCACACCCACAAGGGTTCCTTCCCCCACGACGAGCTGATCGGCGCTCCCGAGGGCAGCGTTGTCCGCACCACGGGGAACGTCGCCTATCTCGCGCTGCGCCCCCTGCTCCCCGACTACGTCCTGTCCATGCCCCGCGGCGCCGCCGTGGTCTACCCCAAGGACGCGGGGCAGATCCTGGCCTTCGCCGACATCTTCCCCGGCGCGCGCGTCGTGGAAGCGGGCGTGGGCTCCGGCTCGCTCAGCAGCTTCCTGCTGCGCGCCATCGGCGACCAGGGCATGCTCCACTCCTACGAGCGCCGCGAGGACTTCGCGGAGATCGCCCAGCAGAACGTGGAGCGCTACTTCGGCGGCCCGCACCCCGCCTGGCAGCTCACCGTGGGCGACCTCCAGGACAACCTGTCCGACACCGACGTAGACCGCGTCATCCTCGACATGCTCGCCCCCTGGGAGTGCCTGGAGGCCGTCTCCAAGGCGCTGGTCCCCGGCGGCATCCTGTGCTGCTACGTGGCCACCACCACCCAGCTCGCGCGGACCGTCGAGTCCATCCGCGAGATCGGTTCCTTCAACGAGCCGACCGCGTGGGAGTCGATGATCCGCAACTGGCACGTGGAGGGCCTGGCGGTCCGTCCGGACCACCGGATGATCGGCCACACCGGCTTCCTGCTCACCGCCCGCCGCCTCGCGGACGGCGTCGAGCCGCCCATGCGCCGCCGCCGCCCCGCCAAGGGTGCCTACGGCGAGGACTACTCCGGCCCGAACGCCGACGGCGGCTCAGGCCGCTGACCCGACCGGCGCCCACGCCGTCGACGTACTCAACGCACCACACCTGTGGCCGAGTTCCCGGAAGCACTCCGGAGCTCGGCCTCGGTGCGTTCCCGCGCGGGGGCCGCGGAAGCGGTGGGCAACTCCGCCGCAAGCCCTTTCCGTTGACGTGCCGCGTTGACACGCCGCCAGAAGTCCGGACCCTGCCGTTCCACCCCACTGTGACGTGTGGCACCATGCTGGCCACCCCACCCCCACCGTCACGGCCCTCCCAGGAGACGCTCCTAGTGCAGCAATCCGTCGTCCCGGAACTGGCACACACCCACACCCGGCCCATCCACTGGCTCGCCACGGCCACCGCCCTGGCGGGAGTCGTCGCCCTTTCCTCGGTCCTGCAGCCCGGCTCCGCCACGGCGGCCCAGCCCCGGCCCGGGGCCAAGTCCGCCCCGGCCGCGACAGCGCCCCCGGACCCCGCGGGCGTCACGTTCCCGGTCGAGTGCGGGCCCGTCAAAGTCCTCGTGCAGAAGAAGGCGTCCGGAGACCTCGACGGCGACGGCAGTCCGGAGACGGTGGCCGTGGTCCGCTGCGACGCGGGCATCGGCACCCCGCCCAACGGCGTCTACGTCATCACCCAGGGCGGGTCGGGAGCCAAGAAGCCCCGCGTCGTGGCCACCCTGGTCGACCCGAAGGACCGCCTCAACGTCACCGACTTCGCGGTGCGTGACGGCGCCGTCACGGCGACCCTGCTCGGCTACTCCTCTGCCGACGTGCCGAGTTGCTGCCCTGACGTGAAGGAGCAGGCCAAGTGGCAGTGGAAGAACGGCACGTTCATCCGCTCGACACCCTCCGGGGCGCAGAGCGCATGAGAAGAATGTGAGAAAAGAGACATATCGTGACGCGGAGTGGTCTTCAGGTCACTCCGCGTCGGGGCCGTAGACCTCGACCCTGTCCGAAACTCGACGTACGTGGATGCAGTCGCCCGGGCACTCCTTCGCGGAGTCGGCGACATCCCGCAGAAGCGTCAGCGGTACGGGCGTTGTGGCGCCCGGGGCCTGCAGGAGCTCGTCCTCGGCGCTCTTCACATAGGCCAGGCCGTCGATGTCCAGCTCGAAGACCTCCGGCGCGTACTGGGCGCAGATGCCGTCTCCGGTACAGAGATCCTGGTCGATCCAGACCTCGAGAGCCTCGCTGTCGCCTGCGGCCTCCTGCTGCACGGTCATTTCTCCTGCCGTTTCCTGCGTCGAGCGATCCGCAGACTGGGGAATCGGGCCAGCTCTGACGGGTGTTGAACACGTCGACCCTACCTCCGCCCGCTTCCCGACCGTGTTCGGTGGGTATTCCCCTGGCGTGAGGGAGAGCGCAAGGGTGAAGATCGGACACACCTCGACAGTCTTTGTGATCTAGGGGTTTCAATCGACACCCACCCAGGTAGGGTCTGGAAGCGTCCAGCTCCCCTTGGAGGAGGTGAGGACCGTGGCAGCCCACGACGACGACATGAACCGCGGCATCCGCCCGGGACGAGGGTCCGATGACCCTGCCGGGCAGGTTGCCTACCTTGAGCAGGAGATCGCCGTCCTGCGACGCAAGCTCGCCGACTCTCCGCGGCACACGAGGATTCTCGAAGAGCGGATCGTCGAGCTGCAGACCAACCTGGCCGGCGTGTCCGCACAGAACGAGCGGCTCGCCAACACGCTCCGTGAGGCCCGCGACCAGATCGTGGCCCTCAAGGAAGAGGTCGACCGGCTGGCGCAGCCGCCGGCAGGCTTCGGTGTCTTCCTCGTGGCGAACGAGGACGGCACGGCGGACATCTTCACCGGGGGCCGCAAGCTCCGGGTGAACGTCAGCCCCAGCGTGGAGCTCGAAGAGCTCAGGCGCGGCCAGGAAGTGATGCTCAACGAAGCTCTCAACGTGGTCGAGGCCATGGAGTACGAGAGCGTCGGCGACATCGTCACCCTCAAGGAGATCCTCGAGGACGGCGAACGCGCCCTCGTGGTGGGGCACACCGACGAGGAACGGGTGGTACGGCTCGCCGAGCCGCTGCTGGACGTCACCATCCGTCCCGGAGACGCCCTGCTTCTCGAACCCCGTTCCGGCTATGTCTACGAAGTTGTCCCCAAGAGCGAGGTCGAGGAGCTCGTCCTCGAAGAGGTCCCGGACATCGGCTACGAGCAGATCGGCGGCCTGGGAAACCAGATCGAACTGATCCGCGACGCGGTCGAGCTCCCCTACCTCTACCCCGACCTCTTCAAGGAGCACGAACTGCGGCCGCCCAAGGGTGTGCTGCTGTACGGGCCTCCCGGATGCGGTAAGACGCTCATCGCCAAGGCGGTCGCCAACTCGCTGGCCAAAAAGGTCGCCGAGGTCACCGGTCAGGCCACCGGAAAGAGCTTCTTCCTCAACATCAAGGGCCCCGAGCTCCTGAACAAGTACGTCGGCGAGACCGAGCGGCAGATCCGCCTCGTCTTCCAGCGTGCTCGTGAGAAGGCCAGCGAGGGCACCCCCGTCATCGTCTTCTTCGACGAGATGGAATCCCTCTTCCGCACCCGTGGATCGGGCGTCAGCTCGGACGTGGAGAACACCATCGTCCCCCAGCTGCTCGCCGAGATCGACGGCGTGGAAGGCCTGGAGAACGTGGTCGTGATCGGCGCCTCGAACCGCGAGGACATGATCGACCCCGCGATCCTGCGCCCCGGACGACTCGACGTGAAGATCAAGATCGAGCGCCCGGACGCCGAGGCCGCCAAGGACATCTTCGCCAAGTACCTCACACAACGCCTCCCGCTGCACTCCGACGACCTCGGAGAGCACGGCGGGGACCGGGCGGCCACCGTCCACGGCATGATCCAGACCGCTGTGGAACAGATGTACGCCGAGTCCGAGGAAAACCGCTTCCTCGAGGTCACCTACGCCAACGGCGACAAGGAAGTCCTGTACTTCAAGGACTTCAACTCGGGCGCCATGATCGAGAACATCGTCGGCCGCGCCAAGAAGGCAGCCATCAAGGCCTTCCTCGAGCAGAACCAGAAGGGCCTTCGGGTCTCCCACCTCCTCCAGGCGTGCGTGGACGAGTTCAAGGAGAACGAGGACCTGCCGAACACCACCAACCCGGACGACTGGGCCCGAATCTCCGGAAAGAAGGGCGAACGGATCGTTTACATCCGTACGCTCGTCACCGGAAAGCAGGGCGCGGACACCGGACGCTCCATCGACACGGTGGCGAACACCGGGCAGTACCTGTAAAAGACAGGGCGGCTGCGGGTGCCCTCCACGGGTACCCGCAGCCGACTGCTTTCCGGGGCACGGCTGGAGCAGAGCAATGACGCAAATGATCTCCCCACCAGCGCAGAGGCGTTCTAGGCTCTTTCGTACCGCCGAGTCGCGCGTTGCGGGGACGGGCACCGCACACGCACCGGAGCACCAGCGGTACTTGAGCAGCGCCCCCGACCGAGGGCGCTGCCGGGCAAGGAGGGCCGCATGACCGTACGGCGAGTAATGGGCATCGAGACGGAGTACGGGATCTCCGTCCCCGGCCACCCCAACGCCAATGCCATGCTCACCTCGTCCCAGATCGTCAACGCGTACGCGGCGGCGATGCACCGGGCGCGCCGCGCCCGCTGGGATTTCGAGGAGGAGAACCCGCTGCGGGACGCGCGAGGCTTCGACCTCGCCCGCGAGGCCGCCGACTCCAGCCAGCTCACCGACGAGGACATCGGCCTGGCCAATGTCATCCTCACCAATGGCGCACGGCTGTACGTGGACCACGCGCACCCGGAGTACAGCGCTCCCGAGGTCACCAACCCGTGGGACGCCGTCCTGTGGGACAAGGCCGGCGAGCGCATCATGGCGGAGGCCGCGGAGCGCGCGGCCCAGCTCCCCGGCGCCCAGCCGATCCACCTCTACAAGAACAACACCGACAACAAGGGCGCCTCGTACGGCACGCACGAGAACTATCTGATGAAGCGGGAGACCCCCTTCTCGGACATCGTGCGCCACCTCACGCCGTTCTTCGTCTCACGCCAGGTCGTCACCGGAGCGGGCCGCGTCGGTATCGGCCAGGACGGGCACGAGCACGGCTTCCAGCTCAGTCAGCGCGCGGACTACTTCGAGGTCGAGGTGGGCCTCGAGACCACGCTCAAGCGCCCCATCATCAACACCCGCGACGAGCCGCACGCGGACGCCGAGAAGTACCGCAGGCTGCACGTGATCATCGGTGACGCGAACCTGTCGGAGATCTCGACCTATCTCAAGCTGGGCACGACCGCCCTGGTCCTGTCCATGATCGAGGACGGCTTCATCGCCGTCGACCTGGCCGTCGACCAGCCCGTGCGCACGCTGCACCAGGTCTCGCACGACCCCACGCTGAAGCGGCTCGTCACGCTGCGCAGCGGACGCACGCTGACCGCGGTGCAGCTCCAGATGGAGTACTTCGAGCTGTCGCGCAAATACGTGGAGGAACGCTTCGGGGCGGACGCCGACGACCAGACCAAGGACGTCCTGGCCCGCTGGGAGGACACTCTCAACCGCCTGGAGAACGACCCGATGAGTCTCTCAGGGGAGCTCGACTGGGTCGCCAAGCGTGAGCTCATGGAGGGCTACCGGCGCCGTGACGGCCTCGACTGGGACGCGGCACGGCTGCACCTGGTCGACCTCCAGTACGCCGACGTACGGGCCGAGAAGGGCCTGTACAACCGTCTGGCGGCGCGCGGCAAGATGAAGCGGCTCCTGGACGAGCGGGACGTCGAGCGGGCCCGTACGAAGCCGCCCGAGGACACCCGTGCGTACTTCCGCGGGCGCTGTCTGGAGCAGTACGCGGACGATGTGGCGGCGGCCTCCTGGGACTCGGTGATCTTCGATCTGCCGGGCCGGGACTCGCTCCAGCGCGTCCCAACCCTGGAGCCGCTTCGCGGAACGCGTAATCACGTCAAGGAGCTCCTCGACCGCTGCCGTACGGCGGAAGACCTGGTCAGGGTCCTGTCGGGCGGCTGACCCGGCCGCCAGGGGCGTCGGAGCCCGGGCGGCACAACGGGGTGGAAAGACACGACGTCCGGGAATCATCGAGGTGGCTCCCGGACGTTGTAGCAACTGCGGGGCCGATGTCGGACCCTGCTTGTAGGGTCTGATCAAGAACGTCGAACCGAGCGGGGTGAGGGTTATGGCGACCAAGGACACCGGCGGCGGACAGCAGAAGGCGACGCGTTCCACCGAGGAGGTCGAGGAGCAGGCGCAGGACGCGCAGGTATCGGACGACCTCAAGGAACGCCAGGAGAAGCTGAGCGACGACGTCGACTCGGTTCTGGACGAGATCGACGACGTCCTGGAGGAGAACGCCGAGGACTTCGTGCGCTCCTTCGTCCAGAAGGGTGGCCAGTAGGCCGCTTTTCCCTTCGATTCGAAGGCCTTACTCGGAGGCGACTGAGCGCCGGAAGAGCTGGGCGTGAAGTGCTGCTCGCGGTGACGGGAATCCGTGCCGCGGGCAGCCTTCGTCGGCGATGCCCGGCGCTCGAAAGGGTGTCGTCTCTTCCCTGGGGCGGCGTGTGTCCAAAGGGCTCTGTGAGAGCAAAGGGCCCCGTGAGATCACGGCGGCTCCGCGTCATCAATGGGGCTCTGCGGGATCGGTCTGAAAGGTCCCGCAGTTCATGTGGATCACTGCCACGAGACGGGTAGGGTCCGTGGCGTACTGTGCTTCAACTGCAATTCGGCCATCGGCAAGTTGGGAGATGATCCCGACGCTGTTCGTCGGGCTGCCGCCTACTTGGAAGGATCCCCGTGGAAGCCAACACTCGTAGCACCGGGCGTCTACCGGCTGCCTTCCTGACGCCCGGTTCGTCGTCCTTCATGGACTTCCTGTCCGAGCACCAGCCGGAGATGCTGCCGGGCAAGCGGCAGCTGCCGCCCGTCCAGGGCGTGATCGAGGCCCCGCACGGCACGACCATCGTCGCCGTCACGTTCCCCGGCGGGGTCGTCCTCGCCGGCGACCGCCGGGCCACCATGGGCAACATGATCGCTCAGCGCGACATCGAGAAGGTCTTCCCGGCCGACGAGTACTCGGCGGTGGGCATCGCCGGTACGGCCGGTCTGGCCGTCGAGATGGTCAAGCTGTTCCAGCTGGAGCTGGAGCACTTCGAGAAGGTGGAGGGCACCACGCTCTCCCTGGAGGGCAAGGCGAACCGGCTCTCCACCATGATCCGTTCCAACCTCGGCATGGCCATGCAGGGCCTCGCCGTGGTCCCCCTCTTCGCGGGTTACGACGTGGACCGCGACAAGGGCCGCATCTTCTCCTACGACGTCACCGGCGGCCGCTCCGAGGAGCAAGGCTACGCCTCCACCGGCTCCGGCTCGATCTTCGCGCGCGGTGCCATGAAGAAGCTCTACCGGGACGACCTGACCGAAGAGCAGGCCACGACCCTCGTCATCCAGGCGCTGTACGACGCGGCCGACGACGACTCGGCGACCGGTGGTCCCGACGTCGCCCGCCGGATCTACCCGATCGTCACCGTGATCACCGAGGACGGTTTCCGCAGGCTCACCGACGACGAGTCCTCCGACATCGCCCGCGCGATTCTGGAGCGGCGTCTGGAGCAGCCGGACGGTCCGCGGGCCGCGCTGCTCTGAGCCCGGCTCCTTTTGCCAAGGTGACCCAGTGACTTCGACAGAAAGGGACGGATAACCGGTGTCGACGCCGTTCTATGTCTCACCCCAGCAGGCCATGGCCGACCGGGCGGAGTACGCCCGTAAGGGCATCGCCCGCGGTCGCAGCCTCGTTGTGCTGCAGTACGCCGACGGCATTGTGTTCGTCGGCGAGAACCCGTCCCGTGCGCTGCACAAGTTCAGCGAGATCTACGACCGGATCGGCTTCGCGGCCGCCGGCAAGTACAACGAATACGAGAATCTGCGGATCGGCGGCGTGCGCTATGCCGATCTGCGGGGTTACACCTATGACCGTGATGATGTGACCGCCCGTGGTCTGGCGAATGTGTACGCGCAGACGCTGGGTACGATCTTCTCCTCGGCCGCCGAGAAGCCGTACGAGGTGGAGCTCGTCGTCGCCGAGGTGGGGGAGACCCCCGAGGGCGACCAGATCTATCGGCTGCCGCACGACGGATCCATCGTGGACGAGCACGGGTCCGTCGCGGTGGGCGGCAATGCCGAGCAGATCAGCAGTTATCTGGACCAGCGCCACCAGGACGGGATGTCGCTGGCGGAGGCGCTGAAGCTGGCCGTGCAGTCGCTGTCCAGGGAGCCGAACGGGGGCGAGCGGGAGATCCCCGCGGAGCGCCTGGAGGTCGCGGTCCTGGACCGTACGCGTCCGCAGCAGCGCAAGTTCAGGCGGATCGTCGGGCGTCAGCTGGACCGGCTGCTGGAGGAGGGCGGCGCGGAGACCGCCACGGAGGCCGAGGACGCCGAAGACGAGGAGTGACCGTTGGTCTTCGCCCTGCCCGCCGGGTGCCGGTGGGTGGGGCGGGCAGGGCCGGTACATCAGCCCGTCGCCGCCGGATCGGACGTTGCCCTGTGGGGAGCCGTTTCCAGATCCGGACGTAAGCGACGGGCTTTGATGCACCGGCCCTGCCCCTTTCGTGCGTCGGCGGCTGCGGGTGCGTGGGGAGTGCGGTCTACGGGGAGCCTGGTGGGGCCGTGGAGCCCCGTACGACCAGCTGCACCGGGATGTCGCCCGCGGGGGGTGTTCGGCCGTCCAGGACGGCCAGGAGGGCTTCCATGCCGCGTTCGCCGAAGCGTTCCGCGTCCAGGCGGACGGTGGTGAGCTCCGGGTCGATGGCCTGGGCCAGGGCCAGGTCGTCCAGGCCCGTGACGGAGAGGTCCTCGGGGATGCGCAGGCCCAGGCGGCGGGCCGCCTTGTAGGCGCCCGCCGCCAGTTTGTCGTCGTCGCAGACCAGGGCGGTGGGGCGGGGGCCGGGGGCGGCCAGGGCCGAGCCCGCGGCGGCCACCGCGTCCTCGATGGAGATCGGCGCCCGGGTCGTGCGCAGGTCGGTGCCGGGGACCTCGGACAGGCGCTCGGCCAGTTCCCGGGCGCGTACCTCGAAGGTCCAGGACGGGATGTCCGCCGCCAGATGGAGGAAACGGCGGTGGCCCAGGGACAGGAGATGCTCGGCCACCTGTCGTACGCCGTCCGCGATGTCGAGGTTGACGGTGGCCGCGCCCAGGCTGCCCTCGGGGTCGCTGTCGAGCATCACCAGGGGGAGCTGGTCGCCCCGGATGGCGGTCAGGGCGTCCGCGGCCATGGAGGAGGCGATGACGCCGTCCAGGGCGGCCGCCGCGGAGCCGAACGGGTCACGGGCGGGGCCGATGCCCTCGGGGGAGGGGTACAGGACCACACCGAAGCCGTGTTCCGCCGCGACGCGGGCCGCGCCGGTGTAGACCCCGGCGAAGAACTCGGTGGTCAGTGCCGGGACGACCAGGAGGACCGTACGGGTGCGCCCCAGGCGGAGGTTGCGGGCGGCCAGGTTCGGGCGGTAGCCGAGCTCCTGGGCGGCCTCGCGGACGCGTTCCGCGGTCGTCTCGGCGACCCGGCCGCGCCACTTGTCGCCCAGCACCAGGGAGACCGCGGCCTGGGACACCCCGGCGGCCTGGGCGACGTCACGGCTCGTCGGGCGGGTGTTACCTCGTGCCACCGGCGACCTGCTCCTTCGTCTGGACTCGCGGACTGGGCTCATGGTACGTATGACCTAGGGCGTTATACGTAAAACCTCGTGTGCATGACCATCGGGCGTCACGCGTGACCGGAAGGGCATGACATGGCCGCGGGATACCTGGAGATCCTCAGGGCGAGGCACGCCGCACGGCTGCTCGCCGGCACGCTCACCGGGCGACTGCCGAACGCCACCGCCGCCATCGCCGTCGTGCTCTTCGTCCGGGCGGAGGGCGGGACGTACGGCCTGGCCGGTGCGCTCGCGGCCGTGTACGGGGTGGGCAACGCGGTGGGGCAGCCGCTGCTCGGGCGTCTCGTGGATCTGTACGGGCAGCCGCGTGTCCAGTTGCCGGCCGCGCTCGTCTCGGCCCTCGGGATGGGTGTCTTCGCCTTCTCGGGCACCGATCCGCTGCCGGTGGCGTATCTGGCGATGGTCGTCGCCGGGCTCTTCACGCCGCCCCTGGAGGGCGGTCTGCGGGCGTTGTGGCCCTCCGTGCTGCGCCGGCAGGAGCAGGTGCACACCGCGTACGCGATGGACGCCGTGGCGCAGGAAGTCATGTTCACCGTCGGACCGTTGCTGCTGACCCTGTGTGCCTCGCTCTGGTCCGCCCGGGCGGCGCTGCTGATCCTCAACGTCGTCGGGGTGCTGGGCGCCCTCTCCGTGGTCCTCTCGCCACCCTCGCGCGCGTGGCGTTCGGCACCGCGCGAGGCGCACTGGCTCGGCGCGCTGCGCTCACCCGGGCTGCTGGCGCTGCTCGGCGCGTTCCTGTGCGTGGGGATCGCGCTCGGCTCGATCACGGTCGCCGCGGTGTCGTACGCCGACGACCACGGCGGCGACGCGGTGTACGGCTGGCTGATGGCGGCCGTGGGGCTCGGGGCCCTCGTCGGTGGGACGGCGTACGGGGCGCGGCGGTGGAGCGGCGCGCCCGAGCGGCGACTGCGGGTGCTGGTCGCCCTTCTGGCGGTGTGTTATCTGCCACTCGTGCTGATGCCGGGCGTGGTCGCCATGACGGCCCTCGCGGCACTTGCAGGGGTCTTCCTGGCGCCCTGTATCGCCTGCGCCTTCATCATCGTCGACCGGCACGCGCCCAGGGGCACCGTCACCGAGGCGTTCTCCTGGCTTGTGACGACGTTCACCGTGGGCGCGTCGGTCGGAACGGGCCTCGCGGGCCCGGTCGTCGAGTGGGGCGGGGCGGTGTGGGGCTTCGCCCTGCCGGGTGCCGCGGGTGCCGCCGCGCTGGTGGTTCTGCTGGCCACGGGGCGGGTCCTCGCAGCTACCGGGGACGGTGCGGTCGTTGCGGTCTCATCGGAAAATGATCCAAACCGTGCCGTCGAACCCCGTTTCAGCTCGGGGGATCGGGCGTAATGTTCAGTCATGGACCGCCGCATTTTCGGGCTGGAGAACGAGTACGGCGTCACGTGTACGTTCAGGGGACAGCGTCGCCTGTCTCCCGACGAGGTGGCGCGGTACCTCTTCCGCCGTGTCGTGTCATGGGGCCGCAGCAGCAATGTCTTTCTGCGGAACGGTGCCCGCCTCTATCTCGACGTGGGATCACATCCGGAATACGCGACACCCGAATGTGACAACGTGACGGAACTCGTCACCCACGACAAGGCCGGCGAGCGCATTCTCGAAGGACTCCTGGTCGACGCCGAACGACGCCTGCACGAGGAAGGAATCGCGGGCGACGTCTATCTGTTCAAGAACAACACCGACTCGGCGGGCAACTCCTACGGGTGCCACGAGAACTATCTGGTGGCCCGGCACGGGGAGTTCTCCCGGCTCGCGGACATTCTCATTCCCTTCCTGGTCACCCGGCAGCTGCTGTGCGGTGCCGGCAAGGTGCTGCAGACTCCGCGCGGCGCCGTGTACTGCGTGAGCCAGCGCGCCGAGCACATCTGGGAGGGCGTCAGCTCGGCGACGACCCGCTCCCGGCCGATCATCAACACCCGCGACGAACCGCACGCCGACGCCGAGCGCTACCGGCGGCTGCACGTCATCGTCGGTGACTCGAACATGTCCGAGACGACGATGCTCCTCAAGGTCGGCGCCACCGACCTGGTACTGCGCATGATCGAGGCCGGTACGGTCATGCGCGACCTCACCCTGGAGAACCCCATTCGGGCGATCCGCGAGGTCAGTCACGACATCACGGGCCGGCGCAAGGTGCGTCTGGCCAGCGGCCGGGAGGCCTCCGCGCTGGAAGTGCAGCGGGAGTACTTCGAGAAGGCCGTGGACTTCTGCGAGCGCCGCGGCATCCGCACCGGCACGGTCGAGCAGGTGCTCGAACTGTGGGGCCGCACGCTCGACGCGATCGAGGCCGAGGACCTCGACCGTATCGGTACCGAAATCGACTGGGTGATGAAGTACAAGCTCATCGAGCGGTACCGGGCCAAGCACAACATGACGATGTCGCATCCCCGGGTCGCGCAGATAGACCTCGCATATCACGACATCCACCGGCGTCGTGGTCTGTACTACCTGCTGGAGAGGAAGGGACAAGCCACCCGGATCTGCAACGATTTGAAGATCTTCGAAGGCAAGTCCGTGCCGCCGCAGACCACTCGGGCCCGGCTGCGCGGCGACTTCATCCGGCGCGCTCAGGAGCAGCGCCGCGATTTCACCGTCGACTGGGTCCACCTCAAGCTCAACGACCAGGCACAACGGACGGTGTTGTGCAAGGACCCGTTCCGTTCGGTCGACGACCGGGTGGAGAAGCTGATCGCGGGAATGTGAGCGCTGAGTTCCGGGTGTGATGGCGGAACGCAACGCGGGGCGCCGTACGTTTTCCGTACGGCGCCCTTCTCACGTCGTAGAGTTGCGCGCACGCCATCAACCAAGATCGATCGATACGAGGCCCTCACCGTGCGCCGACGCTCCCTCATGATTGCCGTACCCGCCGGACTGGTCACGCTCGCCGGATGCGGTGACGACAAGTCGGACAAGGCCAAGTCCAGCACCAGTAGCCCGTCCCCGTCGACCGCCGCGTCCGCCTCGGCGGCGCCGCCGCCGAAGATCGTCGACGGTCCGCTGCCGGCGATCACGGCCGGGACGAAGTTCGGTGAGAAGCCGACCGTGGCCAAGGGCAGCGGCTCCCCGTCGAAGGACCTGGCGGTCAAGACGGTCATCGCGGGCGGCGGCAAGACGGTCGTGGAGAACGACTACATCCAGGCCAACTACCTCGGTCAGATCTGGGACACCGCCAAGGTCTTCGACAACTCCTACGACCGTAAGACGCCGCTGGTCATCCAGCTCGCGCAGGGCGGCATCATCGACGGCTGGCGCTATGCCCTGGTGGGCAAGAAGGTCGGCAGCCGCGTCCAGATGTCCGTGCCGCCCACCTGGGGCTACGGCTCGCAGGGCAACACGCAGGCGGGTATCAAGGGCACCGACACGCTGGTGTTCGTCGTCGACATCGAGAACACCTTCAACGCGAAGAGCTCCGCCCAGGGCAAGGAGGTCGCGCAGAGCGACGCCGCCCTCCCGAAGGTCGGTACCAACACCGACGGCAAGGCCCCCTCCATCGACGTGCCGAAGGCGGCGGCCCCGACGAAGCTCGTGGCGAACTACGTCCTCGAGGGCGACGGCGACGAGGTCAAGGCGGACAGCAGCGTCCTGGTGCAGTACAAGGGCGTGCTCTGGGACACCGGCAAGGAGTTCGACTCGACGTACAGCAGCGGCCGGCTGGCGTCGTTCTCGCTGCAGCAGGTCGTCAAGGGCTGGGCGCAGGGCCTGACCGGCAAGAAGGTGGGCAGCCGCGTCCTCATCGCCATTCCCCCGGCGCTGGGCTACGGCAACAACCCGCCGAGTGGCAGTGGCATCAAGAAGGACTCCACCCTGGTGTTCTCGGTGGACATCCTGGCCAAGATGTAACGCGTTGCGGGATGTGAGACTGTCGGTGTTGCTTTAAGGCCTTTTCGCGAACAAGCAGGAGCTAGAGACGTGAGCATCGAGAAGCCCGAGATCGACTTCCCGGGCGGCGAGCCCCCGGCGGACCTCGAGATCAAGGACATCTGGGAGGGCGAAGGCCAGGTCGCCAAGGCCGGCGACTTCGTCAAGGTCCACTACGTGGGCGTGGCCTTCTCCACCGGCGAGGAGTTCGACGCCTCCTGGAACCGCGGCGCCCCGCTGGAGTTCCAGCTCGGTGTCGGTCAGGTCATCAGCGGCTGGGACCAGGGTGTGCAGGGCATGAAGGTCGGCGGCCGTCGCCAGCTGGTCATCCCGGCGCACCTCGCCTACGGCGACCGTGGCGCCGGCGGCCGAATCGGCCCCGGCGAGACGCTGATCTTCGTCTGCGACCTGGTCGCGGTCTGATCCACGGCCGGATCGGGTCGTGATCCGATCAGCATGAGGGTCGGGTTCCCGCCCGATCTTCGTACGCTCTGTGATCGGGATTCGTCCGAAGCCGATCACCTGGGGCCCATGCCTGCCCGGGCATGGGCCCTCGGCTTTTGCCGGGGCACTCCGGAGCGGTACGGTCATCGGTCGGAAGCACCATAGGAAGGGCGTCGATGGCCATTGCCAAGGCCGAGCGGCTGATGAACCTCGCGCTGTGTCTGCTCGGGACGCGGCGGCCGCTCAGCAAGCGCGAACTCCGCGAGTCCATCGAGGCCTATCTGGAAGCCGGGTCGGACGACTCCTTCAACCGGATGTTCGAGCGCGACAAGGACGATCTGCGCGAGCTGGGCCTGGTCATCGAGACGGTGGAGAACCTCGACGGCGAGGTCGGCTATCTCGCCCGCCGTGACAGCAACCGCCTGCCGCCCATCACCCTCGACGCCGAGGAGGCCGCCGCCCTCGGCCTCGCCGCCAAGGTCTGGCAGCAGGCCCGGCTGGCCGGCGCGGCGAGCGGTGCGTTGCAGAAGCTGCGCGCCGCCGGGCTGCCCGAGGACTTCGACCCCTACGAGGCGCATGGCGCCCTCGAACCGCACATCCCCGTGCACGAGGCAGCCTTCGAGCCGCTGATGCTGGCCTGCCGCGACCGCCGCCCGGTCGTCTTCGACTACCGCAAGGCCACCGCCGCCCACCCCGAGACCCGGCAGGTCGAGCCGTGGGCGCTGGAGTGCTGGCGCGGTCACTGGTACCTGGCGGGCTGGGACCGCGACCGCGGCGCCGAGCGCGTCTTCAGGCTCTCGCGGATCACCGGCAGGGTCCGCTCCCGCGCGGGGCGCTACACCGCCGAGGTGCCCGACGTCGTCACGGTGCGGGAGACCGTGGCGAGCTGGGCGGGCGAGATCGCCGACCGCTCCGCGCTGATCCGGCTGCGCACCGGCTCCGGCTACCCGCTGCGGGCCAAAGCGGTCTCCGTACGGGAACTCGGCGACGGCTGGGACGAGTTGGAGATTCCGTACGGGCACGGCCTGGACGCCTGGCTCGTCGAGTTCGGGCCCGACGTGGTGGTCCTGGAGCCCGCCGAGCTGCGGGCCGATGTAGTGGACCGGCTGCGCGCCGTGGCCAAGGGCTGAGGGGGAACGTAGAGAACGTGGCAGGAAAACCGGCCAGGCCCACGAACGCGATCGACCAGACCCGGCGGATGCTCTCCCTGGTGACCTATCTGCGCGAGCGCCCCGGCGCGCACGTCGGGGATGTCGCCCGGGCCTTCGGGATCACCGAGGACGAGCTGATCTCCGACCTCGACGTGCTGCCGCTGTGCGGGACCAGCTTCCGTGGCGGTGACCTCCTCGACATCGACACCGACGGCGACCGCATCTGGTGGCACAACCCCGACGACGTCGCCGAACCCCTGCGTATCGCCGCGGACGAGGCGACCGCGCTGCTGGTGGCCGCCCGCGCGGTGTCCACGCTGCCCGGGCTGCGCGAGGGCGACCGGCAGGCGCTGCTGCGCGCCACCGCCAAGGTGGAGGCCGCCTCGGGCGAGGCGGCGGGCGCCAGCTCCCGCCTCTCGGTGACCTTCGAGTCCGAGGGCGGGGTCTTCGCGGACGTCGACCGGGCGATCTCCGAGCGGCGCCGGCTGTGGATCCGCTACTACTCGCCCTCGCGTGACGAGCTCACCGAGCGCGAGATCGACCCGATCCGCCTGGTCAGCGTCGGGCACACGTACGTGGAGGCCTGGTGCCGCCGCTCCGAGGCGCGCCGCACCTTCCGGCTCGACCGGGTCGCCGAGATCCGCATCCTCGACGAGCCGTCCGCGCCGCCCGAGATCGAGCTGCGGGACCTCTCCGAGGGCCTGGTGCAGCCCGCGGCCGAGGATCCCGAGGTGGTCGTCGAGGTCGGTCCTGGCGGGCGCTGGGTCGCGGAGTACTACCCGCACGACAGTGCGGATGAGCTGCCGGAGGGCGGGCTGCGTATCACCTTGCGGACCCCCGACCCCGCGTCGCTGCGCCGGCTGGCGCTGCGCCTGGGCCGGGACGGCCGGATCGTGTCGCCCCCTGAGCTGGCGGACAGCGCCCGTGAGGCGGCTCGTGAGGCACTCGCGGCCTACGACGGGCTCGAGGGAGATCAGGACGGACCGTACGACAGGCAGGAGCAGGGGCTTTGACCACGTCGGCGATGTCGGGCGCGTCGGGGAATGCCGGTACCTCGCAGAGGGCCGGCGGGTCGGTGAAGGCGGGCGGTACGGAGCGCGCCGGTGTGTCCTCGGGCGCGGCGGAGATGACGGTCGTCACCGCGTTCGCCGGTATGCGCAGAGTCGCCGACGTGCTGTTCAAGGCCGGCTGCCCCGACTGCCGGGCCGCTCTGGAGCTCAGGGCGAACGCCCTGATGCTGGCCATCGGCGCCACCAGCCGCACCACGTTCTACTCCTTCACCTGCACCGAGTGCGGCTCGGCCGTCCGCAAGCCCGCGGGCGAGCGCATCGTCGAACTCCTCACCGGCGGCGGGGTGCGCACACTCCGCCTGCACTCCAAGACTTAGGCTCGATCCCATGTTCTGGCCGATGTTCGCGATTGTTGTGGGTTTTCTGGGAATCACCGTTCTCGGCGTGCTCGCTGTCCGTGTCTTCGTGGAAGCGGAACGTCTGGGGAAGCAGGTGACGGACTCGGCGCGCCGGATCAACCAGGCGGCCGACGACCTGGAGCGGGCGGCCGTCGGGGTCGCGCGCTCTGTGGATGCCGTATGACCTTCCAGGGATCCAGGTATGAGTCCGTCGAGGTATGTGCAATGAGGCGTTTGAGCCTGTCGACTTGCCGGTGAGGACGGGTACGCTTCTGATCGCGGTCCGGAGACGAGGCGCGGGCCGCGAACTGGGAGTACGCACAGGGATTGCCCCGCGTTCACCCCTGAGCGTTACGATCGCTGTCATCACGACGTTCGGGCACATGTCCGACCGATCGGACAGCACCCCGACCCAGCCGCCTCGGTGAGAAGGTAAAGACTTATGTTCGGAAGGCTCGGCGCTCCCGAGATCATTCTCATCCTCGTCGTCATCATCCTGCTGTTCGGCGCGAAGAAGCTTCCGGACATGGCGCGTTCCCTCGGCAAGTCCGCGCGCATCCTGAAGAGCGAGGCCAAGGCGATGAAGGACGAGGGCAGCAACCCCGCCCCGGCCGGTCCGCCCAGCACCGACGAGCAGACCCCGGCTCAGCGCACGATCCAGGCCGCGCCCGGCGATGTGACCAGCTCCCGCCCGGTCACCGAGCCGACGGACACGACCAAGCGCTGACGCAGGGCCGGACGCCTCCGGCCCGCCGCACGAGATGAGGACGTGGGTTGCTCAAGTCTGCCCGCAAGAAGGAGAAGGATCCCGAGGGACGGATGCCCCTTGCGGACCACCTTCGTGAGCTCCGCAACCGGCTCGCGAAGGCGATGCTGGCCATCGTCATCGTCACGGTCGTGGCCGCCTTCTACTACAACGACATCATCAACTTCTTCACCAAGCCGGTGCTGGACTCTGTCGGGTGTCCTTCGACCTTCGCCCAGCTGGCGAAGATGCCCAAGGGCCAACAGTGCGCGCAGATCACGATCAACGGTCTGCTCGCTCCCTTCACCCTGGCGTTGAAGGTCTCGTTGATGGCCGGTGTCGCGATCGCCTCCCCGATCTGGCTCTACCAGCTCTGGGCGTTCGTCGCGCCGGGTCTGCACAGGAACGAGAAGAAGTACGCGTACGCCTTCGTCGGCACCGGCGTTCCGCTCTTCTTCGCCGGTGGGCTCTTCGCCTACAAGGTGCTGCCCACCACCGCGAAGGTCCTGATGGGGTTCACGCCGGACGGCGTGAACAACCTGTTGCCGCTGGACGACCTGCTCGACCTGGTCACGCGCATGGTGCTCGTCTTCGGTCTCTCCTTCGAGCTGCCGCTGCTGCTGGTCATGCTCAACCTCACCGGCATCCTCACCGGCAAGCGCATGCTCGGCTGGTGGCGGGCCATGATCATGGGCATCACGGTGTTCGCGGCCGTCGCCACGCCGAGCACCGACCCGCTGACGATGCTGGCGCTCGCGGTACCGATCTGGGTCCTGTACTTCGGCGCCGTCGTCTTCTCGCTGCTGAACGACCGGCGCAAGCGGCTCCGCGCGGCCGAGGGTCCGGCCGACGACGAGGCGTCCGACCTGGACCTCACGCCCGAGGACATCGGCGAGGTCGAGAGCGTGTCGGCGAACCGCACGCTGCCCGAGCAGTCGGGCACGGACCGGGTCAACGGTTATGACGACGTGACCTGACGAAGCCCGGTGATCTCGTAAGGTCAGGGCCGTGACCAGCGAGATCACCCTCTTCGTCAACCCCGCCGCGGGACGCGGCCGGGGCGCCCACGCGGCGCAGCCGGCCGCTTTCGCATTGCGGGCGGCGGGATTCTCCGTCCGTACGGTCCTCGGGGAGAACGCCGAGGACGCCCTCACACGCGCGCGTGCGGCCGTCGAGGGCGGCACCGGCGCCCTGATAGCCGTCGGGGGCGACGGCATGGCGAACCTCGCCCTCCAGGCCGTCGCCGGCACCCGCACCCCGCTCGGCCTGGTCGCCGCCGGCACCGGGAACGACTTCGCCCGCGCCCTCGGACTTCCGGTGCGCGACCCGGCGGCCGCGGGACGGCTGATCGCCGAGTCCCTCAAGGGGGCGCGGCTGCGCGACATCGACCTGGGCCGGGTGAACGGCACCTGGTTCGCCACCGTCCTCGCCTCCGGCTTCGACTCCCGGGTCAACGATCGCGGCAATCGCATGCGGTGGCCGGTCGGCCGCTTCAAGTACGACCTCGCCATGCTCGCCGAACTGGCCGCCCTCAGGCCCCTCCCGTACCGGATCACCCTGGACGACGGCGAGGTCCGGGAGATCGCGGCGACCCTCGTGGCGGTCGGCAACGGATCGTCGTACGGCGGCGGGATGAGGATCTGCGCGGACGCCGACCTGGAGGACGGGCTGTTCGACGTCACGGTCGTCGGGGAGTGCAGCCGTACGACCCTGCTCAAGGTGTTCCCCAGGGTCTACCGGGGCACCCACCTCGACCACCCCGTCGTCACCGTGCACCGGGCCGTCAAGGTCGAGCTCGTCGCCGAGGGTGTCACCGCGTACGCGGACGGGGAGCCGCTGGGGCCGCTGCCGCTCACGGCGGAGTGCGTACCCGCCGCGGTGCGCGTGGCCGTTCCCTGAGCTGCGGGAATCCGGGGTTTGAGATAAGCAGATCCGGATATTGATCGTCATGTTGTCAGTGGCTGCCGGTAGTCTCGAAAGCACGATGACAGAGGACCTCTCACCGGCCGAGCGGTATGCGGCAGCACGGAAGCGCGCTGTCGAGCAGGCCACCGCGCTCGCCTCCTTCCGCGAGATGTACGACTTCGGCCTCGACCCCTACCAGATCGAGGCCTGCCAGGCGCTCGAAGCGGGCAAGGGTGTGCTCGTGGCCGCGCCCACCGGCTCGGGCAAGACGGTCGTCGGCGAGTTCGCCGTCCACCTCGCCCTCCAGCAGGGCAAGAAGTGCTTCTACACCACGCCGATCAAGGCGCTCTCGAACCAGAAGTACGCCGATCTGTGCCGCCGCTACGGCGCGGACAAGGTCGGCCTGCTCACCGGCGACAACAGCGTCAACTCCGATGCACCGGTGGTCGTCATGACCACCGAGGTGCTGCGCAACATGTTGTACGCGGGCTCCCAGACCCTCCTCGGCCTCGGCTATGTGGTCATGGACGAGGTGCACTACCTCTCCGACCGCTTCCGCGGCGCCGTCTGGGAGGAAGTGATCATCCACCTCCCCGAGTCGGTGACCCTGGTGTCACTCTCGGCGACCGTGTCGAACGCGGAGGAGTTCGGCGACTGGCTGGACACCGTGCGCGGCCACACCGAGGTGATCGTCTCCGAGCACCGGCCCGTCCCGCTGTTCCAGCACGTGCTGGCCGGGCGCCGGATGTACGACCTCTTCGAGGAGGGCGAGGGCAACAAGAAGGCGGTCAACCCCGATCTCACCCGCCTGGCCCGGATGGAGGCCAGCCGTCCGTCGTTCCAGGACCGCAGACGAGGCCGCGCCATGCGCGAGGCCGACCGCGAGCGCGAGCGCCGGCAGCGCTCGCGGATCTGGACACCGGGCCGTCCCGAGGTCATCGAACGGCTCGACGCCGAGGGCCTGCTGCCCGCGATCACGTTCATCTTCAGCCGTGCCGCCTGCGAGGCCGCCGTCCAGCAGTGCCTGTACGCGGGCCTCAGGCTCAACGACGAGGAGTCGCGCGCGAAGGTCCGCGAGATCGTCGAGGAGCGCACCGCGTCCATCCCCTCCGAGGACCTGCACGTCCTGGGCTACTACGAGTGGCTGGAGGGTCTGGAGCGCGGCATCGCGGCCCACCACGCGGGCATGCTGCCCACGTTCAAGGAAGTCGTCGAGGAACTCTTCGTACGCGGCCTGGTGAAGGCCGTGTTCGCGACCGAGACCCTGGCACTGGGCATCAACATGCCCGCCCGCTCGGTGGTGTTGGAGAAGCTCGTCAAGTGGAACGGCGAGCAGCACGCCGACATCACTCCCGGCGAGTACACCCAGCTCACCGGTCGTGCCGGGCGGCGCGGCATCGATGTCGAGGGCCACGCCGTCGTGTTGTGGCAGCGCGGCTTCAGCCCCGACCACCTGGCGGGCCTCGCGGGCACCCGCACCTACCCGCTGCGCTCCAGCTTCAAGCCGTCGTACAACATGGCCGTGAACCTGGTCGAGCAGTTCGGCCGGCACCGCTCGCGCGAGCTGCTGGAGACGTCCTTCGCGCAGTTCCAGGCCGACAAGTCGGTCGTCGGGATCTCCCGGCAGGTGCAGCGCAACGAGGAGGGGCTGGAGGGCTACAAGGAGTCCATGACCTGCCACCTCGGGGACTTCGACGAGTACGCGCGACTGCGCCGCGAACTCAAGGACCGCGAGACGGAGCTCGCCAAGCAGGGCGCGGCGCAGCGGCGCGCCGAGGCGGCCGTGGCACTGGAGAAGCTCAAGCCCGGCGACATCATCCATGTCCCGACCGGCAAGTTCGCGGGCCTGGCGCTGGTCCTCGACCCGGGGCTGCCCGCGGGCCGGTCCAACGGCCACCGCGGCTTCGAGCACCACGACGGACCGCGCCCGTTGGTCCTCACGGCCGAGCGCCAGGTGAAGCGACTGGCCTCGATGGACTTCCCGGTGCCGGTCGAGGCGCTGGAGCGGATGCGCATCCCGAAGTCCTTCAACCCGCGCTCCCCGCAGTCCCGGCGCGACCTCGCCTCCGCGCTGCGCACCAAGGCCGGGCACATCGTCCCCGACCGGCTGCGCAAGCGCCGTTCCGAGGCCGCCGACGACCGTGAGATCGCCCGGCTGCGCACCGCGATCCGCGCCCACCCCTGCCACGGGTGCAACGACCGTGAGGACCACGCCCGTTGGGCCGAGCGCTACCACCGGCTGCTGCGCGACACCAAGCAGTTGGAGAACCGCATCGAGGGCCGGACGAACACCATCGCCCGCACCTTCGACCGGATCGTCGCCCTGCTCACCGAGCTGGACTACCTGCGCGGCGACGAGGCCACGGAGCACGGCAGACGGCTCGCCCGGCTGTACGGCGAACTCGACCTGCTGGCCAGCGAATGCCTGCGCGCCGGGGTCTGGGAAGGCCTCGACCCGGCCGAACTCGCGGCCTGCGTCTCGGCGTTGGTGTACGAGTCGCGGGTCGGTGACGACGCGATGGCGCCGAAGCTGCCGTCCGGCAAGGCCAAGGCGGCGCTCGGTGAGATGGTCCGCATCTGGGGCCGTCTCGACGCGCTGGAGGAGGACTTCCGGATCACCCAGTCCGAGGGCGTCGGCCAGCGCGAGCCGGACCTCGGCTTCGCCTGGGCGGCCTACGAGTGGGCTTCCGGCAAGGGCCTCGACGAGGTGCTGCGCGAGGCGGAGATGCCGGCCGGTGACTTCGTCCGCTGGTGCAAGCAGGTCATCGACGTGCTGGGCCAGATCTCGGCCGCCGCGCCGGTTCCCGGCGGTGAGAGGTCGACGGTCGCGAAGAACGCGCGCAAGGCGGTCGACGGCCTGCTGCGCGGAGTGGTCGCCTACTCGTCAGTGGGCTGAGCCGAGCCGGTGGCCCGGTCGCTCGTGGCGCGCCGCCTCCCTGCCGGGGGGCGGCGCGCTTTTTCCTGTCAGCTTCCGCTCGGCGAGGCCTCGTACGGCCCCTCATGCGGCACGGGGCGGCCGGTGTGGGCGTCCGGCAGGCGATGTGTGTTGCCGCATCGTGACTCGGCTGCTTTCCGGCCCGGTCACGGCCGTGAGGTCAGGCGCGGTTGCGGAGGTAGCCGCGCCAGCCGCCGTACTCCGTGATGTCCTCGGCGCCTTCGAGCGCCGCGGGCTCGCACAGGAAGCCGGGCACGTGGGTGCCGTCGGCCAGTTCGACCCGGCCCAGTGCCATCGGCCGGGGCAGGTCGGCGAGCAGCCGGCCGAGGCCCGCCGCGGGCAGTCGCCACACCTCGGCCTCGATGCCGGCTCCGGCGCTCTCGCCGACGTGGACCAGGCCCGGCTTGGGCGGGGTGGTGGACAGCGCGTGCAGCCGGTAGGCGGGTGCCGTCGTGGTCGTACGTTCCCACTCCGCGCCCAGGGACAGGAGCTGGGGGTTCAGCGGCTGGCCGGACAGGTGGGCGCCGACCACCGCGATCCGCAGCACCGGCTGGAGCAGCGCGGCGATCCGGGCGAGGCGTTCGTCGGTGAACGCCGGGCCGATCAGCATCACGCCGAAGGGCAGAGCGGCGGGCGTGAGACCGGCCGGGACGGCGACCGCCGCCAGGTCGAAGAGGTTCGTGGAGTTGGTGAAGCGGCCCAGCCGGGCGTTGGTGCCGAGCGGGTCGGCCGCGACCTCCGCGAGTGTGGGGTGGCCGGGTGCGGTCGGCAGCAACAGGGCGTCCGCGTCGCCGAGTTCGGCGAGGGCCCGGGTGCGCAGGGCCGCCAGCCGGTCCTGGTCGGCGAAGAGCTGGTGGGCCGGGATGTCCCGGGCGCGGGTGATGATCCCGGCGACGGTCGGGTCGAGACCCGCACCCCCCTCGCTGATCAACTTGTCGACAAAGCTTCCCACCGCCGTGTAACGCTCGGCGACGAACGCTCCCTCATAGAGCATCGCCGCCGCCTCGGTGAACGGGGTGAGGTCGAGCGTGCGCACCTCGGCCCCGGCCGCGACGAACTGCTCCACGGCGGCCTCGAACGCCTGAGCCCAGCCCTCGTCGAGTTCGCCGAGCTGGGTCGTCGGGGGGACGGCGACGCGCCAGGGGCCGGGGGCCCGTTGGGGGAGTGCGGGGAGTTCACGTCCGGAGGGGGACGCCAGGTACGCCAGGGCCTGTTCGGCCTCCGGGAGCGTACGGGCGAACACGCTCACGCAGTCGAGTGAGGCGCAGGCCGGGACGACACCGGTGGCCGGGACCAGGCCGCGGGTGGGCTTGAGGCCGACGATGCCGTTGAAGGCGGCGGGGACGCGTCCGGAGCCGGCCGTGTCGGTGCCGAGGGCCAGGTCGACGATGCCGAGGGCCACGGCCACGGCCGATCCCGAGCTGGAGCCGCCGCTGATCCTGCCCGGGTCCAGGGCTCCCCGTACGGCGCCGTACGGGGAGCGGGTGCCGACCAGGCCGGTGGCGAACTGGTCGAGGTTCGTGGTGCCGAGGACGAGTGCGCCCGCCGTGCGCAGGCGGGCGACCGCGGGGGCGTCGCCCTCCGGGGTGTACGCGTAGGCCGGGCAGCCCGCGGTGGTCTTCAGGCCGGCCACGTCGATGTTGCCCTTCGCGGCGAGGAGCTTGCCGGCGAGGGGGAGGTGCTCGCCCGCGGCGAGGCGGGCGTCGATGGCCTGGGCTTCCTTCTCGACCTCTGCCTGGGGGCGGAGGTCGATCCAGATCTCGGGACGGTCGACGGTTTCGATACGGGCGTAGGCCAGACGGACTCGGGTCAGGGCGGACATGGGTAGCTCCTTGCTCTTCGGGCGCGGGCCGGTGGGTGGTCTGTGCCCACCCGTTCCGCCCCTCGCGGAACGCCTGCCCACAGACCACCGGCGGGTTTTCAGTTCACCGGTGCCAGGACCACCAGTACTGTGCCCGCTTCCACCTGGGCGCCGGGCTTGGTGAGGACTTGTCGGACCACTCCGTCCATCGGGGCGGGCACCCTGGACTCCATCTTCATCGCCTCCAGCGCCAGCAGGGGCTGGCCGGTCGTCACCCGGTCGCCCGGCTTGACGTTCAGCTGCCATACGGAGGCAGCGAACTCGGCCTCGATCAGACGGCCGCCCGGGGGGACGGTCGCCTCGGCGGCGGGCGCCGCGGGCGTGGACGCGGCGTCCGCGCGGTCGAACTCGCCCGCCTCCTCCCAGGCGTCCCGCTCGGCGGAGAACGCGGCGCCCTGCCTGGCCCGGAACTCCGCGATGGACGTGGAGTGGGTGGCGAGGAAGGCCTCGTACTCGGCGAGTGAGAAGACGCCCTCCTCGATCCGGGGCACGAAACGGCCCGAGATGATGTCGGCGCGCAGGTCGAGGAGCTCGTCGGGCTCGACGGCGTACCACTTGATGCGGTCGAAGAAGCGCAGCAGCCAGGGCGAGCCCGGCTCGAACGCGCCGCGCTGCTGCCACCCCGACCACACCTGGGTCGTACGGCCGACGAACTGGTAGCCGCCGGGGCCCTCCATGCCGTAGACGCAGAGGTAGGCGCCGCCGATGCCGACCGAGTTCTCGGCGGTCCAGGTGCGCGCCGGGTTGTACTTGGTGGTCACCAGGCGGTGGCGCGGGTCCAGGGGGGTGGCCACCGGTGCGCCGAGGTAGACGTCGCCCAGGCCCAGGACGAGGTACTCCGCGTCGAACACCGTGCGGTACACGTCGTCCACCGAGTCGAGGCCGTTCACGCGGCGGATGAACTCGATGTTCCACGGGCACCAGGGCGCGTCGTCGCGGACGCCCGCCATATAGCGGGCGATCGCCTCGCGGGTCGCGGGGTCGTCCCAGGAGAGGGGGAGGTGCACCGTGCGGGAGGGGACGACCAGCTGGTCGCTCGGGGGGAGCGTGCGGACCGTCTCCCGCACCAGGGTGAGGAGTTCGCGTTGCGCAAGCCTGCCGGGGTCCGTCCGGATCTGCAGGGAGCGGATGCCGGGGGTCAGGTCCGTGACGCCGTCGAGCGCGGCCTCGGCCACGGCCTCCATCAGCGCGTGGACCCGCATGCGCAGCGCCAGGTCCAGGTGCATGGGACCGAATTCGACCAGCAGGTTGTCGTCGCCGCTGCGGCGGTACGTCACGTCGCCGTCCCGCGCGAGCACCCCGCCGTCGACGATCGCGGGCCGCGGCGAGCCGTCGTCGGCCAGCGGTGCGAAGCGCACGGTGTCACCCGGGCGGAACTGGCCGAGCTTCCAGCGTTCCGTGCTGACGACCGTCGCCGGGCAGACGAAGCCGCCGAGCGAGGGGCCGTCCGGGCCGAGCAGCACCGGCATGTCGCCGGTGTAGTCGACGGCGCCGACCGAGTACGGCGTGTCGTGGATGTTGGACGGGTGCAGGCCCGCCTCGCCGCCGTCCGTGCGCGCCCAGCGGGGCTTCGGGCCGATCAGCCGTACGCCCGTGCGCGCCGAGTTGAAGTGGACCTTCCAGTCGGCGGCGTAGAAGTCGTGGATGTCGTCCTCGGTGAAGAACTCCGGTGCGGCGTGCGGGCCTTCGAGCGCGCCGACCCGCCAGGTGGAGGAGAACACCGGGCGGTCGCCGACCGGTACCGGCGCCCCGCGATCCGACGCCGAGCCGCCGTGCAGTACGTCGCCCGTGCGCAGGGCGCGGCCCCCGTGCCCGCCGAATCGGCCCAGCGTGAACGTGGACGCGCTGCCGAGGAACGCCGGCACGTCCAGGCCCCCGCCCGCGAAGAGCACGTAGGTGCGCAGGCCGTGTTCGGCGGGGGAGCCGACCTCCAGCAGGGCCCCCGCCGGTACCGTCACCGGTTCCCACTGCGCGACCGCCGCGCCGTCCACGGTGACCCGCGCCGGTGCGCCCGTGACGCAGACCGTCGTGGCGTGGGTGAAGCGCAGGGTCGGCCCCTGGAGGGTGCACTCCAGACCGGGCGCCCCCTCGTGGTTGCCGAGGGCGCGGTTGCCGAGCCGGAAGGAGAGGTCGTCCATCGGACCGCACGGGGGCACGCCCACCTGCCAGTGGCCGGTGCGGCCCGGCCAGTCCTGGACCGTGGTGAGGGTCCCGCCGGAGACGACCTCGATGCGCTGCGTGGGATCGCTGACTTCGGCCAGCGTCGCCGTCGAGTGCGTCGCCCGCCGGAAGGACGGTTCGGCGAGCGCGGCCCGCACCAGCCCCAGGTTCGTCTCGATACCGTCCACCCGGGTCCTGGCCAGCGCCTCGTCGAGGCGTTCCAGCGCGTGCGCCCGGTCCGGGCCGTACGCGATGACCTTCGCGAGCATCGGGTCGTACGACGTGGTCACCTCGGTGCCCGTCTCCACCCAGCCGTCCACGCGGACGCCGCCGGGGAACTCGACCCGCGTGAGCAGGCCCGCGCTCGGCCGGTGGTCGCGCGAGGGGTCCTCGGCGTACACCCGGGCCTCGACGGCGTGACCGCGCGGCACCCCCGGATCGCGGACGACCTCCGACTCCCCGCGCGCGAGCCGCAGCATCCAGGCGACGAGGTCGACGCCGTAGATCTCCTCGGTGACCGGATGCTCCACCTGGAGGCGGGTGTTGACCTCCAGGAAGTAGGCCTCCTCGCGGGCGGCGTCGTAGACGAACTCGACGGTTCCGGCCGAGCGGTATCCGACCGCGGCACACAAGTCTCGTGCGGCAGCGGCGAGTCGGGCGCGGACAGAGGGCGGCAGGCCCGGTGCCGGGGCCTCCTCCAGCACCTTCTGGTTGCGGCGCTGGAGCGAGCAGTCCCGGTCGCCGAAGGTGACGACCCGGCCCCGGCCGTCACCGAAGACCTGCACCTCGACATGGCGGGCGTGCTCGACCAGCCGCTCCAGGAAGACCCCGGCGGAGGAGAAGGAGGCCGCGGCGACGCGCTGGACCCGCTCCCACGCCCCGGTCAGTTCGTCGGCGGAGTGACATGCCGACATACCGATGCCGCCGCCACCGCCGGTGGCCTTCAGCATGACGGGATAGCCGATGCGGGCGGCCGCCTCCAGAGCCTCGGTGAGACCGGCGAGAAGTCCCGTGCCCGGCGCGAGCGGCACCCCGGCCGCCTCCGCCGCCGCCCGCGCCGTGTGCTTCGCCCCGAACAGCTCCAGCTGCTCCGGCGTCGGACCCACGAACACGATCCCGGCGTCCTCGCAGCGCCGCGCGAAGGCCGCGTCCTCGGACAGGAAGCCGTACCCGGGGTGGATCGCCCCGGCCCCGGTGTCCTTGGCCGCCTTCAGAACGAGGTCGGCGTCGAGATAGGACTCCTTCGCGGGCGCGGGCCCCAGCCGTACCGCCTCGTCGGCGAGCCGGACGTGGGGCGCGGAGCGGTCGGCGTCGGAGTACACGGCGACCGTGCGCAGACCGAGTTCGCGGGCCGTGCGGATGATCCGTACCGCGATCTCGCCGCGGTTGGCGACCAGCAGGGTGTCGAAGGTCATTCCGTCGCCCCGCTCGCCTCGATGGTCATTTCCACCGCGGTCGGCTCGAAGCCGTTGCAGGGGTTGTTGATCTGGGGGCAGTTGGAGACCAGCACGAGGACGTCGCACTCGGCGCGCAGGGTCAGTGTGAGCCCCGGGGCCGAGATGCCGTCGACGATGCCGAGAGTGCCGTCCTTCTCGACCGGCACGTTCATGTACCAGTTGATGTTCGAGACGAGATCGCGCTTGCCGAGGCCGTACTTGGCGCCCTCCGCGAGGAAGTTGTCCACACAGGCGTGCTGGGACCAGGTGTGGTGGCCGTACCGCAGGGTGTTCGACTCCTTGGAGCAGGCGCCGCCGACCGTGTCGTGCCGGCCGACCTCGTCCGCGACCACGGTCATCAGCGGGGTGTGCTCGTTGGACATCAGCACGCTGCCGGTGGTGAGGAAGAGGTTGCCCTGCGCGTGGATCGTGTCGGGTGCGCTGTAGCGGACGGTCGTGTCGTGGGCGTCGTACACCAGGAAGTCGACGGCCTGGTTGCCGTGCAGGTCGGTGACGGTGAGCGTCTCTCCGGTGCGGACGACGGCGGACCAGGCGGCCCGGGCCAAAACCACGGTCTTCATGCGATCCCCCTCGCGGCGAGGAACTCGGCGGTGTTCAGGAAGGCGCGGCGGCCCTCGGGCGTGGCCTCCCACAGCGCGTCGCCTGGCGCGGTCGCGGCCGCGCGCCAGGCGAGGACCTCCAGGGGCGTGCTGACGTACTCCGTACGGGGGTCGGCGGGGTGCGGCACGTTCGCGATCAGCACGGTCACGTCCTGTTCGGCGCGGAGCGTCACGCTGCCGCCGGGGCCCGCGGAACCGGAGAAGTCCAGCGAGCCGTCGTCGCGGACCTCCACGCCCTGGAAGAAGGAGAGCGAGGGTGGCAGGTCGCGGGGTTCGAGGCCGTTCTTGGCGGCGGCCAGCTTGAAGAGTTCGCGGCCGGCGGGGGAGGCGGACTGCGGGGTTCCGTCGCCGTAGCGCCGGGTGTTGCGTACGAGGGTGGAGGTGCCGCAGAGCGTGTCGTGGCGGCCGGAGGTGTCGGCGACCAGGGAGGCGAGGACGCGGCCCTGGTCGGAGAGGAGCAGCTGCCCCTCGCCGAGGTAGGCGTTCCACTGGACCTTGACCGTGTCCGCCACGTTCAGGCGTTCCCAGGGGCGGCCGGCGGCGTACAGGAGCAGGTGTGCGCAGGCGTCGCCCCTGACGTCGGTGAGCCTGAGTTCCGTGCCGCGGGCCAGCACCTTGTGCGTGTAGTTGCCGGCCGCCACCGTCTCCGCCCACACCAGGTGGCCCGCCTCGCAGGGCGGCGCGGGCCAGGCGCTCGCCGGGACGACGGGCATGGCCTCCGTGCGGGAGCCCTCTTGCGCCCGGGCGTGGGCACGGGCTCCGTAAGTGGTCGCTGTCGCCATCGCGAGTCCTCCGGCTCCTGGGTGATTTCTGTCGCTCGACAGAAATTAGGGGCGGGGAGGGTCGGGGCCGTGTCCCGAGTGTTGCCGGACGGTTACCGACCCCTCACGGGGCGCTCCGTGGGTTCGGGGGGCGCTCTGTGGGCTTGAGGGTGCGGGTCGTGTGTGGCCGGGCGTGCGGTTTCTCGGGCGTCTTGGGGGTGGTGGCGTGTGCGAGGATCGAACGTATGGGAAGTGGTGGTGGGCGACGGGTCGGGCGGCCCCGGGCTGCGCAGCGGCCGGACAGCGGGCTGTCGCCGCGGGACGAACTGCTCGACGCCGCCGCCGAGTTGTTCACGACGCACGGGTACGCCGCGACGACCACCCGCGCCGTCGCCGAGCGGGCCGGGATGCGCCAGGCGTCGATGTACCACTACGTCTCCGGCAAGGAGGAGCTGCTCGCCGAGCTCCTGGAGTCGACCGTCACACCCTCGCTCGCCTTCGCCCGGGAGCTCCTCGCCGATGACGCGGCCCCGCCCGAGAAGCGGCTGTGGGAGCTGTGCCGCACCGACGTGGAGCTGCTCTGCGGGGGCCCGCACAACCTGGGCGGGCTGTATCTGCTGCCCGAGGTGCGCGCCGAGCGCTTCGCCGGCTTCCACGCCGTACGGGCCGAGCTGAAGGACACCTACCGGCAGTTGCTGGCCGCGACCACGGCGGGTGGCGCGCTCGTCAAGAGTGAACTCGACCTGCGCACGGATCTGCTGTTCGGCCTCATCGAAGGGGTGATCCTCGTGCACCGGTCCGATCCCGAGCGGCCCGTGTCCGCCTTCGCCGAAGCAACCGCCGACGCGGCGCTGCGGATCGCCGGAATCTGACGTACCGCCCTGTGGAGGTGCGGTTTTCGCATGCCAGTGCGTCGCTACTCACCGTGTGCGAACGAAGCCTGAGCGTGTAAATGGCCGAGAGTACTCCTGCCACGCGGGCGATTTCAGGCGGTTGCTGAATATGACACGGCGATGATCCGGTCGGACTAAGCTCGCCCGCAGCGCACCGAGTTGAGATGTAATCGTGCGCTTGTTCCCAAAAGTTCCGAAGATTCGGTTTGACCACGCAGTTTCCCCACGAACTCCCCCCTACCCCAGCCGATTTGTCTCAGAGGGCATACATGGTGAGTGTTCAATCGCCTCCCGGTGGCCGTGAACTTCCCTACGCGCGCGTGCTGTTGCCGCCGGCCATACTGATGGCCGCGGTGACCGGGGCCGCCGTCGCCTTGGTGACGGGCCCGGCCCGGGCCGCCGTCGGCTGGTGCGGCGGTATCGCGACGCTGCTGGTGATCGCGGTCGCCGCCGAAGCCGTACGCCGTGGCCGCGTCATCCGTGCCGTGCGCGCCGAACTGGCCAGCCGTACCGCGTACCTGGAACAGCGCATCGCCGCCCACGACCAGGACATCGTGCGCTTCCACCACGAAGTCCTGCCCGCCGCGATCCGGCGCATGAACCGCGGCATGAACCCCGACGGCGTGGCACACCGCTTCGGCGACGACGACCCCAGCCTGCCGCAGATCTCCGAGGTGGAACGGGACCTGCTGGGCACCGTCCTCCAACTGCTGGACACCGAGAAGCTGCTGCTCGACTCCTCGCACCGCTCCTTCGTCAACATCGCCCGCCGCGTGCAGGCGATCGTCCATCAGCAGAACAAGGAACTCCGCGAGATGGAGGAGGACCACGGGCGCAACCCCGAGGTCTTCGACGACCTGCTGCGCATCGACCACGGCACCGCGCTGATCGGCCGCCTCGCCGACTCCATCGCGGTGCTCGGCGGCGGCCGCCCGGGCCGCAACTGGCCCAAGCCGGTTCCGTTGTTCAGCGTGATGCGCGGCGCGATGTCCCGGATCCTCGAGTACCGGCGCATCGAGCTGCACTCGATCGCCGACGTCAACGTCAACGGCATCCACGTCGAACCGGTCATCCACGCGGTCGCCGAACTCCTCGACAACGCGACGCGTTATTCGCCGCCGAACAGCAAGGTGCACCTGACCGCACTCAAGGTGCAGACCGGTGTCGCCATCGAGATCGAGGACTCGGGCGTCAGTTTCAGCGACGAGGCCCGCGGCAAGATGGAGGAACTGCTCCGGCAGGCCGCGGCCGGCACCGACCTCCAGGTCCTCGGCGAGGCCCCCCGGCTGGGCATCTCCGTCGTCGGCCGGCTCTCGAAGATGTACGACATGGCGATCGCGCTCCGCCAGTCCGCCTACGGCGGTGTCCGCGCGGTCGTCGTGGTGCCGAGCAACATGCTCACCAAGGACCCCGCGGCCTCCCTCGCCCACGGCATCGGCGCGAACTCCACCGCGACCATGGACACCGACGGGGTCGAGGGCCCCAACCGCAAGCCGAAGAAGCGCCGCCCGACCACCGGACCCCGCCTCCCCGAGCAGGAAGACGGGTCCAGGGACGACGACGCCCCCCTGGTCACCGAGTGGACACCCAACGGCCTGCCGCAGCGGCGCAGCCGGGTCAAGATCCCGCTCAGGGAGCGGTATGCCGAGGCCGCCCGGCTCGCCGCCGAGGAAGCGGCGGCCGCCGCCGCGGCGCCCTCCTGGGGCACGGTCCCCGCCGCCCCGAAGAAGCAGGAGAAGGAGAAGGAGAAGGAGAAGCCACCGGGGCACTGGGTCGAGGCGTTCTGGGAGGGCCTCAAGCGTGACCCGGACCCCGACGCGTTCACCAGGAAGAACCAGGCGGCCGCGGAGGCCGACGACGAGGGGGACCTCAAGTGATCCATCAGCGGGACAACTTCGACTGGATGCTCAGGGATCTCGCTGACGGTGTACCAGGAATCCAGCAGATCGTGGTGCTCTCCGCCGACGGACTGCGCATCGCACGCTACGGCGGCAACCCGGACGCCGCCGACCGCGTCGCCGCGGCGTGCGCGGGCCTGCAGAGCCTGGCCGCGGCGGTCGCGGGCGAGGTTCCCAGCAGCGACGGCACGATGAAGATGGTCCTCATCGAGATCGACGGAGGCTACTTCTATCTGATGTCCGCCGGGGCCAACGCCTATCTCGCGGTCCTCGCCAACCAGATCGCGGAGCCCGGCCTCATGAGCAACCGCATGAGCGACCTCGTCGCCCGGATCGGCGCCCATCTGACCAGTCCGCCGAGGCGCAACGGGCAGACCGTATGACTCCTCCGCAACGCCGACGGCGATACCCCAAGGAAGAGTTCACCGAGCCTCCCCGGGAGCGGCCTCCCCAAGAGGGTGAGGAAGACGGTGAGGAAGAGGACCCCAAGAATCCCGGGCGCCTGTATCTGCTCACCGGTGGGGGCGAGGCGGGCGAGCGGGCCGACCTGGACCTGGTCACCTTAATCGTGGCGCACGCCGACGCGCCGACACCCACCACCCAGCCGGAGCAGTCGGCGCTGCTCCGGCTCTGCCAGGCCCCTCTGTCCGTGGCCGAGCTCTCGGCCTATCTCAATCTGCCGTTCAGCGTGGTGACCGTCCTGCTCACCGAGCTGCTGGCGGCCGAACTGGTGCAGGCACGCGCCCCGATCGTTCGCTCGGCGCTCCCCGACCGTTCCCTCCTCGAAGCGGTGATGCATGGACTTCAAAAGCTCTGAGACGATCACCGGCCCGCGCGCCGAGGACCATCTGCCGCACACGGCGCAAGCCGCCGTGAAGATCGTGATCGTGGGCGGGTTCGGAGTCGGCAAGACGACCATGGTGGGTGCCGTCAGCGAGATCAAACCGCTGACCACCGAGGAGACCATGACGCAGGCCGGCATCGGCATCGACGACAACTACGGCTCGGAGACCAAGACCGCGACCACCGTCGCCATGGACTTCGGCCGCATCAGCATCACGGAACGGCTGGTGCTCTACCTCTTCGGCACCCCCGGCCAGGAGCGCTTCTGGTTCCTGTGGAACGGCCTCTTCGAAGGCGCGCTCGGCGCGGTCGTGCTGATCGACACCCGTCGGCTGGAAGTCAGCTTCGACGTGATCGGCCGTCTGGAGGAGCGCGGTGTGCCCTTCGTCGTCGCCATGAACACCTTCCCGGACGCGCCCAGTTATCCGATCGAGGACCTGCGCGCCGCGCTCGACCTGTCCGAGGACATCCCGATCGTGCAGTGCGACGCGCGCCGCCGGGCCTCCAGCCGGGACGTCCTGATGACGCTGATGCACTTCCTCTACTCGCTCACGATGAGCCAGGCACGCACCTGATGCCCGCGGCGGCCACCACGCCCGTCCCAAGACACCGGACCATCCCCAAGAACCCGGACACCCCCAACAACCGGGACACCCCCAAGACACCGGATCCACTTCAGTTTCGGAGCGATCACCGTGACGTCTGAATCCCACTACCCGGCCGGTACGGACGACCGTACGCTCGCCCCGCCGCCCGGCTGCCCCGCCCACGGCCTCGGTCCCGGCGGGCTGCACCGGCTCTACGGCCCCGAGGCGGACGACCTGGGAGACCTGTACGAGAAACTCCGTCAGGAGCACGGTGCGGTCGCCCCCGTCCTGCTCCACAACGACGTGCCGATCTGGGTGGTGCTCGGCCACGCCGAGAACCTGCACCTGGTCAGCACCCCCACACACTTCTCCCGGGACAGCCGGCTGTGGAAGGCCGTCCAGGACGGCACGGCCGGCCCCACCCATCCCCTGGCTCCGCACATCGCCTGGCAGCCGATCTGTTCCCACGCCGAGGGCGACGAACACCTGCGGCTGCGCGGCGCGGTCATCGGTGCCATGTCGACCATCAACCACCGCACCATCCGGCGGCACATCAACCGCGCGACCCAACTGCTCGTCAACCGGTTCTGCGAGAAGGGCCGGGCCGACCTGGTCAGCCAGTTCGCCGAGCACCTGCCGATGGCCGTGCTGTGCGAGATCCTCGGCATGCCCGACGAGTACGACGACCGGCTGGTGCAGGCCACCCGCGACCTGCTCAGGGGCACCGAGACCGCGATCGCCAGCAACGAGTACGTCATGAACATCCTGATCCGGCACACCGCCCGGCGCAGGGCCGAGACCACCGGGGACTTCACCAGCGTCCTGATCAACCACCCGGCCCAGCTCAGCGACGACGAGGTCTCCCAGCATCTGCGTCTGGTGCTGCTCGCCGCGTACGAGGCCACAGCCAACCTGCTCGCCAACGTGCTGCGCGTGGTGCTCACCGACCCGCGCTTCCGCGCCCAGCTGAACGGCGGCCAGATGACGGTGCCCCAGGCGGTCGAGCAGTCCCTGTGGGACGAGCCGCCGTTCAGCGCGGTCCTCGGCTACTTCGCCAAGCAGGACACGGAGTTGGGCGGCCGGCAGATCCTCCGGGGCGACGGTCTGATCCTGGGGATCGCGCCGGGCAACATCGACCCCAAGGTGCGTCCCGACCTCAAGGCCAACATGATGGGCAACCGCGCCCACCTCGCCTTCGGCGGCGGCCCCCACGAGTGCCCGGGCCAGGACATCGGCCGTGCCATCGCGGACGTCGGGGTCGAGGCACTGCTGATCCGACTGCCCGACGTCGAACTCGAGGGCGACGAGGACGAGTTGCGCTGGCGCTCGTCGATGTCCTCGCGCCACCTGGTGGAGCTTCCGGTGTACTTCGCACCGCAGGCGCCCCAGGACGTCGAGGACGTGCCCTCCATCACCCCCCTCCCGCGGCAGCGGCCGAGCCTGGAGGTCACGACGGACGAGCTGGCCGCGGCGCCCGCCCCGGCGCCCGTGGCACCGCCCGCCCTGCCGCCGACACCGGAACCCGTGCGCCGACTCGGTGCCTGGCAACGCTTCCTGCGCTGGTGGCGCGGCTACTGAGCCCGGCCGCCGACGATCACGCCTCCCGGGCCCAGTCGTCGTACGAGGACCAGGCCCGCAGTGCCCGCCCACTGACGAACCGGTGCGCGTGCCCCGTGACCGGATCGGTGAACTCCAGCACCCGCGCGAGCAGTTGGAGCGGACGCCGGAACTCGCCGGCCGGCACGGGGCCGGTCACGTCCGGGTAGAGCGGATCGCCGAGGATCGGCACGCCCAGCGTGTTCATGTGCACCCGCAGTTGATGGGTCTGCCCGGTGCGCGGCAGCAGGCGGTAGCGCCCCAGTCCGTCGCGGTGGCCGGTGAGTTCGACCTCGGTGAGGGCGTTCGGCTCGCCCGCCACCTCGCGCGCGGCCAGCACCCCGCGCTCCTTCACGATCCGGCTGGTGACCGTCCGGGGCAGCGCGAGCCCCGCGTCGTACGGGGCCACCGCCTCGTACTCCTTGCGGACCAGCCGGTCGCGGAACAGCGTCTGGTAGGCGCCGCGCTCCTCGGGCCGCACGGTGAACAGCACGAGCCCGGCGGTGAGGCGGTCCAGCCGGTGCGCGGCGCCGATCGCCGGCAGGCCGAGCTCCCGCCGCAGCCGGGCCAGCGCGGTCTCGGCGACATGGCTTCCGCGCGGGGTGGTGGCGAGGAAGTGCGGCTTGTCGGCTACGACGATGTGCTCGTCGCGATACACCACGTCGAGGGCGAACGGCACCGGTACCTCGTCGGGCAGCTCCCGGTGGAACCACACGAACATCCCCGGCTCGTACGCCGCGTCGGGCGCCACCGGACGCCCGTCGGCGCCGACGATCAGCCCGTCCCCGAGCATCCCGTCGATCACCCCGGCCCCCGCCGGGAGCCGCTCCACCAGATGCTCCCGCACGGTGGCCCACTCCCCGTCCCGCGGCAGCCTGATCCGCACGGGGTCGACTCCCTCGCGCTGCGGGAGGGGGGAGGGCGGGATCCGGGGTCTGCGTCTCACCTGGTCAAGCGTACGAGGCTCGGGCGGGGGAGGGCTTCAGGCGTACGAGGCCGGGACCACCTCGGGAGTCCCGGGCACCGGTGTCCTCGCCCGGTAGGCCCGGTAGGCGGCGCCCGCGACCAGCGTCAGGCCCAGGAACAGCACCGTGAACCACTGGAAGTACCAGTGCCCGCCGGCCGGGTCGTACACCGCCGCGCGCGGCCAGGCGAGGTTGACGGTCATGAAGAGGCCGTAGACGAGGGCGATCGCGTTGACGGGGACGCCCCAGCGGCCCAGCGAGAAGAGCGGGGCACCCCTCTCGTCGGTGCCGTCGGCGGTGAACTGCCCGCGCAGCCGGCGGACCAGCAGCGGACCGGTCACCATCGCGTACGCCAGGTACAGCATCACGATGCAGGTCGTGCCGATCGCCAGGAAGGCGTCCGGGGAAGCGAAGTTGAGCAGCAGCAGAGCGGCGGCCAGGACGCCGACGACCAGGGCGGGAGCGTTCGGCATGCCGGTGCGCGGGTTGACCGCGCAGAGGCGGCGGGAGAAGGGGAGCTGGTGGTCGCGGGCCATCGAGAAGAGCATGCGGCAGGCGGCGGTCTGGATCGCCAGGGTCGCCACCGCGATGGCCACCACGACGTCGGCCAGCAGCGCGCGGCCGACCCCGTCGCCGAGGCTACTGGTCAGGACGTAGCTCAGACCGTCGACGCCGAGACGGCCGTCGGTGAGGCTGGGCGCGGCGAGCAGTCCGCCGAGCACGATCAGTCCGCCGAGCAGACCCGCGGCGCCGAGCGCGGTGAGGATCGTGCGGGGCGCGGTGCGGCGCGGATTGTGGGTCTCCTCGCTCATCTCACCGGCGCTGTCGAAGCCGATCATGACGTACGCGGCCATGAACGAGCCCACCATCAGTGCCCCGAACAGGCCGGTGCTGCCCTGGCCGGTGTGGAAGGTGATGCCGGGGGAGCGCTCGGAGTGGGTGAGCAGGAGCACGATGATCAGGACGGCGCCGATGATCTCGGCGGTGACACCGATCCGGTTGATCATCGACATCACCCGGTTGTCGATGACGTTCACCAGTGTGGTCAGCACGAGGAGGATCACGCCGAGGACCGCCGCGTTGGCCGCGCCGTCGGGACTGGTGGGAGCCGGATCGCTGCCGACCAGCTGGAAGCCGGACCAGATCGCGGGCAGCACCATCTGCAGCGCGAGCGCCGCCGCCGCGACCACCACGATCTGCCCGATCACCATGATCCACCCGGCGAACCAGCCGAAGGAGAGGTTCGACAGGCGCGAGGACCACTGGTAGATCGCGCCCGAGATCGGATAGCGCGCGGCCAGCTCCGCGAAGCAGGCGGCGACCGCCAACTGGCCCACCAGCACGGCCGGCCAGGTCCAGAAGAAGACGGGGCCGCCGAACGCGTACCCGAAGGCGAAGAACTGGAAGACGGTCGTCAGGACGGAGATGAAGGAGAAGCCTGCGGCGAACGAGGCGTACCGGCCGAGGCTGCGGTGCAGCTCCTGGCGGTAGCCGAACTCGGCCAGGGAGCGGTCGCCGGAGGACTCCGGAGGGTCGGGGCGTACGTCGGAGGGGGCGGTGGTGGTCACGGCGGCACCTGCCTTCGGCGCGGAAGGGTGGGCGGGGTGGGCGTGCTGGACGGCGTGAGCCGGATTCCTGTCGGGTGACAGAAATTAGGGAGTGCCTGTTTCGCTCGCATGACACGGCCGTGTCGGGGCCGGGCCTAAGTCCTCACGCCCTTGCCTCCCGTGGGGAATCGCGATACATCGTGTGTATTGACGCTCGCCGCACATACGCGATATGTTCGTCCACGGATATTCGGAGACGAGGTGAGGTCATTATGGCGACGAAACGCCGGAAGCTGAGCAATCCGCTGGCGCTCGCGGTCATGGTGCTGCTCACCGAGAAGCCGATGCATCCGTACGAGATCGCCCAGACCCTGCGCCGACGGGGCAAGGACACCAGCCTGAAGATCAACTATGGCTCGCTCTACACCGTCGTGCAGAACCTGGAGAAGCACGGCTTCGTCGAGGTCGCGGAGGTGCAGCGACAGGGCAACCGCCCCGAGCGCACGCTGTACGGCATCACCGACGCCGGACGTGCGGAGGCCACGGAGTGGCTGTCGGACCTGCTCGCCGTCCCGGCGGAGGAGTATCCGATCTTCGAGGCCGCGCTCTCACTGATGGGCGTGCTCCATCCCGACGAGGTGGCACGCCTGTTGGGAGAGCGGCTCAGCATGCTGGAGGTGCGGGCCGCGAGTCTGCGCGGCGGCCTGGAGAAGCTCCACGAGACGCTGCCCCGGCTCTTCCTGATCGAGTCCGAGTTCAAGCTGCACATGATCGACGCGGAGGCCGCATGGGTCCGCGGCTTCCTGGCGGAGGTCACGGCGGGCACGTTTCCCGGCGTCAACGAGTGGCGGTCCTTCAGCGAGACGGGGGAGGTCCCCGAGGAGTACCTGAAGCTGGAAGCCGGTGAGGCCGAAAGGCCGTAGCCGAACAGAGAAAAGACCCCGGCAGCGCTGTTGCAGCAGCTCCGCCGGGGTCTCGAACCCCGAACCGAACCCGCCGTGAGGCAGCTCCGGGCCATCGAGGTGCGGCACACCCAGGATAGCCCGGCGCTCTTCACGCGGATCGGCTCGGCATACCCACCCGAGATCACCGCTCACACAGGAGAGCAGTCGTCATGAGCAGTACCCGTGCGCCCGCGGTCGAGGCGCGTCAGCTGATCAAGACCTACCCGGGTGACGTCACCGCGCTCAGCGGCATGGACGTCACCGTCGAGACCGGCACCGTCTTCGGCCTGCTCGGCCCGAACGGCGCCGGCAAGTCCACCACCGTCAAGATCCTCACCACCCTGGCCCGTCCCGACTCGGGCACCGCCACCGTGGCCGGGCACGACGTGCTGCGCCATCCGGACCGGGTGCGCCGCGCGATCGGCGTGGTCGCCCAGAACTCCGGCGCCGACCCGGTGGCCACCGGCCGGGAGAACCTCCAACTCCAGGGCAGGCTCTACGGCTTGAAGGGTGCCGGGCTGAACCGCCGGGTGGACGAACTGCTCGACCGCTTCAAGCTCGCCGACGCGGCGCAGCGCCCGGTCAAGGGCTACTCGGGCGGCATGCGGCGCCGGCTCGACGTCGCGCTCGGTCTCGTCCACCGCCCCGAGGTGCTCTTCCTCGACGAGCCCACCACCGGACTCGACCCCGAGGCGCGCACCGCGATGTGGGACGAGATCGCCCGCCTCGCCGGCGACGAGGGGCTGACCATCCTGCTCACCACGCACTACCTGGAGGAGGCCGACCGGCTCGCCGAGCGCATCGCGATCGTCGACCGCGGCTGTGTCGTGGTCGAGGGCACCCCCGACGCCCTGAAGGGTGAACTCCGCGGTGACGCCGTCCACGTGGAACTGCGCGAAGCCCTGGGAGACGCCGGTCGTACGCTGCTGAACGGCGCCCTCACCGGGCTGCCGGGTGTGCGCGAGGCGCTGTTCGACGGCCGCCGTGTCAGTGTCCGCGCCGATGACGGGGCCGCCGCGATGCCCGCCCTGCTCGGCGTGCTGGAGCGGGCCGGGGTCGGGGTCGCCGCCGCGACCGTCGCCCGCCCCTCGCTCGACGACGTCTACCTCCGTTACGCGGGCCGTCGTTACGCGGAGGCGGAAGCGGAAGGCGCCGAGAACCTCGTCCTCGCCGGAGGTGTCCGATGAGCACAGCCGTCTCCCAGACCTGGTACATGACCCAGCGTCAGCTGATGGTGTTCGCACGTCAGCCCGCCTACGCGATCATCACCCTGATCCAGCCGGTGATCTGGCTGTTCCTGTTCGGCAACCTCTTCAAGAAGGTCGTCGAACTCGGAGGCTTCGGCACCACCTCGTATCTGGACTACCTCGTCCCGGGCGTGGTCGTGATGAGCGCGCTCAGCTCCAACATGTGGGCGGGCATGGGCACGCTCGACGAGATCCAGCGCGGCACGCTCAACCGCTTCCTGACCACGCCCGTCAGCCGGGCCGCCCTGATGAACGGCAACGTCGTCAACAACGGCCTGATCACCGCCCTGCAGTCGGTCATCATCGTGCTGCTCGGCCTGCTGGGCGGCGCGGACTACCCGGGCGGCATCGGCGGTATCGCGATCCTGATCGTCGCCTCGGTACTGCTCGGCACGATCTTCGGAGCGCTGTCCAACGCACTGGGCATGCTGGTCCGGGAGCGGGAGTCGATCATCGGCATCAACACGTTCCTGCTGCTGCCGCTGACCTTCCTCTCCTCGGCCTTCATGGCCCCGTCCCAGATGCCCGGCTGGATGCGGCACATCGCCGACTTCAATCCGCTCAACTGGGCCATGGTGGCGGGGCGTTCGGCGATGTCCGAGCATCCCGACTGGGGTGTCGTGCTCGGCCGCTCGGGCGGGCTGCTCGCGCTGGCCGTGGCGGCGGTGTGGCTGTCGATCCGTACGTTCAGGTCGTACCAGCGTTCCGTGTGACCCCGAGGGGCCGGGGGTGGCGTCCGGAGTGACGCGAGGGGACGGGAGTCAGGAGGCGGCCGACGCGGTCGCCTCCTGCTCCGCCTCCACCTGCGCGTTCCAGTCCCGCTTGGAGGCCTGCCAGCCGTCCTCGTTGTGACCGAGACGCCAGTAGCCGGAGATCGACAGGTCCTCGCGCGGGATCTCGCGCTCGACCCGCAGCAGCCGGCGCAGCTCCTTCACGAAGCCCGCCTCGCCGTGCACGAACGCGTGCACCCGGCCCGCCGGGAAGTCGAGGTCGCGGACGGCCTCCACCAGGGCCTCGCCGAGCGGCCGGTCCCCGCGGTGCAGCCAGACGACCTCCACGTCGGAGTCGATCTTCTGCTGCTCCTCGCGCCCGGAGATCTCCACGAAGGCGCGGGCCACGGCGCCCTCCGGCAGTGCCTCCAGAGCGGCGCTGATCGCGGGCAGCGCGCTCTCGTCACCGGCGAGCAGATGCCAGTCGGCGCTAGCGTCGGGCGCGTAGGCGCCACCCGGCCCCATGAAGCGGACGACCTCGCCCGGCTGGACGTGCGCCGCCCACGGTCCGGCCAGTCCCTCGTCGCCGTGCACCACGAAGTCGAGCGTCAGCTCGCGCAGTTCGGGGTCCCAGGCACGCACGGTGTACGTCCGGGTCACCGGCCACTGCTCGCGCGGGAGTTCCTCGCGGATCCGCTCGACGTCGAAGGGCTCGGGGTAGGTGACACCCTCCGGGGCGAACAGCAGCTTCACATAGTGGTCGGTGCTGGTGCCCGCGGTGAACTCGGCGAGGCCCTCGCCGCCCAGCACGACACGCTGCATGTGCGGGGTCAACCGCTCGGTCCGCACGACGTGCGCGAAGTGCGGCTTCCTGGACCTGCGTGCCGGACGCTCTGCCATGACGGCCTCCTCGTTCACTCGCTTAGGCTTACCTAAGTTAGCATCTCTCTCCTAGTTAACACCCCCTGTGTGAAAAGCCCATGAGCCCCCCACACCAGGGCTCGACTCGCGCGGTGGCCGGAGTCGAGTCCCGCTATGGGTAAGGCTACCCTAAATTGAGAATCTCACTCTTCTGAGTGAGAACGTCACTTCCGCCTGCTCCCGTTCACTCGCCGAGCGTGGTGAGCAACCGCTGCAGCGACCCGCCCAGACCCCAACGCGCGGCCAGTGTCTCCAGCACGGCCGGATCGCGCGGCGCGTGCGGCAGCGCCGTGTCGACGTCCGGCAGGGGAACGTCACCGGCGACCCGTACGACCTTGGGCGCGACCGCGACGTACGGCCGCGACTCGTCGAGCCGCTTGCGCTGAGAAGGTGTCAGCTTCGCCTTCGGATCGTCGACCGCCGCCATGATTCCGGCCAGGTCGCCGAACTGGTCGAGCAGCTTGGCGGCCGTCTTCTCGCCGATCCCCGGCACCCCCGGCAGGCCGTCGCTCGGGTCGCCGCGCAGCAGCGCCAGATCCGCGTATCCGCCGCCGTCGACCCCGTACTTCTCACGCAGCCAGGTCTCGTCGGTGAGCTGGAGCGTGCCCACACCCTTGAGGGGATACAGGACGCGCACTCCTCGCTTGTCGTCGACGAGTTGGTAGAGGTCGCGGTCGCCGGTGACGATGTCGACCGGGCCGTCGGCGCGGCCGGTGAAGGTGCCGATCACATCGTCCGCCTCGTACCCCTCGACCCCCACGCGGGCGATGCCCAGCGCGTCGAGGACCTCCTCGATGACCGGCACCTGCGGGGAGAGCGTGTCCGGCACCTCCTCCTCGTCCGGCCGGCCGGCCTCGGTCTCCACGGCGACGCGATGCGCCTTGTACGAGGGGATCAGGTCGACCCGCCACTGCGGGCGCCAGTCCGCGTCCATGCAGGCCACCAGATCGTCGGGGCGGTGGTCCCTGACCAGCCGGTCGACGAAGTCGAGCAGCCCGCGCACGGCGTTCACGGGCGTGCCGTCCGGGGCCTTCACCGAGTCGGGGACCCCGAAGTAGGCCCGGAAGTAGAGGGAAGCGGTGTCGAGCAGCATCAGGCGTCTGGTCACGCCTCGCATCATGCCGTACGCCACTGACAGTGACCTGGACCACTCGTGTGTTTGCTCCGTGTAAGCGTGGGCAGGCGCGGCCCCGGGACAACCCCGTTTGTTTTTCAACTGTCCGATCGAGAGGCACCCGTGTCATCCAGGCTTGAGGCCGAGCATTTGTACAAGGTGTTCGGGAGACGACCCGACGCCGCGGTGGAGCGGCTCCGTCAGGGAGCCGACCGTGAGGAACTGCGCGCCGACGGCACGACCGCCGCGGTGATCGACGCGTCCTTCACGGTGGAACCCGGCCAGATCTTCGTCGTCATGGGCCTGTCCGGATCCGGCAAGTCCACCCTCCTGCGCATGCTCAACGGACTCCTGGAGCCCACCGCGGGCCAGGTGCGCTTCGACGGCCAGGACCTGACCGCGCTCAGCGCCCGCGCGCTGCGCGAGGTCCGCTCGAAGAAGATCAGCATGGTCTTCCAGCACTTCGCGCTCTTCCCGCACCGCAGCGTCCTGGAGAACGCGGCCTACGGTCTTGAGGTCCAGGGCGTGCCGAGCGCCGAGCGCAAGGAACGCGCCACCAGGGCCCTGGAGCTGGCCGGGCTCGCCGGCTGGGAGAAGTCCTGGCCCGACGAGCTGTCCGGCGGTATGCAGCAGCGCGTCGGCCTCGCCCGCGCGCTCGCCACCGACGCCGATCTGCTGCTGATGGACGAGTCGTTCAGCGCGCTGGACCCACTGATCCGCCGTGACATGCAGGACCAGCTGATCGAGCTCCAGAAGAAGCTCAAGAAGACCATCGTCTTCATCACCCACGACCTCAACGAGGCGATGCGCCTCGGCGACCGGATCGCCGTCATGCGCGACGGCCGCATCGTCCAGACCGGCACCGCCGAGGACATCCTCGTGCGTCCCGCGAACGACTACGTCGCCTCCTTCACCCAGGACGTCGACCGCTCCCGGGTCCTGACCGCCGGGGCCGTCATGGACACCGACGTACGCGGCGACGAGGCGGACTGCGACTGCGAGACCGCCACGCCCGACACCCCCTTCGTGGACCTCTGCGCGATCAGCGCCCGCCTCACGCACCCGGTGGCGGTGCTCGACGAGCGACGCGCACTCGTGGGCGTCGTCCACCGGCAGCGCCTCGTCGCCTTCCTCGGCGACGAGCAGGGGACCCCCGCACGCTGTGCCAGTCCTCGGGACGAGGCGGTGACGGCCGGTGCCTAGGATTCCCTTCGGCGACTGGGTCAACAGCGCCGTCGACTGGCTGCTGAACCACATGGCGTGGCTCTTCGACTTCTTCAAGACCGTCTTCCAGGGCACGTACGACGGTATCGACGCCGTCCTCCAGGCCCCCCAACCGCTCCTGCTCGCGGGCATCTTCGCGGTGATCGCGTTCTGGCTGCGCGGCACCTCCGCCGGTGTCCTCACCTTCGTGGGATTCGCGTTCATCGACTCCCTCGAACTGTGGGAGGACGCGATGGTGACCCTCTCGCTGGTCCTCGTCGCCACGCTCATCGCGCTCGTCGTCTCGGTACCCGTGGGCATCTGGGCGGCGCGCTCCGACCGGGTCAGCGGCATCGTCCGCCCGGTGCTGGACTTCATGCAGACACTGCCCGCGATGATCTACCTCATCCCGGCGATCCTGTTCTTCGGCACCGGCGCCCCGGCCGGCATCGTCGCCACCCTGATCTTCGCGCTGGCCCCCGGCGTCCGCATGACCGAGCTGGGCATCCGCCAGGTCGACAAGGAACTCGTCGAGGCCGCCGACGCGTTCGGCACCACGCCCCGCGACACCCTGCTGCGCATCCAGCTGCCGCTCGCGCTGCCCACCGTGATGGCGGGCGTCAACCAGGTCATCATGCTGGGCCTGTCCATGGCCGCCATCGCGGGCATGGTCGGCACCGGTGGCCTCGGCGGCGACGTCAACGAGGCCATCGGGCAGCTGAACGTCGGCCTCGGCTCCGAGGCGGGCGTCGCCATCGTCATCCTGGCGATCTACCTGGACCGTATGACCAGCGCCCTGGGCACCCAGGTCTCCCCGCTCGGCCGCCGCGCCGCCGCCAAACTGCGCGCCGCGCAGGGCTTGAAGATCTGGTCCTACCGCCCCCGCGCGGCCGTCGCCGTCATCGGTGTCGTCGTGCTCGCGCTGGTCGCGGGCGGCATGGGCATGTTCGGCGGGACCGACTCGGCGTCCACCGCGGCCGACGGCCGGAACGTCGGCCAGGGCAAGAAGATCACCATCGGCTACATCCCGTGGGACGAGGGCGTCGCCTCCACCTTCCTGTGGAAGGAGATCCTCGAGGAGCGCGGCTTCCAGGTCGACGCCAAGCAGTTCGACGCGGGCCCGCTGTACACCTCCCTCTCCCAGGGCGACGTCGACTTCGAGACGGACTCCTGGCTGCCGACCACCCACGAGCAGTACTGGAAGAAGTACGGCAGCAAGCTCGACGACCTGGGCTCGTGGTTCGGCCCCACCTCGCTGGAGCTGAGCGTCCCCTCGTACATGAAGGGCGTCGACTCCCTGACGGACCTCAAGGGCAAGGCCGGCACCTTCGGTGGCAAGATCACCGGCATCGAGTCCAGCGCCGGAATGATGGGCCTGCTCAAGAGCAAGGTCCTGAAGGACTACGGCCTCGACAAGGAGTACAAGGTCGTCGACAGCTCCACGCCCGCGATGCTGGCCGAGCTGAAGCGCGCGTACGCCAAGAAGGAGCCGATCGTCGTCACCCTCTGGTCGCCGCACTGGGCCTACAGCGACTACGACTTGAAGAAGCTCAAGGACCCGAAGGGTGCCTGGGGCAAGGGCGACGGCGTGCACACCCTCTCCCGCAAGGGCTTCGCACAGGACAACCCGGTCGTCGGGCAGTGGCTGAAGAACTTCAGGATGACGGAGAAGCAGCTCACCGGTCTCGAGGCCGAGATCAACAAGGTGGGCAAGGGCAAGCAGCAGGACGCGGTGCGCGCCTGGCTGAAGCGGAACCCCGGAGTCGTCGACAAGCTGGCCCCGGTCAAGAACTCCGCGGCCGCCGCCGAGACGAAGCGTCCGCTGGACGTGGCCTGGTTCCCCTGGGACGAGGACGTCGCCGTCAGCTACCTCTGGAAGAACGTCCTGGCGCGGCGCGGCTACACGCTGAACCTCAAGCAGATGGACGTCGGCCCCGTCTACACCGGCCTCGCCTCCGGCGACCTGGACCTCAACTTCGACGCCTGGCTGCCGTATGCCCAGTCGAACTACTGGGACCAGCACAAGAACGACCTGAGAGACCTGGGCACCTGGTACCGGCCGACCTCGCTGGAGATCGCCGTGCCCTCCTATGTGAAGGACGTCAAGTCCCTCGCGGACCTCAAGGGCAAGGCGGGCACCTTCGGCGGCCGGATCATCGGCATCGAGCCGGGCACCGGCGAGATGAATCTCCTGAAGACGAAGGTCCTGCCGGGCTACGGCCTGGGCAAGGAGTACAAGGTCGTCGACGGCTCCACGCCCGCGATGCTGGCCGAGCTGAAGCGCGCGTACGCCAAGAAGCAGCCGGTCGCCGTCGTCCTGTGGTCCCCGCACTGGGCGTACAGCGAGTACAAGCTCACGAAGCTCGCCGACGACAAGAAGCTCTTCGGTGAGGGGAACACGATCCGGACCATCTCCAGCAAGAAGTTCCCCGAGCAGTACCCGCAGCTCACCGAGTGGATCAAGAATTTCCGGATGAGCGAGTCCGAGCTCGGCACTCTGGAGAGCGAGATCAAGCAGCGGGGCCAGGGCCATGAGGAGGCGGCCGTCGCCGCATGGCTGACGGAGCACCCGGACGTGGTGGAGCGGATGACGCCGCAGTAGCCGCAAGGTCGTTCGACGAGGGGTGGCCGTCGGTCGCACGGGTCCCGACACCCGTGTGACCGACGGCCACCCCGACGTCCGTGCGCCCCCTGTTCCGGCCCGCACTCGCGACCGACGACACCAAGGGCTACGTACTGGAGTACGAGCAGGATCCGGACAACCACATCGCCGTACGCGGCTACGCCGATCTGGACGCCCTCCTGTCCGCGAACGCCTCCCGCGCCGTCCATGCGCCGCACACCCTGTCGCCCTGCGCCGAGGCACTCCGGACATCACCTCCGTGCACGAGGGCACGGTCGAGCTCACCGGTCGCCATCGGGCACGCTGCGACACCGACCGTGAACTCCGCACCACCCTCAAGGAGTTCACGACCTGGCACGCAGACCCCGACCGGCGGGCGGACCGCGCCCTGGGGTCCTGGGGTGTGCGCGGCGGCAACGGCGACGACCCGCTCCTCCAACTCGGCTCTGGCAGGCAGAGTTTGACGGAAAGTCAGCAATGCTGTCGCGCTTCGTGAGGTGACAGGCGTACGCCTATGATCCGACGACCGGGCGGGCTGATCGGCTGACCATCCGCACCCACGACGGCAGTCGCGCCCGCGCCGAACATTCCGTGCCCGCGCTCATCGATCCGGAGGGCCATCCGGCCCTGCTGGTCAGCCTTTTCGTCCCGTGGGAGGGTGTGGCGCCGGGGGAGCCGGGGCGACTCGTCTATTGGCGCGAATTGTGGCCCTCACCCTCCTCCGATGTGTCAGCGATGTGACGGGTGCATGAAACGGTTTGCCGAACATGCGTAGGGTGCAAACAACTCATCAGAAGTTGTGCGCCGAAGCGGCAGCCGAGGCAGCAGCCTGAGCGGCGGCCGAAGTGGCAGACCGAAGCAGTGGACCGACGACGCGTGGGAGGGAGCCGGAGCGATGGGCGACCACAAAGAACAACGCCTTCGGGTGGGTGCGGCCGTCCGGCGGCGGCGCCGGACACTGGAGCTCACGCTCGCCGTCGTGGCCGAGCGCAGCGGCCTGTCGGTGCCCTTCCTCAGCCAGGTCGAGAACGAACGGGCCCGGCCCAGCCAGAGCTCCCTGGAGAGGGTCGCCGACGCCCTGGGCACCACCGCCGTCGAACTGCTCGCGGCGGCCGACCCGGCGTGCAGTGTCGATGTGGTGCGCGCCGACTCGGGCGCCGAGTTCACTCCCGAAGCCCATATGCGCCCCCTGGTGCGCGGTCACCACCAGTTGCACGCCACGGAGTTCACCGGTGACCACGAGGAGGGCCGCGAACTCCAGCACCGCAACGACAAGTTGATGTACGTCGCCGACGGGGCCGTCGAGGTCGAGGCGGAGGGCCGCGCCCACCGTCTGGGGCGCGGCGACACGCTGTACCTCACGGGTGGAGTGCGCCACCGGTGGCGGGCGACCGTGCCGGACACCCGGGTGGTCGTGGTCGAGGTCGCCGACCACATCGAGGCCGTGGAGGACCGCCAGACCTTCGGCAAGCGCTGAGCCGTTGCCGCGCGGGCCGCGACGATCGCGAGCGGCCACGATCGCGGGCCGCTGCGATACTGGGTGCCATGCCGTCCGAGACCTCCCGTCATGCCTAGCGGGCCCGCCGGAGTGCGTGTCGTGTCCCTCGTGCCCTCACTCACCGAGGCCGTGGCCGTCACCGTCCCCGGTGCTCTGGTCGGCGCGACCGACTGGTGCAGCCGTCCGCCGGACCTCGACGTCGTGCGCGTCGGCGGCACCAAGAACCCCGCGGTCGACCGGATCGTACGACTCGCCCCGGACCTGGTGATCGCCAACGAGGAGGAGAACCGCGAGCCCGATCTGACGGCCTTGCGGGAGGCGGGGATCGAGGTGCTGGTCACGGAGGTCCGCGCGGTGCCGGAAGCCTTCCGCGAGCTGGCACGGGTACTGGGCGCGTGCGGCGCGCGGAGCCGCCCCCGCTGGCTGGACGAGGCGGAGGCCGCATGGGCGCGGCTCCCCGCTCCCGACCGCCGTACGACCGCGATCGTGCCGATCTGGCGGCGCCCCTGGATGGTCCTCGGCCGGGACACCTTCGCCGGGGACGTCCTGGCGCGCCTGGGCGTCGACAACGCGTACGCCCACCACGCCGACCGCTACCCCCGTGTCCCGCTCCCCGAACTCCGGGCGGCGGCCCCCGACCTCGTGGTCCTGCCCGACGAGCCGTACCGCTTCACCGCCGACGACGGACCCGAGGCGTTCGAGGGCGTGCCCTGCGCGCTCGTCGACGGCCGCCTGCTGACCTGGTACGGGCCGTCGCTGGCACAGGCGCCGAGCCTGCTCAGCGCGGCGCTGCGAGCAGCACAGCGGGATGCCGCTCGTGTCGTCACGGCACCCGTCGACCCGCCCTCGGACGGGAGCCCCACAGGGGCAGCTTGAAGCGGGATTCGCCGAGTACCCGACCTGGTCGCAGACGGCGCACGAGCACAGCGAGACTCGGCGCCATATCGCGTCACCGGTGCTGTGGATGCCATTCGAAGAGCAGGATGGTCGCGTCGTCCCGCAGCTGGTTGCGCTGGTAATCGAGGATGGCGTGGATGAGCAGCCGCAGCACCTCGGCCGGGCGCTGTCCGGCGGAGGAGGAGCGGATGATGAAGTCGGTGAACCGGTCGAGGCCGAACTCCGCACCGTCCGCGTCGCGAGCCTCCACGACACCGTCGGTGTAGAGCAGGACGCAATCGCCCGGTTCCAGGGTCGCCTCGTGGACTTGCCGGACTGCCGGGGCAAGTGGACCAGTCAGGCCGATCGGCAGTTGTGGTGGGCTGTCCAGCGCCCGGGCGAGCACCCGCTCGGCACGGATCAGCAGCGGTGGTGGGTGACCGCAATTGACCCAGCGCAGCACCCCGGTCTCGGCGTCGAGCCGACACAGCACGCCGGTGCAGAAGGAGTCGGGCAGCCACTGGGCGAGCGCCTGGTCGACGGAACCGACGACGTCGGCCAGGTCACCACCGCCCCGCCGGGCGTTGCGCGCCGCCGCCATGGCGACCGACGTGGTCAGGCCGGCGGCCAGATCGTGCCCCATGGCATCGAGGATCATGGTGTGCAGCACGTTCTTCACCACCGAGTGGTCGAAGGCGTCACCGGCGATGTCGTACGCCGGTGCCAGAACCGCGGTCGATACGCATCTCCTGCTGCCGATGGTGCGGGGTGGCAGGAATGCCCGCAGCATCTCGGCGGGCAGCCGCATGGTCGCCGTGCGGGTGCGGGCGGCGAGCCAGTCGCTGTAGGCGCGCTTGGAGGTGATCAGCATGGCGAACAGATGGGCCAGCATACGGCTGCGGCGCATCCGCACTGCGTCGAGCGAGACGGTCCGCACCGCCAGCACGCCCAGCCGCTCCGCACCGTCGACCAGAGGCATCCAGAGGATCAAGCCGTCGTCCGCCTCGACCACCCGCGGAGAGACCGTGCGGTAGGCCCAGCCGGCCGACGAGCGGTCCACCGGCAGCGGCTCCAAAGCCTCGTCGAGTGGGATGAGCTGCCGTTGTTGCAGGTCTACGAGGTAGATCAGCGCGGTGTCCAGGCCGAGGGCCGAGGCGCACCGGTTCGCCAGGGCGGGCAGTTCGACCGGCAGTGCTGTCTGCGCCTCGATGATCAACTCTTCCAGTCGATTCTCGTCGACGGCGGTGTCGGGACCGGGGGAGGCGTGCGGTGGCTCCGACACGGGGATCACTCCTTCCGTGCCCAGTTTCACACCGATCCCGTCTTCTCTCACGTCAGCTCGTGGCGAGGGCGGGAGCGACGCCGGGGCGGTCAGCTGCGCTCGGCCGGGCACAGCTCATGCGCCGGCCCCGTGATCAGCCGGTCCGCTCCTCAGCGCGATCCTCGTCATCGAATGTGGAACGCGGTAGCGCATGCGCCGCCCTTCTGGAACTGCCCGTGCAAGCACCTCTGCTGTGAGAGGCGACGCGACAGGGTTCAGTCCGGCGCGGTCCGGCGGGTCCACAGGGACAGATCGCTGCTTGTCGCGACGGCAAGAGTCTGCCCGGAGGGCGAGAAGCCGAAGGCGCGAAGCTCGGAGCAGTTGGAGTGGAAGATGTGCCACCACCGCTCTGCGTGCGGACCGGAGTGGGGCAACCCGCCATCGCGATCCACGCTTCAGAACCACGGCATGCTTGCGGCCGTGCCTCCCCGGCCCCCCAACTGAGCTGACACACCCCCGCGTTCGCGCGCCTACCCCTGAGACGGAGGCCGAGGACGCGGTCGCTCCATCGGTGCCCCTGCCGACCAGCGACTGAGACGTCCCCGTCGCCTCTACGGGTAGAGAGGGAGCTCAATCGTTTCCCACATCAGGAAAAGGTCGCGGACGCGGCTTGACGACTCATGTCAAGGCGCGTTCACAGACCTTTGTGGGGACGGTCCAACTGTCCTGCGCCGATGCGGAGCGACTTATTCGCACAGCCCGGGTGTGAACGAACGGCAGTAGCGTGCTTCCGCGGAGACGAACGAGGGGGAGGGGGAGGCAGGGTGAGGACAGGGTGGCTCATGCGCGGAGACGTTCGGGTCGGGAGGCCATCCGCCCGCTGATGGCTCTGGGACTGACCCTGCATCCTTCCGACGGGGGTGCGCCGCTGACCTGCTTCACAGGCTGCATCCTGCGTATCTACGGGGACAGAGCCCGCCTCCGCTGCTGACCTGCAATGTTCGAATCTGTCCAGGCGTGCGTCGGCAGAGGGCATCCGTGGCATGTCCCGGGCCGGGCGCAGCAGGGTCGGCCCCAGTCAGCCGGTCGCTGGGATCAGCCCGACCCGGTAGGCGAGGACGACCGCCTGGACCCGGTCACGCAGGCCGAGTTTGGCCAGGATCCGCGAAACGTAGGTCTTGACCGTCTCGGGGGTGATGAACAGCGCCGCGGCGATCTCCGAGTTCGACAGCCCCTCGGCGATCTGCCGGAGCACGTCCAGCTCGCGGGGGGTCAGCGCGCGTACGAGGTCTTCCCTGGCTTGCCGGGAGGTGTCGGCCGGCCGCAGGTGTTCGGCGAAGTGACCTATGAGGTGGCGGGTGACGGCGGGCGCCAGCAGGGCCTCGCCTCGGGCGACCGTACGGATCCCGTTCACCAGCTCCGCAGGAGGCGCGTCCTTGAGGAGGAAGCCGCTGGCTCCGGCCCGCAGCGCGTCGTAGACGTAGGCATCGACGTTGAACGTGGTGACGACCAGCACCTTCGGCGGGACCCGGGTATCGGGACCGGCCAGTTGCCGGGTCGCCTGGATGCCGTCGAGCAGGGGCATCCGGATGTCCATCACCACCACGTCGGGCCGCAGCCGCCGTGCGGCTTCCACCGCCGCGTGCCCGTTCTCGGCCTCCCCGACGACCTCGATGTCGGGCTGCGCGGAGAAGATGGTGACGTAGCCGGTCCGCACCAGTGCCTGGTCGTCGCAGACGAGTACACGGACGGGTTGTGGCGCATCGCTCACGGGGTCACTCCTGAACGGGCTGGGACGGAATCGTCGCGCGGACCTCGAACCCGCCCTCGGGCCGGGCTCCGGCCTCCAGTTCACCATCGAGCATCCTCACCCGTGCACGTAATCCGGCCAGACCTCGTCCGCCCGCCGGGCCGGGCCTCCGCGTGACCGGCACGGTCGCCGGGGAGGCGGCGGGCGCGTCGGTCGTCACCTTGATCTCGACGTGCTCCTCGCGGTGCCGGACCAGGACGTGTGTCATCTGCCCGGACGCGTGCCTCATCGCGTTGGTGAGCGCCTCCTGCACCACGCGGTACGCGGCCAGCTCCACGTCCACGGACCGCGCCCGCCGCTCGCCCTGCTCGCCGAACTCGACCGGCTGACCCGACCTGCGGGCCTGTTCGACCAGGTCTGACACCCGTCCCAGGGCCGGGGCCCGGTCCGCACGCGCCGGGTCGGCGACCGCGGACTCACCGGTCGCCTCCAGCACGCCGAGCAGGTACCGCAGTTCCGTCAGAGCCCGGCGGCCGGTGTCGCTGACGGCCACCAGTCCCTCCCCGGCCCGTTCCGGCGCGGACGTGAGCAGGAACTGCGCCGCGTCGGACTGGACCACCATGGCCGTCACATGGTGGGTGACCACATCGTGCAGTTCGCGGGCGATCCGTGCCCGCTCGGCGGCCGTGGCCACCTCGGCGGCCAGCCGCCGCCGCTCCACTTCTTCCCCTCGCCGCATGCGTACGGCACTCCCCACCAGCCAGATCGCGGCCAGAGTCAGATAGAACGCGAGATAGTCCGGGATTCCCTGCGGTGAGCCGAGGTGGTGCAGGACGACGGCCAGTACGGCGTAGGCCGCACTCGCCACGACGGCCACAGCGCGGCGGAGGCCGACCTGATGGGCCCCGGCGGAGTACAGGGCGAGATACAGCCCCACACTCCCGAACGTCGTCGCGAAGCCCAGCGCCTGGTGCACGGCGAACGCGCCCGCGACGACGGCCAGACAGGCGGCGGGCCACCGGCGGCGGGCCGCCGACGGCAGGGTCTGGGCCAGGATCAGCCCGATGCCCAGCGCGTTCGCCGGCCGCTCGGGCAGATCGCCGATCTGCCCTCCGATGTTCGACAGGGTCGGCACGAAGGCCAGCAGGGTGAGCACCAGAGCAAGTACGCCGTCCTTGACGGAGGCATCCCGCTCGCTCCACCGGTCGAGTGGTACCCGGAACAGCGAGGGACTCCAGAGCGCCTGACGGGACTTCACTTCCGTTTCCTCCAGTCGGCCTGTCTCAGTGCCGGGCCCGCCGCCGGGGCAGCAGACCGCCGCTCCGGTGGGCGAGGACGGCCATCGAGACGGTGATCAGTACGCTGATGACGATGGGCACGATCGACGCCTCCAGACCGAATCCGCCGCCGGTCAGCAGGGCGGAACCATGGACGTCGACGGTGTACAGACCCTCGGGGGTGTGTCCGGAGACCGGGATGCCGAGCAACTGCTCGACAGTGTTCCAGGCGAAGTGCAGACCCACGACGAACCAGATGCTGCGCCGCCACAGGAACGCGGCACCGAGCATGGCGCCCGCCTCGAGAGCGATCGCCACCGCGCTCCACCCATTGGCTCCGGGAGCCCCCAGGTGGGCGACGCCGAAGAACAGCCCGGTGATCGCGACGGCGGCCCGGCTGCCCCACAACTGCTCCAGGGCCTGCAGGGCGAGACCGCGGAACAGCAGCTCCTCGGTGACCGCGGCGCCGATCTGCACCATGACCGCGGACCACACGACCGACACGAAGCCGTTGCCCGCCCAGGAGAACGAGTAGCCCCCGAGAGCCGTGATCAGGAGTGCGGACACGAGGATGAAGGCCAGACCGATCCCGCCGCCGAGCAGTAACTCCCGGCCGGCCCCATGCCGGGCGATCTCCGGCGTGGAGCGTCGTGCGACGAAACGCATGACCGCCCAGTACACGGCCACCGCGGCAGCCGCTCCCAGCGCCGGCACCGGACCGGGACCCGTCGCGGTCAGGCCCGAGACGAGACCGACACCGACCATGCCCGTCAGCATCCAGCCGAGTGGAGAGCGAACGATCCGGCCGAAACGGCCGCCCCGGCCGTCGCCCTCTTCGTCCGGGCCGGATCCTGTGTCGTGCGGTGCGGTGGACGTCGTGCCCATCGTGGCCTCCCCTTGTGATGATGGTCGCACCGGTGGCGACCCGACGACCACGCTAGGAACCAGCCGACGTCCGCGAGTCACCCCCACATCGACAATCCCTGTAGCTCTCAAGGGGGATGCGCCACCCCCGCCCGCCCATCCAGGGCGGGTATCAAGTCGTGATCAATCTGGCGGACCGTTCCGCGCCATGGATCGGATCCGGTAGCGCATCCTGCATGACACGGGTGCAACTGAAGGACGATGAAGGGGATTTCATCGGTCGGTACCTGCCGATTGGCAGGTACCGGTGGATCACTGTCCGCGATCGGTGTTGCGAGCAGCGCAGGAGTATGCCGCTCGTGTTGTCACGGCACCCGTCGACCCGCCCTCGGACGGGAGTCCCACAGGGGCAGCCGCGATGCCTCAGCCTGAGGAGTGGCCGTCGCGGTCTGTGCCGGATGGAGCGGCCGTGCTCTGTTCGCTCTGCGGACTTTCGAGTGGTTGTCCTGGTTGACAGGATGGTCGACATGGAGATCATCCCAGGACAAGGCGTGGCCCTCGTCAGGATCGGCGATCCGCGCTCGCAGGTCGAGGAGCGCGTCGGGTCGCCGTATCACGGCCCAGGCGGACAGCGGGCCGTCTACACCACCTCACCCACGCTGGTGATCACCTACGCGGCTGACGAGACGGTCGAACTCGTGGAGATCGCCTACAGCGGCGAAGGCGGCGATGCCGAAGCGCACTACGACGGGGTTCAGCTGACCCATCGCTTTCTGGATGACGTCGTCGCGGACCTCCACGCCCTGGGGCACTCGAGCACACCCTCGGACATCGGCCACGACTTCCACGCCGGCTTCTCCGTGTGGTCCATGCATTCGTTGTGGGCGCTCGACCTCGACCCGGATGCCGGCGAGGACGACGAACGCGCGGTCTCCGAAGGAGTCTCGGTGGCGCCGTACACCTACTTCACCGAAAGGTAGGCAGAGGCCGGGAAGTGGCGGGCCCGCCCGGAGAGCGAACGCACTCCGGTGCCACCCCTCCGCAGCTCAGCCGGTGTGCCGGTCCGTGGAGAGCAGCCACTGCCAGCGTTGACGTTCCGTGACGAGGGTGGCGGCCACGAGGAAAAACACGGGGACTGCCGCAGAGATGGGCCATGCCGACCATGCGGCGATCGCGGCAGCAGTGAGCTGGAGCAGCACGAGCAGGATCGTGACCCTACCCGAGACAGGGACGATCACCTGCGCCTTGTCTCCGGGAGTGGAGAAGACGGTCGGGAGGCCGACCAGTACCACCACCGCCAAGACGGCAAGCAGCCATGAGTACTTGGACAAGGCCCAGGGAGTCGCCACCCAGGCGACGAGTTCCGCAGCGAAGCGCAGGACGGATGCGATGCGGTCGTCCGGTCTCTCCATGTCCGCCCCCACAAGCTGTGTCGACCACCGGCGGGAGATCCTACGACCACGGATGGGGCCGTGAACGCGCTTCGGTGATCCACGTCATCCGTATCCCCGCCTCCAGGCGGCGGGGATACGGATGAGGAACAAACCGCGGCCGGTCCCACGAGGGCGGTGAAGGCTGGGGGCGCGGCGCAAGAGGTTACTTTCGGCCGGGTGTTGCGAGGAGCTTGCCGCTGAGCAGGCCGCGTGCGGTGTGGGCGGTGGCCACGCACCAGGCGGCTACGAGAAGGGCGTACAGGGCGACCGCGAGCCAGTCGAACGCGACCAGCCCGGTGTGCCGGGCCAGGCCCTCGGCGCCGGTGACACAGGTCCCCACCGGGAAGGTGAACGCCCACCAGGTCATCGCGAACCCCATGCCCTCGCGGCGGGCCCGCGCCACCAGCGCGGCGGCGAGGCCCAGCCACAGCAGTGCGAAGCCCATGACGGGGACGCCGTAGAGGACGGCGAGCATCCCGAAACCCTGGTCGTAGGGGGCAGGCACGACGCCCGGTGCGAAGTCCGCGAACTTGCCGACCGCGGTCGTGGACTGGCCGAGCGGACCGAGCACGAGGAACAGCGTCGGAGTGAGCGCGAGCGGCAGCGGCCCCGCGGTGATGAGCCGGGCGAAGATCACCGGCAGCATCACGAAGGTGGCCAGCAGGCTCAGCCCGAACAGCGCGAAGCACCCGAGAAGCAGGGTCTCCCGGGGCTGGCCCGGGGGCAGGTGGGGCACCAGGAGCGGCCCGACGGCGGCCGACACCATGGGCGCGACGAGGGGGAGCAGCCAGACGGGTGTGGCCTGGTCGGCGCGGATGCGGTGGCGTACGACCATCAGGTACGGGATGGCCAGGGCGGCGGCGAGTCCGACGGCCGTGCCGGCGGTGAACAGTACGGCGTCCACGGCGACCGCGGCCCGCGTCCCGATCCAGTCCCGGCCGACGACGAGGGCGCCCCCGCCCACGGCCAGCAGGGCCATCGCCAGGCAGCCGTAGAAGGGGGCCATGGCCGGGTCGAGGAGGTGGGCGCGGGCCTGGTCGCGGTGGTACCTCCAGTGCAGAGCGCGGGCGCCGAGCACGGTCACGAGCATGAGTGCCGAGAAGGCCCAGACAGCCGTGCAGACGGTTCGCAGGCCCGGGACGTCGCCGGGGAGTCCGGCGCCCGCCGTCGCCACGATCGCGGTGCCCATGACGGAGGCGTACCAGTTCGGGCCGAGGTGCCGGACGGCGGTGACGCGCTGGCGTCCGACTTCGGCGACGGGGGGCGACAGGAGGGGCTGGGCTGCGGTGACCATGCGTCCACGGTCGCGCGCCCGCCGGGTCCCCACCAGGGAGTACGGGTCTATGGGGGCATAAGCTGGCTTTATGGGTGTGAGTGCTGAGGGATCACGGATGGAGGGTGGCCGGTCGGGGGAACCGGGACCGGTCGCGGTCGGGATCGCGCATCGGGTGCCCGACCTCGGGGCGCTGGAACTGCTGCTCGCGGTGGCGCGGCTGGGGAGTCTCGGGCGGGCGGCGCGGGAGCTGGGGATCACCCAGCCCGCGGCCAGCAGCCGCATCCGTTCCATGGAACGGCAACTGGGTGTCGCACTCGTCGACCGCTCGCCCCGGGGCTCGCGGCTCACCGACGCCGGGGCGCTGGTCACGGACTGGGCGCGGCGGGTCGTGGAGGCGGCGGAGGCGTTCGACGCGGGGGCGCAGGCGTTGCGGGACCGGCGGGACTCGCGGCTTCGGGTGGCGGCGAGCATGACCATCGCCGAGTATCTGCTGCCGGGGTGGCTGCTCGCGCTGCGTGCGCAGCGGCCGGACACGGCGGTGTCGCTTCTCGCCGGGAACTCGACGGCCGTGGCGGAACGTCTCCTCGCGGGCGAGGCGGACCTCGGCTTCGTTGAGGGACTGTCCGTGCCGGCCGCGCTCGACTCGACGGTCATCGCGCACGACCGGCTGATCGTGGTGACGGCGCCGGGGCATCCGTGGGCCCGGCGTCGCGCGCCGCTCGCGGGGGCGGAGCTGGCCGCGACGCCGTTGATCCTCCGGGAGGAGGGGTCGGGTACGCGGCAGGTTCTCGACGCGGCGTTGGGTGGGTTGGCGCGGCCGTTGATCGAGCTTTCCTCGACTACGGCGGTGAAGGCGGCGGCGGTGAGCGGGGCGGGGCCGGCCGTCCTGAGCGAGCTGGCTCTCGGGGAGGAGCTGTCGGCGCATCGTCTGGTGAGCATTCCGCTGTCCGACGTCCAGCTCCGCCGGGACCTCCGGGCGGTCTGGCCCACGGGCCACCGGCCCACGGGCCCGGCACGGGAACTGCTCTCACTGACACGGGGCTTGTAGGCCGGCACCCCTGGGCTCCGCCCCTCCCGACCCCGGGTGCGTCTCGCTGCGGGCGGGTGGGGGCTGGTCGCGCAGTTCCCCGCGCCCCTGGGTGGGGCTGCGCCCCGTAGTCCCCGGTTGTCCGGGTTGGTTTGGCTGCGGGCGGGTGGGGGCTGGTCGCGCAGTTTCCCGCGCCCCTGGGTGGGGCCGCGCCCCGAATTCCCGCTCGGCCCCTAGAGGCCTTTGGCCCGTGCGGTGTTTGAGGGGCAGGCCGGTGCGGGGGGTCGGGAGAAATCGGTGGCGGTTGGGGGCGGGGCCCCGCAGGATGCGGGGCATGCATCCGATCGCTCCGCCCGCCGCGGGCCTGCGCACACCCTGGGAAGAACTCCCGCGCACGCTCCGGGACGCCGTCGCGGACGTGCTCGGGGCGCCGGTGCGCACGGCGGTCACGCAGGAGGGCGGCTTCTCGCCCGGCGCCGCCGCCCGCGTGACCACCACGGACCACCGCCGTGCGTTCGTGAAGGCGGTCAGTGGAGAGACGAACCCCGACAGCCCCTCCCTGCACCGAACGGAGGCGAGGAACGCCTCCGCACTCCCGCCGAACACCCCCGCCCCCAGGCTCCTCGGTACCTACGACGACGGCACCTGGGTCGCCCTGGTCCTCGAGGACGTGGCGGGCCGTCAGCCCCATGTCCCCTGGCGGGAGGACGAGTTCAGACGTGTCCTCGACGCCGTCGAGGAGTTGGGCCGGGCCCTGACACCGGCCCCGTTCGACGCCCCGACCGCCGCACAGTCCCTGGCCCACGCCTTCCAGGGGTGGCGGCAGCTCATCGACTCCGGGGACACCGGGGGCGATGGCCTCGACCCGTGGACCGCGGCGCACCGGCACGAACTGGCCGAACTCTCCGCCCCGTGGGCCGAGTTCGCCACCGGCGACACCCTCGCGCACGCCGACCTGCGCGCGGACAACGTCCTGCTCACGAAGGACGGCGGGGTCGTCTTCGTCGACTGGCCGCACGCCGTGCGCGCCGCCCCGTGGTTCGACCTGCTGCTGATGCTGCCCTGCGTCCGCGCCCAGGGCGGCCCCGACCCGGAAGAGGTGTTCACCGCCCACCCGCTGGGCCGCGATGCCGACCCGGAAGGCGTCACCGCCACCCTGGCGGCCCTCGCCGGCTTCTTCGTCCAGCAGTCCCGGCAGCCACCGCCCCCGGGACTGCCGACCCTGCGCGCCTTCCAGCACGCCCAGGGCGCCGCCGCCCTCGACTGGCTCAGGAAGCGGCTCGCACCAACGCCCGCATGACCCTCAGGTCCTCGCCCATCTCGGGATGCCACTGCACACCCAACACCCAGCGCGAAGAGGGGAGTTCGATCGCCTCCACCGTTCCGTCGGGCGCGTGCGCCGAGGCCTTCAGTCCCGCTCCGAGGCTTTCGACCGCCTGGTGGTGATAGGTCGGCACGGCGCATGTCTCCGGCACGACATCCCCGTACAGACTCCCCGCCACCGGCGTCACCTCGTGCCGCCCGAAGACCCCGACGTCCTTCACATGCCCGTCGATGTGCTGGACGAGCGTGCCGCCGAGGGCGACGTTGAGGAGCTGCATGCCCCGGCAGATGCCGAGGAGCGGAGTGCCGGACGCCAGCGCGGCGTCGATCAGGGCGAGTTCCCAGGCGTCGCGGGCGGCGGCCGGCGGTCCGGTCCGCGGGGAGCGCTCGGCGCCGTAGTGGACGGGGTCGACATCGGGGCCGCCCGCGATCACGAGGCCGTCGAGACGGGCGACGGCCGACGCGGCGTGGGAGGGGTCGTCCGGCGGCAGCAACGCGGCGAGACCCCCCGCCGCCTGGACGAGCCGCGGATAGCCGGCCGGCAGCAGAGCGGCCTCCAGCTCCCACACCCCCCAGCGCGCCCCGGCCTCCAGATACGTACTCACGCCGATCAGCGGTCTGGCCACGCCGCTCACACCGCCCACGTCGCCCGCACCGTCCGTACCTCCCACGCCGCGCTCCCTACGGATTCAATGGAATGCAGTCATACCTTTGAAGTCTCTGTACGGTACCGGCAGAGCGTTCACGCCAGGAAGCCCCGCAGCAGCGCCGCCGTCCCCGCGCAGTGCTCCCGCGTCATCTCCCGCGCCCCGTCCGCGTCCCCGTCGAGCACCGCCTCGACCAGCGCGGTGTGCTGGCGCTGGGAGTGCTCGAGGTTGCGGACCAGGAGCGGGATGCAGTCGAGCAGGTCGTTGACGGAGGCGCGGACGGCCGCGTACTGGGCCGTCAGCGACGGCGAACCGCTCAGCTCGGCGAGGGTGAGGTGGAGCAGGGTGTCCAGGCGCCGGTAGTCCGCCAGCGGCGCCTCGTGCGTGCGGGCCAATGCCTCACGCAGCCGCTCCGCCTGCTCCGCGGAGAGCCCGTGCGCCGCGCACAGCCCCGCCGCACCCACCTCCAGCACCTCACGGAAACGAAGGACGTCCTCGATGTCGACCTCGGCGAACCGGCGCCGCAGTTCGTCCTCGCCGGGCGTCTCGGCCCTCGGCACCACGAACGTGCCCCCGTACCGTCCGCGCCGCGACTCGACGAGACCCTGGTCCTGGAGCACCTTCAGGACCTCGCGCAGCGTCACCCGGCTGATCCCCAGCCGCTCCGCGAGCTCCCGCTCCGCGGGCAGCCGTCCGCCGCCGGGCACCAGCCCCAGCCTGACCACTTGGAGGATCTGCTCCAGTGCCTCTTCGAAACCGTTGCCCGCCCGCACCGGCCGCAGCACCGGCGTCAGTCGGTCGTCCACACCACCGTCGGCTTCCGCCCGCGTCATCTGGTCGTGCCCCCTTCCCAAGCAATGGTTCTCGGCAATACCTTATGGCTCTCGGCTGACCCAAGGAGGCTTTTCCGGTGGCAGACCGCACACCCCCGCTCGCCGTCGAGGAGCTGCACGCTCTCGTCGCCGGCGGCGAGATCGACACCGTCGTCCTGGCCTTCCCCGACATGCAGGGGCGGCTCCAGGGCAAGCGGTTCGCCGCGCGCTTCTTCCTCGACGAGGTCCTCGAGCACGGCACGGAGGGCTGCAACTACCTCCTCGCCGTCGACACCGAGATGAACACGGTCGACGGGTACGCCATGTCCTCCTGGGACAGGGGCTACGGCGACTTCGCCATGCGCCCCGATCTCAGCACCCTACGGCGGGTGCCGTGGAACGAGGGCACCGCCCTGCTCGTCGCCGACCTCGTCTGGAACGACGGTTCCCCGGTCGTGGCCGCGCCCCGCCAGATCCTGCGCCGCCAGCTCGACCGCCTCGCCGCACTCGGCTACACCGCCCAGGTCGGCACCGAGCTCGAGTTCATCGTCTTCAAGGACACCTACGAGCAGGCCTGGGACACGGGCTACAAGGGGCTCACCCCGGCCAATCAGTACAACATCGACTACTCGGTCCTCGGCACCGGGCGCATCGAGCCGCTGCTGCGCCGCATCCGCAACGAGATGCAGGCCGCGGGGCTGACCGTCGAGTCCGCCAAGGGCGAGTGCAACCCCGGCCAGCACGAGATCGCCTTCAAGTACGACGAGGCCCTCGTCACCTGCGACCAGCACGCCATCTACAAGACCGGCGCCAAGGAGATCGCCTCCCAGGAGGGCGTCTCGCTCACCTTCATGGCGAAGTACAACGAGCGCGAGGGCAACTCCTGTCACATCCACCTCTCGCTCGCGGACGCGGACGGCACGAACGTGATGGCCGGCTCGGCACAGGACCCGGGCGGCATGTCCGAGGTCATGCGGTACTTCCTCGCCGGGCAGCTGGCGGCCCTGCGCGACTTCTCGCTCCTCTACGCGCCCAACATCAACTCCTACAAGCGCTTCCAGCCCGGCTCCTTCGCGCCGACCGCCGTCGCCTGGGGATACGACAACCGCACCTGTTCGCTCCGCGTCGTCGGCCACGGCCGCTCGACGCGCTTCGAGAACCGGCTGCCCGGCGGTGACGTCAATCCGCACCTGGCCGTCGCCGGGCTCGTCGCGGCCGGCCTGTACGGCATCGAACAGAAGCTGGAGCTGCCGGAGCCGTGCGCGGGCAACGCGTACACCGCCGAGTACGCGCACGTGCCCACCACCCTGCGCGAGGCCGCCGAGCTCTGGGAGAACAGCCCCATCGCCAAGGCCGCCTTCGGCGACGAGGTGGTCGCGCACTACAGCAACATGGCCCGCGTCGAGCTGGAGGCCTTCGACGCCGCGGTGACCGACTGGGAGCTGCGCCGCTCCTTCGAACGCATGTGAGAGGTCCTTCCTTGTCGAACGAGCTCGATCTCCAGGTACTCAACCCGGCCACCGAGGAGGTCCTCGCCACCGTCCCGGCCGCCACCGCGGCCGACGTGGACGCCGCCGTCGTACGCGCCGCGCGGGCCCAGGCGACGTGGGCGGCCATGCCGCCCGCCGACCGCGCCCGCCTGCTGCGCCGCTTCGCGGCCGCCGTCGACGGACACCTGGAGGAACTCGCCCGGCTGGAGGTGCGCGAGGCCGGGCACACGGTCGGCAACGCGCGCTGGGAGGCGGGCAACGTCCGAGACCTGCTCGACTACGCGGCCGGGGGAGTGGAGCGGCTCACCGGCCGCCAGATCCCGGTTCCGGGCGGCCTCGACGTGACCATCCTCGAACCGCTCGGCGTCGTGGGCGTCATCGCGCCCTGGAACTTCCCGATGCCGATCGCCGCCTGGGGCACCGCCCCGGCGCTCGCGGCAGGCAACGCGGTCATCCTCAAGCCCGCCGAGACGACCCCCCTGACGGCGCTGCGGCTGGCCGAGCTGGCTCTGGAGGCCGGTCTGCCCGAGGGGCTCTTCCAGGTGCTCCCCGGCCACGGCCCGGTCGCGGGCAACGCGCTCGTCGAGCACCCCGGCGTCGCGAAGATCGTGTTCACCGGGTCAACGGCCGTGGGCAAACAGGTGTTGGCGAAGGGCTCGGCCCTGCTCAAGCGCGTCACCCTCGAACTCGGCGGCAAGAGCCCCAACATCGTCTTCGCCGACGCGGATGTCGAGGCCGCCGCCGCAGCGGCTCCGATGGCCTTCCTCGACAACTCGGGCCAGGACTGCTGCGCCCGCACCCGCATCCTCGTCCAGCGCTCCGCCTACGACCGTTTCATGGAGCTGCTGGGCCCCGCGATCGAGGCGGTGACCGTCGGCGACCCGGCGGACGAGAAGACGGACATGGGCCCGCTCATCTCCCGGGTCCAGCTGGACCGCGTCCGCTCGTACGTCCCGGAGGGCGCCGAGGGCATCCGCGGCAAGGCCCCCGAAGGCCCCGGCTTCTGGTTCCCGCCCACCGTCCTCAGCGGAGTCGAGCCCCACGCGCGTGTGGCCGTCGAGGAGGTCTTCGGCCCCGTCGCCGTCGTCCTGCCCTTCGAGGACGAGGCGGACGCGATCCGGCTCGCCAACGCCACCGAGTACGGCCTCGCCGGCTCCATCTGGACCCGTGACGTCGGCCGCGCCCTGCGCGTCTCGCAGGCCGTCCGCGCCGGGAACCTGTCCGTCAACTCCCACTCCAGCGTCCGCTACTGGACCCCCTTCGGCGGCTTCAAGCAGTCGGGGATCGGCCGCGAACTCGGCCCGGACGCGCTCACCGCCTTCACCGAAACCAAGAACGTCTTCATCAGCACGGAGGGCCCCGCACAGTGACCGAAGCCACCGCAGGCACCGCAGGCACCGCAGGCACCGAAGCCGCCGCGGACGCCGAAGGAATCATCTGCCGCCGCCTCGTCGGCCGTACCGCCGTCATCACCGGCGCCGGCAGCGGCATCGGTCTCGCCACCGCACGCCGGCTCGCCTCCGAGGGCGCCCACGTCGTCTGCGGCGACGTCGACGACGCCCGCGGCAAGGCCGCCGCCGACGAGGTCGGCGGGATCTTCGTCAAGGTCGACGTCACCGACCCCGAGCAGGTCGAGGCGCTCTTCAAGGCGGCGTTCGACACCTACGGCTCCGTCGACATCGCCTTCAACAACGCGGGCATCTCGCCGCCCGACGACGACTCCATCCTGGACACCGGCCTGGAGGCCTGGAAGCGCGTCCAGGAGGTCAACCTCACCTCCGTCTACCTGTGCTGCAAGGCCGCGATCCCCTACATGCGACGCCAGGGCAAGGGCTCCATCATCAACACGGCGTCCTTCGTGGCCCGGATGGGCGCGGCCACCTCGCAGATCTCGTACACGGCCTCCAAGGGCGGCGTGCTGGCCATGTCCCGTGAACTGGGCGTCCAGTTCGCCCGCGAGGGCATCCGCGTCAACGCCCTGTGCCCGGGACCGGTCAACACCCCGCTGCTCCAGGAACTGTTCGCCAAGGACCCCGAGCGGGCCGCACGCCGGCTCGTCCACATCCCCGTCGGCCGGTTCGCCGAGGCCGAGGAGATCGCCGCGGCGGTCGCCTTCCTCGCCAGCGACGACTCCTCCTTCGTGAACGCCTCCGACTTCCTGGTGGACGGGGGGATCTCGGGCGCGTACGTCACGCCCCTGTAGATCGCCCCGGTGTATGCACGTTCCATGCGCCATCGATCCGTTCGTGTCACCTTCGCGTGGACCCTCGTCGCGGCCGCCACCCTGGCGGCCGCGCCGACCGCCTCCTCCGGCACCCGTCCCGACTGCCCGCGGCTTTCCGCGCGCTGGTACGGCGACAACCGCGCCCACCTGCAACAGGTGATCGACGAGCGAGGCATCTGCGCCGGGCCGATCCCCCCGACGGGCCGCCCGGTCGCCGCCTTCGACTGGGACAACACCGTCACCAAGAACGACGTCACCGACGCCACCCTCGCCTGGGCCCTGGGACACGACAAGATCCTGCGCCCCGCGCGCTGGCGGGACACCAGCCAGTGGCTCACGGACGCGGCGGACCGGGCGCTGACCGCCGCCTGCGGCACCACCACACCCGCGGGCGCACCCCTCCCCACCTCGACCGAGCCCCGCTGCGCCGACGAGATCCTCGAGATCCGCGAGAACGGCCGGACCATGAGCGGCGCTCCCGCCTTCGCCGGTACCTGGAACCACCGGCGCACCGTCCCCCAGTACGCCTGGGTGCCCCAGCTCTTCGCCGGACGCACCGTCGCCGAGCTGACCTCGTACGCCCGCAGCGCCCGTGCGCAGGCACTCGCCGCGCCCCTCGGCTCGACGCGGACCCTGGGCACGCACACCGTCCCGGCGTACGTCCGCTACTACGATCAGCAGCGCGAGCTGATCCGTACGCTCCACCGGGCCGGATTCGACGTCTACGTCGTCTCCGCGGGCGCCGAACCGGTCACCGAGGTCTGGTCGAGGGGGGTCGGCATCGACGCCCGGCACACGATCGCCATCCGGTCGGTCCTCGACCGGCGCGGCCGGATCACCACCCGCAACGAGGGCTGCGGCGGCGTACCGGCGACCCGGGGCGAGGCCATCCCGTACATCGACGGCAAGCGCTGCTGGATCAACCAGGAGATCTACGGCGTCCACGGCGCCGCGGCCTGGCAGCGGCAGGACCCACGCCACCGCACCGTGCTCGCGGCCGGCGACGCAGACACCGATGTGACCTTCGTCGGGGACGCCACCGGAGCCCACCTCGTCCTCAACCGCAACAAGAGCGAACTCATGTGCCGCGCGTACGACGACGCCGACGGCCGTTGGGTGATCAACCCGATGTTCATCGGGCCGCTGCCGCGCAGGCCCGAGCCGTACCCGTGCGCGACCAGCGCCCACCACGCGACAGGCGGCGGCGCGGAACCCGTCCTCAGGGACGACGGTTCGGTCGTACCCGACCAGAAGGACACCGTCTACGGAACACCCGTGTACTGACGTTCGGGGCGCGCCCTAGAGTGCCGGAATGAGCATGACGCCCCCGCCCGGTTGGTACCGCGACCCCTCGTACCCGCTCGTCGAGCGCTGGTGGGACGGCACCGCCTGGACGGAGCACCGGCGAGGACCCGAGGCACCCCAGATGCCCCTGGCGCCGCCGCGACCCGTCGTCGGCGGCTCCGGACGTGCCAAGGCCGTGGCGCTCGTCACCGCCGGAGCCGTCCTGGTCACCGCGATCGTCACGGGCGCCTTCGTGCTCGGCCGGGAGGGCGGCGGGGGCACCGCGGCGGCACGGACCACGCCGCCCGCCGCACCCACAGCGACCAGCGGCTCCCCGGCCGGCCCGTCCTCCGGCGACCCGTCCGTCGTCGTGGACGAGCTCAACGGCATCGCCCTGCCGCTGTTCGACGGCTGGGTCCGCGCCCAGGACGTGGCCGAGGACGACGTCATGATGACCACCCCCGGTACCTACGACTGCCCGGGCGACCCCGGTCTGTGCCGGCACGGGCGGGTCGTCTCGCGCACCGTCACCGCGAACGACGAGAGGTCCCCGAAGGCCCTCGCCGAGCACGACATCGCGGACGCCACGAGCACCGCGTACGACCGCGACCTCCTCGACAACCGGCCCTTCCACGGCGTCACGTCCCACCGGCAGCTGCGGGCGAGCCCGGTCGCCGTCGCGGGCGGCATCGGATACCTCGTGCGCTGGCAGGTGAAGACGGGGGTGGGACCCGGGGGGTACGTCGAATCGCTGGCGTTCCCCTCCGGCGTGGGCTCGGGGGCCCTCGTCGTCGTCCGCTTCGTGTTCGACGCGGGTGCGGACGGGCCGCCGCTCACCGACATGGACCGGATCACCGAGGGAATCCGGCCGGTGGGCACGCGGTGAGCCCGGCTACAGGAAGGTGTGGCCCTCTCCCCGGTACGTCGGGACGGTCGCCGTCACCGTGTCGCCCTCGACCAGGTGCAGCGCGTCGAACCGCTCGCACAGCTCCCCGGCCTTCGCGTGCCGGAACCACACCTTGTCGCCGATGAGCAGGTCGTCCGCGGGGGCGCCGAGCAGCGGCGTCTGCACCTCGCCGGGGCCCTCCTGGGGGTCGTAGCGCAGGCCCTCCGGCAGGTGGGGGACCGGCAGCCGGTCGGGGCCCGGGGCGCCCGAGGCCGGGTAGCCGCCGCCGAGCACCGTGACGACCCCGACACCCGGCCTGCGTACCACCGGCTGCGCGAAGAGCGCGGCCGGACGCCCGCTGAACGACGTGTAGTTGTCGAACAGCCGAGGAACGTACAGCCCGGAGCCCGCCGCGATCTCGGTGACCGCGTCCTCGGCTGCCGTGTGCTGCACACTGCCCGTCCCGCCGCCGTTGACGTACTCGAGGTCCGGCTCCACGTCCCGTACGGCACGGACCACCTCGGCGCGCCGCCGCGCGAGCTCCTTGCGGGCGGTGGCCTGCATGAGCCTGATCGCACGCGACCGCAGGGGCCGCCCCGCGACGGCGTCACCGACACCCGCGACATGCCCCTCGTACGCCATGATCCCCACCAGCTTGAACCCGGGCCGGCGCACCACGGCGCGGGCCAGGTCGGCGACCTGGGCGGGCGAGTGCAGCGGCGAGCGCAGCGCCCCGACCCGCACCCGGCCGCCGAGCAGCTTGAGCGAGGTGTCCAACTCCAGGCAGACGCGCACCACTTCGGTGCCGTCCCGGCGGGCCTCGTCGATCAGGTGGAGCTGGGCGGGGTCGTCGACCATGACGGTGACGGCGGCGGCGAGCTTGGGGTCGGAGGTCAGCTCGGCGAAGCCCCGGGTGTCCGCCGAGGGGTAGGCGAGCAGGATGTCGTCGAAGCCGGAACGGGCCAGCCAGATCGACTCGGCCAGGGTGAAGGACATGATCCCCGCGAAACCGTCCCGCTCCAGGACGCGCTCGAGCAGGGCGCGGCAGCGCACCGACTTGCTGGCGACCCGGATCGGCTTGCCGCCTGCCCTGCGGACAAGATCGTCCGCGTTCGCGTCGAAGGCCTCCAGATCCACGATCGCGAGAGGGGCGTCGAGATGAGTTGTGGCCCGGTCGTAGCGGGCCCGGTCTGCGGCGCGGGCAGTCATGACCGCAGCCTGCCAGACTCGATTACCGCAGGGTAGGGGGACGTTCCGGGCAGATGCCGCGGGCGCGCGGACTGGTTCCCTCCCTGCCCACGTCAACCCGTAGAGTGACGCGCACGCAGGGAGGAACGACCTTGTCCGGGCGGGTCGTGCCCGGGATGACGGTCCGTCGGCACGGGTATGGGTGCTCGTGACGGGTGAGTCGCCGAGGTGGTTTCTTCCGTACACGTGAGCGGCCCGGCGGATTCCGGGCCGGGTCGGTAGCCCGGGTACGAGGAAACGGGGGGTGCATGAGCACGGAAGCGCGCCGCGCCTCCATCCCGCCACGCCCGGCCATCCCACCCCGCCCGGCACAGTCACCGGGAGATTCCCCCGAGGGGACAGTCTCCCCCGGGGCGGCAGCGTCTCCCGCGCAGGACACCCCACCGCCTCCCGCGGAGGGCCGCACCGGTTCCACGCCCTCCCGCCCGGCGACCCCACCACGGCCCGCACAGGCCCCGACGAGCGGGGAGCGCGAGCCGTCCGGCCGGGCGACCCCGCCGCGGCCCGCACCGTCTCCGGCGAGTGGGGAGGGCGCGCCCTCCTGGTCGGCGACCCCGCCCCGGCCCGAACGGTCTCCGAGGAGCGAAGGCGGTGCGGCGACCGCGCCGAGGCCGGAGATGTCTCCCGGGCGTGGGAATCCGGTGCCCCCGCAGAGGCCCGAAGCGCCGCCCGCGGGGGGCGTCACGCCGCCGGCGACCCCGCCGCGACCCGAGCAGTCCCCCGTCGGCGGGGACGCGGTGCCGCCCCGCCCGAAGTACCTGCCCTCGGGCGCCACTTGGCGGCCGCGTCCGGCCGAGCCGCCCGTGGGCGGCGAGCCCTGGTCGCTGCCCAGCCCGCAGGAACCGCCCGCGGCCACCGCCCCGGTGCCCCGCCGGACGGACCCGTCCGTGGTGGGCGAGTCCTGGACGCTCCCCGACTCCGGGGACCTGCCCGCGACAGGCGCCCCGCGCCGCCCGGCGGAGCGGCCCACCACGGCTGACACCCCCGCCGCGCGCGCACCCCGGCAGAGCCGCCCGTCCCCGGCGGACGACACCATGACGCCGCCCCGCGAGGGTGCCGTCTTCCCGTCGCCCGGTCCGTCCACCGCCGGGACACCGCGGTCGGGTGGCGAGTCCCGTACCCCGTTGTCGCCCGATACCGCCGGGGCGCCTCGCGCGGGCGGTGGTTCCCGGCGGCCGACGTCGGCCGGTTCCCCCGTGGACGCGGTCTCGCGCTCAGATGAGGCGTCCGGCGCCTCCGGTGACGTCATGGCGGGCCCGGACGGCCGCGCTACCCGGGCGGCGCGCCCCTTCCGGCTCTCGCACGACCCGAAAGCGTCGGCGGGGCCGTCCTCCGCCGGTACGGCGTCCCCACAGGCGCCGGGTGCGACCGGCACCCCTGAGCCCCCGCGCCACGAACCGGCGCATCCCGGCTTCCCCGGCCGGCGCACCACCCCGGCGTCCCCGCCCCCGCCCCCGGCCTCCGCCCGCTTTCCCGACGCCCCGCCGGCCGGTCGGCACCCCGGTGCGCCGCATCCCGGCCCGGCCCGGCGGACGCCCGTACCCGAGGACGGGATCACGGAGACGACCACGCGGCTGCGCCCCGTCCCCGCCGAGCGGCCCGTCGAAGCGTCCGTCCCCGCGAGCCCGGCCCCCGGCACGGCACGCCCGTACGTGTCGTTCGCGGAGCCCGAGACCTACGACGACACCACGCGCCCGCGCCACGTCGGCGCGCGCACCCGGCCCCGGGCGGCAGCGGCCGCGGCCTGCGTCGTGCTGGGCCTCGGCCTCATCGGCGGCGCGGCCGCCGGAAGCTGGCTGACCGGCGACGGCACGGGCGCGGACGGTGCGCACAGCGCCTTCGTGGCGGCCGGAAGCCTGTGGCACAGCGTGCCCGTGGACCAGCTCTTCCCGCCCACCGTGCAGGGCCAGGGCGCGGGCCCCGGCGGCGCCGACCGCACCTGGACCCGACTCGCCGTCGCCCCGGACAGCGGCTGCGCGAACGCGTTCGATCCGCTCCTGAGCAAGGCGCTCGCCCCGGCAGGCTGCCTGCGGCTGCTGCGGGCCACGTACACGGACGCGACCCGCAGCCAGGTCACCACCGTGGGCCTGCTGTTCACCAAGGCGGACCCGGCGGCCATGACCGCGCTGAAGAACCGTTTCCAGCAGGAAGGCCTCGGCCGGCGTACCGATCTGATGCCCCGTCCGTACGCCGCCAAGGGCACCGTCGCCGCCGGGTTCGGCGACGCCCAGCGCGCGTCCTGGACGGTGTCGGTGCTCACCGACGCGCCCGTGGTCGTCTACGCGGTCACCGGCTTCGCCGACGGCCGTATCGTCACCGCACCGCAGCCCGCCGCGGACGCCATCAAGCCCGGTGCGACCACGGCCCCCGCCCAGGCGGGCCTGGGCCACGACGCACAGGGCCTCGCCGACCGCATCGAGCGCAGCCTGCGCAAGACCGTCGGCTCGGCCACGGAGAAGCCGTCATGACCCGCAAGGCCACCCGCAGGGCCACCACCAGCGGGGCCGCCCACGAGGCCGCCCGCAAGGCATCTCGCAGGGCCACCCGGAGGGCCGGAGCCCTGAGCGTCCTGGTGGCCGCCTCCCTCGCCCTGCTCCCGTCCACCGCCGCGCACGCCGACGGCATACGCGCCCAGCAGTGGGCCCTCGACGCGATGCACACCCAGCAGGCCTGGCGCACCACGAAGGGCCAGGGCATCACGGTCGCGGTCCTCGACACGGGCGTCGACGACCAGCATCCGGACCTGGTCGGCAACGTCCTCACCGGAAAGGACATGGTCGGCTTCGGGGCGCAGCGCGGTGACCGCGCATGGGCCCGGCACGGCACCGCGATGGCCGGGATCATCGCCGGTCACGGGCACGGCGTCGGCAACGGCGACGGAGTCCTGGGCATCGCCCCCGAGGCGAAGATCCTCCCCGTCCGCGTCATCCTCGAAGACGGCGACTCGGCCCGTACGAGGGCCCGCAACACCCGTGGCAACGCCCTCGCCGAGGGCATCCGCTGGGCCACCGACCAGGGCGCCGACGTCATCAACCTCTCCCTCGGCGACGACTCCAAGTCCGCCCATCCCGAGCCCGCCGAGGACGCCGCCGTCCAGTACGCCCTGAAGAAGGGCGCGGTCGTCGTCGCCTCGGCCGGCAACGGCGGTGAGAAGGGCGACCACATCTCGTACCCGGCGGCCTACCCGGGCGTGATCGCGGCCACGGCCGTCGACCAGAACGGCACCCGCGCCTCGTTCTCCACCCGCCGCTGGTACGCCACCGTCAGCGCCCCCGGCGTCGACGTCGTCATCGCCGACCCGGACGACAAGTACTACGAGGGCTGGGGCACCAGCGCCGCCTCCGCGTTCGTCTCCGGCGCGGTCGCGCTCATCAAGGCGGCCCACCCGGGCCTGTCCCCGGCGCAGATCAAGAAGCTCCTGGAGGACACCGCCCGCAACGCCCCCAGCGGCGGGCGCGACGACTCCCGCGGCTTCGGCTTCATCGACCCCGCGGCGGCCATCGAGGCCGCAGGCCGCCTCAAGCCGGACAGCACCCACGCGGCGGCGTACGGCAAGAAGTACTTCGGTACGGGTCCCGACGCCGCCCCGGACGACAACCAGCCGTCCGGCTGGGTGGGCCCGGCGGCGGGCGGCGCGGGCGTGGTCCTGCTGGCCGCGTCGGTGATCCTGTGGCGAGGCCGCAGGTTCTCAGCGCAGGACGTATCGGGCGACCTGCCCCTTTAGGGGCGCGGGGAACTGCATCAGGGGCGCGGGAAGCTGCTTCAGGGGCCCGGGGAACTGCTTCAGGGGCGCGGGGAACTGAGCGCCCAGCCACAACGCGCCGCACCCGAACGGACACCCCGCACCTCTACGGCTCCGCCGAACTCACGCGGAGCCGAACGCGGCCACCGCCGCCTTCGCCGCCGCCTCCACCACCGAGATCCCCTTGGCCTTGGTCGTGTTGCCGTTGGACAGCGCCGCCACCAGGTACTCGTCCCCGTCGACAGCGACCCGGCCGATGCTGTTGATGTCCCACAGCCCGGTCGAACTCCGCGCCAGCCACCCGTTCTTGAGGGCCCACTGCGTGCCGTCGGCCGCCGCCGACACCCCCCAGTGCTGATCGGCGGCGATCTCGCCCATCAGCTCCTGGAGATACGTCCGCGAGGCCTCGCTGAGTTCGGAGTCGTCCCCGAACACCTGCTGGAGCAGGGTGAGCTGGTCGGCCGCCGTGGTCTGGGTCAGCCCCCACAGCGCACCGTCCCCGCCGGAGGTAGCGGTCAGCCCGAACCGCTCGTTCGCGGCGTCGAGACCGTCCGCCTGCCCGATGATGTCCCACAGCGCGGACGCGGACACGTTGTCACTGTTCGTGATCATCGCGGTGGCGTACGTCTTCTCCGCCGCCGTCAGATGCCGGTCCGCGTCCTGCGCCTGGAGCAGCAGCGTCGCGAGGATGTCGACCTTGACGATGCTGGCCGTGTCGAAGGCTCCCTCGCCGTAGGCGGCGCCCTCGCCGGAGTCGATGTCGAACACCGCGACCGAGACCGCCGCGCCGTTTTCCAACGCCACCGCCTTCATCGTCTTGGCGAGCAGGGCGTCCCGCTCCACCGTGGGATCCGTCACAGGTTCCACCGATGCTTCCTGGCTGGGGGACGACGCGGACGACGCCGAGGACGACGACCTACCCGGCGATGCCGAGGGGGAGGATACGAGGCTCCCGCGGTCGTGCGCCTGTGCCTTCACATAGACGGCACCTGCCGCCGTACCGCCCACGAGGACGGCGGAAGCCACGACGGTGTGGACGAGGGTCCTGCGTCCGGAGCGGCGGATGCGACGCCGACGAGCTCTGTGAGGGGCCATCCCGCGATGCTCGGGGCGCTGCCTGTGCCCGGCGTTAGACGCATGTTAGAGGTGTGTCAGCGAAAGCTGAGAATCCCGTGAAGGCTGTCAACGCCAGGTTTCAGGGCCCGCACAAGCCCAGCAGCATCCCCCCGATAGGGTCGGGGACCGTGGCGAACAAGAACATTCCCGACTCCGGCTTCCCCGACGACGACGGCTCGGCCGATCCCCGGCTGAGCGCGGCACTCGCGGCCTGGGCCGAGGACCGCACCGCCGTGGGGCCGGTCCTGGAGGCGCTCAAGGGCGCCCGGCTCCTCGTGCCCGTCGTGGCCGTCCTCGGCGAGGTCGAGGAGGACGAGAACGGGCTGCGTCACGAGAAGACCAGCGACATGGCGGTGCCCACCCTGAAGGCCGGCGACCGCACGGCCCTTCCCGCCTTCACCTCCACCGAGTCGCTGGCCCGTTGGGACCCGGCGGCCCGCCCCGTCGCCGTACCCCTGCACCAGGCACTGCAGGCCGCCGCGCACGAGAAGGCCGACACGGTCGTCCTCGATCTGGCCGGTCCGGTGCCGTACGAACTGACCGGCTCTGCATTGCTCGCCCTCGCCGAGGGGCGTACGACGGCGGACCCGCTCGCCGATCCCGCCGTGGTCGAGGCGGTACGCGCCGCCGTGGCCGCCGAGCCCGCCGTACTCCGCGCCCACCTGGGCCCCGGCCAGGCCGACGGCACGCTCGCGCTGGTACTGGACCCGACCGCGGCCCCGGCCGAAGCCGCCCGCGCGCTCGCCGGGCGGCTCGCCGCCGACGAAACACTGAGGGCCCGCCTGGTGCGCGGTCTCGACCTGGCACTGCTGCCGGCCGGGACGACGCCACCGGGCGAGCCCTTGTACGTACGTCAGTAGAAAGAAAGAGGGAGCGGGAGAGGCACCAAGGCCTCTCCTGCGGGCACGACCTAGCCGTAGATCGGGCCGGTGTACTTCTCGCCCGGGCCCTGGCCCGGCTCGTCCGGGACGATCGACGCCTCGCGGAACGCCAGCTGCAGCGACTTCAGGCCGTCGCGCAGCGGGGACGCGTGGAAGGAGCTGATCTCGGTCGCGCTCGCGTCCAGCAGTCCGGCCAGCGCGTGGATCAGCTTGCGCGCCTCGTCGAGGTCCTTGTACTTGTCGCCCTCCTCGGTCAGACCGAGCTTCACGGCGGCGGCGCTCATCAGGTTGACGGCGACCGTCACGAGGACCTCGACCGCGGGGACCTCGGCGATGTCGCGGGTCATGCTGTCGAAGTCGGGGTTCTGGGGAGGGGTGTCACTCATGTCCCACACGATAGGCCCCGGCACACAGGCACCCGTCCGCGGGAGCGCGGAGGCGCTCGGTTAGCGCGGGCCCGGGGGAGCTGCTAACCTTGTGTAACGACCGGCCGGATGCGCCCCGACGTATGTCAGCGTGCTCGGCCCACAAGTGGAGGCTCCGATCTCCCACCCGACCGTCCTCAGGGATGGCGGGTCACCCGGTCAGGCGGCCACCACCGTTCCGTACGGACGGTGGAGTCGCCCGAATGCGCGCCCCGCGGTTCACCGCGGCGGTGCTCCGGTATTCCTTGGAGCCCCGCCTGTGTACCGTCCGGGGCATTTTTCATGCCCCGCGGTGGTTGGTCCAATGTCATCAGAGACATACGCGGCTGTCCGCCAGACCGCCGTGTGGTGCTACCGAGGAGGATCCATCAGCACCGAGCCCCGCATCAACGACCGGATTCGCGTTCCCGAGGTGCGACTTGTCGGTCCCAGCGGCGAGCAGGTCGGGATTGTTCCGCTTGCCAAGGCGCTGGAGCTTGCGCAGGAGTACGACCTCGACCTGGTCGAGGTGGCGGCGAGCGCGCGTCCGCCGGTCTGCAAGCTCATGGACTACGGGAAGTTCAAGTACGAGTCGGCCATGAAGGCCCGTGAGGCGCGCAAGAACCAGGCGCACACGGTCATCAAGGAAATGAAGCTCCGGCCGAAGATCGACCCGCACGACTATGACACCAAAAAGGGTCACGTCGTCCGGTTCCTCAAGCAGGGCGACAAGGTCAAGATCACGATCATGTTCCGCGGTCGCGAGCAGTCCCGGCCGGAGCTCGGCTACCGACTGCTGCAGCGTCTGGCTTCGGACGTCGAGGACCTCGGGTTCGTCGAGTCGAACCCGAAGCAGGACGGCCGAAACATGATCATGGTTCTCGGTCCGCACAAGAAGAAGACCGAGGCGATGGCCGAGGCCCGTGAGGCCCAGGCGGCTCGTAAGGCTGAAGCGAAGGCCAACCCCGGTCGCTCGCAGAACGCCGCCGACGGTGAGATCACCGAGGGTGAGATCGCCGGGGGCGAGACCTCCGAGGCCGAGACCGCCGAGGCCCCGGCCGAGGCTTCCGCCGAGGCCTGATCCCAGGGCGAAGGCTCCGGGGAGTCCGGGACGACAGTCCAGGGAGTCCACGGGACGTGAGTCCGGGGATGTCAATCGATACATACATGACGTTCCACCGTGCCCGGTTTAACGACCGGGCATCGGAACGCCACTGACGAGGAGAGAACGGCGCTATGCCGAAGAACAAGTCGCACAGCGGTGCCAGCAAGCGCTTCAAGGTCACCGGCTCCGGCAAGGTGCTCCGTGAGCGCGCCGGCAAGCGCCACCTGCTCGAGCACAAGTCGTCGCGCCTGACGCGCCGCCTCACCGGCAACGCCGAGATGGCCCCGGGCGACGCCAAGAAGATCAAGAAGCTTCTCGGCAAGTGACGTCGGGCGCGCACCGCGCGCCTGATCTCCGACCGGGACCCAATCGATTTCGGGCCGTGTGACGACAGCCACGGCCCCGCTACAAGGAGTTAAAAAGTGGCACGCGTCAAGCGGGCAGTCAACGCCCACAAGAAGCGCCGGGCGATCCTCGAGGCGGCCTCCGGCTACCGCGGTCAGCGTTCGCGCCTGTACCGCAAGGCCAAGGAGCAGGTCACCCACTCGCTGGTCTACAACTACAACGACCGCAAGAAGCGCAAGGGCGACTTCCGTCAGCTGTGGATCCAGCGCATCAACGCCGCTGCCCGCGCCAACGGCATCACGTACAACCGCTTCATCCAGGGTCTGAAGGCCGCGAACATCGAGGTCGACCGCAAGATCCTGGCCGAGCTGGCCGTGAACGACGCCGGTGCGTTCGCCGCGCTGGTCGAGGTCGCGCAGAAGGCGCTGCCGTCGGACGTCAACGCGCCGAAGGCCGCGTGACGCTCGCGCTCGCCTGAGCCGTACGTCGCTGTGGACCCGCTTGCCTCACGGCTTGCGGGTCCCGGTGCGTTTGGGCTCCGCCGGTCTGCCGGGGCACGCTGCGCGTCGGCGATGGCGGTTCGGCACCGCCGGATGCCGCCGTCGCGGCGCCGTACGGTACGTCGGCCGCGGGGGAGTCCTGGCCCGGAACGGCACCGAGCGCCGCGTATGACGCGTCGCGTCCGGTGCCCCCACCGGGGAGACACAGCCCACTCGCAACGCCGAAGCCGACCGGCCGGGCACACCCAGCCGGTCGGCGACGGGGTTGTGTCCCGACGGACGCCTGGCCTCCGGCGGGCCACCCAGCCGCTCGGTTCCGGGCCTGGTGCCGGGACTCGGTCCCGGCCGACGCCTGGCCTCCGGTAGGACACCTAGCCGTTTGGTTCCGGGCCTGGTGGTGGGGTTCTGTCTTGGCGGAGGCTTGGTCTCCGGTGGGGCACCTGACCTGTGGGCCCTGGGTCCGGTGGCGGGGTTCTGTCTCGGCGGCCGGCTGGCCTCCGGTGGGACACCCGGCCGTTTGGTTTCGGGTCTGGTGGTGGGTTCCGTCTCGGCGGATGCCCGGTCTCCGACTGGGATACCGAGCCGTATGGTTCCGGGTCTGGTGGTGGGGTTCTGTCTTGGCGGAGGCTTGGTCTCCGGTGGGGCACCCGACCTGTGGGCCCTGGGTTCGGTGGCGGGGTTCTGTCTCGGCGGCCGCCTGGCCTCCGGTGGGACACCCGGCCGTTTGGTTCCGGGTCTGGTGGTGGGCTCCGTCTCGGCGGATGCCCGGTCTCCGACTGGGATACCGAGCCGTTTGGTTCCGGGTGTGGTGGTGCGGTTCCGTCCCGGCCGGTGCCTGGTCTCCGGTGGGACACCCGACCCGTCGGCCCCGGTCCCGGCGGGGACTGCTGGCAGGTCGGTTCCTGGTCTGATGGTCGGGATCCGTCCCGGCCGGTGCCCGGCTTCCGGTGTGACACCCGACCCGTCGGCCCCAGGCCCGGCGGCGGGGCTCCGTTTCGGCGGATGTGGCCTTGGGCCTCCCGCGGGGACTAGCCGGCCGGTCGGTCCCCGGCCCGCTTCGTTCTGGTGGGCGGGGTGTGCCCGGGTGGTGTGCTCTGTCGGAGCTGGGCTGGGCCGAGAGTCCGGCACCGGCTCGTCGTAGCTCTGCCGGACCGGGCGTCCGAGGTCGCCGGGATCCCGGTCGGCGGACGCCGGGCGGCTGGTCGGCCCGGTGCCCGAAACCTGGACCCGGTCCGCGTTCTCGTCGTGTTCTCCGAGGGGACCCCGCCCCGCCCCGTCCCACCCCAAGCCGACCCTCCGCAACCCCCCGAGGTGACCCGATGCCCGCCGACCCCGAGCTGATCTCCCCGCGCTCGCCGCGCGTAGCCGCCGCGCGGCGGCTCGCACGGCGGAACTTCCGTGGCAAGGAACGGCTGTTCCTCGCCGAGGGACCGCAGGCCGTGCGCGAAGCGGCGGCGCACCGCGCCGACGACGCGGCCACGCTCGTCGAACTGTTCGCGACCGTCGAGGCCGCGGAGCGCTACGCCGACATCGTCGGGGACGCCCGGTCCGCCGGAGCCCGGGTGCACCTCGCCGACGAGGAGGTGATCGCCGACATCTCGACCACCGTCACCCCGCAGGGGCTCGTCGGGATCTGCCGGTTCCTCGACACCCCCTTCGAGGAGATCCTCGCGGCCCGCCCCAAGCTCGTCGCCGTACTCGCGCACGTCCGCGACCCCGGGAACGCCGGCACGGTGCTGCGGTGCGCCGACGCCGCCGGCGCCGAGGCCGTCGTACTCACCGACGCGTCCGTCGACCTGTACAACCCCAAGGCCGTACGGGCCTCGGTCGGTTCCCTCTTTCACCTGCCGGTGGCCGTCGGTGTGCCCGTGGAGGCAGCCGTACAGGGCCTCAAGGACGCCGGCGTACGGATCCTCGCCGCCGACGGAGCGGGCGAGGACGACCTCGACGACGAGCTCGACAAGGGGACCATGGGCGGCCCCACCGCCTGGGTGTTCGGCAACGAGGCCTGGGGGCTCCCGGAGGAGACGCGCGCGCTGGCGGACGCCGTCGTGCGCGTACCGATCCACGGAAAGGCCGAGAGTCTGAACCTCGCGACGGCCGCCGCCGTATGTCTCTACGCGTCCGCCCGTGCACAGCGCGCCTCCGGAGGGTGCCGCTCCGTCACCGACAGCTAGTAGGGTGACGGGCTCGGGGGCCCACTGCGCCAGACGAGAGGTGGGGTACGGGGATGGGTGTCGGCACGAGCGGTGCGAAGAGCGCACCGCGCGCACGGGACGTGCGCGACACACCCGCGCTCCCGCGCGCCGGTCAGCACGACGATCGACTCGATGCCGATCATGACGCCGGTCATGACGCCAGTCATGACGTCGATCACGGTGCCGGGCTCGGTTCGCAGCCGGGGGGCGAGCTCGGTATCGACCCCGACGACCTGCCCGACGGACTCGTCATCGCCGACGAGAACGGCCGGGTCATCCGCTTCAACGCCGCCGCCGCCCGCATCACCGCCGTCCCCGCCGCCGCCGCCCTCGGACGCCACCTGGAGTCGGCGCTTCCCCTGGAGGACCTCGAAGGCCGTCGCTGGTGGCAGCTGACCGACCCGTACGGCGGCCTCGCGATCCGCGTCGGACAGCCCGAGCGGAATCTGCTGCTCCCCGGGGGACGTGAGGTGCTCGTCTCCGCGCGCTACGTACGCACCGCGCCCACCGGGCCCGTCCGCCGCGTCGTCGTCTCGCTGCGCGACACCGAGGCCCGCCGGCGCACCGAGCGCAGTCACGCAGAGCTGATCGCCACGGTCGCCCACGAGCTGCGCTCCCCGCTCACCTCGGTCAAGGGATTCACCGCCACCCTGCTCGCCAAGTGGGAACGCTTCACCGACGACCAGAAGAAACTCATGCTGGAGACCGTCGACGCCGACGCCAACCGGGTCACCCGGCTCATCGCCGAGCTGCTCGACATCTCCCGCATCGACTCCGGCCGACTGGAAGTGCGCCGGCAGCCCGTCGACATCGGCGCCGCCGTCGGCCGCCACATCCAGGCGTATGTCGCCTCGGGCCAGCCCGCCGACCGCTTCCTGCTGCGCATCGAACAGCCCCTGCCGCCCCTGTGGGCCGACCCGGACAAGATCGACCAGGTGCTGAGCAACCTGCTCGAAAACGCGGTGCGGCACGGCGAGGGAACCGTCACTATTGACGTCACGCCCTCGGCGTCCCCGCGCGAGCGTGAGGACGGCGAGAACGCGACCACGTCGGTCACTGTGAGCGACGAGGGCACCGGCATCCCGGAGGAGTCCATGAACCGCGTCTTCACCCGCTTCTGGCGGGGCAGCAAGCGCGGCGGCACGGGCCTCGGGCTGTACATCGTCAAGGGCATCGTCGAGGCCCACGGCGGCACCATCACGGTCGGCCGCGCCCCCGGCGGCGGCGCCGAGTTCCGATTTACGTTGCCCGTGGGCACCCCGGCGTACCTGCTGTAACGCCGAAGAGGCCCCACGGGCGCAGTCGTACCGGAGCCACCCCTCGGACTGCGCGTCCGAGGTCGGCTCCCACCCCGTTAGACTCGGCCTTTGGCACCTTTGCGTCCCCGTTTCAGGGACCATGCGTCCCCCGAGTCGGGACGGGGACCATCCGCCAGCCAACCGGAAGCACGGGAAGAGATGTCGGCACCGAATAAGTCGTACGACCCTGTAGAGGTCGAGGCCTTGAAACCGGAAGAGATCGAGCGCATGCGGGACGAGGCGCTCGCCGCCTTCGCCGCCGCCGGTGACCTCGACGCGCTCCAGGAGGCCAAGGTCGCCCACACCGGCGGCACCTCGCCGCTGGCCCTCGCCAACCGCGAGATCGGCGCCCTGCCCCCGCATGCCAAGGCAGCCGCGGGCAAGCTGGTCGGCCAGGCCCGGGGCGCGGTGAACAAGGCCCTCGGCGCCCGTCAGGCCGAGCTGGAGGCCGAGCGCGACGCCCGGGTACTGGTCGAGGAGGCGGTGGACGTCACGCTGCCGTACGACCGCGTACCCGCCGGCGCCCGCCACCCGCTGACGACCATGATGGAGCGCGTCGCGGACGTCTTCGTGTCCATGGGATACGAGATCGCCGAGGGCCCCGAGGTCGAGGCGGAGTGGTTCAACTTCGACGCCCTGAACTTCACGCCCGACCACCCGGCCCGGCAGATGCAGGACACCTTCTTCGTCGAGGGCCCGACGGGCGACCACGGTGAGTCCGGTGTCGTGCTGCGCACCCACACCTCGCCCGTGCAGGCCCGCGCCATGCTGGACCGCGAGCCGCCGGTCTACGTCGTCTGTCCCGGCCGCGTGTTCCGCACGGACGAGCTGGACGCCACGCACACCCCGGTCTTCCACCAGATCGAGCTCCTCGCCATCGACGAGGGCCTGACCATGGCCGACCTCAAGGGCACCCTGGACCACATGGTCCAGTCGCTCTTCGGCGCCGACATGAAGACCCGGCTGCGCCCGAACTACTTCCCCTTCACCGAGCCGTCCGCCGAGATGGACATGCTCTGCTACGTCTGCAAGGGCGAGTCCGTCGGCAACCCCGACCGCCCCTGCCGGACCTGCTCCTCCGAGGGCTGGATCGAGCTGGGCGGCTGCGGCATGGTCAACCCGCGGGTGCTGGTCGCCTGTGGTGTCGACCCGCAGAAGTACAGCGGATTCGCCTTCGGGTTCGGCATCGAGCGGATGCTGATGTTCCGCCACAACGTCGAAGACATGCGAGACATGGTCGAGGGTGACGTCCGGTTCACCCGGCCGTTCGGGATGGAGATCTGATGCGGGTCCCGCTTTCTTGGCTGCGGGAGTACGTCGACCTGCCGGCGACGGAGACCGGCCGCGACGTCCAGGCCAAACTCATTTCGGCAGGCCTCGAGGTCGAGACCGTCGAGCAGCTCGGCGCCGACCTCAAGGGTCCCCTGGTCGTCGGCCAGGTGCAGTCCATCGAGGAGCTGGAGGGCTTCAAGAAGCCCATCCGCTTCTGCCTCGTCGACGTCGGCACCGCCAACGGCACCGGTGAGCTCCAGGAGATCGTCTGCGGCGCCCGCAACTTCGCCGTCGGTGACAAGGTCGTCGTGGTCCTGCCCGGCGCCGTGCTGCCCGGCAACTTCGCGATCGCCGCGCGCCAGACGTACGGCAAGACCTCGCACGGCATGATCTGCTCCGGCGACGAGCTGGGCATGGGCGACGACGGCAGCGGCGGCATCATCGTCCTGCCGCCGGAGATCGAGGTGGGCACCGACGCGATCGAGCTGCTCCAGCTCGTCGACGAGGTCCTCGACATCGCCGTCACGCCCGACCGCGGCTACGCCCTGTCGATGCGTGGGGTGGCCCGCGAGGCCGCCATCGCCTACGGCCTGCCGCTGATGGACCCCGCGCTGCTCGACGTACCGGCCCCGAACGCGTTCGGCTACCCGGTGCGGGTCTCCGACCCGATGGGCTGCGACCGCTTCACCGCGCGGACGGTGACGGGCCTCGAACCCGAGACCCTCTCGCCGATCTGGCTGCGCCGCCGCCTCCAGAAGGCGGGCATGCGCCCGATCTCGCTCGCCGTCGACATCACCAACTACGTGATGCTGGAGCTCGGCCAGCCCCTGCACGCGTACGACCGCACCCGCGTCCAGGGCGCGATCGGTGTGCGCCGGGCCGAGCAGGGCGAGAAGCTCACCACCCTCGACGGCGTCACGCGTACGCTGGACGCCGAGGACCTGGTCATCACCGACGACCGCGGCCCCATCGGTCTCGCGGGCGTCATGGGTGGCGCGAACACGGAGATCGACGACACCGAGGGCACCACCACCGAGGTCGTCATCGAGGCCGCGCACTTCGACGCGCTCTCGATCGCCCGCACCGCCCGCCGTCACAAGCTGGCCTCCGAGGCGTCCAAGCGCTTCGAGCGCGGCGTCGACCCGCAGGCCGCCTCCGCCGCCGCGCAGCGCACGGTCGACCTCCTCGTCCTCCTCGCCGGCGGCACCGCCGACGCCGGGGTCACCGAGGTCATCGCACCCTCCGCGCCGCACAGCATCACCATCCCGGCGAACCACCCGGACAAGGTGGCAGGCGTCGACTACGGCCGCGAGACCGTCGTCCGCCGCCTCCAGCAGGTCGGCTGTGACGTCTACGGGCAGGACGAGCTGATCGTCACCGTGCCGTCCTGGCGGCCCGACCTGACGGACCCGAACGACCTGGCCGAAGAGGTCATCCGGCTCGAGGGCTATGAGAACCTGCCCTCGACCCTGCCGAAGCCCCCCGCGGGCCTGGGCCTGACCGGCCGGCAGCGGCTGCAGCGCCGGATCGGCCGCGCGCTGGCCGGCGCCGGATACGTCGAGGCGCTGAACTACCCGTTCATCGGCGAGCACGTCTTCGACCAGCTCGGCCTGGCCGCCGACGACCCGAAGCGCAAGGTCGTCAAGCTGGTCAACCCGCTCTCCGACGAGGAGCCCGCACTCCGTACGACGCTGCTGCCGGGCCTGCTGCACGCCCTGCGCCGCAACGACGGCCGCGGCAGCCACGACCTGGCGCTCTTCGAGACCGGGCTCGTCTTCCAGCCGCAGGACGAACTGCGCGTCGCGGGCCGCCTGCCCGTCGACCGCCGTCCCACCGACGAGGAGATCGCGTCCCTCACGGCCGCGCTCCCCGTCCAGCCCCGGCACGCCGCCGTCGTCGTCGCGGGCGCCCGCGAGCAGGCCGGCTGGTGGGGCAAGGGCCGCCCGGCCGACTGGGCCGACGCGATCGAGGCCGCGCGCTCGCTGGCCCGCGAGGCGGGGACCGAACTCCTCGTCCGCTCCGGCCAGTACGGGCCGTGGCACCCGGGCCGCTGCGCCGAACTGGCCGTCGTCGCCGACGGCCAGGAGAAGGTCATCGGACACGCCGGTGAGCTGCACCCCGGCGTCCTGAAGACCCTGGGTCTGCCCGCGCGCACCTGTGCGATGGAGCTGGACCTGGACGCGCTGGAGCAGGCGAGCGCGGGCCTCCCCAAGGGCCCGAAGATCTCGACCTTCCCGGTCGCCACCCAGGACGTGGCGCTGGTCGTCGACAAGACCGTCCCGCACGTGGACGTCGAGGCGGCGCTGCGCGAGGGCGCGGGTGAACTCCTCGAGTCCATCAGGCTGTTCGACGTCTACGAGAACGGTGAGCAGCTCGGCGAGGGCAAGAAGTCCCTGGCCTACGCGCTGCGGTTCCGCGCCGGCGACCGGACGCTGACCGTCGACGAGGCCTCCGCGGCGCGTGACGTGGCCGTGGCGCTCGCCGCCGAGCGCACCGGAGCGGTGTTGCGGAGCTAGCTCCGTCGGCAGTGCCGGGGAACTGCGGGTTGCCCTTCGGCCGCGCGTATGGCGTGGCTGGGCGCGCAGTTCCCCGGGCCCCTTCGGGGCGCGCTTCCCCTGGCCCACCTGCATAAATGCGGTTGTCCGAAGCTGTGTCACTCATTCGGGTGGCAAGTCGGGGCGATCTGGCCCGATCGGGGCATGTGGTCGACAGAATCGGACCGGCCTCTTGAAGGTCGTCTGCGCTGTCAGGGCCTATTGGGGGGCCAATCGGCATGATCCGTATCAAGGCTGGGGCTCCCCGCAGGGCGACGTCCCGGACGAATTCGCGGGGGCCGGCCCGAGTGGGCCTCCGGGCGCGACCCCGGGGGAGCGGTCTGCGGGCCGGGATCGTCCGGGCGGTGAGCCGGGGCGGACCGCGCGTGCGACCGGCCGGGACGATCCACGTCGGCGGTCCGCCGGACGGCCTCGACCGCACGGTGCGCCGGGCCGAGCGGCGGACCCTGCGGCGGGTGCTGAGCCTGGGGCTGCCCACCGCCTGGGGCGCGCTCGCCGTCACATACAGAATGACCTGCCCACTCGCCCAGCGGGACGGCATCGAGGCGCGGATCGTCACCAGCGCCGTCTTCTTCGCCGTCGGCACCGGGCTGCTCCTCCACGTCAGACGGGCGCTGCTGCGGGAGCTGAGGCAGATCCGCAAGGTCGCGGGCGCCGCCCAGAGCGTGCTGCTGCGACCGCTGCCTCCGCGCATCGACGGCCTCAACATCGCCGCGGCCCAGCTCTCCGCCGACCGTGGCGCGAACATCGGCGGTGACCTGTACGAGGTGATCGCCACCGAGCACGGTGTACGGGTCGTCATGGGCGACGTGCGCGGACACGGCCTCGGCGCCATCGGAACCGTCGCCGCCGTCCTCGGCAGCTTCCGCGAGGCCGCGCACGACGAACCCGAACTCGCCTGTGTGCTCCGGCGGTTGGAACGCGCCCTGGCCCGGCATCTGCGCGAGCGGGCGCGCGCCGAACACCCCTCGGCGGGCCCGGAACCCGACAGCCCGGTCGCCGAGGAGTTCGTCACCGTACTTCTTCTGGAGATCCGCGGTGACGGCGAGGTCTACGCCCTCAACTGCGGGCACCCGTCGCCGTACCGGCTCGCCGCCGGTCAGGTGGAACCACTCACGGGCACCGAACCACTGCCCCCGCTCGGCCCGTTCCCGCTCCCCGCCGAGCTGACGGCCGGCCGGTGCGGCCGACTCCTCCCCGGCGAGGCCCTGTTCCTGCACACCGACGGAGTGGAGGACGCCCGCGACGCCCACGGCCGCTTCTTCCCCTTGCCCGCCACGCTCGCCGAGGCCGTCCGTACCCAGCCCGTCTCCCCGCAGACCGTTCTCAGGGCGGTCTTCACCCGCCTGTTGCGCCACACCGGTGGCAGACCGTCGGACGACGTGGCCGTACTGATCCTCCGCAACGACCGCAGCCGAGTCCCGACACAGCAGGGCCGCACCGTTGCCCGCCACATCAGGTGAACGCCGGCTCCCGCGGCGACCCCGCGCAACTGGGGGGCCGAGCCGCCGCACTGTACGAGGGGGAGCCGGCGGCCCGGCCGGCCTCTTGCGAGGCATTTCAGTCAACCGGTAAGGAACTCTGCGCGACAGCGTGCACACGGTACGGATACGGGCATTCGATTCACACCCCGTGTGAACGGGGACCCACAAGCACAGGGGACGGATTACTCTGACCGCACTGTCGCCACCGAGCCACCCGGGGGCCCGAATGCAGCCCAACACTCTGCTCGACGCGATACTCGACGAGGCCGGCATCTCGCACGCCGGACTCGCCGCGCATGTCAACCAGGCGGGGAGGGCACGCGGCCTCGCGCTCAGATACGAACACACGGCCGTGGCGCGGTGGTTGAAGGGGCAACGCCCGCGCGGCCAGGTGCCCGACCTGATCTGCGAGGTGCTCGCGGCGCGCCTGCACCGGCCCGTCACCCTGGACGACATCGGCCTCGGCGTGCCCGGCGAGCCGTCCGCCCCGCACGGCTCCTCGCTCTCCGGTTTCGTGGAGCGCGCCACCGCCCTGTGGCGCTCCGACGAACAGCAGCGCCCGCACCTCCTCGGCGCCCCGGCCGTCACCGGAACGCCCGCCGTGATGCCGGTGTGGGAGTGGGAGAACCCGCCCGAGGACGTGGACGTCTCACGCGGCGGCCGCCACCACGTGAGCATGGCCGACATCGAGATGCTGCGCGCGGCCCGCGCCCACTACGAGCAGATGTACCGCAAGGCGGGCGGGGTGGCGACCCGCAGCCGGATCGTCGGTTTCCTCAACGCGGAGACCGCGCCCCTGCTGCGCGGCAGCTATCCCGACGCCACCGGCCGCCAACTCCACCGTGCGACGGGCGGCCTCGTCGCCATCGCGGGGATCTGCGCCTACGACTCCGACGCGCACGGGCTCGCCCAGCGCTACTTCCACCAGGCGCTGCGGCTGGCGAAGGCCAGCGGGGACCGGGGTCTTGGGGCGTACGTCATAGCCCTCCTCGTCAACCAGTCGCTGTTCATGCGCGAGCACCGGCAGGCCGTCGCCTTCGCGGAGGCCGCGCTGCGCGCCGCCGGGCGGCACATCACCCCGGCGCTCGCCTCGGACCTCTACGCCATGCAGGCGAAGGCGTACGCACACCTCGGCGACGGCAGCAGCGCGCTGTCCTGCATCCGGCGTGCAGAACAGGCCGCCGAGCGCATCCGGCGCGGTTACGAACCGGACGAGACCGGCTATGTCCAGCCCGGTCTCGTCAACGTACAGGTGGCGGAGGCACTGCTGAGCCTCGGTGACCTGGTGGCCGCCGCGGCGCACGCCGAGGCGGCCGTGGACACTCCGGCGCACGACAGGGGGCGCGTGCACCGTCTCGCGATGCTCAGTCAGATCGAGCTGCGGCAGGGGAATGCCGACAAGGCGGTGGCCACCGCCGTCCAAATGGCCGAGCAGGCCCGGGGAATGGAGTCCCAGCGGCTGCGCGACAGACTGCGCGCGGTACGCGAACACCTGGTGCGCAGCGGCTGTGCGGGCACGGCCGAGGCCGCCGAACTCATCGACGGAGCACTGCGCGTACCGCTGTAGACCACCGAGTCCCGCCGCCGCACCGTGCACTGTGCGCTGCTGTGCGCCTGCTGTCAGGACGCTCCTGCTGCGATATTGCCATCTACTCGGCGGAAGGTGGCAGAACCGTGCAGTGGACGAAACAGAACGAACAAACTGTGTACGCAAACCGCTGGTTCAGCGTCAATCTCGCAGATGTCGAGCTGCCGGACGGTCGGCACCTCGATCACTTTTTGATACGGCTGCGTCCCGTGGCCGTGGCCACGGTGGTGAACGAGGCCAATGAGGTGCTGCTCCTGTGGCGGCACCGCTTCATCACCGACAGCTGGGGCTGGGAACTCGCGGCGGGCGTCGTCGAGGACGGCGAGGACATCGCCGTCGCGGCGGCCCGCGAACTCGAGGAGGAGACCGGCTGGCGACCGGGACCCCTGCGCCATCTGATGAGCGTCGAGCCCTCCAACGGGCTCACCGACGCCCGGCACCACATCTTCTGGGCCGACGAAGGCGCGTACATCGGACACCCCGTGGACGACTTCGAGTCCGACCGTCGGGAATGGGTTCCCCTCAAGCTCGTTCCCGACATGGTCGCCCGCGGCGAGGTCCCGGCCGCCAATATGGCTGCCGCGCTACTCCTCCTGCATCACCTCAGGCTCGGGCAGGACGCGTTGCCCCGATCCATCCCCCCACGGCGTCCTGAGCGTTAGCGCCCGAGAGCCTGCCAGACCGCCACGGCGAGTGCGCCCACGGCCGTGAGGGCCGCGATCGCGGGCAGTGGCCAGCGGGTGTGTTCCAGGGCGACGACCCGTGCGCTCAGGTCGTCGAGCTCCTTGGCGGTCTGTTCGGCGCGGTGACTGAGCAGGGCATGCCCTCCCTCGACGCGTGCGTATGCCACGTCGAGGCGACGGCGTAACTCTGCGAGTTCTCCATGGACCACGGGATGCTCCGGGTCGGCGGTCACGTGTCCGCTCCTTTCCGTAGTCGTCACATCCCTTGGATGCGCACGGAAAGTCAACTCGCCTGGTGGACGCGTGGGGAGCGTGTGCGAGGGGCATATGCGAGCCCGGCGCGCACACGGTGTGTGAATGGCGCGGGCCCGGCACCGAAAGGGGTGCCGGGCCCGCGTGCGCCTGAGTTTCACCGTACGTGATCAGGTGACGGTGCGAAAGGGCGCGACCGTACGTGATCAGGCGTAGGTGTAGAAGCCCGAGCCGGACTTCCGGCCGAGCCGGCCCGCGTCCACCATGCGCTGGAGCAGCGGGGGAGCGGCGTACAGCGGCTCCTTGTACTCCTCGTACATCGAATAGGCGACCGAGGCCACCGTGTCCAGGCCGATCAGGTCGGAGAGCTTGAGCGGGCCCATCGGGTGGGCGCACCCCATCTCCATGCCGTTGTCGATGTCCTCGCGGCTGGCGATGCCCGACTCGAACATCCGGATCGCGGAGAGCAGATACGGGATCAGCAGCGCGTTGACGACGAACCCGGAGCGGTCCTGGGCGCGGATCGCGTGCTTGCCGAGGGCCTTCTCGGCGAACAGCTGAGCCCGGCTGAGGGTGCCCTCGGAGGTGGTGAGCGCCGGGATCAGCTCGACGAGCTGCTGCACCGGGGCCGGGTTGAAGAAGTGGATGCCGACGACCTGGTCGGGGCGCGAGGTGGCGACCGCGAGGCGCACCAGCGGGATGGAGGAGGTGTTGGAGGCGAGGATCGCGTCCTGCCGGGTCACCACCTGGTCGAGCACCTGGAAGATCTCGGTCTTCACCTGCTCGTTCTCGACGACCGCCTCGATCACCAGATCGCGGTCGGCGAACTCGCCGAGGTCGGTGGTGAAGCTGAGCCGCTCCTGGGTGGCGGTGAGCTCGTCCGCGGAGATCTTTCCGCGCTCGGCGGCCTTGGCGAGGGAGTTGAACAGCCGGGTACGGCCGATCTCCAGGGCCTCACCGGTGGTCTCGGCGACCTTGACGTCGAGACCCGCGCGAGCGCAGACCTCGGCGATGCCCGCTCCCATCTGGCCGCAGCCCACCACTCCGACGCGTTCGATGTCGGTCACATCGTCCCCTTCGCTGATCTACGGCTGTCGCAGGGCCCCCGTTGTTCGGTGCCTGCTCCGATCGTGCACGTCCCGTGCACGTTACTCCGAAGTATCGATGATCGATCGCCCGGGTGGGGCATGCTGGCCGAGGAAACGATCCGTGACCGGACGGATCCGGAGCGTGGAGGAGCGGGGTGCGGTGGGGCGGACGGCGGGAACGGGGCGGGGGTCACGGCGGGCGTTCACCGTCGGGGCGATGGCGACGCTGACCGGTCTCGTCACGACGGGGGAGCCGGGTCTCGTCACAGAGGGGGAGCCAGGTCGCGTCACGACGGGGGACCCGGGTCTCGGCTCGGCGGGGGACTCGGCTGCCGTACCCCGTTCCGGGGGAACCCGGGGGCCCGGTCGGCCACGGACGGCCTCCGAGCTGCGGGGCATGTGGCTGTCGACCGTCATCAACCGCGACTGGCCCTCGCGGGCCGGCCTGTCCGTCGCCCGGCAACGCGCCGAACTCCTCGCCCACCTCGACAGGGCGGTCGACCGCCGCCTGAACGCCGTGTTCTTCCAGGTCCGCCCCACGGCCGACGCGTTCTGGCCCTCGTCGTACGAGCCGTGGTCGCAGTACCTCACCGGCGTCCAGGGCAGGGACCCCGGCTGGGACCCGCTCGGCACGGCGGTGCGGGAGGCCCACGCGCGCGGCCTCGAACTGCACGCCTGGTTCAACCCGTACCGCGTCGCGAACCACTCCGACCCCGGCAGACTCGTGGCGACCCACCCGGCCCGCAAGCACCCCGACTGGGTCGTCCCCTATGGCGGCAGGCTCTACTACAACCCCGGGCTGCCCGAGGTCCGCGCCTTCGTCCAGGACGCGATGCTCGACGCGGTGCGGTCGTACGCGATCGACGCCGTGCACTGGGACGACTACTTCTATCCTTACCCGGCCGAGGGCCAGGTCTTCGACGACGACGCCGCGTACCGGGCGCACGGCACGGGCTTCGCGGACCGGGCCGCCTGGCGGCGCGACAACATCGACAGACTGGTGCGGGAGACGGCCGGCCGCATCCCGCTGATCCGGCCCGGTACCCGCTTCGGGATCAGCCCGTTCGGGGTGTGGCGCAACAGCGCGACCGACCCGCGGGGCTCGGAGACCCGAGCCGCCGTGCAGACGTACGACGATCTGTACGCCGACACCAGGAAATGGGTCCGCGAGCGGTGGATCGACTACGTCGTCCCGCAGGTCTACTGGAACCTCGGCTTCGCCGCCGCCGACTACGCGCGGCTCGTGCCCTGGTGGGCGGCGGTGACCCAGGGCACGGGCGTGCAGCTGTACATCGGGGAAGCGCTCTACAAGGCCGGTGACCCCGCGCAGCCCGCGGCCTGGCAGGACCCGGCCGAACTCTCCCGGCACCTCACCTTCGCGCGCGGACACACTCAAGTGCGCGGACACGTCTTCTTCTCCGCCAAGGAGGTCGGCGGCGACCGCGTCGGAGCGATGGCGCGGGTCGTCGCCGACCACTACCAGCGGCCGGCGCGACCCGCGCGCTGAATCCCTGCCCGTATGTCTACGGCGGGTTCTCGTGCCCGCATGTCTACAACGGGTCCTCGTGCCCGAATGTCTACAGCGGTTCCTTGTGACGGATTTCCGAGTCGGGGCCCGGTGAGCAGACCGCCTCGTGCCCGTCCGTGAAGCGCACGCGGTACGGGGGCGTGCCCTCCGTTCCTATTACTTCGGTGATCTCCGCGACCTTGTCGTGCTGTCCGACAACCCTGCCGTGCTGCACGAGCTTGTCGCCCACGTCTGCATGCATCTGAAGGGTCTCCTCGTCATCTGCGGGAGTAACGGTCCTGGGGCTCAGCCCCGCGCTCGCTGGGTGAGCGCGATGCAGATCAGCACGGCCGCGGCCGTCAGCGGCGCGGCCGGTGTGAGCTGCTCGCCGAGGAGCAGTACCGACCACACCAGTGTGAGCAGCGGCTGCGCCAGCTGCAACTGGCTGGCCTTGGGAATTCCGATCGCCGCCATCCCGCGGTACCAGACGACCAGCCCCAGGAACTGCGATCCGGCGGCCACCCACAGCAGCCCCGCCACGCTGTGCGCCGACAGGTGGACCGGCTCGTACGACAGCGCGACCAGCGCGCCGGGCACCGACAGCGGCAGACACAGGACCAGCGCCCAGCCGATGACCTGCCACCCCGGCATGGTCCGGGCGAGCCGGCCGCCCTCCGTGTAGCCGGCGGCGCAGATCAGCAGCGCCCCGAAGAGATAGGCGTCCGCGCTGCTCAGCGCCCCACCGCTCTGCTGCACGGTGAACGCGATCACCGCGGCCGCGCCCCCGAGGGCGGCACCCCAGAACATCCGTGAGGGCCGCGCGCCGGTCCGCAGAGCCGACAGCAGCGCGGTCGTCAGCGGCAGCAGCCCGACGACCACGGCCGCGTGGGCGGTGGTGGACGTCTGCAGCGCGAGCGTCGTCAGCAGGGGGAAGCCGAGCACGACACCGGCGGCCACCACGGCGAGCCCCGCCCAGTGCCGGCGGGCCGGTACGGGCACCCGCAGCGCCAGCAGACAGCCGCCCGCGATGACGGCGGCGAGGACGCTGCGCACGGCCACCAGCGACCAGGGGCCGAAGCCCTCCAGGCCCCAGGCGGTGGCGGGGAAGGTGAGGGAGAAGGCGGTGACGCCGAGCGCGGCCTGGAGGGTGCCGGAACGGCGGTCCGCCGGGGGCCCCTGAACGGGTGTCCTGGGCGTGCTGACCGCTATCCCGATCTGGTCGATAGCGCTACTCTGTGCTCTCATGCAAGAGCGTAGCAGTGTCGGGGATCTGGTGATTCAGCTGCGACGGGAGCTGAACCGCTACTCACCCGGTGGAAAGCTGCCATCGAGCCGGGCACTCGTCGAGCGGTTCCGGGTGAGCCCCGTGACGGTGTCGCGGGCACTGGCTCAGCTCGCCGCCGAGGGGCTGGTGGTGACCCGGCCGGGCGCCGGCGCGTTCCGCGCGTACCCGCGTACGTCCGCCGCGCCCGCCGGGGACACCTCCTGGCAGGAGGTCACGCTGAGCGCGGACGCGGCGACGGAGCTCGTCCCGCGCACGGTGGACGCCTCCGGGGTCCTCGCCTCGCTCGCCGCCCCGCCGCCCGGCGTCGTCGAGTTCAACGGCGGCTATCTGCACCCCTCGCTCCAGCCCGAGCGGGCCATGGGGGCGGCCCTGTCGCGGGCGGGCCGGCGTCCCGGCGCCTGGTCGCGGCCGCCGATGGAGGGGCTGACGGAGCTGCGTGAGTGGTTCGCGCGGGGGATCGGCGGTGCGATCAGCGCCGCGGAGGTGCTCGTCACGGCGGGCGGCCAGTCCGCGCTGACCACCGCGCTCAGGGCGCTCGCCCCGCCGGGGGCACCGGTCCTGGTCGAGTCGCCCACCTACCCGGGCATGCTGGCGATCGCCCGTGCGGCGGGCCTGCGGCCGGTACCCGTGCCGGTCGACGCGGACGGGGTGAAACCGGACCTGCTCGCCGACGCCTTCAGGGCGACCGGCGCCCGGGTGTTCGTCTGCCAGCCGCTGTTCCAGAACCCGACCGGCGCCGTGCTCGCCCCCGAGCGGCGCGCCGAGGTGGTGCGGATCGCGCGCGAGGCGGGCGCGTTCGTCATCGAGGACGACTTCGTACGACGACTGGTGCACGAGGACGCGGGGCCGCTGCCGCGTCCGCTGGCCGCGGAGGACCCTGACGGGGTCGTCGTGCACGTCTCCTCCCTGACCAAGGCGACCTCGCCGAGCTTCCGGGTCAGTGCGCTGGCCGCGCGGGGTCCGGTCCTCGACCGACTGCGTGCCATCCAGGTCGTGGACACCTTCTTCGTGCCGCGTCCCCTTCAGGAGGCCGCGCTCGAACTGGTCGGCTCGCCCGCCTGGCCCCGTCATCTGCGGGCCGTGTCCGCCGAGTTGAGGAACCGCCGCGACACGATGACGACCGCGCTCCGGCTGACGCTCCCCGAACTCGCCCTGCCCCACATCCCCTCCGGCGGCTACCACCTGTGGCTCCGCCTGCCCGACGGCACCGACGAGTCCGCCCTGGTCTCCGCGGCCCTCCGTGAGGGCGTGGCCGTCGCGCCCGGCCGCCCCTACTTCAGCGCGGAGCCCCCTGCGGGGCACCTCCGGCTGAGTTTCGCGGCGGTCGGGGGGACGGGGGAGATCACGGAGGGGGTACGACGGCTCAGGGCGGCGTGCGACGGGGTACTGCGGTGACTGGCACCGGCGCGGATGCGCCGGCACCCAGGCGTACGCCTACCGCACCCGCGAGGACGACGGCTACCTGCTCACCGTCGTCTTCGACCTCAAGCAGGACGCCTCCCAGCTCCTGGATCCCCGACCCCGGCCTCGACACCTCCGCCGGATGACCGCCAGCGGCCCCCTGGGGGATCCCCCGGGGGCCCGGTCCCGCCCCTGCGATGGGTCCGCTTCGGCACGCACACTCCGCCAAGCCTGCGTATACCTTGCGTAACGCCTCTTGACCTGCGGAGTCCCGCGCTCCACGATCGCCGCATGCATCTTCGGGTCACTTTCGTCGCCGCCGCTCGCAGCACCTCGCTGCTGGCCGAACGCTTCGAGGACGACCGGCCGCTGGACCAGGCCGGCTGGGACGAAGTGCAGCGTGCCGCCCCGGAACTGGTGCCACTGGCGGCGGCCGAGCTGCGCTACTGCTCGCCGACCCCGCGCAGCCGCGCCACCGGCGACGCCCTCGGGTACGCGCCGCTGGCGCAGCCCGCGCTGCGCGACTGCGACATGGGCCGCTGGCGCGGCTTCACGCTGGGGGAGGCGATGGCCCGCGAGCCGTCTGCGGTCGACGCCTGGCTCGCCGATCCGCGCTCAGTCCCGCACGGCGGCGAGTCCCTGACGTCCTTCATCTCCCGCGTCGGCGGCTGGCTCGACACCCGCCCGGCGGACGACGGCAGCCGGATCGTCGCGGTGGCCGAACCCTCGGTGGTGCGGGCCGCGCTCGTCTACGCGCTCAAGGCCCAGCCGTCGACGTACTGGAACATCGACGTCCGCCCCCTGTCGACGATCACCCTCACCGGCGTCAACGGCCGCTGGAACCTGCGCCTGGAAGGCGTGCCGCAGCACGCCTAGGCCAGCCGTGTGTAATCCGTCATGAGGACCAGGTCCTTGGCGGGGCCGCCCACCCGCCACACCGTGCGCCAGTGGTTCTCGTCCCGCACCGTGAACTCGCCCCGGTAGAGGTCCGCCGCGCACGGGTGGTCGGCGACGTACCGGCCGGTGCTCAGGTCCAGGTCGTGGAAGGGGCGGCCGTCGGAGAACTGGACGAGGGCTGTCGCCGGGCCCGGCCCCGGGAGGAACCGCAGCGTCCGTTCGGCGGGCCGGGGCGTGCCCTGCCAGACGAACGTGCCGGATTCCTGGTGCAGAAGTCCGTGCCGAGCTCCCGGTCCCTCCAGCGGGTCCTCCAGCGGGCCGAAAACCGTCGTCCCCGTGAACCGCCCCTCCGCACCGCTCGCGAGATCCCGCACCGAGCGCTCCACCCGCCAGCTCCCGCCCAGGTGGGCGAGCACGTCCGTCACTGGCCAGAACTCGCCCATACCGTTCCGCTCTCCGTCCCATGCGATGCTGCGCGACCCATTGACGCGCTCAGGCCCCCTCCCTATCTTGCCGTTCGAAGTATTGATCGTTGTCCGGAATTTCGAACAAATCAAGACCTCGAACAACTCAACACCACAGAGCCGCGGAGCATCCATGTCACGCACCCGCACCCGTTGGAGACTCGGACTCACGGCCACCGCACTCCTGGTGGCCTCAGCCGTCGTTCCCGGGCCCGCCCATGCCGCCGCCGACGTCACCGACTACGCGATCACCGTCGACCCGAAGGGCTCGGGCGCGAAGATCGACGACTCCATGTACGGCGTCTTCTTCGAGGACATCAACCGCGCCGCGGACGGCGGACTGTACGCGGAGCTCGTACAGAACCGGTCGTTCGAGTACAGCACCGCCGACAACAGGTCCTATACGCCGCTCACCTCCTGGGCCACCACGGGCACCGCGACGACCGTGGACGACGACGGGCGGCTGAACGCCCGCAACCGCACCTACCTCGCCCTGGGCGCGGGCTCGTCCGTCACCAACTCCGGTTACAACACCGGGATCAGGGTCGAGAGCGGCAAGACGTACGACTTCTCGGTCTGGGCCCGCGCGGACGCGAGGACGCCGCTCGCCGTGACCCTGCACGACGCGGACGGCGCGCTCGCCGAGGCCCGGCAGGTCGCCGCGCGCGGCGGCTGGGCCAAGTACCGGGCCAGGTTCACCGCCACCCGCGACAGCACCACCGGGCGCCTCACCGTCGCCGCCGACGCTCCCGTCGCGCTCGACATGATCTCGCTGATCCCCCGGGACACGTACAAGGGCCACGGCCTGCGCAAGGATCTCGCCGAGAAGATCGCCGCCCTGCACCCCGGCTTCGTGCGCTTCCCCGGCGGCTGCCTGGTCAACACCGGCAGCATGCAGGGCTACGACGAGGCCTCGGGCTACCAGCGCCAGCGCTCGTACCAGTGGAAGGACACCATCGGCCCGGTCGAGCAGCGCGCCACCAACTCCAACTTCTGGGGCTACAACCAGAGTTACGGGCTCGGCTACTACGAGTACTTCCAGTTCGCCGAGGACATCGGCGCGATGCCGCTGCCCGTGGTGCCCGCGCTCGTCACCGGCTGCGGCCAGAACAGGGCCACCGACGACGACGCGCTCCTCAAGCGCCACATCCAGGACACCCTCGATCTCATCGAGTTCGCCAACGGGCCGGTGACCAGCGAATGGGGCAGGAAGCGGGCGGCGATGGGCCACCCGAAGCCCTTCCACCTCACCCACCTCGAAGTCGGCAACGAGGAGAACCTCCCCGACGAGTTCTTCGCCCGCTTCAAGCAGTTCCGCGCCGCCGTCCAGGCCAAGTACCCGAACATCAAGGTGATCTCGAACGCCGGACCCGACGACTCCGGCACCACCTTCGACACCGCCTGGAAGCTCAACAAGGAAGCGAACGTCGACATGGTCGACGAGCACTACTACAACAGCCCCCAGTGGTTCCTGCAGAACAACGACCGCTACGACTCCTACGACAGGAACGGCCCCAAGGTCTTCCTGGGCGAGTACGCCTCCGGTGGCAACACCTTCAAGAACGCCCTCGCCGAGGCCGCGTACATGACCGGTCTGGAGCGCAACGCGGACGTCGTCAAGCTCGCCTCGTACGCCCCGCTGCTCGCCAACGAGGACTACGTGCAGTGGCGGCCCGACATGATCTGGTTCAACAACCACGCCTCGTGGGGCTCGGCCGACTATGAGGTGCAGAAGCTGTTCATGAACAACGTCGGCGACCGGGTCGTGCCGTCGACGGCCACCACCACGCCCTCGCTGAGCGCGCCCATCTCCGGTGCCGTCGGCCTGTCGACCTGGGCGACCACGGCGGCGTACGACGATGTGAAGGTGACCGGCGCCGACGGCACCACGCTGCTCAGCGACGACTTCAGCGGTGACGCCTCCCGGTGGACCCACACGGGCGGCGGGAGCTGGAGCCTGCAGGACGGCCAGTACGTGCAGACCGACGTGGGCGCCGAGAACACCATGGTGTCGGCGGGCGACCCGGCCTGGCACGACTACGACCTGCACGTGAAGGCCACCAAGAAGTCGGGCAAGGAGGGCTTCCTCGTCGCCTTCGGCGTCAAGGACACCGGCAACTACTACTGGTGGAACCTCGGCGGCTGGAACAACACCACCTCCGCGGTCGAACAGGCCGTGGACGGCGGCAAGTCGACCCTGATCTCCAAGCCCGGCACGATCGAGACGGGCAAGGCGTACGACGTCGACATCAAGGTCCGCGGCCGGCAGGTGACCCTCTACCTGGACGGCCAGGAGTGGGGGAGCTTCAAGGACGACAAGCCCGCGGAGCCGTTCCGTCAGGTCGTCACGCGGGACGCGCGGACCGGCGATCTGATCGTCAAGGTCGTCAACGCGCAGGCGGCGGACGCCCGTACCGCGATCGACCTGGGCGGGGCGAAGGCGGGCCGCAAGGCCGCCGTCACCACCCTCCAGGCCGCGCTGGACGCGGTGAACTCGCAGACGGTGACCGCGGTCGCCCCCGTGAAGTCCACCTTCGACGGCGTCGCCGACAAGTTCACCTACACCTTCCCGGCGAACTCGGTGACCTTCCTGCGGATCAGACAGCGGTAGCCGGAGGCGTGGGCTGCTGTCCGGCGGGCAGCAGCCCACGCTCGGCGAAGACCTTCTTCGCGACCAGGCTCGCGTTCATCGCCTTCGGTATGCCGCAGTAGACGGCCGAGTGCAGCAGCGACTCCACGATCTCGTCCGGGGAAAGACCCACGTTCAGGGCCGCGTTGACGTGCACCTCCAACTGTGTCTCACAGCCGCCGAGCGCGGTGAGCATGCCCAGCGTCACCAACTGGCGGTCGCGCGGGGCCAGTCCGGGCCGGTCGTAGATGTCGCCGAAGGCCCAGGAGACGATCTGGTGGCCGAGTTCGGGATTGATGTCGCCGAGCGCGTCGACGACGCGCTCTCCGGCCTCGCCGTCGACGCGCTTGAGGACCTCAAGGCCGCGCGCGAAGCGCTCCTCGCGCGTGGTGGCGGTGTCCGTGACAGTCATGAGAGGTCGTCCGATCCCGGCTGGTCGAGCAGCCGTTCGTAGTGGTCGATCTTGTCGTCGAGGGCGGCCGCGTTGCGGCGCAGCGCGCGGATGCGGTCCGCGAGGTCGGCGCGGTGCTCCCGGAGCATCCCGAGCCGGTCGGCGACCGTGATGTCGCCGCGCGCCCGCAACTCCGCGAACCGCTGCATGTCCGCGATCGACATGCCCGTCTCGCGCAGCCGGATGAGGAACTCCAGCCAGGCCAGGTCGGCCGCCTCGTAGCGCCGCTGGTTCCCGGTGGTCCGGCCGACCCGTTGGATCAGGCCGGCCTTCTCGTAGTACCGCAGCGTGTCGTGCGAGAGTCCGGTGCGCTCGACGACCTGGGCGATCGTGAGCGTCGGCTCCTGCGGGAGGGGCTGTTCGCTGGTCATGGAGAAACCGTAGAACCTGGAGTGTGCTCCAGGTCAAGCTTCGTCTGCCGGGCAATCCTGGAGAGGGGCCGGCCGCGTTTCGGCCCGGGTCAGGAGCGGCGGCGGGGCTTGCCCCGCTTGGCGCCGCCCTTGGCGCCTGCGGAACCGCCGCCGCGGGGGTTGCGGCCGGTCGCCGACTTGCCGGACGACTTGCCCGCGGCGGGCTTGCGCCGTGCGCCGCCCGTCTCGGGACGCTTGGCCTTCGCCGGGGCCGAGGGCGCCGCCGGGGCCTGGGCCCGTCCCCGTGAGCTGTTGACGGTCCGGCCGCGGACGATCCCGATGAAGTCCTCGACCAGGTCGGTGGTCGCGTCCTGTGGCCAGGACAGCGCGACGCGTGACTCCGGGGCGTCCGTGACCGGCCGGTAGGTGAGGTCCTTGCGGTGGTGCAGGCGGGCGAGGGACTGGGGGACGACGAGGAGCCCGATGCCCGCCGCCACGAGTTCGACGGCGTCCGCCGTGGTGGCGGGGCGCTCGAACGCGGGCTGCCCCGGCGGACGCTCCCAGTCGAGCGTGTCGTCGAGCGGGTGCAGCACGATCTCGTCGGCGAGATCCTCGGAGGTCACCTCGTCGACCGCCGCCACGATGTGGTCCTTGGGGACCACGACCACCGTCGTCTCGGTGTAGAGGGGGATCGCGCTGAGGTCCTCACGGTCGACCGGCAGCCGGACGAATCCGGCGTCGGCGCCGCGGCCCCGCAGCACGTCGAACGCCTCGTCGGTGGAGACCGCGACGAGCGTGAGGGGGATGTCGGGCAGCCGCTCGTTCCAGATCCGCACCCACTTCGTGGGCGTCACTCCCGGAACATAGGCGAGCCGGAACGAAGGGGGTACTTCCGAGCCTGTCACCTCGCCAGGCTATCGGTCGTGGTCGGAGGTCGCGCACACGCTCGATACCCTTGACGCATGACGTCGCACCAGACCACCCAGACCATGAAGCCCGCCACCGCGGCGAAGAAGCTGGGTGTGTACCTCGAGGCCACCCCCGCCGAGTTCCAGGAGGGCGTCGTCTCGCGCGCCGAGCTGAACGCCCTGCAGACCGATCCGCCCGCGTGGCTCCAGGAGCTGCGACGCAACGGCCCGCACCCCCGGCCCGTGGTCGCCGCGCGGCTGGGCATCTCCATCGCCGGGCTCGCCCGCGGCGGGGTCACCGAGCCCCTCACCACGGAGCAGATCGACGCCCTGAAGCAGGAGGACCCGGAATGGCTGCGCCGGGAGCGCACCACCCAGGCCGAGGTCCGCAAGGAAGAGGTCCGCATCAAGGAGAAGCGCGCGGAGCAGCACGCCGAGCGGAACACGGAGCGCGCGGCCCAGCCCCGCACCTCCCGCTCCTGACCCCGCCCCACGCGCGTCCGCGGCCCGGCGCCACCCACCGCTCACTGTCCCGCCACCGGCCCGAAGGCGTCGTCCGCCCGCACCCCGCTCCGCGGTGGAACCCCCGATCCCGCTGAGTCGCCGAGGCTCCCTGTCAGGACCGGCCCAGCACGCAGAACTCGTGGCCCTCCGGGTCGGTCAGGCACGTCCACGGGACGTCGCCCTGGCCGAGGTCGAGGTCGGTGGCGCCGAGGGCTCGCAGCCGGGCCACCTCCGCTGCTTTGTCGTCGCCGGGGTAGGGCAGCAGGTCAAGATGGACGCGGTCCGGCACGGTCTTCACGCCGGGCTTGCGGAGGAACTCGAGATACGGGCCGACCTCCTTGGCGGAGCGCAGCACCGCGTGATCGTCGGTCACGTCATGCAGGGTCCAGTCCGTCGCCTCGCCCCAGAACCGGGCCATGGCCCGCGGATCCACGCAGTCGACCACCACCGCGGCGATCGGCCCGGTGTCCCGGTAGATCTCCCGGGGCTCCAGCACGCAGAACTCGTTGCCCTCCGGGTCGGCGAGGACCGTCCACGGCACTTCGCCCTGGCCCACGTCGGCGGGCGTCGCACCGAGAGCCTTCAGGCGCGCGACCAACTCCGCCTGATGGGCCGCGGAGGTGGTGGCGAGATCGAGGTGCACACGGTTCTTCGTCGTTGTCTTCGGTTCCGGGACGGTGACGACGTCGATGCAGACGGCGACCGGGTCCGGCCAGACGAAGCCGCCGCCGGGTTCCACATTGGTCACGCCGGGTCCCTCGCTGGAAACACCCCAGCCGAGCGCCTCCGCCCAGAACCGGCCGACCGCCGAGTCGTCAAGAGCCTTTATGTTCACCTGAACAGGTCTCAGTGCCATGCCGGTGATCTTATGCGTCCGCTCCTCACGCGCGCATGGATTGCATAAACGTGCAACGAAACGTATAGTCATGCCATCTAGGAGGAGGGTTCCATGGCGGTACGCGCAGCAGTGGCGGGAGCGAGTGGGTACGCGGGCGGCGAAGCCCTGCGTCTGCTCCTGGCGCACCCCGAGGTCGAGATCGGCGCCCTGACGGGCAACTCCAACGCGGGCCAGCGCCTCGGCGCGCTGCAGCCGCACCTGCTGCCGCTGGCCGACCGAGTCCTCCAGGAGACCACCCCGGACGTCCTCGCCGGCCACGACGTCGTCTTCCTCGCGCTGCCCCACGGGCAGTCCGCCGCCGTCGCCGAGCAGCTCGGCCCGGACGTCCTCGTCGTCGACATGGGCGCCGACTTCCGGCTCAAGGACCCGGCGGACTGGGAGAAGTTCTACGGCTCCGCGCACGCCGGCACCTGGCCCTACGGCCTTCCCGAACTGCCGGGCGCCCGCGCCGCGCTGGAGGGGTCCAAGCGCATCGCGGTGCCCGGTTGCTACCCGACGGCCGTCTCCCTCGCCCTCTTCCCGGCGTACGCGGCGGCGCTCGCCGAACCCGAGGCCGTGATCGTCGCCGCGTCCGGGACCTCCGGCGCGGGCAAGGCGGCCAAGCCCCATCTGCTCGGCAGCGAGGTCATGGGCTCCATGTCCCCGTACGGAGTCGGTGGCGTCCACCGGCACACCCCCGAGATGATCCAGAACCTCGGTGCGGCGGCGGGGGAGCCGGTCACCGTCTCCTTCACGCCCACCCTCGCGCCGATGCCCCGGGGCATCCTCGCCACGTGCAGCGCGAAGGCGCGTGAAGGGGTCACCGGTGAGTCCCTGCGCGCCGCCTACGAGAAGGCGTTCGCCGACGAACCCTTCGTCCACCTGCTGCCCGAGGGGCAGTGGCCCGCCACCGCGTCCGTCTACGGTTCCAACGCCGTTCAGGTCCAGGTCGCGTACGACGAAGCGACGCACCGCATCATCGCGATCAGCGCCATCGACAACCTGACCAAGGGCACGGCCGGCGGGGCCGTGCAGAGCATGAACATCGCCCTCGGGCTTCCCGAGGAAACGGGTCTTTCCACGATCGGAGTCGCACCGTGAGCGTCACCGCTGCCCAGGGCTTCACCGCCTCCGGCATCGCAGCAGGCATCAAGGAGAACGGCAACCCGGACCTGGCCCTCGTGGTCAACAACGGGCCCCGCCTCGCCGCCGCGGGCGTCTTCACCTCCAACCGCGTGAAGGCCGCGCCGGTCCTCTGGTCCGAGCAGGTCCTCAAGGGCGGTCAGGTCTCCGCCGTGATCCTCAACTCCGGCGGAGCCAACGCCTGCACGGGCCCCAAGGGCTTCCAGGACACGCACGCGACCGCCGAGAAGGTCGCCGCGGTCCTCGACGTCAACGCGGGCGAGGTCGCCGTCGCGTCGACCGGGCTCATCGGCGTACTCCTGCCGATGGACAAGCTGCTGCCCGGGGTCGAGACAGCCGCCGCCCAGCTCTCCGCGCACGGCGGCGAGAAGGCCGCCATCGCCATCAAGACCACCGACACCGTGCACAAGACCGCGGTGCACACGGGCGACGGCTGGACCGTCGGCGGCATGGCCAAGGGCGCGGGCATGCTCGCCCCCGGCCTCGCCACCATGCTCGTCGTGCTGACGACGGACGCGGACCTCGACTCCGAGACCCTCGACAAGGCACTGCGCGCCGCCACCCGCACCACCTTCGACCGCGTCGACTCCGACGGCTGCATGTCGACCAACGACACCGTGCTGCTGCTCGCCTCCGGCGCCGCCGAGGTCACCCCGCGGTACGCGGAGTTCGCCGAGGCCGTACGCGCGGTCTGCGACGATCTCGGGCAGCAGCTCATCCGGGACGCCGAGGGCGCCAGCAAGGACATCAAGATCGAGGTCGTGAACGCCGCGAGCGAGGACGACGCCGTCGAGGTGGGCCGCTCCATCGCCCGCAACAACCTCCTCAAGTGCGCGATCCACGGCGAGGACCCCAACTGGGGACGCGTGCTGTCCGCGATCGGCACGACCGCCGCCGCCTTCGAGCCCGACCAGCTCAACGTCGCCATCAACGGCGTCTGGGTCTGCAAGAACGGCGGCGTCGGCGAGGACCGCGAGCTCGTCGACATGCGCTACCGCGAGGTCCACATCGTCGCCGACCTCGCCGCGGGCTCCCAGGCCGCCACGATCTGGACCAACGACCTCACCGCGGACTACGTCCACGAGAACAGCGCCTACTCCTCATGAGCAATGTGACGCGGAAGCACACCGCACTGCCCAAGGCCCGGATCCTCATCGAGGCACTCCCGTGGCTGACCCGCCACAACGGCAAGACGGTCGTCATCAAGTTCGGCGGAAACGCCATGGTGAACGAGGAGCTGAAGGCCGCCTTCGCCCAGGACGTGGTGTTCCTGCGGCAGGCCGGCCTCAAGCCCGTCGTCGTGCACGGCGGCGGCCCGCAGATCAGCGCCGCCCTCGACCGGCACGGCATCGTCAGCGAGTTCAAGGCGGGCCTGCGCGTCACCACCGAGGACGCCATGGACGTCGTACGCATGGTCCTGGCCGGTCAGGTGCAGCGTGAGCTGGTCGGACTGCTCAACGAGCACGGTCCGCTCGCCGTCGGCATGACCGGCGAGGACGCGCACACCATCACCGCCACCAAGCACCAGCCCGAGATCGACGGGGAGTTGGTCGACATCGGGCGGGTGGGCGAGATCACCGCGATCGACACGGGCGCGATCGAGGCACTGCTCGCCGACGGCCGGATCCCGGTCGTCTCCTCGATCGCCCGGAGCCAGGACGACGGACATGTCTACAACGTCAATGCTGATACGGCGGCTGCGGCTCTCGCTGCGGCACTGGGCGCCGAGACCCTCATGGTCCTCACGGACGTCGAGGGCCTCTACGAGGACTGGCCCGACAGCGACGAGGTGATCAGCCGCCTGACCGCCTCCGAACTGGAGAAGCTGCTGCCCGAGCTGGCCAGCGGCATGGTGCCGAAGATGGAGGGCTGTCTGCACGCCGTGCGCAACGGCGTCACCACGGCGCGCGTCATCGACGGCCGGGTCCAGCACTCGATCCTGCTGGAGATCTTCACCGACGAGGGGATCGGCACGATGGTCGTGCCGGACGCACGGCCCGATGAACAGGGGGACGCCGAATGACCGGGACCAACGCGGAGCTCACCCAGCGGTGGCAGGGCGCGCTCATGGACAACTACGGCACGCCGCGGCTGCCGCTCGTCCGCGGCGAGGGCACCCGGCTGTGGGACGCCGACGGCAAGGAGTACCTCGACTTCGTCGGCGGTATCGCGGTCAACGCGCTCGGCCACGCCCACCCGGCGATCGTCGAGGCCGTGAGCCGGCAGATCGCCTCCCTCGGCCATGTCTCCAACCTCTTCGTCGCCGAGCCGCCCGTCGCGCTCGCCGAACGGCTGCTCCAGCTCTTCGGGCGCGAGGGCCGGGTCTACTTCTGCAACTCGGGCGCCGAGGCCAACGAGGGCGCCTTCAAGATCGGCCGGCTCACCGGCCGGGGCCACATGGTGGCGACCCACGGCGGTTTCCACGGCCGCACCATGGGCGCCCTCGCGCTCACCGGCCAGCCCGGCAAGCAGGAGCCGTTCCTGCCGCTGCCCGGTGACGTCACGCACGTGCCCTACGGGGACGCGCAGGCGCTGGCCGCGGCCGTCACCCAGGACACCGCCCTGGTGATCATCGAGCCGATCCAGGGCGAGAACGGCGTGGTCGTACCCCCGCCCGGCTACCTCAAGGCGGCCCGCGCGATCACCGCCGCCACCGGCAGCCTCCTCGTCCTCGACGAGGTGCAGACCGGCATCGGCCGCACCGGACCCTGGTTCGCCTACCAGGACCACGAAGGTGTCCTGCCGGACGTCGTCACCCTCGCGAAGGGTCTCGGCGGTGGACTCCCGCTCGGCGCGACCGTCGCCTTCGGCCGGGCCGCCGAGCTGCTGAAGCCCGGCCACCACGGTTCGACCTTCGGCGGCAACCCGGTCGTCTGCGCCGCGGGACTCGCCGTCCTCGACACGATCGCGTCCGAGGGGCTCCTCGAGAACGTGAAGGCCGCGAGCGAGAAACTGCGGGGCGGAATCGAGTCACTCGGTAACCCGCTGATCGACCATGTCCGGGGTGCGGGCCTGCTCCTGGGTATCGTGCTCACCGAGCCGCTCGCGCCCCAGGTGCAGCAGGCGGCTCAGGACGCCGGTCTCCTGGTCAACGCGCCCGCCCCCGATGTCGTACGGCTGATGCCCCCGCTGAACCTGAGCGACGACGAGGTGGACGCGTTCCTCCAGGCCCTTCCCGGTGTCCTCGACGCGGTAGCCAACGGGGACGGACGAGCCAAAGAATGAGACGACGACGATGAGTCAGGCGCAGGATCACGAGCACGTCGGGCCTGCCGTGCCGCAGACCCGCACCGCACGCCACCGCCGGATCGTGGACATCCTCAACCGGCAACCGGTGCGCTCCCAGAGCCAGTTGGCGAAGCTCCTCGCCGACGACGGGCTGAGCGTCACGCAGGCGACGCTCTCCCGGGACCTGGACGAGCTGAACGCGGTGAAGATCCGCAACAACGACGGCGACCTCATCTACGCGGTGCCGAGCGAGGGCGGTTTCCGCACCCCGCGCGCGCCGCTGGGGGAGTCGGCGAAGGAGGAGCGGATGCGGCGGCTCTCGGCGGAGCTGCTGATCTCCGCGGAGGCGTCCGCGAACCTCGTGGTTCTCCGTACCCCGCCGGGGGCGGCGCAGTTCCTCGCCTCCGCCATCGACCAGGCCGAGCTGCAGGACATTCTCGGGACGATCGCGGGTGACGACACGCTGCTGTTGATCAGCCGGAATCCCACCGGGGGGCAGGCGCTGGCCGATCATTTGCTGCGGTTGGCTCAGAACAATCATTGAGCTGTACGACGGTGGAGGCGCGCCCCGGGGTCGGGGTGCGCCTCCACTTCCGTGTGCTCGAGTTCTGGGTGCGGCCCGGTTGTGGCTGGTCGCGCGGTTCCCCGCGCCCCTGAAAACGGACACTCACCCCAGGCGTTGAGCCAGGCCGCCCGTGCACCGCACCTCGTCTCCCGCCGTGATCAGTAAGGCCTCGATGCCGGGGAGGGACTCCAGCCAGGCCAGGCCCTCCCGGGAGCCCATCGCGAAGGCCGCTGTCGCCCAGGCGTCCACCCAGGTCAGGCGGGGACCCACCACGGTCACGGCGACCAGGTCGGTGACTGCGGAGCGGCCGGTGCGGGGGTCGACGATGTGCGCGCCGCGCTCGGCGGTGCCGGAGGTGGCCACCGACAGTTCGTCGACACCGGCCGCGGAGACCACGGCCGCGAGTGAACCGGGACGCAGCGGGTCAGAGACGCCGACCCGCCACGGGCGGTGCGTGCCGGGCGAGCCGAGCAGCTGGACGTCACCGCCGCCGTTCACACTGACTCCGGTCGCGCCGGCCGCCGCGAGGTGACGGGCCACGCGCTCGGTCGACCAGCCCTTCACGATCCCCGTCGGATCGAGCCCGCCCTCGTACGTCGGGCTGAACCAGCCGTCGCTGACCCGCTCCGCCTCGGCACACAGGTCGAGCACCTCGGCGACCTCCGGATCGCACTCCTCGACCGTCAGCTCCCCGCGCGCGAGGCGCGAGATCTGGCTGTCCTCCCGATAGGTGCTGAACACCTCGTCCACCCGGTGGAGTTGGGTGACCGCCTCCTCCAACGCGGTCCGCACGGCCGCGGGTTCGCCGCCGCGCACGTCGAAGGAGAAGACGGTGCCCATGACCTCTTCCGCGTGCCGCAGTGCGGGCGGCTCCTGGTCCGGGTCAGCCACCGGCCTTGTCCAGGGCCGACTGCAGGGACTGCTTGTAACCGGTGCTGGTGTAGGTGGCACCGGAGACGGCGTCGATGTTCGCGTTCCCGGCCGCGACCGCCTCCTGGTTGAGCTTGGGCACGGCCATCGCGGTCTTCTGGTCGCTCAGCCCGCCCTTGGGCGCCTGCACGGCCTCCGACTTGGTGATCTTTCCGCCGCTGACGGTGATACGGACCTGGACCGCCCCGTACTGGGTCTGGGCGACGCTTCCGGTGACCGTCTTGGCCTGTGCGGCGGGCGCCTGGGACGAGGAGCCGGCGGAGCCCGCACCCGCGGAACCGGTCGATCCCGCGGCTCCCGAGGAGCCGCTGCCGCTCGCCTTCGCCTTGTCGAGGGCCGACTGCAGCGACTTCCTGTATCCGGCACTCGTGTAGCTGGCGCCCGACACCGCGTCGATGTTCGCGCTGCCCGCGGCGACGGCCTCCTGGTTCAGCTTGGGCACGGAGGCGTTGCTGACCTCGGTGCTGCGTCCGCCGCTGGGAATCTGGACGACTTCGGACTTGGTGATCTTTCCGCCGTTGACGGTGATACGGACCTGGACCGGCCCGTACTGGGTCTGGGCGACATCGCCGGTGACGGTCTGGGCCCCCGTGGACGACTGCTGCGCGCTGCCGCCCTGGGGCGACTCCTGACCCGCCACCGACTGCTGGGGCGCGGCACCCTGTGCCGACGCGGACGCCGGATCGGAGGCGGGCTTCAGCGACAGCAGCAGGACGATTCCGGACACGGTGGCGGCGCCGGCCAGCACGATACGCCGCAAGGGGTGGCTCTTCTTCATCGCTCCTGACTCCCGTCGCTCACATCTCGAACGACTCGTGATGGATGCGGCGGGCGGGGACCCCCGCGCCGCGCAGTGCTTCGTAGACCTGCTGCGCGAAGCCGGGCGGCCCGCACATGAAGACGTCGTGGCGGTCGATGTCCGGCAGCTTGCGGCTCAGCGTCTCCGCCGAGATGTCCGGGCGCTCGCCCTCGGGGCTGTTCACCGCGTACATCAGCCGGGCCCCGCGCTCCTCGGCTATCGCCGCGAGCTCGTCCCACAGGGCCAGGTCCTGGGTGGTGTTGGCCCGGTAGAGCAGCGTCAGGTCGCCCGCCGCGCCGGGCAGCGTCTCGAACAGCGCCCGCATCGGAGTGATGCCGACCCCGCCCGCCACCAGCAGCACCTTGCCGCGGCTGCGCTTGCCCGCCGTGAGCGCCCCGTACGGGCCCTCGGCCCAGACCCGGGTGCCGGGCCGCAGGTCGCGCAGCGCCGAGCTGTGGTCGCCGATCGCCTTCACCGTGATGCGCAGCATGTTGGGGCGGGGCGCCGCCGACAGCGAGTACGGGTGCGAGCTGAGCCGCATGCCCGGCGCCAGGAAGCGCCAGCGGAAGAACTGCCCGGCCTCGGCGCCCATGCGGTGCAGCTTGCGCCCGCTGATCAGCACCGAGACGATCCCGGGGGTCTCCTCGATCACGGCCTCGACCCGCATCCGGTGCTTCAGGTTCAGCCGGATCGGCGAGAGGATGCGGTACCAGATCACCAGGGCCGTCACCGATCCGTACAGCCCGTACCAGACCGTCTTGGCGGTCGGCTCCACGGCGAACTCGTTGCCCGTGGACAGCTGGTGCCAGAACGTCAGGAAGACGGCGGCGTAGGTGAGCAGGTGGATGTGGTACCAGGTGTCGTAGCCCATCCTGCGGCGCACCGGGCCCATGGAGAGCAGGCCGATCAGGAACAGCAGACCGGTGCCGATCGCCGCCTTGCCCATGTCGGGCAGCTGGTTGATCGAGTCGATGGTCTGCTGGACGATGTCGCCGAAGCTCTTGCCGGCCTGCAGCGCGTAGCCCCACATGATCAGCACGAGGTGCGCCAGCACCAGACTGATCGTGTACCGGCCGCTCATGGCGTGCCAGCGCGCCACCCGGTCCGAGCCCACCCGGCGCTCCAGGGCGGGCACCCGGGCCATCTGCAGCACCACCAGCGCCATCAGATACCCCGCGAGCAGCCCGGTGATCCGGCCCGCGTTGAGGATCTTGCTGTTGTCGTCGGCGATGGACGGGGTGTTGCTCCACCACAGCCAGATGACCCCGGCCGCGCCCGCCCCGACGGCGAGCAGCAGTGGGACGGCGGGGGAGCGTCGTGGGCGAATTCGGCGCAAGGTCTGGCGCCGCGCGGCGCGGCCACCGGCGATCGTGGACACGGTTCCTCCGTGGTCGTCCGTGGGGACGGGGCTAGGGGAGAGGCCCCCTGGCCCAGAGATACGGGCCCCGACGGCCGTGCGTTCAGAGGCCTGCCGAGTCCAGTGCCGATTGGAGTGACTGCTTGTATCCGTCGCTGGTGTACGAGGCCCCCGAGACGGAGTCGATCTGGGCGCTCTGCGCGGCCAGCGCCTCCCTCCTGAGCTGGGGAATGGCGTAACTGTTGATCTCCTGGTCGCGTGGGTTGTCCGTGGGATAGGAGACCGCGGTCACGTCGGTGATCTTGCCGTTCTTCAGCGTGACGCGCACCTGGACGGGGCCCCAGCGGGTCTGGACCGTGTCACCGGTGACGGTCTTGGTGCCGCTGCTCTTCGTGCTCCCGGACGAACCGTCCGAGGAGCTTCCGGAAGAGCTTGCGGGGGCAGGTGACCGGGACGGCGACTGTGACTGTCCGGCGGACGACGTCGCCTGCGCCACGGTCGGCGCGGTGTGCGGCTTCAGCGACAGCAGCAGGACGAAACCCGTGACGGTGGTGACGGCCGCCAGAGTCACCCGGCGCAGCGGACGGTGCTTCTTCAGGGCGTGCACGGTGACCTCACAGCTCGAACGACTCGTGGTGGATACGGCGGTCGGGGACCCCGGCCGCGCGCAGCGCCCCGTACAGGTCCCGCGCCATGGCGGGCGGACCGCACAGATAGACGTCGTGCCCGGCGAGACCGGGCACGGAGGCCCGCAGGGAATCGGCGGTGAACCGCGGACGTGTCCCGTCGGTGCCGTTGACCGCGTACAGGACGCGCGCCCCGCGCCACCGCGCTATCGCCTCCAGTTCGGCGCCGAGCGCGAGGTCCTCGGCCGTGCTCGCCCGGTAGAGCAGCGTCACGTCGCCGGGCCCGCCGGGCAGCGTCTCGAACAGGGCGCGCAGCGGTGTGATGCCGACACCGCCGGCGATCAGCAGCGCCTTGCGTCCGGAGTGCCGCTCGGCGGTCAGCGCGCCGTAGGGACCCTCCGCCCACACCCGGGTACCGGGCCGCAGCAGCCCCACGGCGGCACTGTGGTCGCCGAGCGCCTTCACGGTGATCCGCATCCGGTCGGGGCGCGGGGGCGCCGACAGCGAGTACGGCGTCGAGGTCCACCGCATCCCGTCCGAGAGGAACCGCCAGCGGAAGAACTGCCCTGCCTGGGCGTTCAGCTCGTCCAGCCGTTCCCCGCGTACGACGAGGGAGAAGACCCCGGGCGCCTCGCGGTGCACGGACTCCACGCGCAGCTTGTGGCGCAGGTTGAGCCGCACCGGGACGAGCAGCCGGAACCACACCACCAGCGCTGCCGTGCCCAGGTAGAGCGCGTACCAGGCGGCCTGGGCGGCGGTGTCGCCGACGAAGTCCGAGCCCAGCGCGAGCTGGTGGAAGAAGGTGAGGAACACGGCCACGTACGTCAGCAGGTGCAGGTAGTACCAGAACTCGTGGCTGATCCGGCGGCGGGCCGCGCGCGCCGAGGTGATCCCGACCGCGAAGATGATGAGCGTGCCGGTCGTGGCCTTGAGCATGTCCGGATAGTCGAACACCACGCTCAGCGTCTCGTGCACGATGCCCGCCCCGTCCTGGGCGGCGTACCCGAACAGGATCAGCGTGACATGTGCCACCAGCAGGCTGACCGTGTACCGGCCGGCCATGGCATGCCAGCGGGCCACCCGGTCGGAGCCGATCCGCCGCTCCAGCAGGGGCACCCGGGCCATCAGCGCCACGAGCACCGCGCAGCTGTAGCCGCACAGCAGCCCGGCGATCCGCCCGGCGTCCGTCAGCCACCCGGCGAGGCCCACCACCGACCGCGTGTCGTACCACCACAGGGCGACGACCGCTCCGGCCCCGGCCCACAACAGGGCGAGCAGGGGCCCGGCGGGCGAGGGGCGCGGTCGTCCGCGTCCGCGAGACGGGCGAGGGACCGCTGTCCGCTCGTACACCGTGGTCATATGTCCGTCCTTCCGGCTGTCCGGGAGGAAACTGTGCTTCGGCAACTTCTGAGCCGCCTCTGAATGGGCGCCCTCGTCGCGGATTCACAGGAAACGCAGAGCGGCGCACGCGGCCCACTCAGAGGAAACTCAGAGGCGGGAGGGGTGCTGCCGGCTCCGGCGAGGGGTGATGCTGGAAGACGACATGAACACTCCCCGCTCCCGAGGCACCGGCCTGCCCGCGCTCACCCGCCCCGACGGCACCCCCGTACGCGTCCTCGTCGTCGACGACGATCCCGACCTGGCCGAGGTGCTCTCCGGCGCCCTGCGCTACGAGGGCTGGGAGGTGCGGACGGCCGGCGACGGGGCCTCGGCCGTCACCGAGGCACGCGAGCTGCTGCCCGACGCCGTGGTCCTCGACGTGATGCTCCCGGACACCGACGGCTTCGCCGTGCTGCGCACCCTGCACACCGTGCACCCCGAGGTCTGTGTGCTCTTCCTCACCGCGCGGGACGCCGTCGAGGACCGCATCGCGGGCATCACCGCGGGCGGCGACGACTACGTGACCAAGCCGTTCAGCCTGGAGGAGGTCGTCGCCCGGCTGCGCGGCCTGCTGCGCCGCGCGGGCATGGCCCGGCAACTGGACGAGGGCCCGCGCCTGACCGTCGGCGACCTCGTGATGGACGAGGAGGCCCGCGAGGTGACCCGGGGCGGCGAGCTGGTCGAACTGTCGCCGACCGAGTTCGAACTGCTGCGCTTCCTGATGCGCAACCCGCGCCGGGTGCTCAGCAAGGCGCAGATCCTCGACCGCGTCTGGTCCTACGACTTCGGCGGCCAGGCCCATGTCGTGGAGCTGTACATCTCCTACCTGCGCAAAAAGGTGGACGCGGGCCGCGAGCCCATGATCCACACGGTGCGGGGCGCCGGGTACGTGATCAAGCCGGTGGCCGGACGATGAGCCGGCGCCGGTGGTCACGGGCGCGGGAGGTCGTAGGCCGGCTGCCGTTCCCGCGCACGATGCGGGCCCGCCTCACCGCCGGGCTCCTGGTGCTGCTCGCCGTCAGCTGCGCCGCCGTCGGAGGGGCCGCGGTGTACGAACTGAACGGCTTCCTCACCGGCCGCCTCGACCAGCAGCTGCACGACGTGGGAGTACGGTTCCCCGCGAGCCTGGAGCACGGCACCGTCAAACCGTCGGACCACGACGGCGACGAGAACGGCGACACCCGGCGGCAGAGCACCGGCACCTTCGGCGCGCGGCTGGTCGGCCGGGACGTCACCAACGCGGCCGTCGTGCCCTCCGGCCAGAACATCACCGACCTGAACGTGTCCCTGACCACCTCCGACCGGCAGACCCTGGCCGGGATCCCCACCGACGGCCGCGCCCACACCGTCTGCCTGTCGGCACTCGGCGACTACCGCCTGCTGGCGGCGCGCGGACGGGACGGCGACGTCCTGGTCACCGGGCTGCCGATGGAACCGGTCCGGGCCGCCGTGCACCGCCTGGAACTGGTCTCGGGCTGTGTCTTCGGCCTGGCCCTCGTGGTCGCCGGAATCGCCGGAGCCCTGTGGGTGCGCTGGTCGCTGCGTCCACTGAGCCGGGTCGCCGCGACCGCGACCCGCGTCAGCGAGCTGCCGCTCGCCAGCGGTGAGGTGGCGCTGCCGCCGCGTGCGCCGGATCAGGACCCGCGCAGCGAGGTGGGCCGCCTCGCCGGCGCCTTCAACCGGATGCTCGGCCATGTCGAGGACGCCCTGACCAAGCGGCACGCGAGCGAGGAACGGCTGCGCAGCTTCGCGGCCGACGCCAGCCATGAGCTGCGCACGCCGGTCGCCTCGGTCCGCGGCCACGCCGAGCTGGCGCTGCTGCACCCGGACCCGGTGCCGCCCAAGGTCACCCGGGCCCTCGAACGCATCGCCGCCGAGTCGGCGCGGATGGGCGAGATGGTCGACGACCTGCTCCTGCTCGCCCGCCTCGACGCGGGCCGCCCGCTGGAGCGCCTTCCCGTCGACCTCACCCACCTCGTCCTCGACTCGGTCACCGACGCCCGCGCCGCGGGGCCCGACCACCGCTGGACGCTGGAACTCCCGGAGGAACCGGTCACGGTGACGGGCGACGCCCACCGCCTCCAACAGGTGTTGGCCAACCTGTTGGCCAACGCCCGTTGGCACACGCCCGTCGGTACCAAGGTCACGGTGTCCCTGGAGACCGACGCCGAAGCGGCCGTCCTGACGGTCCACGACGACGGCCCGGGAGTCCCGCAGGACGTCCAGCCCGGCGTCTTCGAACGCTTCACCCGAGCCGACCGCCGCCGCACCGGTGGAGCGGGCGGTGGCGCGGGCCTCGGCCTGTCCATCGTGGCGGCCGTGGTGGAGGCCCACGGCGGCACGGTCGGGCTGGAGAGCCGTCCGGGGGCGACCACGTTCACGGTCCGACTGGGCACCCCGCGTCCGCGGCATGATCCGCCGGGCAGGCACTAGTAACGGGTGATCGCAGTCGCCCCGCTCACCGTCCCGATCGCGATACGCGGCCCCCGCGCGGGATCGACCCACCCGAGAATCCGCCGCATCGCGTCCTCCGGCACCGACACACAGCCGGCCGTCGCCTTGGCCCCGTCGACGTGCAGGAAGATTCCCGCGCCGCGCCCCCGCACGGGCCGCTCGTAGTTGAACCCCACGACCAGCGCGTACGCGTATTGCGTCTCGTACGCGATCAGATGCTCGGACTCGGACGCACGGCAGTCGGCCGGCCGCGGCTCGGTCCACCGGTTGTAGGAACGGGAGTCGTTGTCCTCGCACCACCAGGACTCCTCCCGCACCCGCCGGTAGGGAACCGCGGTACCGGCCGGCGCGGCCTTGATCCCGAAGGCGAACGGAAGGTCGTACAGCCCCGTGGGTGTCGTGTTCGATCCCTGCTTGCGTGCGCCCCCCTCCATCAGCCCCTTCGTCCCGAAGCGTGCCGCCGCCGAACCGGCCTTCACCCAGCGCCCGTCCCGCCGGTCCCACCAGATGAGCGTGCCCGACGTCGAGCCTTCGCGGGGCGCCTGAGCCGTGATCAGCTGGCTGCCGCCACCGGTGTCCGCCATCTGCTCGGGGAGGCTGGGCGGATCATTCGGGGCCAGGGCGAGCAGGGACGCGGACGCGAGGGCGGCGGCTGCGAGGCGCATGGCTCAGACCGTACGGGGAGGCAGCGGGAGCGGCAGCCCGGGCAGGCCGTCCAGGCTCGTCGCCACGTGGTCCTTCTTGGTGAAGTACTCGCTCAGCGAGGCGTCGTCCTCGCGCGCGAAGCGCTTGCCGTGCAGGTCGCGGTCCGCTTCGTACGACATGAAGGGCACCGCGTAGCCGCAGGTGTCCCGGACGAGTTCGGCGGTCACGACGATGATCGCGCGCAGGCCGTGCGGGGTCGGGTCGATGCCGGGGAAGTGCGTGAGCAGTTCCCCGAAGCGGGGGTCGTCGCGGAAGACGGGCTCGCCGTGGCCGTGCACCCGGACGATGTTCGGCGGGCCCTGGAAGGCGCACCACATCAGGGTGATCCGGCCGTTCTCCCGGAGATGGGCGATCGTCTCCGCGTTGCTGCCGGCGAAGTCCAGGTAGGCGACGGTGAGTTCGTCGAGGACGACGAACGAGCCCGTGAGGCCCTTGGGGGAGAGGTTGACCGTGCCGTCCCCGGACAGGGGTGCGGTCGCGGTGAAGAAGAGGGGCTGCGCCTCGATGAACGAACGCAGCCTGCCGTCTATGCGCTCATAAGTCTTTCCCATGTCTAATGATTATTGGGCAAGACCATTCGTCTGTCTAAGGAATTCACCCATCCGGGGCATGGGTTCACACGGCGGACGGATCCGTGGCCGCCGCGCCCCGTTCGGCAGACGGGGCGCGACGGTCACGGAAGACGTCACTTGTTGAGCGTGCAGGTCGCGAGGGAGTCCAGACCCGTGGGCTTGGCCGCGGTACGGCCGATGGAGATGGCGATGCGGTCGATGGTCGACTTCCGCTTGTCCGCGAGGGGGCCGAGGATCGCGTTCTGCACGAAGTTCGGTCCGCCCTGGCCGACGGTGTTCGCGAGGCGGGTGTTCGCCTCGGTGATCTGGGTGTTCAGGAGCGTCAGGTTGCGGGTGACCTCGGCCTGCGCGGAGGCGGGGATCGCGGGCAGCTTCGACGCGACGTCCGGGCAGGTGATGGTGCCGGCGGCGGTGGTGCTGCCGGTGTTGCCCGTGGCGCCCGTGTTTCCGGTGTTCCCCGCGTTGCCGGCCTGCTGGGTGGCCGTCGCGCTCGGGGTCGCGGTGGCCGCGGCGCCGCCCGCGTTCACGCCGTTCGCGTTCAGGGTGCAGGGCGCGAGCGAGTCGAGACCCGTGGGCTTGGCCGCGGTGCGGCCGATCGCGGTGGCGATGCGGTTGATCGTCGCCACCCGCTTGTCCTTGAGGGGGCCGAGGATCGCGTTCTGGACGAAGTTGGGGCCGCCCTGGCCGACGGTGTCGACGAGTCGCTTGTTGGCCTCGGCGATCTGGGTGTCCAGGAGGGTGAGATTGCGGGTGACCTCGGCCTGCGCCGAGGCGGGGATCGCGGGCAGGCTCGGCGCGACGGCCGGGCAGTTCACCGTGCCCGGGGAGGTCGCGGCCTTGGTGGTGGCGTTCGTGTTGCTCTTGGACGTCTCCCCGGCCAAGGCGTTGCCGGCGATCACGGCTCCGGAGAGCACTACCGCGGCGGTGCCGCCGATCATCAGGACGCGGCGCTTGTTGTACTTCGGAAGGGCCCTGGACATGCGGAAGCCTCACTCGGTTCGGGGGTGGGGGACCGCCCGGTGGTCGTCCGGGCGGTCCGCTGCTCGTCGCGCCTCGGTCCGTGAAGACCTCGGCGGCAAAACCTCTGTGTACGAAAACCTCGGTGTACAAAAACGCGGCGCCTGCGTTCGGGGAGAGGTACGAGAAAGCGCGTTCCGCCGTTCAAACACCCTCAGACATTTTCGATCAGGGTTCTCCATGACCCCTTCAGGGCCACCCGAGATTGACGAATCATGCGGAGCACTGCATACTCATGCATAACAGCGCATGCAGTGTGAGGAGAAACCCGTGACCGAGCGCGTCGTACTCGCCTACTCAGGCGGTCTGGACACCTCCGTCGCCATCGGCTGGATCGCCGAGGAGACGGGCGCCGAGGTCATCGCCGTCGCGGTCGACGTCGGTCAGGGCGGCGAGGACCTGGACGTCATCCGCAAGCGCGCCCTCGCCTGCGGTGCCGTCGATGCCGAGGTCGCGGACGCCAAGGACGAGTTCGCCGAGGAGTACTGCCTCCCGGCGATCAAGGCCAACGCCCTCTACATGGACCGCTATCCGCTGGTGTCGGCCCTCTCCCGGCCGACCATCGTCAAGCACCTCGTCGCCGCCGCCCAGAAGCACGGCGCCACCACGGTCGCCCACGGCTGCACCGGCAAGGGCAACGACCAGGTGCGGTTCGAGGCCGGCATCGTCGCCCTCGCCCCCGGCCTCAAGTGCATCGCCCCGGTCCGCGACTACGCGATGACCCGTGACAAGGCGATCGCCTTCTGCGAACAGAAGAACCTCCCGATCGCCACCAGCAAGAAGTCCCCGTACTCCATCGACCAGAACGTCTTCGGGCGCGCGGTCGAGACGGGTTTCCTGGAGGACATCTGGAACGCGCCGATCGAGGACATCTACGAGTACACCTCGAACCCGGCCGAGGCCCGCGAGGCCGACGAGGTCGTCATCTCCTTCAAGGAGGGCGTCCCGGTCGCCATCGACGGCAGGCCCGTCAGCGTCCTGCAGGCCATCCAGCAGCTCAACGAGCGCGCCGGGGGCCAGGGCGTCGGCCGGATCGACATGGTCGAGGACCGGCTCGTGGGCATCAAGTCCCGCGAGGTGTACGAGGCCCCGGGTGCGATCGCGCTCATCACGGCCCACCAGGAGCTGGAGAACGTCACCGTCGAGCGTGAACTCGCCCGCTACAAGCGGCAGGTCGAGCAGCGCTGGGGCGAACTGGTCTACGACGGCCAGTGGTTCTCCCCGCTCAAGCGCGCCCTGGACAGCTTCATCGACGAGGCCAACCAGCACGTCAACGGCGACATCCGGATGACCCTGCACGGCGGCCGCGCGGTCGTCACCGGACGGCGCTCCGAGACCTCGCTCTACGACTTCGACCTGGCGACGTACGACACGGGCGACACGTTCGACCAGGCCGCCGCCAAGGGCTTCATCGACATCTACAGCCTGTCGTCGAAGATCGCCGCGAAGCGGGACCTCGCGTAACGGCTCGCACAGCGGATCGCGCAACGGCTCGCGCAGCGGTTCGCGTTCGACGAGGTTCACCCCTCACGCACTAGCCTGACAGGCGCCTCCTCACTCACGGGTGGGGAGGCGGCGGCACATCCAGACCTTCCGAGGAGCAACGCAAGTGAGCAGCAACAGCGGTGACGTCCGGCTCTGGGGCGGCCGTTTCGCCGACGGTCCCGCCGAGGCGCTGGCGAAGCTGTCCGCGTCCGTCCACTTCGACTGGCGGCTCGCGCCCTACGACATCGCTGGTTCACGTGCGCACGCGCGCGTGCTGCACAAGGCGGGACTGCTCACCGAGGACGAGCTGACGCGGATGCTCGCGGGGCTCGACGAGCTGGAGGCGGACGTCGCCGACGGCTCCTTCGTGGGCACGATCGCCGACGAGGACGTGCACACGGCACTGGAGCGGGGCCTGCTGGAGCGCCTCGGCCCCGACCTCGGCGGCAAGCTGCGCGCGGGCCGCTCCCGGAACGACCAGGTCGCGACGCTGTTCCGGATGTGCCTGCGCGACCACGCCCGTACGATCGGCGGCCTGATCGCCGACCTCCAGGACGCGCTGATCGGCCTCGCGGAGGCGCACCCGGACGTGGCGATGCCCGGCCGTACGCACCTCCAGCACGCGCAGCCGGTGCTCTTCGCCCACCATGTCCTGGCTCACGTCCAGCCCCTGTCCCGGGACGCGGAGCGGCTGCGCCAGTGGGACGAGCGGACGGCGGTCTCGCCGTACGGCTCCGGCGCGCTCGCGGGCAGCAGCCTCGGCCTGGACCCGGAGGCGGTGGCGAGGGACCTCGGCTTCGAACACGGCTCCGTCGCGAACTCCATCGACGGCACGGCCTCCCGCGACTTCGTGGCGGAGTTCGCCTTCATCACCGCGATGATCGGCGTGAACCTCTCCCGGATCGCCGAGGAGGTCATCATCTGGAACACGAAGGAGTTCTCCTTCGTCACCCTGCACGACGCCTTCTCCACCGGCTCGTCGATCATGCCGCAGAAGAAGAACCCGGACATCGCGGAGCTGGCGCGCGGCAAGTCGGGCCGTCTGATCGGCAACCTGACGGGCCTGATGGCGACACTCAAGGCGCTTCCGCTCGCGTACAACCGCGACCTCCAGGAGGACAAGGAGCCGGTCTTCGACTCCATCGACCAGCTCGAGGTCCTGCTCCCGGCCTTCACCGGCATGATGGCCACGCTGACCGTGCACCGCGAGCGCATGGAGGAGCTGGCCCCGGCCGGCTTCTCGCTCGCCACGGACATCGCCGAGTGGCTGGTCAAGCAGGGCGTGCCGTTCCGTGTCGCCCACGAGGTCGCCGGCGAGTGCGTCAAGGTCGCGGAGGCCGACGGCAAGGAGCTGAACGACCTCACCGACGAGCAGTTCGCGAAGATCTCGGCCCATCTCACCCCCGAGGTGCGCTCCGTCCTGAACGTCCCGGGTGCCCTCGCCTCCCGCGACGGCCGCGGCGGTACGGCACCCAGCGCGGTCGCCATCCAGCTCGCCGAGGTGAAGACGGACGTGGCGGCCCAGCACGCGTGGGCCACGGCCAAAGAGAAGCGGTAACAGAAGCGGTAAGGACAGCACCCCGAAAGGGGCGCGGGGAACTGCGTGAGCACCCCCGCAATCCCGAACTCGCCACATCACCGCGCCGGCGGAGCTCTGAGGCGAAGGTCATCGCGGGTTACGTTGGTCAGGAGCCGCACCGGAGCCGACCGAACGGAGCCCGCGATGCCCTTCGCCCGTCTCGCGACCGCCACGACGCCCACCTGCCACATCGGCCTGGGCCTCGCCGCCGTAGGCCGCCCGGGTTACATCAACCTCGGCCGAGACCATGACCTCGGAGAGGATCGCAGCGTCGAAACGCTGCGCGCCCGCACCCACGAACTCCTGGACGCCGCCTACGCGCAGGGCGTGCGCTACTTCGACGCGGCCCGCTCCTACGGCCGTTCGGAGGAGTTCCTCGCCGACTGGCTGAAGAGCCGGCCGGACGTCGACGACGTGGTCATCGGCAGCAAGTGGGGCTACACCTACACCGCGGACTGGACCACGGACGCCGAGAAGCACGAGGTCAAGGACCACACCCTCGCCACGTACGAGCGACAGCGCGCCGAGACCGCCGCGCTGCTCGGTGACCGGCTCGACCTCTACCAGATCCACTCGGTGACCCCGGACAGCCCGGCCCTCACCGACAAGGAACTCCACGCGAAACTCGCCGAGGCGGCCGCCCAGGGCCTTTCGGTCGGCTTCTCCACGAGCGGACCCGCCCAGGCCGAAGCCATCCGCGCCGCGCTGGCCGTGACGGTCGACGGCGAGCCCCTCTTCCGTACCGTCCAGTCCACGTACAACGTCCTGGAGACCTCGGCGGCTGACGCCCTCGCCGAGGCGCACGACGCCGGGCTCACGGTGATCGTCAAGGAGGGCATGGCCAACGGCCGCCTGGCCGCCGAGTACGCGCCGGACGCGGTGCGGGCGATCGCCGAGGAGACCGGCCTCGGCGCCGACGCCGTCGCCCTCGCGCTGATCCTGCGGCAGCCCTGGGCCGGAGTCGTCCTCTCGGGCGCGGCCACCTCCGCCCAGCTCGCCTCGAACCTGCACGCGGCGGTCGTCGATCTGGACGAGGACCAGCTGACCCGCCTCGCGGCACTCGCGGAGGACCCGGACGTGTACTGGCAGCGGCGCGGGCAGCTGCCCTGGCACTGACCGCAGCGGAAATCCCGTGCGCCGCAAAAGCTGACACAGTCGCGCCGAAAAAGCTGACATAGTAGGGCGCGGGTGAGACTTGCACGCTCCTGGTGAGACAGACATGTCTCACATGGGGTACTGTTGTCTCATGGCCGTCGACCGTGACCACGTGCTGCGCAGCGCAGCCGCCCTGCTCACCCGTAGATCCACCGCCACCATGGACGAGGTCGCCAGGGCGGCCGGGATCAGCCGGGCCACGCTGCACCGCCAGTTCGCCGGACGGGACGCGCTCGTCCGGGCGCTGGAGGCCCTCGGTATCGAGGAGTGTGAGGCGGCACTCGATGCCACGCGCCTCGACGAGGGCACCGCTCAGGAGGCCCTGCGCCGCCTGGTGAAGGAGCTCGAACGCGTGGCCGGGCTGCTCGCCTTCCTCTACACCGAGAACCAGCTGTTCGAGGGCGAGGGGCAGAACGAGGGCTGGGCCCGGCTCGATGCCCGGATGGCCGCCCTGTTCCGGCGCGGCCAGGAGGGCGGCGAGTTCCGCATCGACCTCAGCCCCGCCTGGCTCACCGAGGCGCTCTACGGGCTGATGGCCTCGGGCGCGTGGGCCGTGACCGAGGGCCGTGTCGCCGCCAAGGACTTCCACTACATGATCGTCGAGCTGCTGCTCGGCGGCGCACTACGGAGAGAGTGATCATGACCAGCACCCTGCAGCCGGCATTCAAGGCGGAGGTGGAGAAGCGTCCGGGCCGTTGGCTCGCGCTCTGCGTCCTCGTCCTCGCCGTGCTGTTGGTGGCCGTCGACGCGACCGTGCTCGGTCTCGCGACCCCTTACATCAGCGAGGACCTCAAGCCCTCCGGCACCCAACTGCTGTGGATCGGTGACGTCTACTCGTTCGTCATCGCCGGTCTGCTCGTCTCGATGGGCAGCCTCGGCGACCGCATCGGCCGCAAGAAGCTGCTGCTGATGGGCGCCACGGCGTTCGGCGCGATATCGGTGCTCAACGCGTACGCGACGACCCCGGAGATGATGATCCTGGCCCGGGCGCTGCTCGGAGTCGCGGGCGCGACCCTGATGCCCGCCACGCTCGCCCTCATCCGCAACCTCTTCCACGACCCGCGCGAGCGCAGCCTCGCCATCGGCATCTGGGGCGCCACGGCCTCCGCCGGTACGGCGGTCGGGCCCGTCGTCGGTGGCTTCCTGCTCGAACACTTCTGGTGGGGTTCGGTCTTCCTCATCAACGTGCCCGTGATGCTGATCCTCGTCCCCGTCGGCATCAAGCTGCTGCCCGAGTCCCGCAACCCGAACCCCGGCCCCTGGGACCTGGCCAGTGTCGTGCTCTCCCTCGTCGGCATGATCGGCATCGTGTACGCGGTGAAGGAGGCCGCCACGCACGGGTTCACCTGGGAGCCGATGGCCGTCGGCGTGCTCGGCGCCGGGGCCCTCTACGGCTTCGTACGCCGTCAACTCGCGATGCCCGTACCGCTGCTGGACATGCGGCTGTTCCGCAACCGGGGCTTCTCGGCGGCGGTGCTCGCCGACCTGTTGACCGTCTTCGGTCTGTCCGGACTGGTCTTCTTCCTGTCCCAGTACCTGCAACTCGTCCAGGGCAGGCCGCCGTTCCAGGCGGGGCTCGCCGAACTGCCCGCCGCCATCGGCGCGGTGGGAGCGGGTCTGATCGCCGGCTCGGCCGCGCGCCGCTACTCGGTCCGTGCCGTGGTCTCCGGTGGTCTCGCCGCCGTGGGCCTCGCGCTCGGTGTGCTCACCCTGTTGAACCAGTCCACCGGTTACTCGGTGCTCGGCTCGGCGCTTCTGATCGTCGGCGTCGGCGCGGGCTTCTCGTTCACCGTCACCGCCGACGTGATCCTCTCCAGCGTGCCCAAGGAGCAGGCCGGCGCCGCGTCCGCGGTCTCCGAGACGGCGTACGAGCTCGGCGCCGCCCTCGGCATCGCCCTGCTCGGCTCCATCGTCACCGGCGTCTACGCGGGCTTCACCGGCCCCGCGGGCACCCCGGCAGGGGCCCACGAATCCCTGGGCGGCGCGGTGGAGGCGGCGGCAACCCTGCCCACCCACACCGCGGAGGCCCTGCTGACCGCGGCGCGCACATCCTTCGTGGACGGCCTGGCACTGGCGTCCGGCATCGGAGCGGCGGTACTGCTCGCCACGGCGGCAGCGGCGTGGTTCCTGCTGAAGGGCCAGAACCTGGAAACCGGGGTCTAGGGAGGCGCCCCCTCAGGGGCGCGGGGCTGTCACAACAACCGCTACGCGGCCTTCGCCTTCGTGGCGTACATGTCCACGTACTCCTGCCCCGACAACCGCATGACCTCGGTCATCACGGAGTCGGTCACGGCCCGCAGCACATACCGGTCACGGTCCATGCCTTCGTACCGCGAGAACTCCATCGCCTCACCGAAGCGGACCGTGACGCGGCCCGGCCGCGGCATCCCCGCACCGCCGGGCTGCAGCTTGTCCGTGCCGATCATCGCGAACGGGACGACCGGGGCGCCGGTCATCAGGGTGAGGCGGGCGATACCGGTGCGGCCGCGGTAGAGCCGGCCATCGGGGGAGCGGGTGCCCTCCGGGTAGATGCCGAAGACCTTGCCCTCCTCCAGAATGCGACGGCCGGTCATGAGCGCCGCGACACCACCGTTGGCGCCGTCCCGGTCCACCGGGATCATGCCGACGCCGGTGAAGAACCAGGCCATGAGGCGGCCCTTGAACCCCTTGCCGGTGACGTACTCGTCCTTGCCGATGAAGAGCACCTGCCGGTCGCAGACCAGGGGCAGGATCATCGAGTCGATGAACGTGAGGTGGTTGCCGGCGAGGATGACGGGGCCGTCGCCCGGGATGTGCTCCACGCCTTCCACCCGTGGGCGGAACATCAGGCGCATGATCGGTCCGAGCACTGCCTTGATGAGCGCGAAGCGGGACAACGGGCCCTCCGGTGTCAAGGGATCGGTATGAAGTATGTGCAGGTGAGGACGATACTCGCGGCCCCCCGGTGATTGCACATCGGGTTCACCGACTGGATACGGACTGTTGACCAATGTTTACCTGAGGTGGCGGGCTGTTGCGCGTTCGTCACACGGACGGAAGCATGTGACGTATCTCGCGACGGCATCGGCCGCCACGCCGCACGAGTGGCACAGGTTCGCCGAACGAGTCGCACGGTTCGACCGGGCCGCATGCCTTGCCCGAGTCGAACGGATGGAACGGGGGGGGTGATGGGATTCATGATCGTGACACTCGCCGCCTTGGTCCTGATCTTCGGGAGTGCCGCGGTGGCCCTGATCCGCAGGGACCGCCGCCGCGTCTACGACGGCCCCGACTCGGCGCGGATCGAGGCACAGGCGACCAGGGGCCTGCGCGACGCCCGCCGCCGCGCCCACGCGGCCCAGCACGTCAGCGACTCCGGGGCCGTCAGTGCCGCCCGGGACCGGGACCCCGGAATCGGGAACCTCTGACCGCGTACCAGGACCGCGTACCCACCACCGTCACCCCGAAACTGACGGACCGCCAGCCCCCTTGCTCCGTACAGCTGTTCCGTACGCCATCCAGTGGCACCCACGTGTTCCGCCGCAGGTCTCCCTCCCGTCACGGAAGGGAACCTACGATCGACCCGCTTTGACAGGTACGGGGCGGTGACGGCGGGAGGAGCGCTCATGGGGACGCAGGGGACGCAGGGGACACCGGAGTCGCGGGAGCCGAACGGGCAGAACCGGGGCACGGCGCGACGCGCGCTGCTCGGGGCCGCGGTGCTCGGTGCGGGCGGAGCGGTCCTCGGGCTGCCGGGTGCGGCGAGAGCCGACGAGCGGCACGGGAGCGGCGGGCACGGCGGCGGCTACAAGAGCCTGCCGAAGCCGACCGTCATCGGGCACCGGGGCGCCAGCGGCTACCGGCCCGAGCACACCTTCGGCTCGTACCAGCTGGCCCTCGACATGGGCGCCGACGTCGTCGAGGCCGGTGACCTGGTGCCCACCAAGGACGGCCACCTCGTCTGCCGGCACGAGCCGGAGATCGGCGGCACCACCGACGTGTCGGCGCACCCCGAGTTCGCCGACCGCAAGACCACCAAGACCCTCGACGGCGTCCCCATCACGGGCTGGTTCACCGAGGACTTCACCCTCGCCGAGCTGAAGACCCTGCGGGCCGTCGAGCGCATCCCCGCCAACCGCCCGCACAACACGCTCTACAACGGCCGCTGGGAGATCCCCACCTTCGAAGAGGTGCTCCAGTGGCAGGACGAGCAGACCCGCAAGCGCGGCAAGCAGGTCTGGATCTACCCCGAGACCAAGCACCCCACCTACTTCCGGGCGCTGGGCCTCGGCCTGGAGGAGCGCCTCGCCAAGGTGCTCCGCAAGCACGGCAAGGACAAGAAGAACTCGCCGGTCATCATCCAGTCCTTCGAGCCGACCAGCATCCAGCGCCTCGACAAGCTGGTCGACAACCCGCTCGTCGTGCTGCTCTCCGCCGCCAGCACCCGCCCCTGGGACTTCGTCACGACGGGCGACCCGCGCACCGTCGCCGACCTCGTCAAGCCCGAGGGCCTGAAGTGGATCGCCTCGTACGCGCAGGGCATCGGACCCACGCTCGACCTGGTCATCCCCAAGGACGCGAACGGCGCCCTGACCACGCCGACCACACTGGTCGCCGACGCGCACCGCGCGGGCCTGATCCTGCACCCGTACACCATGCGCAACGAGAACACCTTCCTGCCCGCGAACTTCCGGCAGGGCACTGACCCGAACGCCTACGGCGACGCCTTCGGCGCCTTCAAGACCTACTTCGCCACCGGCATCGACGGCGTTTTCTCGGACAACGCGGACACCGCGCTGCTCGCCCGCGAGGACTTCGTCAACGGTTGATCCACTCACCCCGATGGGGTGACAGTCCCCCGCCCCGGCAACCCTGTGCCGGGGCGGCGGCGTCCCGCCGCATATGACCCACGAGATGGTTTCCACCCTGCGTCCGCTGCTCGCCGCCGAGGCCTCGGCGGAAGGTCTTGCGTCCGGGACCGAACCGAGCGACCTCGAACAGGCCGTCTGGCTGCGCCTCCTGGAGCGCCTCGACTCGGACGGGCCGCCCGTCGACCCGCAGGGCTGGTTGCGCCGCGCCGTGCGCTCCGAGGTCCGCCGCACCCGCCGCACGGCCCGGTACGAACGGCCGTACGTCTCCGAGCCCGCCGACGAGAGCGGGCCGGACCCCGAACAGCAGGTGTTGACCGCCGACAGCCGGCGCGCCCTGCACGACGCGGTCCGCCGGCTGCCGGGCCGCTGCCCCAGCCTGATGGCGGCACTGCTCTCCCCGAAGGACCTCACCTATCGGGAGATCGCAGGCGAGTTGGGTATCTCACAGGGCAGTCTGGGTCCGGAACGTTCCAGATGCCTGGGATGTCTGCGTCGATTGCTCTCCCCGGTGGTTGCGGCCCGCGCACCGCGGGGATAGGAGTGGGGGACGACGTGGAACAGGTGAGCGGGAGGCATGCACACATGGGCATGAGCGTGACCATCTCGGCGGCGACCGAGCAGGACGCAGAGCAGATCCTCAAGCTGCAGTACCTCTGCTACCAGAGCGAGGCTGAGCTGTACGGGGACTACGGCATCGAGCCGCTCACTCAGCCGCTCGACTCCCTCAGGGCGGAGTTGGCGGACGGTACGGTCCTGGTGGCCAGGCTGGGCGAAGAGGTGGTGGCCTCGGTGCGAGGGGCCGTGGACCCGGACGGCACGGCCCGCATCAACAAGCTCATCGTCCATCCGCGCATGCAGCGCCACGGCCTGGGCGGGCGGCTGCTCGCCGCGATCGAGGCCAAGCTCGCGACGGACGGCGCGGCCAAGTCCTTCCAGCTCTTCACCGGCCACCGCAGCGACCGCAACCTGCGGATGTACCGCAAGCACGGCTACGCGCAGGTCTCCACGGAGCGCGTCGACGAGCGGCTCACCCTGGTGACCCTGCAGAAGGGCGCCGACACGGGCGCGTTCGTGACCAGCGCCTGACCAGCACCCGTGTTCCGGGCTCGAGCCACGGCTACGGGCCCGAGCGAGGGCTACGGCCCGAGCTACGCCGATCGGTCGGCCGTACGCGCCTTGCGCAGCCAGTACATGGCCGACAGCGGCAGCAGCACCGGGATGAACAGATAGCCGATCCCGTAGTCCGACCACACGGTGGCGTCGGGGAAGGCGGACGGCTCGACCAGCGTCCAGGTCCCGACGGTCAGCACGCCCACGAGCTCGGCGGCGCAGCACACCAGCGCCGCCCTGCGGGCCGTTTCGCCGCCGCGCACGAGTGAGTACGTGATGAAGCCGTAGACGAGGCCCGCGACCGCCGACAGCGAGTAGGCGAGCGGGGCCTTGTCGAACTCCGTCGAGATCTGGACGGCGGAGCGCGACACGGCGCCGACGACCATCACGCCGTACAGCCAGAGCAGCAGCATGCCGGGGCCGCTGATCAGCCGGGTGCGCTTCTTCTCCGGAATCTCCCGGCTCTCCTCATTCTCCTGAGGCGCGGTCCCGTTCTCCTCCGTGGCCGTCATCTCAGCCTCCCCAGATGTCATAGAGCCGCACCTCCAGTACGGCGAGGACGACACCGCCGGCCGCCACCGTGATCGATCCCCAGCGGGTGCGCTCCGCCAGCGACATGAAGCCCGCGGCCGGAATGCACGCGAAGGCACCGAGCAGATACGCCACGAAGATCGTCGTGCCCTGGTCGGGCTTCTCGCCGCGTGCCAGCTGGACGATCCCGACCACCAACTGGATCACGGCGAGCAGGGTCACCACGGCCATGCCGATGAAGTGCCAGTCCTTGGTGGGCTGATCACGGTAGGCGGCCCAGCCGCACCAGGCGGCGAGCGCGAGCGCGGCGACGGCGGTCGCGACCGTCAGGGCATCAAGCATGCCGTGACCCTATTACGGGCCAAAAGGCCCGATGCCCTCGCCCCCGGGCTGCCCGTAGGGTCGAGGGCATGAAGATCCACGCTGATGCCCTGCTGTTCGACAACGACGGGACGCTCGTCTCATCCCTCGAGTCGGTGAACCGGTGCTGGACACGATGGGCGCGCGAGTACGGGATCACCGCGGACGACTTCGCCCGGATCGAACTGCACGGCCGCCCCGCCGTCGAGATAGCCGCCGACCTGCTGCCCGCCGACCTCGTCCCCGAGGCGCTCGCGCGCATCGAACTGCTGGAGGTCGAGGACGTCCCCGGCGGCGTCGTGCTGCTCCCCGGCACCGCGGCGTTCCTCGACTCGCTGCCGGCCGACCGCTGGGCCGTCGTCACCTCCGCCACCCGGCGCCTGGCCGAGGCCCGGCTCGTCGAGGTCGGTGTCCGGCCCAAGACGCTGATCTCCGCCGACGACATCACCCGCGGCAAGCCCGACCCCGAGCCCTACCTCCTCGCCGCCCGTGAACTGGGCGTCGACCCGGCCCGCTGCGTCGTCTTCGAGGACGCCCCGGCGGGCCTTCAGGCAGGCCGCGCCGCCGGGATGACCACCGTGGCGTTGGCCACAACCCACGAGGCGTCCGAGCTGGACGCGGACCTCGTGGTGAAGGACCTCTCGGCCCTGTCCGCACTGGTCATCGACGGGGGAGTGGAGATCTCCACCCGCGACTGAGAGGTGTCCACCGCTGTCCGCGATGCGGACAGCGGTTCCGGGTCCCGCCTGTACGTCTGCTTTACTTGATCCCATGACCACGACGAGCAGCCGCATCCTTGCGACCGAGGCGACCATGACGCCCGGTGCTCGTTGTATGTGTCGAATGTGCGCCTTCTAGAGGGCCCCCGCACCACCGCCCCGTCTCGCGCCCCGAAGCGAGACCGCCGCGCCCTGTCCGTACCCCGTACGTGAGTGGCGCCGCCCCGCGCGCATGTTCTCCCCGGATTCATCCGGTTCCATCGCCACCGCGAGAACCGTGTCGCGTTCCCGACCGAATGCACCCGTGCCGGCGCACACCCGCGCCCCGCACTCGACAGTGACGGAAACCCCCAGTGATCACGACAACGGGCCTCACCAAGGTCTACCGCTCGCGCGGCCGTGAAGTGACCGCCCTCGACGGCGTCGATCTGCACGTCCGTGAAGGCGAGGTGTACGGCGTCATCGGCCAGTCCGGCGCCGGCAAGTCCTCCCTCATCCGCTGCGTCAACCTCCTGGAGCGTCCCACCGCCGGCACGGTCACCGTCGCCGGACAGGACCTCACCGCGCTCGTCGGCCGCGGCCCGCGCGCGGGCAAGGAGCTCCGCCAGGCCCGCAGCCGTATCGGCATGGTCTTCCAGCACTTCAACCTGTTGTCCTCGCGCACCGTCCAGGACAACGTCGAGCTGCCGCTCGAAATCCTTGGCCTGTCGGGGAAGGAACGTTCCTCCAAGGCGCTCGGGCTGCTTGACCTGGTCGGTCTCTCCGACAAGGCCAAGGCCTACCCCGCCCAGCTGTCCGGCGGCCAGAAGCAGCGCGTCGGCATCGCCCGCGCCCTGGCCGGCGACCCCAAGGTGCTGCTCTCCGACGAGGCCACCAGCGCCCTCGACCCGGAGACCACACGCTCCATCCTCCAGCTGCTGCGCGACCTGAACCGGCAGCTGGGCCTGACCGTCCTGCTCATCACCCACGAGATGGACGTAGTCAAGACGATCTGCGACTCGGCCGCGCTCATGGAGCAGGGCCGCATCGTCGAGTCCGGCACCGTCAGCGAGTTGCTCGCGACCCCCGGCTCCGAACTCGCCGGTGCGCTCTTCCCGGTGAGCGGCGAGCCGTCCGGCGACGACCGCACCGTCATCGACGTCACCTTCCACGGCGACGCCGCCACCCAGCCCGTCATCTCGCAGCTCTCGCGCACGTACAACATCGACATCTCGATCCTCGGCGCCGCGATGGACACCGTCGCAGGCAAGCAGGTCGGCCGGATGCGCATCGAACTGCCCGGCCGCTACGAGGAGAACGTCGTGCCGATCGGATTCCTGCGCGAGCAGGGCCTGCAGATCGACATCCAGGGCCGGCAGCCCGTGCTCGCGAAGGACGGTGCCAAGTGACCTGGTCGGAGATGCAGCCCCTGCTGTCCCAGGCGTGTTGGGACACGCTCTACATGGTCGGCTGGTCCACGCTCATCGCGGTCGTCGGCGGTCTGCCGCTCGGCGTTCTGCTCGTCCTGACCGACCGCGGCGGACTCCTGCAGAACGTCGTCGTGAACAAGGTCATCGGGCAGGTCGTGAACATCGCCCGCTCGCTGCCCTTCATCATCCTGATGGTCGCGCTGATGAACTTCACGCGCACGATCACGGGAACGACCATCGGACGCGAGGCGGCGATCGTGCCGCTCGCCGTCGGTGCGATCCCGTTCTTCGCGCGCCTGGTCGAGACGGCGGTCCGCGAGGTGGACGGCGGTCTCGTCGAGGCCGTGCAGTCGATGGGCGGCAACACCTGGACCGTCGTGCGCAAGGTGCTCGTACCGGAGTCGCTGCCGTCGCTGATCTCCTCCGCGACCACCACGATCGTCGCCCTCATCGGCTACTCCGCGATGGCCGGCACCGTCGGCGCCGGCGGGCTCGGCGACATCGCCATCCGCTACGGCTACCAGCGCTTCGAGACCGGACTCATGTGGATCACGGTGGCGATCCTCGCGGTCGTCATCTCCCTCATCCAGTTCGCGGGCGACTACGCGGCCCGCACCCTGCACCGGCGCGGCGGCCACTCAGCAGCCGCCCCGAAGTTGCGGCTGCTGAAGGCCAAGGAGCCCGCCACCGCGGAGGTCGGCAAGGTCGCCTGAGGCCGCGCGAACACCCCCTCCGGTTCTCTCCCCCCACCCGCAGATTTCCCCGTAACCACCCACCACGGGGTCGCTCCACCCTTAAGGAAAGGCACTTTTCGTGCGTAACACCGCCAAGATCACCACCGCAGTCCTCGCCGCCGGAGCCCTCACCCTCGGCCTCTCCGCCTGCGGCTCGGACAAGAGCAGCAGCGCCTCCGACACCAGCGGTCCGCTGGTCGTGGCCGCGAGCCCCACCCCGCACGCCGAGATCCTCGACTACATCAAGGACAACCTGGCGAAGAAGGCCGGCCTCGACCTGGAGGTCAAGGAGTTCACGGACTACGTCACGCCGAACACGGCGACCGAGGACGGGTCCGTCGGCGCCAACTACTTCCAGAACCAGCCGTACCTCGACGACTTCAACAAGAAGAACGGCACCCACATCGTGCCCGTCGTCACGGTCCACCTGGAACCGCTCGGTCTCTACTCCCACAAGATCAAGAAGACCGACGAGCTCAAGAGCGGTGCGACGGTCGCCGTCCCGAACGACACCGTCAACGAGGCGCGGGCGCTCAAGCTGCTCGCCTCCAAGGGGCTCATCACGCTCAAGGACGGCGCGGGCAACAGCGCGACCACCCAGGACATCGCGAAGAACCCGAAGAACCTCAAGTTCAAGGAGCTGGAGGCGGCCCAGACCCCGCGCTCCCTGGACGATGTCGACGCCGCGGTGATCAACGGCAACTACGCCATCTCGTCCGGCCTCAAGCCGGCCAAGGACGCGCTCTTCCTGGAGTCCGCGACGAACAACCCCTACGGCAACTTCCTGGCCGTCAAGAAGGGCAACGAGAGCGACCCGCGGGTGAAGAAGCTCGCCAAGCTCCTGACCTCGCCCGAGGTCAAGAAGTTCATCGAGGACAAGTACGCCGGTTCGGTCATCCCGTCGTTCTAGTTCCGGTCATCCCGTCGTTCCGGCCGGGTCACCGTACGGGGTCCACTCCATCACTCGGAGTGGACCCCGTGGTGCAGTTCGGTGGCCTCATGCTGCATGCTGGGCAGTTCAGCGGGCCCGAAGGATCCGAGGGCCCGACGTCCCCGACGGTTACGGAGCGGCGCATGACCAGCACCTTCCCCGACATCTCCATCAGCACGGAGCGGTTGGTCCTGCGTGCGCTCGACGAGGACGACGTCCCCTCCCTGGCCGCGATGATGAACGACGAGCAGGTCGGGGCCTGGACCGACGTGCCCCAGCCCTACACCGAGGACGCGGCCCGCACCTGGATCACCAGGTACGCGCCCGCCGAACGCACGGCGGGCCGGGGACTCGACCTCGCCGTCACCGAGTTCCTCACCCAGCGCCTGGTCGGCATCGTGCAGCTCGCCAAGACCAACTGGCATGTGCGCTCCACCGAACTGTCGTACGTCATCGCCCCCTGGGCCCGCGGCGAGGGCTACGCCTCCGAGGCGGCGCTCGCCACCGCCCAATGGCTCTTCCGCGACCAGAAGTTCGAGCGCATCGAACTGCGCACGGCGGCCGACAACACCGCCTCCCAGCAGGTCGCCCAGAAGATCGGCTGCATCAGCGAGGGTGTCCTGCGCAACGCCTGTATAGCGCACACCCGCACCGAGGACGGCCGCTGGGTGGACGTGCGCACCGACTTCATCATCTGGAGCCTCCTCCCGGAGGACCTCGACGGAGTCGGCGACCAGCTCGCCGACACGGGTGGTTTCACGTCGTTCTCCGACTGGAACTGAACCCGCGGGATTCCCCGCGCCGCAGCCGGGGGACGTCCCGCGTCGCGTTCGGAAGAACCGCTCCCACCCGGCACAGATCTGTGCGCCCGCACCCAGCAACACCAGGTACCCTCACGGAGCCCGCCCGCGGGCTGCCCACCGACGACCTGCGAAAACCTTCTGGAGACTGACGACGATGGCCGACCGGGTCACGGTGATCGGCTGGGACGGCTCGCCCTTGACCGCCGCGGCGCGTTCCGCCCTCGGCGCGGCCACCCTGGTGGCCGGAGCGGCACACCACCTGGCGCTCCCCGAGGTACCCCGGGCCGCCGAACGCATCCGCCTCGGCAGCGTCTCCCTCGCCGCCCGCCGCATCGCGGGCCACCGCGGCAGCGCCGTCGTCCTCGCCGACGGCGACCCCGGCTTCTTCGGAGTCGTACGCACCCTGCGGGCTCCCGAGTTCGGCCTGGAGGTCGAAGTCGTGCCCGCCGTCTCCTCGGTCGCCGCCGCCTTCGCCCGTGCCGGCATGCCCTGGGACGACGCACAGGTGGTCGTGGCGCACCGCCGCACCCTGCGCCGCGCGGTGAACGTCTGCCGCGCCCACACCAAGGTCGCCGTCCTCACCTCGCCCGGCGCCGGCCCCGCCGAACTCGGCCTGCTCCTCGAAGGAGTCCACCGCACCTTCGTCATCTGCGAGGAACTCGGCACCGCGAGCGAGCGGGTCACCATCCTCACCTCCGACAAGGCCGCCGACCACACCTGGCGCGACCCCAACGTCGTCATCGTCATCGGCGGTTTCGTGGCCGCGGCCGAGGACGGCGGCTGGATCGCCGGACGCGACCCGGGCACCGGACCGCGCGGCTGGGCGCTGCCCGCCCAGGCGTACGGCGGCGCACTGGGCGAAGGCGAAACGGATCTGCTGCGCGCCGCCCAACTCGCCCGGCTGGGCCCGCGCGTCGGAGACCTCGTGTGGGACATCGGCTCCGGCAGCGGCGCCTTCGCCACCGAGGCGGCGCGCACCGGCGCGGCGGTCATCGCCGTCGACCGCAACCCCGGTTCCTGCGCCCGTACCGAGGACTCCGCGCGCCGCTACGGCGTCCAGATGCAGATCGTGCACGGCGCCGCGCCGCACGTCCTGGAGAACCTCCCCGAGCCCGATGTCGTACGCGTCGGCGGCGGGGGAGTGCAGGTCGTCTCGGCAGTCGCCGACCGCCGTCCGCAGCGCATCGTGACGCACGCGGCGACCCGCGACGCGGCCGAACTCGTGGGACGTGATCTCAGCGAGCACGGATATCAGGTCGAATGCGCCCTCATTCAGTCCGTCGAACTCGACACAAGGGCCTGGACGGAGACCGAGCGGAGCGTCGCGTTCCTGCTCACGGGCCGTCTGCCCGATCGCAACCCGTGATCCTGTTGTCGTACTGCGCGCGGTAGGCTGGCCGATCGTTGTACCGCTCCAGGGCGATCGGCCTTTCGTAGGCCAATGTCCGGAAAACGCGCCCGTTTTGAGGCGTGTGTGGTACGGCAGAACCTGAGGACGCGCAACGTGGCGCAGTCCACAGCGGGCCGTCGCGGATCAAGCTGTCGCGAGGGTCGGACGACCGGGACAATGCCTGTTAATGGCTTTGTCGTCTTTGTTGGCGGGTCGTTCGTGCCGCTGGGCACGCACGCTCGTTCTTCACTGCGGGGCGGTCGGTGCGCCGTTCCGGGCGAGCAGGACTTGGAAGCACTAACCGATGGGCGAGGGGTACGCATGACCGACACCGGCCAGGTCCCGGGCGAGGGACTGCCGGAGAACGCAGGCATGGTGGAGCAGCCGGGCGTTCTCGCCCCGGGCGCGTACACCTTCCTCGACCCCTCCGAGAACCCCGCCGAGGACGACGACCTGCTTCTCATGCCGGGCGCACAGGGAGCATGGGGCAACGAGGTGGCCCCGCCGCCCCCGCAGCCCCTCGTCGAGGAGCAGCCTCTCGTCCATGAGCCGGGGCCGCACGAGACGGCCGGCCGGGACAGCGGTTCGCTCGACCTCAGTGGCGTCCGCGTACCCGGCGCCGCGCCCGCCCCGCAGCCGACGGCGCCGCGCCGTCCGCTGCACCTCGGGCCGCCGACTCCGGACGGCTCCGCGAGCCCGGTGCGTTCGCTCGCCGATCGCGGCCCCGCCGCCGCGCCCATGGCCACCCCGATGAACCCCGTGACTCCCCCAACTCCGGTACGGCACGCGGGTCCCCCGACGACCGGTCCCGAGTACCTCGACGTATCGCAGCTCTCCGAGATCCCGCCGCAGGGCGCGGTGCCGTGGGGAGCGCCGCCGGTGGGTCCCGAGGGGGCGGCTGCAGAAACGGTCGTCCCGTCGGCCGTCCAGGGCCCCGAGGCCGCAGGGGTCGCCGAGGCGCTGACGGTGCCGGAGGCGGCGCCGGCCGCGGAGGCCGGCGAGCCCGCGGAATTCGCTCCGGTTCCGCAGGCAGCGGAAGCGGTCGAGGCGGCCGAGGCTCAGGGATTCGTGCAGGTGCCCCAGGCTCCGGAGCCCGCCCACGCGCCCGAGGTGCCGGAGGGGCACTTCGTCCAGCAGGCGGTGGAGGTCGCGCCGAGCCCCGGGACCGGGCCGGGCCTTGAGGCCGAGCAGAGCTTCGAGATGGCGCCGAGTCCCGAGGCCGAGCAGAGCTTCGAGATGGCGCCGAGCCCCGAGACCGGGCCGAGCTTCGAGGTGGCGCCGGGACCTGAGGCCGCGCCCGCGCCGGACGGCTTCCCGGCCCCCGAGGTTCCGGAGACGACTCCCGCTTCGACGCCCTTCCCGGTGGCCCAGGACCTCCCGCACCCGGCCCCGACCGCGGACGACACCGCCGGGCACCTCGCCGACACCCCGGCACAGGTTTCCGAGGCGGCGGAGCCCTTGGCGACCGAGCAGGTGCTCCAGCCCCCGCAGGACCCGCAGTCGACGCCCGCCGCCGAGGCGGGAGCCACCGAACAGGCCCCCTCACTCGCGGACCAGGCCACCCACCTCGCCGAGCCCGTCGCTCAGGCGGTCGACCAGGCGCCCCCGTTCCCGGCTCAGGACGCCCGGTTCCCGGAAGCAGGTGTCCACACCCCGGAACCCGCGGTCCAGTCGGCGGACACCGGCGTGGAGCCCGCGTCCCACGCGGAGGCCGCGCAGCCCGAGTTCGCCCCGGAACCCCTCGTGGTGTCCGCCGCCCACGCCGCCGCCGAGGCCCAGGCGCAGGTGGCGCGCGCCGCGGACGACTCCTACGGGCACGCACTCCCCGGCGTCGAGGCCTTCCCGGTCCAGGCCGCGCAGTTCGCGGCTCCCGCCGCGGCCCACGCCGCGTTCGCCGAGGCCGGTGCCGGTGTACCGGTCGGCGTGGCCGTCCACGCTCAGGCGCCGCACGCGGCCACGAACCAGTCGCACGGCGAGCACCGCCCCGGCGACACGGCAGGCGCACCCGGATTCCAGGGCGCCCCCCTGGACTCCGCCGCGGACCAGCCCCTCGGCCGGTTCGTGCCCGTCGAGGGCACGGTGCCGACGACCCCGCACCTGGCCCCGACCCCGCCGCACGCCATGACCGTGCCGCCGCTGCCCACGGAGGAGCGACCCCCGGTCGAAGAGCCCCCGGCGATGGCGGAAGCGGTGGAGAGCCAGGAGGCTCCCCTCGCCCCGCTCGCCGAGGCGGAGCCCGCCATCGAGGCGGAGCCCGTCGCCCCGGTTCCCGCGCCCCGCGCGGCCGAAGCCGGGACGACCCCCGTACCGGAGCCGTTCGAGGCGGACCCGGAGCCCGTAGTAGTCGCACAGCAAGCGGACGACCTGGACACCCAGGTCGCCGACCAGGAAGAGAGCACGGCCGCAGTGGAAGACGTACGAGAGTCCACCGGCCCCGCGGCCCCCGGCTACGACGACGCCGAGCGCGAGGCCGTGCTGCGCGTGATGCGCGAGCGCCGCGACATCCGCAACGGCTTCCGCAGCGACCCGATCCCGCACGACGTACTGCTGCGGGTCCTCGAGGCCGCGCACACCGCGCCGTCCGTCGGCCACTCCCAGCCCTGGGACTTCGTCGTCATCCGCTCCGCCGAGACCCGGCGCACGATGCACGAACTGGCCGCCCGGCAGCGCGAGGCGTACGCCAAGTCGCTGCCCAAGGGGCGCGCGAAGCAGTTCAAGGAACTGAAGATCGAGGCCATCCTCGACACCCCGGTGAACATCGTCGTCACCGCCGACCCGACCCGCGGCGGCCGTCACACCCTGGGCCGTCACACCCAGCCCCAGATGGCCCCGTACTCCTCTGCGCTCGCGGTCCAGAACCTGTGGCTCGCGGCCCGCGCCGAGGGCCTCGGTGTCGGCTGGGTCAGCTTCTTCGACGAGCGCGAGATGGTCCGCGCCCTCGGCCTGCCCGAGCACCTGGACGTGGTGGCCTACCTCTGCGTCGGCTACGTCGACGAGTTCCCCGAGGAGCCCGAGCTGATGCAGGCCGGCTGGTCCAAGCGCCGCCCGCTGTCCTGGGTCGTGCACGAGGAGACGTACGGCCGTCGCGCGCTGCCCGGTGAGGAACCGCACGACCTGCTCGCCGAGACGGTCTCCAACATCCGCCCGCTGGACGCCAAGGCGCTCGGTGAGGCGTGGGAGCGCCAGAAGCGGATGACCAAGCCCGCGGGCGCGCTCGGCATGCTGGAGATCATCTCCGCACAGCTGTCCGGCCTGTCCCGGATGTGCCCGCCGCCGATCCCGGAGCCCGCCGCCGTCGCGATCTTCGCGGGCGACCACGGCGTGCACGCCCAGGGCGTCACCCCCTGGCCGCAGGAGGTCACCGGCCAGATGGTGGCCAACTTCCTGGGTGGCGGCGCGGTCTGCAACGCCTTCGCCAACCAGGTGGGTGCCGAGGTCTGCGTCATCGACGTGGGCGTCGCCTCCGACCTCCCCGCGACCCCGGGTCTCCTCCCGCGCAAGGTCCGCGCGGGCACCGCCGACATGACGACCGGCCCCGCGATGACCCGCGAAGAGGTCACGGCCGCCATCGAGGTGGGCATCGAGACGGCCCGCGACCTCGTGGCGGCCGGCAACAAGGCCCTGCTGACCGGCGAGATGGGCATCGCCAACACCACCGCGTCGGCGGCCCTGATCTCCGTCTTCACGGACACCGACCCGTCCGAGGTGACGGGCCGGGGCACCGGCATCAACGACGAGACCCTCGCCCGCAAGACCGAGGTCGTGCGCCGCGCCATCGAACTCCACCAGCCGGACCCGGCCGACCCCATCGGTGTCCTCGCCGCGATCGGCGGCCTCGAACACGCCGCCATGGTCGGCCTGCTCCTCGGTGGCGCCTCCCTGCGTACACCGGTGATCCTGGACGGCGTCAGCGCCGGCGCCGCCGCCCTCGTGGCCCGCGCCATCGCCCCCGAGGTCCTCGCGGCCTGCATCGCGGGTCACCGCAGCGCCGAGCCCGGCCACGTCGCCGCCCTGAACAAGCTGGGCCTGCGCCCCCTGGTCGACCTGGATCTGCGCCTCGGCGAGGGCACGGGCGCCCTGCTGGCGCTGCCGGTGGTCCAGAGCGCGGCGAGGGCGATGCACGAGGTGGCGACGTTCGACTCCGCAGGGGTCACCGAAAAGTAGACCGACGACGCACCCGCTCGTGCGGGGGTTCGGGGGCGCAGCCCCACGCGGCGGAGCCGCACAGTGTCACTGCGGGGACGGGGCGGGCTCGGGGAAGGAGCCCCTCCCGCCCCCGCCGTATCGTGGACCCGCATCCAAAACAGCACGTCAAGGCCGCTCCAGCCGAGCGCAGCGGCCCCGTACGAGGAGCCGCACCGCCATGGCCGAAAACCCCGCCTACCCCGTAGGCCTCCGCCTCACCGGTCGCCGCGTAGTCGTCCTCGGCGGTGGCCAGGTCGCCCAGCGCCGCCTCCCGGCGCTCATCGCGGCGGGCGCGGACATCCACCTCGTGTCGCCCGGTGCCACCCCCTCCGTCGAGGCGATGGCGGACGCGGGCGAGATCACCTGGACGAGGCGCCCGTACGAGGACGGCGACCTCGCCGACGCCTGGTACGCCCTGATCGCGACCAGTGACCGGCAGGCGAACACGGACGCCTCCGCCGAGGCGGAGCGCCACCGCGTCTGGTGCGTCCGCTCCGACGACGCCGACGCGGCGACCGCCTGGACCCCGGCCACCGGTCACAGCGAGGGCGTCACGGTCGCCGTCCTCACCACGAACGCCAAGGGCCGCGACCCCCGCCACACCGCCGCGATCCGCGACGCGGTGGTCGAGGGGCTGCGTGACGGGACCCTCGTGGCGCCCCACCACCGCACCCGCACCCCGGGTGTCGCCCTGGTCGGCGGGGGCCCCGGCGACCCCGACCTGATCACGGTCCGCGGCCGGCGACTGCTCGCCGAGGCCGACGTGGTCATCGCCGACCGCCTGGGCCCGCGCGACCTGCTCGCCGAACTCCCGCCGCACGTCGAGGTGATCGACGCGGCGAAGATCCCCTACGGCCGGTACATGGCCCAGGAGGCCATCAACAACGCGCTCATCGAGCACGCGAAGCAGGGCAAGTCGGTCGTCCGGCTCAAGGGCGGCGACCCGTTCGTCTTCGGCCGTGGCATGGAGGAGGCCCAGGCGCTCGCCGAGGCCGGCATCGTCTGCACGGTCGTCCCCGGCATCTCCAGTTCGATCTCGGTGCCGGGTGCGGCCGGTATCCCGGTCACCCACCGGGGTGTCGCACATGAGTTCACCGTGGTCAGCGGCCATGTCGCCCCTGACGACGAGCGATCCCTCGTCGACTGGCCGGCCCTCGCCCGGCTGCGCGGCACGCTCGTCGTCCTCATGGGCGTCGACAAGATCGGCAGGATCGCCGAGACCCTGATCGCGCACGGCAAGCCGGCCGAGACCCCCCTCGCCCTGGTCCAGGAGGGCACGACCGCCGCCCAGCGCCGCGTCGACGCGACCCTGGCCACGGTCGCCGAGACCGTACGCGCCGAGGACGTGAAGCCCCCGGCGGTGATCGTCATCGGCGAGGTCGTGAACGTGGGTGTGCACAGCCCGCTGAACGCTTCCGAGTAACCACCGGTAACCCAACCCGTGCCCAGCCGTTGGCACCGCACCCAGGACAAGGCAGTATCACCCTGTGGCCGATCTCATCACCGTTGAGAACCCCGACGACCCGCGCCTGCGTGACTACACGGGCCTGACCGACGTGGAGCTGCGCCGTAAGCGCGAACCCGTCGAGGGCCTGTTCATCGCCGAGGGCGAGAAGGTCATCAGACGCGCCAAGGACGCCGGGTACGAGATGCGCTCGATGCTCCTGTCCGCCAAGTGGGTCGACGTCATGCGCGATGTCATCGACGAGCTCCCGGCCCCGGTGTACGCGGTCAGCCCGGAACTCGCAGAGCAGGTGACCGGCTACCACGTGCACCGGGGCGCGCTCGCGTCCATGCAGCGCAAGCCGCTGCCGACGGCCGAGGAACTCCTGCGGTCCGCGCGCCGGGTGGTGGTGATGGAGGCGGTCAACGACCACACCAACATCGGCGCGATCTTCCGCTCCGCCGCGGCCCTCGGCATGGACGCGGTCCTGCTCTCCCCGGACTGCGCGGACCCGCTCTACCGCCGCTCCGTGAAGGTCTCGATGGGCGCGGTCTTCTCGGTCCCGTACGCCCGTCTCGAGACCTGGCCCAAGGGCCTGGAGACGGTCCGCGACGCGGGCTTCAACCTGCTCGCCCTCACCCCGGACGAGAAGGCGAGGTCCCTGGACGAGGCGGCCCCGCACCGGATGGACCGGGTCGCGCTGATGCTGGGCGCGGAGGGCGACGGCCTGTCCACGAAGGCCCTGATGGCGGCGGACGAATGGGTCCGCATCCCGATGGCCCACGGCGTCGACTCGCTCAACGTCGGCGCGGCGGCCGCGGTCGCCTTCTACGCGGTCGCGACGGGCCGCCCCCAGCTCTAGGGCCTGTCCGAAGCGACCTGGACCCGGCCCCAGGGCCTGTCGCCAAAAACCTAGGGCCTGTCCAGTCGGCTCCGGTACTGCTTGGCCATCAGACCGCCGGGCGATGGCGCGTACGACGACTGTGCCTGTCGTACGTCCTTGCGCGTGCCCCCGTCGTCCAGCCCGCGTGCCGGCCCCTGGCAGCCCTGCGCCGCCGCGATGCCCAGCGCGACGAGCAGCGTCACCACGACGAACACGAAGAGCCGCTGACGCAGCAGCCGCGGATTGGCCGGCCGCCGCCCGGTCCCCGTGGTCCGGGGCGCGGGACGCCCGGCGCCGCTGCGAGGCGCGGGCCTGCTGCCGGAGCGTCCGGTACCCCGGGCGGGCGCGGGTCGCGCACCCGACTGCGGCGGCCGTGAGCCCCCGTTGGTGCCGCCCGTGCGCGGCGGCGGTGTGCCCTGCGGGCGGCGCTGGGTGGGCTGCTCGGCGTACTGCTCGGCCAGGCGTCCCGTCGGCCGGTCGGGATCACTGCGCTGCGCGGGCGGGCGGACGTCCGCCATGCCCTGCGCCTCGCGCGCCGCGATCTCCTTGAGTCGCAGGGAGAGTTGGAGCGTGCTGGGACGCTCCTCGGGGTCCTTGGCCAGACACGCGCGGACGAGCGGAGCCAACGCGTCCGGAACACCGTGCAGCTGCGGTTGCTCGTGCACCACTCGGTACAGCATCACCTCGGAACTGCCGTGTCCGAAGGGCGAGTCGTTGGTCGCCGCGTACGCCAGCGTGGCGCCGAGCGCGAACACGTCGGTGGCCGGGGTGACGGCGGCGCCGCGCACCTGCTCGGGCGCGAGGAACCCGGGCGAGCCGACCGCCGTACCGACGTGCGTCAGGGTGCTCGCCCCCGTTGCCCAGGCGATGCCGAAGTCGATGATCCGCGGCCCCTTCGGGGACAGCAGGATGTTGGACGGCTTGAGGTCCCGGTGCACGACACCGGCCTCGTGCACGGCGACGAGCCCCTCGGAGAGCGCGGCCCCGACGGCGGCCACGTCGGCGGCCGACATCGGGCCCTCCTCGGCGACCTTGTCGTGCAGCGAGGGCCCCGGCACGTACTGCGTGGCGAACCACGGCCGGTCCGCCTCGAGATCGGCGGCCACGAGCCGCGCCGTGCAGCCGCCCCTGATCCGCCGGGCCGCCGAGACCTCGCGGGCGAACCGTGACCGGAACTCCTGATCCTCCGCCAGATCCGGTCGGATCACCTTCAGCGCGACCCGCTGGCCACGGCGGTCGGAGCCCAGGTAGACCACGCCCATTCCACCCGCGCCGAGCCGCCTGTGAAGCCTGAACGAGCCGACGACACGCGGGTCCTCGCGCCTCAGGCGCATCATCGCCATGTCCATCCCCGCTGCCCGGTCCGTTTGACGAGCCACAGCTTACGTTTCCGCGGCCGGGTGCGCGCAGAGGCCGCGCCCTCACGGTCCGATCGATTGTCAGTGCCGGGTGGGAAACTTGAAAGACGGTCAGGGAATGCGAGAACACGGCTGCCTTGGGCTGCCCGTGATCCCAACCGTCCGTCGCAGAAGGGGGATTGAACCTGTGAAGGGTGATCGCGTGGAGATAGTCGTGGACGCCGGGGACACGACGCGTACGTACGAGGTGGTGGCGAGCAGAGCGGGTCGCAGAGTGGAGACCGCGGTGCGCAGGGGGGTGGTGGAAGTGAGCGAAGTCACCCGAAACGGATCGGTGGTGCGCACCGCCCGCTTCATGGCGACCCGGGTGCTGGCGCTGGTCGAGCAGCCGGTGCCGAGGGAGGACGGCTCGGAACAGTCCGGGCACACCGGACGCCCCCTCCGGGAAGACCCTGAGACCTAGGTCCTCATCTCCACCCAGGGGAGTACACCGCAGGTCATCGCTCATCCTCCGGGAGGCCCGGCAATCGGTACGAGGGCATGACGACCGATCGCCGCCGCGCCCATAGATTTGAGGTCAAGCGGCGGGTGCAGCACTCGTCCCCCGAGGTCAGACACCCGCCGCTGCCAAACCACATAGATGCTCGGTCAGGAGAGGGACCATGGCCCACACGGCACCGCGGACGGCGATCCGCACAGGACGCAAGGCGTACAGCGCCGCGTTCCGCCCGCGTCGTCAGGGTCAGCGCCACCCCTTGGTGGCGACAGCGATGGTCCTTCCTCTGGCGGCCCTGCTCGTAGTCGTCTTCGGCGGCTGGGACGCGGTGGTCACACAAGCGTCGTCCGTGGGCGTGATGCTGGGGCGCTGAGCGGCGCCCCAGGCCCGGAAGAGCGGTCCGGGCGGGGACATCCGGCCATGAAACCCCGTGGGGACGGGGGTGCGGCGGACGGCACAAATGCCCGCGCAGCTGGGGAGCTGCGCGGGCATTGTTTTGCCCTGGCACCGGGGCGCAGCCCCGTGCCCCAGGGGCGCGGGGACCTGCGCGACCAGCCACAGACGGCCCGCGGCCAAGGAACCCACCCGGGGGTCTGGGGGCGGAGCCCCCAGGTACGGACGGGACGGGTAGAGGCGGAGAACGTACGCTCGCGAGGTACCGACCGCACACCCCAGGGGGCCCCGTGACCGCAGACGTGCTTCCCGCCCTGACCGCCGGGGCGCGCACCGCGGCCCACCCCGCCGACACCCCCTGCACACACCACGACTCCGTTCTCGCCGACCGCCACGACGGCACCGTCGTCCGCCACGGCGACACCGTGGCCAAGGCGCACGCCCCCGGCACGGACCACGCCGAACTCTCCCGCCGTCTCGAGCTCGCCGCACACCCCGCCCTCACCGGCATCCTCCTCGCCCCGCTCCGCCCGAAGCCCGTCGACCTCCACGGCCGCCCGGTCACCTTCTGGCCGTATGGCACCCCGGTCGACCCGGGGGCCCCCGAGGCCGCTCCCTGGGAGGCCGCCGCGACCCTGCTGGCCCGCCTCCACCGGACCCCCGCGCCGGACGGCCTGCCGCCCATGCGGGGCCCCGCCAAGGCGGCCCGGGCGATCACCCGGCTGCGGACGGCGGGCCCGCACCCGGCCGCCGCCCCGGTGCTGCGCGCCTGGGCGGCCCTGCCCGCCTGGGCCCGCGCCGAGGCCTCCATGCCGGCCGCGGGGATCCTCTGCCACGGAGACCTGCACCTGGGCCAGCTCGTCCGCCACCCCGCGCCGACCGGCCCCTGGCTCCTCATCGATGTGGACGACCTCGGCGTGGGCGTGCCGACCTGGGACCTGGCACGCCCGGCCGCCTGGTACGCCTGCGGTCTGCTCCCGCCCGACGAGTGGACCCGCTTCCTGACCGCCTACCGACGGGCCGGCGGCCCGGCCGTACCCGCCGATGGCGACCCCTGGCCCGCCCTGGACGTGGCGGCCCGCGCCCTCACCGTGCAGACCGCGGCCCTGGCGATCGCCAAGTCCGTGGAGGAGGAGCGCCCCTTGGACGAGGTGCAGCAGGCCGTGATCGACGCCTGTGACCGAATGTGAGCCGTCCCGCCCGAGTTGGCGCAGGCCCCGACCGCGTAGGGTGCAACCGTTCGAGGCCGGACAGTGTCTGTCCTGGTGGAAGCGGTACCGAACGGCGAGGAGTTGAGCCGAGCATGCAGTGTCCGAAGTGCCACGCGCCGATGCACACGTACAACCGCAATGGCGTCCAGATCGAGCAGTGCAGCGGCTGCCGCGGGATATTTCTCGACTACGGCGAGCTGGAGGCGCTGACGCGCGTGGAGGCCCAGTGGTCGCAGCCCGCGCCGCCCCCGCAGGCCTACCCCTCGGCGCCCGCGCCCGCGTGGGGTGCCCCGCAGCACGGCGGACACGGAGGCCATGGCGGCGGTCACTACGGCGGGCACCAGCGCCACAAGAGCTTCGGCCACATGCTCTTCTCCTCCTGAGCACGACCGGAGGAACGACCTGACACGACGAAGCCCCCGACCGTACGAGACGGCCGGGGGCTTCGGCTGGTGCGCGATACTGGGATTGAACCAGTGACCTCTTCCGTGTCAGGGAAGCGCTCTCCCGCTGAGCTAATCGCGCAGGTGACCCTGCAGAGGGTGCGGGTGGTGCGTACTGCGTGCGCGATACTGGGATTGAACCAGTGACCTCTTCCGTGTCAGGGAAGCGCTCTCCCGCTGAGCTAATCGCGCGGGGATCCAGATGGATCGGGTCCTTGCGGACCAGTGGACGATACTGGGATTGAACCAGTGACCTCTTCCGTGTCAGGGAAGCGCTCTCCCGCTGAGCTAATCGTCCTTGGAGGTGGAGACGGGATTTGAACCCGTGTAGACGGCTTTGCAGGCCGTTGCCTCGCCTCTCGGCCACTCCACCAGGAGTGTGGGGGTTCGGGATGATCCCCCTCTTCCTGCGAGCGGACGACCAGGTTCGAACTGGCGACCTCAACCTTGGCAAGGTTGCGCTCTACCAACTGAGCTACGTCCGCGCGTCGTTTCCGTTCGGCTTGCGCGTCCCGGCGACGTGTTGAACTCTAGCGGATTCCCGGGCCAGCACAAAAACGCGTTTGCGCAGCGTGCTGCGGTCTGTCCGGCAAAGGACACGGTCAGGGCACCCGCAGGTCACCCGACCTAGACTCGACTGCGTGCTCGACCTCCCTCCTCTCGCCCGTTTCGGTGGCCTCGTCGCGACCGGTCTCCTCGACGTCACCAGCGACCCCGCGGCCCTGGACTCGGCCGGTTTCTGGGCCGTCGCGGCCGACTTCGAGGGCGGCCTGGTCTGCGCCCGCTTCGCCGACGTACGCACCGAACCCGTGCCCGCCCCCGTCCCCGGGCAGTGGCAGGGACCCACCCCCGGTGACTGGACGTCCTCCCTCGACCACGCCGCGTACACCGCCGGCGTACGCCGCATCCGCGCCCACATAGCCGCCGGCGAGGTCTACCAGGCCAACCTCTGCCGCGTCCTGTCCGCCCCCCTCGCCCCCGACGCCGACATCGACGCCCTCACCGCGCTGCTGGCCCGCGGCAACCCGGCCCCCTACGCGGGAACGATCCGCCTGCCCCGCCACGGCGTCGAGATCGCCACCGCCTCCCCCGAACTCTTCCTGCGTCGCACCGGCCCCGTCATCGAATCCGGCCCCATCAAGGGCACCGGACGCACCGAGGCCGACCTCCTCGACAAGGACCACGCCGAGAACGTCATGATCGTGGACCTCGTGCGCAACGACCTCGGCCGCGTCTGCGCCACCGGCACGGTCACCGTCCCCGATCTGTGCGTCGTCGAAAAACACCCCGGGCTGGTCCACCTCGTCTCCACCGTCCGCGGCCACCTGCGCGCCGACACCGGCTGGCCCGATCTGCTGGCCGCCGTGTTCCCGCCCGGCTCCGTCACCGGAGCCCCCAAAACCAGCGCCCTGACCATCATCGAGGCCCTGGAGACCGCACCCCGCGGCCCCTACTGCGGCGGCATCGGCTGGGTCGACGCCGACCGCGCCACCGCCCAGCTCGCCGTCGGCATCCGCACCTTCTGGACCGACCGCGCCGAAGGCGTCCTGCGTTTCGGCACCGGCGCCGGCATCACCTGGGGCTCCGACCCCGAAAGGGAATGGCAGGAGACCGAGCTGAAGGCCGCGAGACTGCTCGCGGTAGCGTCGGGACAGTACGGAGACGCGTACGAAAGTGGAAGGACTCTCTGACGTGAAGATCTGGCTCGACGGCGGTCTGCAGGACATGGAGTCCGCCCGCGTCTCCGCCTTCGATCACGGGCTGACCGTGGGTGACGGCATCTTCGAGACCGTGAAGGCGGTGGAGGGACGGCCGTTCGCGCTGACCCGCCACCTCGACCGGATGGTCCGCTCGGCGCGCGGCCTTGGGCTGGCCGCACCCGACCTCGACGAGGTGCGCGGCGCCTGCGCCGCCGTCCTGGACGCCAACCCGATGCCGCTCGGCCGACTGCGGATCACCTACACCGGTGGCTACGGCCCGCTCGGCTCCGACCGCGGCGAACACGGCCCGACCCTGCTCGTCGCCCTCGGCGAGTCCACCCGCCGCCCCGACTCCACCGCCGTGATCACGGTGCCCTGGACCCGTAACGAGCGCGGCGCCCTCACCGGCCTCAAGACCACCTCGTACGCCGAGAACGTCGTCGCCCTGGCCCGCGCGCGCGAACAGGGCGCGAGCGAGGCGCTGTTCGCCAACACGGTCGGGCAGCTGTGCGAGGGCACGGGGTCGAACGTCTTCGTCGTCCTCGACGGCGAGATCCACACCCCGCCCGTCGCCTCCGGCTGTCTCGCCGGCATCACGCGTGCGCTCGCCGTCGAATGGACCGGCGCCAGGGAGACCGATCTTCCGCTGGATGTCCTGGAGCGTGCGGACGAGGTCTTCCTGACGTCCACGCTGCGGGACGTGCAGGGTGTGCACCGGGTCGACGGGCGTCAACTCCCGGGCGCGCCGGGCCCGGTGACCGCCAAGGCCATGCGCGTCTTCGAGGAGCGGGCCGGAAGCGACCTCGACCCGTAGAGGTCACGCGTGGCACGTCAGCGCGCAAGAAGGACGACGGCGAAACAGGATGACGGCAAAACAGGATGACGACGGGGCACGGGACGGGTAGAACACCCCTGATGACCACCACCCTGCGGCCGACCGAGCCGCTTCAGCGCGGAGGTGACGGGGCGCTGTCCCGCCGCTACAAGGTGTGCGTGAACAGTCGTCCCGTGGGCGGGATCCACCTCTCCACGCATCCGGAGTATGGCCCCACCGTGGCCCGAGTCGGAGAGCTGTACGTCGAGGAACCCGACCGTGGGCGGGGCCGGGGCACGGTGGCCGTGCTCGCGGCCGAGGAGGTCGCCCGCGGCTGGGGCTGCAAGCGCGTCGAGACGTCGGTGCCCGGGGACGCGGACGGTGTGCTCCGGCTCGCCACGACGCTCGGGTACGTCCTGAGCAACCGGGTCATGACCAAGCCCTTGGACGGCCCCGGCCCCGCACTGCCGGTCGGCAGTGTCGCCCGGCCCATGACCGAGGCCGAGTACGTGCCCTGGCTGGCGAAGGAGCGCGAGGAGTTCGCCCGCTCGCAGATCGAGCGGGGCGTGCCCGAGGCGGAGGCGTACCGCAAGACGGACCAGGGGCTCGCCCGGTTCCTGCCGGACGGACTGGCCAGCGAGAACACGGTGCTCAGTGTCCTGGAACACGAGGGGACCCCGGTCGGCACGCTGTGGCTGGTCCTGTGGCCCGACGCGGCGTTCGTGCTCGGCGTCGAGACCGGCCCCGAGCACCGGGGCCGCGGCCATGGGCGCACCCTGATGCTGCTGGCCGAGGCCCGGGCGGTGGCCGGCGAGAGGGACCGCATCGGCCTCAACGTGTTCGCGGGGAACACCCCGGCGGAGAAGCTGTACGAGTCACTCGGCTATACGACGAGCGAGTACTACCTCTACAAGAACCTGCTCTGAACCACTTCTACGAGAACCTGATCTGAATCACTTCGCGAGAACGAGGACTACGCGTCCTCGGCCAGCAGGCGGTCGGCGATCTCCTCGATGCGCTCGCGCAGGCCCTCCTGGCTCTTGCCGCCGTCGAGCCGCTCGCCGCCGATGACGTACGTCGGGGTGCCGGTCACGCCGATGGCCTTGCCCTCGGCCTGGTCGGCGTCGACGATCAGGATGTGCCGGCCGTCGATCAGGGCGGTGTCGAACTCCTCGGCGTCCAGACCGAGTTCGCGGGCCACCTCGATCAGGAAGGGCTCGCCCTTGCGGTCCAGTTCCTCGACACGGTCGAGGACCGCCTCGACGTACGGCCAGGACCGGCCCTGCTCCGCGGCCTCCTCGACGGCCTGCGCGGCGGCGAAGGCGTGCTTGTGCTTCTCCAGCGGGAAGTGCCGCAGCCGCAGCTCCAGACGGTCGCCGTAGCGGGCGCGCAGCGCACGCAGGTCGGCGAGGGCGCTGCGACAGTCGGGGCACTGGAGTTCGCACCAGACGTCCAGGACGGCGGTGGCGCGGGCTGCGGGGGAGTCGTTCATGGCACCCAGTCTCCCAGCCCTGCCGACGGCCCCCCAACCGGGACCTGGGGAGGACCCCGACCCGGAGATGTCCCTGAGGTCCGCCCGGAGCATGGCATATCGGGCGTGGGGCGGTGCAGGATGGAAGTGACGAACCGACCCGCTCTGCCGAGCGCTGCCCTGGAGGACCGGATGATTGCCGAGACTGTCTGTTCCGCCGTCTCCGCGGCCGGCCTCGGCATCGCCGCGGTCACGGCCTACCGCAAGCGGTTCCTCTCCGCCGCCCGCATCGCCGCCTACTCGCTGGTGCCGGTCGGCCTGGTGATGACCGGAGTCGTCGGCTGGCTGGCCGACACCGCCTTCAGCCCCACCGCGTGGGCGGGCTTCGGTGTGCTGGGCGTGGCCTGGCTGCTGTTCATGACCACGCGGGCGGTGGAGCGGCGTGGCGGCGGGACCCGTAAGGAACGCAAGGCGGCCGCCCGGGCCGCACAGCGGGAGGCGGTGGCCCCCGCGGCCTCGGCGCCCTCGCTGACCCAGGGCTCCCGTCCGGCCGCCCGGCCCGCGACGACGCCCCGGGCCGCGGGTTCCGACGACGACTTCAGCGACATCGAGGCCATCTTGAAGAAGCGCGGCATATGACGGACTGAAACGACACAGAGGATCATGGGAGAGCGCGGAAACGATCACGTTCGTGCCTGCTCATCGCGGATATTGGCGAACTCCCGGTCATTCCGGGCGTGTTGATCGCGGAGCGGGTGGTGGCTGCGTCATCATCGCCGCGAGATGCTGGACACAACACAGAGCGACACCGCCGCCCCTCCCGAGGAGCCGCGGGGTTGTCTCTACGCGCTTTCCCAGCCACCGCTGATGATCTTCCTTGCGGTGATCGGCTGTCTGCTGCTCATGGCTTCGCTGCACGACCTGCTGCTGCTCTGAGCCGTACACGGAGCCCCTGGCGTCACCCGCCGAGGGCTCCGTCAGCCCGCCGCGCGTTCAGCGTCCGTCAGCCCGCCGCTTCCTTGCGGCGCGCCCGGTACGCCGCCACGTGGAGCCGGTTTCCGCAGGTCCGACTGTCGCAGTAGCGGCGCGAGCGGTTCCGGGAGAGATCCACGAAGGCGTGCCGGCAGTCCGGGGCCTCGCAGCGCCGCAGCCGGTCCTGCTCCCCGGCCACCACGAAGAACGCCAGCGCCATCCCGCAGTCGGCCGCGAGGTGGTCGGCGACGGAGGCACCCGGCGCGAAGTAGTGCACGTGCCAGTCGTAGCCGTCGTGGTCGGTGAGCCGGGGAGTGGTGCCCGCGACGGCGACCAGCTCGTTGATGAGGCCCGCGGCGGTACGGGGGTCGTCGGCGGCGAAGACTCCGGCGAACCGGCCGCGGACCGCGCGTACGGCCGCGAGGTCCTGCTCCGACAGCACGCCGACATCACTGATCCCGTGCTTTCGTACGAAATTGTCGAGGGACGCGACGTCCGCGAGCCCGTCCGGCGTGTCGTTCTCCGCCGCGGTGTTCACCAGGTCCACCACGGCGTCGAGAGAGCGCCGGGTGTCGTGGGTGATCAGCACGTTTCGCTCCCTGGCCTGGGGGTCGGGCGGGCGCCCTCCGATGCTGGCCGATGGTAGTGGCTTCCTGGGATGGGGGAGCGGGGGCGGTCGATCCGCACGCGGTCCGCCATGACTCCGGGCCGGTTCACGGGCCAGTCATGGGCTGGTTCACGCCCCACGAACGGCACCTTGCACCCGCCCGAAAACAGCTCAGCCCCGTCCGGGCCGGCGCTGAGTCTGGTGGGCCGCGTGGGTCCGCCGGGTGTGCCCCGCCCGGTCTTGTCGGCCCGGCCCGACCCGACCCGACCCGGCCGGCGCCTGCCCCGTGTCCCGTGCGGCGCCCTCGTCGGCTCTCAGCGGCTCTCGCCGGCCCACGTCGGCCTCCCCGACCGGGGCAGGGCAGGAAGGCCCGCCCCGGCCCCGCGCACCGGTGCTGGGGCCGTCCAGGCCTGCCCGTGACCACGCGCACCGGCGCCGCCCCCGCGGGAGTCCGCGGCGACGGCGCCGGTGTTCGTGCCCTTTGCGGTGGTGCCCATTGCAGATGTTTAGGCCCGAGCCGTCTCCCCGAGTGGACGGCGCCGGGCGGCTCTATGGGGGTCTCGTCAGCTCTCGGCCAGGATGTGTGAGAGCTCCGTGTCGAGATCGAAATGCCGGTGTTCCGTGCCCGGGGGCACGGCGGCGTCCGTCCGCTTCAGGAACGATTCCAGGGCCCGCGCCGGGGCTTCCAGGAGGGCCTCGCCCTCCGGGGAGCTCAGGGCGATGCATACGACGCCCTGGCCGTGGCTCCGGGACGGCCAGACTCGGACGTCGCCGGTACCGGTGGGCCGATGCAGGCCCTCGGCGAGGAGGTCGCGGGCGAACACCCACTCGACGGTTTCCTCGGCTCCGGTGTGGAAGGTGGCGTGCACGGCGTAGGGATCGGCCGTGTCATACCGCAGTCCTGCGGGTACAGGCAGTGAGGACTCGCTCGACACAACGAGGCGCAGGTGCAGCTCGCAGCTGACCGTGGTGTTCATAAGCGCCAGGGCCTTTCGCTCAGTGTGCGCTCGGGGATTCGCACGTCGGCGAAATCGACATGCCACCTACGGTGCCGTTGTAAACCCCTCTGAGTGTTTTGCGTGTCTTTACGTAACTCTTCCGGCCGAGAGCAGGTTCGCCGGATAGGGCCATTCCGGTGACTGGTTTCTCTCCGGTAGGGTTTGGCCGTATGAATACGGGGAGTGACGAGCCGGGCGAGGTCGCCACGGCCGATGATGAGACGAAGATCGAGGGGCCCCTCGGATCGCGGGCGCCGGAATTCATCAAGGCCCGCCGTGCGCTGCATCTGAGCTGGCAGGTGGGTGTTTTCGTCGTGGGGCTCGCGGTGGTCGCCGCGGGCGTGATCATGCTTCCGCTGCCGGGCCCCGGCTGGCTGGTGATCTTCGGCGGCATGGCGATCTGGGCGACCGAGTTCGTCTGGGCGCAGCTGGTGCTCCGCTGGACGAAGCGCAAAGTCACGGAGGCGACACAGCGGGCACTCGACCCGAAGGTGCGGCGCCGCAACATCATTCTCACGAGTGTCGGTGTCGTCATCGTCGCGGCGCTCGGTGGCGTCTACCTCTGGAAGTTCGGCGTCCAGATGCCGTGGAACATCCAGGAATGACCGACGGGTGAAGGTCCGTTCTGGGGCTCCTTGGCTGGTCGGAGCCACCCCTGACATGGGGTAATGTTCTCTCTGCGCCCGGGCGATTAGCTCAGCGGGAGAGCGCTTCGTTCACACCGAAGAGGTCACTGGTTCGATCCCAGTATCGCCCACCAGCACGACAGGCGACCCAGTTCCACGCATCATGTGGGCAGGGTCGCCTTCGTCATTTCCGCACCACCCCGCAGGGCCGGAGGGCGCGCCCACGGCGCCGACAGGCCGCACTCCGTGCCGGCGGCGGAACCGGTAGCGGTCCTCGCGCGAGCGCCGGATGTGGGGGCCGGAGTCACGGTCGCAGCCGCCCTCGAGATCGGCGCCGGCACCCACGCTCGGACCCAGCCCCGCCCACGCCCCCGAACACCCTCCGCACGCGGACTCCGGGCGGGCGGTAAACCTCTCTCAAGCCGCTGACCTCAGTAGATGCCCGTCCCCCAGGGGGCGCCCGCCCGACCTCCGCCCCCGCACCGGTGGTTTCCCGTCATGGGTCTAGCCACGTCGATGACGCGGCTCCGCTCGCCCGTCCGGCACCGGGCGTCGGCCGGACCACCGCGCAGCTGTCCGCGCTGCTCGCGGGCATCGCCGCCGGGATGCGGCGCGGCGTCGGGTGCGTTGCAGGCATTGCCCTGGGGAGCCTTGAGCTCCGCGTAGCTACTCCGCACAGCTCCTCCGCATCGCGGCACGCGCCCCCTGCATCGGCCCGCGGACCAGGTCGAACGCCGGACCAACCCGAGCGAGCCGCTGTCGGCGGGTGCATTAAGCGGTCCGCATCGTGGGCCCCCCCGCATCGGCCTGCGGACCAGGACGAACGCCGGACCAACCCGAGCAAGCCGCCGTCGGAGCGCGCTTCAAGTGGTCCGCATCGCGGGCCCCCGGCATCGGCCCGCGGACCGGGGCGAACACCGGACCAACCCGAGCGAGCCGCTGTTGGGGCGCGCTTCAACTGGTCCGGATCGCGGGCCCCCGGCATCGGCCCGCGGACCAGGACGAACGCCGGACCAACCCGAGCGAGCCGCCGTCGGAGCGCGCTTCAAGTGGTCCGCATCGCGGGCCCCTCGCATCGGCCCGCGGACCGGGGCGAACACCGCGTCACCCCGAGCAAGCCACCGTTCGCACCAGTCGTCCCGCATCGCGGCACGCGCCCCTCACCGGCCCGCGGGCCGGGGCGAACGCCGGACCAACCCGAGCGAGCCGCCGTCGGAGCGCGCATCGAGCGGTCGGCATCGCGGGACGCCCCCACGCCGCCCCGCCGACCAGGTCGAACGCCGGACCAACCCGAGCAAGCCGCCGTCGGAGCGCGCTTCAAGTGGTCCGGATCGCGGGCCCCCGGCATCGGCCCGCGGACCAGGTCGAACGCCGGACCAACCCGAGCAAGCCACCGTACGCACCAGCCGTCCCGCATCGCGGTACGCGCCCCCACGTCGCCCCGCCGACCAGGACGAATACCCGACCACCCCGAGCGAGCCGCCGTCGGTACCCCCACCGACCGCCCACGTCGGCACGACCCGCCCAGGCCCGTCCGGACACCCGCCAAGGTCCGGTCCAGACCCACCAGCGCCCCGTCCAGACCCCCCCCGAGCCCCCGAAGCCCACCCCCTGCCCATCTCTCCGTCCTCTCCGCCCTCACCAACCCCACCCATACGTACGCCAGTTCGAACATCACCCCCTCGCGAATACCCACCCCCAACCCCCTCACTCTCGGTCCCCCACCCCTCCTCCGTCCCCACCCCGCCCCCGCATCCCCACCCGCCCGGCACTTGTTTTCGGCCCGACCCCTCGCTCGCCCGCCCCGCCGTTTCCCGTTCGAAACCCCGACCGCACGCCCCGGACCTGCGCATTCAAGCGCCCCCGCGGGAGCGGCGCCCCCGACATCCGTCGCCACGCGGCCGAACCGCGTCACATCAATTCCTGTCCGAATCATTGACGCGCCTGGAAGCCCTCCGTACCTTGTGCCAGCAAGCGCTTACTTGAAACGATTCATGCAGGCGGCAACGACGTCGCGGGGAGGCCCGACTGTGGGTAACAACGGGAGTGTTGAGAGGCGTACGGTCCTCAAGGCGGCCGGAGCTTCACTGGCCACGCTGGGGCTGGCCGCGACGACGGGCTGCGGCGGGGACAGCGGCAGTTCCGGGGACGGGACGGTCACGATCCGGTACGCCTGGTGGGGCGCCGACGAGCGGGCGAAGCGGATCAACCAGTCCATCGCGCTCTTCGAGAAGAAGTACCCGAAGATCAAGGTGAAGACCGACTTCCAGGATTACGTGGCCTTTTGGGAGAAGTTCCAGACCCAGGCCGCCGGTGGAAATCCCCCGGACGTATTCCAGAACGCGGTCGGATTCCTGCGGAAGTACGACAAGAGAGGCATCCTGCTCGACCTCAAGCCTCAGATAGACGCGGGAAATCTGAGCCTCGACAACTTCCGCGCCGGAGTCGAGAAGGTCGGTCAGGTCGACGGAAAGCAGCTCGGTATTCCGGTCGGATCCAACACCATGTCACTTGTCATCGACGAGAAGGTGTTTGAGAAGGCGGGCGTCAAGCCGAAGCAGGGCTGGACCTGGGACGAGTACTTCGCCGCCCTGAAGAAGATCCACGACACCCAGAAGCTGCCCGGCGACACCGGCTACTTCAGCATCATGTACCTGTACGACCTCTACCTTCGGCAGAACGGCAAGGCGTTCTTCACCAAGGACGGACTCGGCTTCGACGAGGCCGACCTGACGGAGTGGTGGACGGACGGCTACAACCGCGTCAAGGCGGGCATCGTCACCGACCCCAAGCGGGTCGAGCAGGACAAGCCCAAGTCCTCGCTCTCGGCGGCCCACGGCGCCTCCGAGTTCACCTGGGACAACTTCACGGTCCGCTACACCGCCGAGGGCACCAGCACCTACGGGCTCGCGCCGATCCCGACCACCGACGGCAAGCAGACCGGTCAGTACCTCGCCTCCCTGATGCTGAGCGCCTCCGCCCGCACCAAGCACCCCAAGGAGGTCGCCCAGTTCATCAACTTCATGGTCCACGACCCCGAGGTCGGCAAGATCATGGGCTACGACCGGGGCATCCTCGCCACCACCGAGCAGTTCGACGCGTACAAGCCGGCCGACGCGCCCAACCAGGCGATCGCGAAGTACGAGACGGATGTCGCCGCGGCCGGAGTGCTCGGCACCATCACCCCGCACCCGGCGGGTGCCGACACCTGCGAGTCCGCCTTCCTGCGCATCGGCGGTGACATGTCGCAGGGCACGACGAAGGTCGCCGACGCGGTCAAGCAGTTCTTCTCCGAGGCGAAGACCGCCCTCGCCGCCTGATGGGAACCGCCGTGACGCTCGTCAAGGACTCTCCGCCCGACGCCCCGGAGATACGCCCCGAGGCCCCCGCCGCCAAAAAGCGGCGGGGGCGCCGGGAAAACCTCGCCGGCTATCTCTTCATGTCCCCGTGGATCGCCGGCTTCCTGCTGCTGACCGCGGGCCCGATGGCCGCCTCCCTCTACTTCGCGTTCACCGACTACAACCTCTTCAATTCGCCGAAGTGGATCGGCTTCGACAACTTCACCAAGATGTTCCACGATCCGCGGTGGCAGAAGTCGGTCGAGGTGACGGCCAAGTACGTCGTCATCGGCACCCCGCTCAAGCTGCTGCTCGCGCTCGGAGTGGCCCTGCTGCTCGCACAGAGCCGACGGGGACAGGCCTTCTACCGGGCCGCCTTCTACGCCCCTTCGCTCATCGGCGCGAGCGTCTCCGTCGGCTTCGTCTGGCGCGCGCTCTTCTCCGACGACGCCATCGTGGACCGCACGCAGACGTTCCTCGGCTTCCACACGGGAGGCTGGGTCGGCGACCCGAACTGGGTGCTCTACAGCCTGGTCGCGCTCACCGTCTGGCAGTTCGGCGCCCCCATGGTGATCTTCCTGGCCGGACTCAAGCAGGTGCCGAGGGAGCTGTACGAGGCAGCGGAGGTGGACGGCGCCGGACCGTTCCGCAGGTTCTGGAACATCACCCTGCCGATGATCTCGCCGGTGCTCTTCTTCAACGTGCTCCTGGAGACCATCCACTCCTTCCAGATCTTCGGCTCCGCCTACGTGGTCTCCAACACCCAGTGCGGACCGGCGGACGCCACGCTCGTCTACACCTGCTACCTGTACCAGAAGGGATTCAAGGAGTCCCAGATGGGCTTCGCGTCCGCCATGGCCTGGATGCTGCTGCTCGCCGTGGCGCTGGTGACGGCCGTCCTCTTCTGGTCCCAGAAGCGTTGGGTGCACTACGAGGAGGACGCCCGATGAGCACCACCCTGCGCAAGCCACTGGAGGCCGGTGGCCGCAAGCGTGCCGGCTCGCTGGTCTGGCACATCGGCGCGCTGCTGATCCTCGCGGTCGTCCTCTACCCCGTCATCTGGGTCATCGGCGCCTCGTTCAAGCCCAGCCGGGACATCATCGGCAGCCTGAACCTGTTCCCGACCAGCCCCGTCCTCGGCAACTTCAAGGGCCTGGCCGACGGCATCGCGGACATCTCGATCGCGACCTTCTTCCAGAACTCCCTCTTCTACGCGCTCGGCTCCGTCGTCGGCATCCTCATCTCCTGCTCGCTGACTGCCTACGCCTTCGCCAAGATCCGGTTCGCCGGGCGGAACCTGCTGTTCTCGCTCATGATCGGCACGCTCCTGCTTCCGTATCACGTGCTGCTCATCCCGCAGTACGTGATGTTCCAGAAGATGGAACTGGTCAACACCTACGTTCCGCTGCTGATCGGCAAGTACCTGGCCACCGAGGCGTTCTTCGTCTTCCTCATGGTCCAGTTCATGCGGAACCTGCCGCGCGAACTCGACGAGGCGGCCCGGCTCGACGGCTGTGGCCATCTGCGGATCTACTGGTCGATCGTGCTGCCGCTGTGCCGCCCCGCGCTCATCACGAGCGCGATCTTCACCTTCATCAACGCCTGGAACGACTTCATGGGCCCGCTGATCTACCTCAACGAGCCCAGCAAGTACACGGTCTCGCTCGGCATGATGATGTTCCGCGACCAGGAGGGCGTCGCCAACTACGGCGGCATGATCGCGATGTCACTGGTCGCCCTGCTGCCGGTGCTCCTCTTCTTCCTCGCCTTCCAGCGCTACCTGATCGACGGTATGGCGACCTCCGGATTGAAGGGCTGAGATGGCCACCAGCCAGCTGCGGGCGCGGGCGGAGCGGAAAAGGCGTGCGAAGGCGCGCAAGGCACCCCGCGAATCCGTCTTCGCCGAGCGCTTCGCGGTGTTCGCGGAGTGTCTGCTCACCGGGGTGTGGATCGCGGTGGCCTCGCTGCCGCTGGTGACCTACCCCGCCGCGTTCGCGGCCGGTGCACGGCATCTGCGGCGGCGTACCTCCCACGAGGCGGGCGGTCTGCGGGAGTTCGTCGCCGACTTCCGGGCCGCCGTCCGGGGCGGCTGGATCGCCGGGGTCGCCGGCTGGGCCGCGGCCGCCGCCGTCTGGGTGGACGTCCAGGCCGTGCGCGCCGGTGTCCCCGGCGGCCCGCTCGTCGGGGCCGTCGGTCTCTTCGCCCTGATCGGCCTCGCCGTGGCCGGGCTGCGCGCGGCGGCCGTGTGGGAGCCCGGCGCCTCCTGGCGGGCGCTGCTCGCCCAGGCAGGACGCCGTACGGTCCTCGATCCGGCCGGCTCGTTCCTGCTCGTGGGCGGACTGGCCGTCGTGGCCGCTTCCGCCCTGTTCATCGCGCCGCTTGCGGTCCCCGTCCTGGGGGCCGTCGCGGCGGCGGCCGTCGCCGTCGAGGCGCGCCACCACCGCCGCTGAGCTCCTCGCAGGTCGGCGCCCCCGGCGCCGTACCTCGCTCTGTCATGCCCCTGACTTCCCCGCACGGAAAGGAAAGGCCATGTCTCCCATCCCCCGCAGGTCCCTGCTGAAGGCGGCCGCAGTCGCCGGAGCCGCCGCACAGTTCAGCTGGGCCCTGGGAAGCACGAACGCGCAGGCCGCCGCCGGATCCGAGGCCGCCGACACCGACCCCGTGACCCTGGACTGGCTGGAGGACGGCGCCCTCGGTGCCGCCCCCGGCTCCACCGTCGGCGTGCCCTGGCCCAAGGGCGCGTACCAGCAGGACCAGACCTTCGCGCTCACCGACGCCTCGGGCAAAGACGTGCCGGTGCAGTCCTGGCCGATCGCGTACTGGCCGGACGGCTCTCTCAAGTGGACGGCGCACGCCGTCAGTTCCGGCTCCGGGAAGCTCACGCTCGCCGCCGGTGCGCCCGCCGCCCCCGACAAGAAGGTGACCGTCGACAAGAGCGGCGGCACCATCGACATCTCGACCGGCGTCATCACCGCGAAGATCGGCAAGAGCGGCTCCACCCTCGTCAGATCGGTGAAGCGCGGCTCCACCGAGATCGCCAAGGACGGCCGGCTGGTGCTGATCCGCCAGCCCGAGATCGAGGACGACGACCAGGGCGCCGAGAAGTACGAACGGTTCGAGAGCGTCATCGCCGAGGTCACGGTCGAACAGGAGGGCCCGGTCCGTGCCGTCGTCCGCATCGACGGCAAGCACCGCAAGGGCAGCCGCAGCTGGCTGCCGTTCTCGATCCGGCTCTACTTCTACGCGGGCGCCGACTCCTTCCGGATGGTGCACACCATCACCTTCGACGGGAAGCAGGAGCCGGGGAAGACGAGCGGCGACTTCATCCGCGGCCTCGGCGTCCGCTTCAACGTGCCGATGCGCGACGCGGCGTACGACCGGCACATCCGCATCGGCGGCGACGGCTCCGGTCTCCTGCGTGAGGCCGTGCAAGGCATCACCGGGCTGCGCCGCGACCCGGGCGCGGCCGTGCAGGCGGCCCAGTTCGCGGGCGAGAAGCTGCCCGACCCGTCCACCTGGGACCAGCGGGTGACGACCCGCCTCCAGTACATCCCCGAGTGGGGCGACTACACCCTCTCCCAGCTCTCCGCCGACGGCTTCACCCTGCGCAAGCGCACCAAGAAGGGCCACGGCTGGATCGGCGCGGGCGGTGGACACCGGGCGAGCGGGTTCGGTTACGTCGGCGGGGCGAGCGGCGGTCTCTCCTTCGGTCTCAGGGACTTCTGGGAGAAGTACCCGGCGCAGCTCGACATCCGCGACGCGGCGACCGACGAGGCCGAGGTCACCCTCTGGCTCTGGTCGCCCGAGGCGCAGCCCATGGACCTGCGCTTCTACCACGACGGCATGGGCCAGGACACCTACGCCGAGCAGCTCGAAGGTCTCAACATCACCTACGAGGACTACGAACCCGAGTTCGGCACCCCCTACGGCATCGCGCGCACCTCCGAACTCCTCTTCTGGGCCAACGAGTCGACGCCCACGCCCGAGACCCTCGCCGGACAGGTCGCGGCCGTACGTGTGTTGCCGCAGCTCGCCGCCCCGCCCAAACAGCTCATCAAGGCCAAGGTCTTCGGCGGCCTCTTCTCCGAGCCGGACCGCTCCACCGCCGCCAAGGCGAAGATCGAGGACCACCTCGACTTCCTCTTCACCTATTACAAGGACCAGGTGGAGATGCGCCGTTGGTACGGCTTCTGGGACTACGGCGACTTCATGCACTCGTACGACACCGTGCGCCACCAGTGGCGCTACGACGTCGGCGGCTACGCCTGGGACAACTCCGAGCTGTCGCCCGACATCTGGCTCTGGATGGCCTATCTCCGCTCGGGCCGCTCGGACATCTTCCGTTTCGCCGAGGCGCTCACCCGGCACACCGGCGAGGTCGACGTCTACCACCTCGGCCAGTGGGCGGGCCTCGGCACCCGGCACGGCGTGCAGCACTACGCCGACAGCGCCAAACAGCAGCGCATCGCCAACACCACATACCGCCGCTATTACTACTACCTCACCGCCGACGAGCGGGTCGGCGACCTCATGCACGCCAACGTCGACTCCGACGAGACGTTCCTCGTCCTCGACCCGATCCGCAAGATCCGCACCGAGCCGTACACCCCCGACCGGCACGCCCTGTCCATCGGCTTCGGCACCGACTGGAGCGGTCTGGTCTCGGCCTGGCTCACGGAGTGGGAGCGCAAGGGTCCGAAGTGGGAGAAGGCCAAGGCGCGCGTGCTGTCGACGATGGAGACGATCGCCGCCCAGCCCAACGGCTTCGTCCAGGGCAGCGGGCTGTACGACCTCGACACCGGCAGGTTCGCCATCGCCTCCGCGCCGGTCGTCTCGGTCTCGCACCTCTCCGCCGTCTTCGGCCTCAACGAACTGTGCGCCGAGCTGATCGACCTGGTCGACGTGCCGAAGTTCAAGGAGGTCTACCTCGACTACTGCCGCTACTTCAACGCCACCAAGACCGAACAGGCGGCGCGCTACGGCTCCAACTTCGGCTCCCTGCTGCTGTTCCAGGGCCACTCGCGCCTCGACGCGTACGCCGCCGTCCAGACCGGCGACGCGACGCTCGCCAAGCGCGCGTGGACGAAGTTCTACAGCTCCGACGGGTACATGGAGTCCTCGCCCTGGAAGACCGAGCCGCTGAGCGGCCCGGTCACGCTGGTTCCCGGCAGCGAGGCCAACTGGGTCAGTTCGAACGACAGCGCCCTGTACGGCCTCGCCGCCATCGAGAACCTGGCACTGCTCGGCGACAAGATGCCGTAGCCCCAGCCGGCTAGCGCATTCTCCCCAGCACCTCCCGCACGCGTCGCGCGTCCCGGATCCGCTGCTCGTACGTCGCACCGAGTGCGAGCAGCACCAGACCGGCGAGTGCGGGAGGCACCCAACGCGGCAGCGCACCCGCCATCTGCACCAGGTACGGGGCGAGTTCGTGCAGGGCGTCCAGCGCGAGCACGCCGCCCCCGAGGACGAGCGGGGCCCGCAGCCGGTGCCGGGCACCGACGAGGGTGACCGCGAGGGCCGCGACTGCGAGCAGCAGGGGGCGCGGCCAGTCAGGGTCGAGCCACGCCGTCAGGAGACTCGGCACGAGCGTGACGGACAGCCCCGCTCCGTACGCCGTCCAGGACGAGGCCAGCGGATCCCTCCGGCGCATGAGCGCCCCCACCAGCAGCGCCGGGACGGTCACCGGCAGTGTGTACGCCTCGACGGAGCCGACGCCCCAGCACGCCAGCCGGACCCAGGCGGCCAGCACGAACAGGGCGGTGGCCGCGTAACCGACGGGCCGCCGGTCCTCGCGTACGGCGGTGCCCGCGGCGATCACCGCGCACAGGGCCAGGACCAGGGCCAGCAACGGCGGGTCGGGCACCGCGAGGCCGACGGCGAGCAGCCCGGCGACGGTGCCCGTCACCTCGACGGGCACACGCGCGGGGGAGCCGGCGAGGCGTGCCGCGAGCAGGGCCGCGACGACCGGGACGAGGAGGACCAGCAGCGCGATGTACTGCGGCTGCCAGCCGAGGGACGCGCCCACGGCACAGGCCAGGGCGGTGGCGTACGCGAGGGCGGCGACCGGGGCGAGGCGCGAACGCCCGGACACGGCGGCGAACAGCACGGTCAGCGCGGCGAGGACGCCCAGAGTCGTGCCCTGGGTGGCGAGGGAGAGGCACGCGAGGCTCACCGAGCCGACAAGGGCCAGGAGGAAGAGGACCGGGCGCGGCTCGGCGGAGCGGACGACGTACGCCAGTGCCGCCACGATCGTGAGTCCTTGCGCCGACATCCCGGCCCAGTAGGGGATGCCGAGGGCCGCGGGAAGGACGAGCGCGGTCGCCCAGAAGAGGGCCGACGCGCCGATCGTCGCGCTGGGGCGCCACTGCGTACCGCGGACGGCCAGGGCGAGGACGGCGGCGACGGCCACGAGGACGAGCGGGGCCGTGGCCGCGTACGGAGGCCAGGGGAGGCCGTCGCTCGCGACCGCCTCGCGCGCGGTCGAGGGGGCCCCGGTCCAGACACGTCCCACCCAGGCCAACGGGCCCAGCAGGGCTACGACGACCGGCGGCAGCGCCCACACCACCGCGACCGCCTGCACGGAGGCGGCCGCCAGGGCGAGGCCGCGCCTCATCGGCTCGGGCAGCCGGGTGCGTACGGCCGCCAACAGGGCCACCGCGCAGACCAGATACCCCGGAACCGTCCACGCGCCCGGCAGCGACGAGCGCGGGACGCCACCGAGCGCGGCGACCGTGAGCAGGCCGCCGGCCGAGGCGGCCCAGGTGGCGACGTTCCTGTCCGGCAGCCGCCACGCCGCCGCCAGAGCGATCGCCGCGGCGAAGAGGAGGAGCGCCGCCGCACGGGCGACGGCGCTCGGACCGGTGGCCGTCCAGGACAGCCAGCCGGCCGCGAAGGAGCCCCAGCCGCCCAGGCCGAACGCGCCCACGGTGGCGACGAGACGTATGGACCGCACGGGCACCCGGAGCGCGAGGGCCGTGTCGAGCGCAGCCGTGACCAGCAGCGCGGCCGTCATGGCGGGGGCGCCCGCGTCGGCCGCGGCCGCCCAGAGGATCAGCGGGAGCTGCGCGGCGGCCAGCGCGGTGGGCAGGGGCAGGCGCAGCGTGAGCCGCGCGGGGGTGGCCGGTTCACCGGTCGGCCGGCGCGGCCCGCCGAGCGCGAGTCCGTACGCCGTCCACAGGGCCGCCAGCAGGGCCGACGCGATGGCCGCGTAGCCCAGGCCGTTGGTGTCGGGGAACGCGACCTCGTGCAGCGCGTATGCGTCCAGGACCGTCAGCGCGAGTCCCAGCCCCGCCACGGCCTCCGCCGTCGAGCGCAGCCTGTGCCGGAGCAGGAGCACGGGTGAGCCGAGCGCGGCCAGCGTCACCGCGCCCAGCACCAGCGCACGCCCCGCGATCCCCATCCGGCCCCAGCTGACCAGCGTGAACGCGATCGCGGCGATGGTCAGGAGGGCGCCGCCGAGAACGAGCAGCACGTTCTGGACGCGCGGCGCCGTGGTCTCGGGCCGGCGCAGGGGCGGGGGCGGGAGCGGCGGCGCCACGGGCGGCCGGAGCGCGGTGATCAGCCAGGCGCGGCGCGCCAGCAACAGGGCCCGGCGCGCGTCGAGTTGCCGCAGCTCGGTGTCCAGGAGCCGCAACTCCTCGGCCGGGGGCGGAAGGTGGGTCATATTCCGGGAGTGTGGTCCCGGTCACCTTCTCCGGCATGAGTGCGCGTACTCATGCCGTACTCAGATGCCCGCTCGGGCACACTCCGTCCATGGACTGGAGCCATTACCGCTTCCGCAGTGTGTGGGCCCTGCCCGCGCCGCCCGCCGAGGTCTACCCCGTTCTCGAACAGGCCGAGGACTACCCGCGCTGGTGGCCCCAGGTCCGTGAGGTGACCCGGATCGACGAGCGCAGCGGCATCATGCGCATCCGCTCGTTCCTGCCCTACGACCTGGTGTTCACGGCGCGCGAGCTGCGCCGCGACCCGGCGGCCGGGGTCCTGGAGATCGCGATGGCGGGCGACATCGACGGCTGGGCGCGCTGGACGCTCACCACCGCCGGGTCCGGCACCCGCGCCCAGTACGACCAGGAGGTCGACGTGAGCAAGCCGCTGCTGCGGCGGTTCGCGGTGCCGGGAAGGCCGGTGTTCCGCGCCAACCACGCCCTGATGATGCGCGCGGGACAGCGCGGACTGGCGGCCCGGCTCACGGGTGACTGACGGCTCATCTCGAAGCGGTTTGAACCACACCCGCAGGGACCTGTATTGTTCAGTGCGTTCCCGGGCGATTAGCTCAGTGGGAGAGCGCTTCGTTCACACCGAAGAGGTCACTGGTTCGAACCCAGTATCGCCCACCCGGAGAAGACCGGTCCGTCACCGACGGACCGGTTTTTCGTTGTCCCGAGCGGGCTTAGGCCGCCGCCGGCAGTTCCGGACGCAGCGGCCACGCGGGATCCACCGCCTCCGGTGAACCGCTGCGCGCGAACCACGCCTGAAGGCCGCGCGCCTGTGCCGCGTGCCACACCGCTTGCAGGGTGTGCAGCTCGGCGGGGGAGAGCCGCTCCAGCCTGGTGGCGAAACGACGCCCCACCGCCCGTACGACCTCCATCGAGGCCAGTGCGTCCGCCGCCGCGTCGTGCGCGCCCTCCAGCACCACGTCGTAGTGCGCGCACAGGTCGGTCAGGGTGCGGCGGCCCTTGCGGTAGCGGTCCAGATGTTTGTCCAGAACGCGCGGATCGAGCACACGCAGCGGCGCCGGATTGAACCACCGGTCGAGACTGGTGGCGCGATGGCGGCGCAACTCCCGGTCCAGGAGCGTCAGATCGAACGGCGCGTTCATCACGACGAGCGGGCGGCCCGCCGCGGCCTGTTCGCCCAGCACCTTGGCTATCTCGTCCATCACCGGCGACGGCCAGCGGCCGTTGCGCTGAAGGTGTTCGTCTGTCAGCCCGTGCACCGCCGTCGCACCCGCGGGCACCGGCACTCCCGGGTTCACCAGCCAGCGGGTCACCCGGGGCCGGGAACCCGCGGCGTCCTGGACGACGACGGCGGCCGACACGATCCGGTCGGTCTCGACGTCCACGCCCGTGGTCTCCGTGTCGAACGCGGCCAAAGGGCCTTCGTACCAGCACGTCATACGTACACAACTCCTCGTTCACCCACGGCAGCTGACGCACCGTCTTCTGCCCGTTTGGTGATACCCGGGCTGTTTGCGCCGTACGCCGGAAGGAGACAACACAGGTACGGGTCTTTGCAGTTCAGCGGCCCGTCGCGGGGAATCACTTGGCTTGGAAGGCTGTTGGACTCATGGCACTCGCGCAGCCCGAGCGGGGCGGGCTGCTGCCCCAGCGGACGGCACCCCATCGCGGCACACTCGCCACCACCGCCTGCATGGAGACCTTGCAGGTGGGCTACTTGCACGCCGTCGCGGCCGCGGCGGGCTGTTCGCTGTCCCAGCCCTTTCCCGACAACGGCATCGACTGGCACGTCAGCCACAGCGCCCCCGGGCACACGGTCGACGACGAAGTCACCATCAAGGTGCAGCTCAAGTGCACGTACCAGATCCCGCCGAACCCACCTGGGCCCGCCTTCTCCTTCACGCTCGACAACGAGCACCTGGCGAAGCTCGCCCGCACCCCGGTCTCGGTGCACAAGATCCTGGTCGTGATGCTCGTGCCCAGGTCCCAGGACGACTGGCTGCGCGCCAGCCACGACCGCCTCGACCTGCGGCACTGCTGCTACTGGATCAACCTCGCCGGCCACGCGATCACCGGCCGGCGGCGGACCACCGTGCGTATACCGACCTCGCGCATCTTCGACGACAGGGCGCTCTGCGAGATCATGACGAGGGTCGGGACGGGAGGGAAACCTTGACACACCGCCCCATCGACTCCATCGGCGAACCGCTCCGGCCGGTCAGGCCGCACCCCGTCGAGTTCCACTGGACCGAGCCGCCCGAGCCGGGCCAGGTCGACCCCGCCGTCCTCAGCGCGCTGCTGCACCGCCACGGCTGGCAGCGCCGCGGCGGCGCGGCCGGACGGTACGGCCGGTGGACCCCACCCGGGCCCGGTGGCGGCGGCACGAGCCTGCTCGTGCCGGAGAACCGGGCCTTCCCCGACAGCGACGACCTCCTCGGCGAGGCGCTCGTCGCGCTCTCCCGCAGCGGCGCGCCGTCCGCGCGCGACGTGCTGGTCGCCCTCGCCGTGCCCAGCGACGAGATCCGCTGGTGGCGCGATGTGCCGACCGGACCCGTGGGCGCCACGTCCTGGAGCGTGGAGGAGCGGCTGCGCTCGGCCGCCCGCTCGATGCTGCTCGCGGCGGCGCTCGCCACACGCGCGCGTGCGGGCTATTACGGCGCCCGCCACCGCAGGCCCGCCGCCGCTTCCCTGGAGAACGTCCTCGTCGGCGCCGACCCCGGCGGGCGCCGCCTCACCGCCTTCGTGCCCGTCGACACCGGCCGGAACCTGTCCGTACGCCTGCATCAGGCGCTGTACGCGGCCCGTGAGGCCATCGACTACCAGCGGGCCACCGGCGGCATGGACGCCTTCGACGCGGCCGTCGAGGCGGGCGTCAGCCATGAACTCACCGAGGCCGTCGTCGCCCTCGTGCGCGGCACGGAGGGCGCCCGGATCGCCGTCGAGTGGGCGCCCGCCGCCGGGGTCCCCGAAGGCTGTGCGGCGCCCGACGAGGCCGTCGAGTTCTCGCCCGGCGACCTGCCCGTCCTGCGCGAGGCCGGGGCCCGCTATCTGCGCGCCGAGCCGTCCGTACCGGTGCGCCTCACCGGTGCCGTGGTGCGGATGCGCAGGTCCCAGCCGCGCGGCGAGGGCACCGTACGGCTGCGGGTGATCGCGGGAGCGGAGGTCCAGCACGTCCGCATGACGCTCGACGAGGAGGCGTACCGGATAGCGGGCCACGCCCATCTGGTGGGGCTGCCGGTGCGGGTGCTCGGGCGGCTGGAGAGCCGCGGCGGCTTCCGCAGGCTCACCGACGCCTCCGGGGTCGTACCGGTGCAGGTGGACGAGGCCGAGCGGGACCGGCTGATGAAGTCGCTCCAGGAGAACCTGGACTTCTTCGAGGAGGCGTGCAGCGGGGACTGAGGGCTTTGTGGAGCTTTGCCGGCAACCGTTTCGCGGAGGGTGCCCCGGGCTCGGTAGGATCGCCGGGCAGGCATTGCACTGCCATGCCCACTGGGTGAGCTTGCCCCCTTCAGTCAGGAGAGACCGGTGTCAGACGTCCGTGTGATCATCCAACGCGATTCCGAGCGGGAAGAGCGCGTGGTGACGACGGGCACTACGGCCGCCGACCTTTTCACCGGCGAGCGCACCATCGTCGCGGCCCGTGTGGCCGGCGAGCTGAAGGACCTCGCGTACGAGGTGCGGGACGGCGAGGAGGTCGAGCCCGTCGAGATCTCCTCGCAGGACGGTCTCAACATCCTGCGCCACTCCACCGCGCACGTCATGGCGCAGGCCGTGCAGGAACTCTTCCCCGAGGCCAAGCTGGGCATCGGCCCGCCGGTCAAGGACGGCTTCTACTACGACTTCGACGTCGAGAAGCCGTTCACGCCCGAGGATCTCAAGGCCATCGAGAAGAAGATGCAGGAGATCCAGAAGCGCGGTCAGCGCTTCTCCCGCCGCGTGGTCACCGACGAGGACGCCCGCGAGGAGCTCGCCGCCGAGCCGTACAAGCTGGAGCTCATCGGGATCAAGGGCTCCGCGTCCTCGGACGACGGCGCGGACGTCGAGGTCGGCGGCGGCGAGCTGACGATCTACGACAACCTCGACGCCAAGACCGGTGAGCTGTGCTGGAAGGACCTCTGCCGCGGTCCCCACCTGCCCACCACCCGCAACATTCCGGCGTTCAAGCTGATGCGCAACGCGGCCGCGTACTGGCGCGGCAGCGAGAAGAACCCGATGCTCCAGCGCATCTACGGCACCGCCTGGCCCTCCAAGGAGGAGCTGAAGGCGCACCTCGACTTCCTCGTGGAGGCCGAGAAGCGCGACCACCGCAAGCTGGGCAACGAGCTGGACCTCTTCTCCATCCCGGACCAGATCGGCTCGGGCCTCGCCGTCTTCCACCCCAAGGGCGGCATCATCCGCCGGGTCATGGAGGACTACTCGCGGCGCCGCCACGAGGAAGAGGGCTACGAGTTCGTCTACACCCCGCACGCGACGAAGGGGAAGCTCTTCGAGACCTCGGGCCACCTGGACTGGTACGCCGACGGCATGTACCCGCCCATGCAGCTCGACGAGGGCGTGGACTACTACCTCAAGCCCATGAACTGCCCGATGCACAACCTGATCTTCGACGCGCGCGGCCGCTCGTACCGTGAACTGCCGCTGCGCCTCTTCGAGTTCGGGACCGTGTACCGGTACGAGAAGTCGGGCGTCGTGCACGGCCTGACCCGCGCCCGTGGTTTCACGCAGGACGACGCGCACATCTACTGCACCAAGGAGCAGATGGCGGACGAGCTCGACAAGACGCTCACCTTCGTCCTGAACCTGCTGCGCGACTACGGCCTGACCGACTTCTACCTGGAGCTCTCCACCAAGGACCCGGAGAAGTCCGTCGGCTCCGACGAGGTCTGGGAGGAGGCCACCGAGACGCTGCGGCAGGTGGCCGAGAAGCAGGGCCTTCCGCTCGTCCCGGACCCGGGCGGCGCCGCCTTCTACGGTCCGAAGATCTCCGTCCAGACCAAGGACGCGATCGGCCGGACCTGGCAGATGTCGACCGTGCAGCTGGACTTCAACCTGCCGGAGCGCTTCGACCTGGAGTACACCGGCCCCGACGGCTCCAAGCAGCGTCCGGTGATGATCCACCGCGCGCTGTTCGGTTCCATCGAGCGCTTCTTCGCGGTGCTCCTCGAGCACTACGCGGGCGCGTTCCCGGCCTGGCTGGCGCCCGTGCAGGCGGTCGGCATCCCGATCGGCGACGCGCACGTGGAGTACCTGCAGAAGTTCGCCACCGAGGCGAAGAAGAAGGGTCTGCGGGTCGAGGTCGACGGCTCCTCCGACCGTATGCAGAAGAAGATCCGCAACGCCCAGAAGCAGAAGGTGCCCTTCATGGTCATCGCGGGCGACGAGGACATGACGGCCGGCGCGGTCTCCTTCCGCTACCGCGACGGCTCGCAGGAGAACGGCATCCCGGTCGACGAGGCGATCGCCAAGATCATGAAGGTCGTCGAGGAGCGCGCCCAGGTCTGACGCGCAGGCGTGACGCGTACGGTGCTTCTTTGACGCGCACGTGACGGAAGGCCCCCGGAGAGCTCAGCTCCCCGGGGGCCTTTTCCTACCCCTGTTCCCGTCGTCCCTGGCGTTCTCGTCCTCGCGCGCGAACACCTGGAGCAGCCAGGACGAGAACGAGCCGGTCACCGCGCCGAGCAGTGCCAGACCGCACACCATCAGTACCGACGCGATCGTGCGCCCCATCGGGGTCACCGGCACCACGTCCCCGTACCCCACCGTCGTGAGCGTGGTGCAGGTCCACCACACCGAGTCCCCGAACGTCCGGATCGAGGCGCCCGGCGCCCCGCGCTCCTGCTGGTAGACGGCGAGGGAGCCCGCGAAGCCGAGCAGCGCGGCCGACAACCCCGCGTAGAAGACCACGCGCGCGTGCAGGGAGAGACGGGGCTCTCCACGATGACGCTGTACGGCCTCGTAGACCTTGACGACGCGCAGCGGACGCAGCAGCGGCAGCAGGAGCGCCAGGGTGTCCACCGGGTGCGCGCGGACGAAGCCGAGGCGCTGTCCGCTCAGGATCCAGCGCACCGCGTAGTCGACGCCGAACAGCGCCCACGCGGCCAGCATCACCGCCAGACAGGCCTGCCGCCAGACGACGGGCAGCGTGTGCCCGAGGACCAGGACGGCGTAAGCGGCGAGAAACAACGCCGAGGCCAGGCTGAGCGGGACCTCGGTGCGCCTTTCCCACCGGGCCTGTCGGCTGTCGTCGTCCATCGGCCCAGCTTGGCCCGGCGAGCATTCGGGAGAGCCCCGCCGACACGCCGCGAACGGGCGAAGCAATATGCTGCACCACATGACGAGTGAGCCGGAGCAGCAGATCGGAGTGGGAACGCAGGACGCGTTCCAGCGCTTGTGGACGCCCCACCGGATGGCTTACATCCAGGGCGAGAACAAGCCCACCGGCCCGGGGGCCGACGACGGCTGTCCGTTCTGCTCGATCCCCGCCAAGTCCGACGAGGACGGGCTCATCGTGAGGCGCGGTGAGCAGGTGTACGCGGTGCTCAACCTGTACCCGTACAACGGCGGCCACCTCATGGTCGTGCCCTACCGTCATGTCGCGGACTACACCGACCTGACCGACCCGGAGACCGCCGAGCTCGGCGAGCTGACCAAGCAGGCGATGACCGCGCTGCGCACCGCCTCGGGCGCGCACGGGTTCAACATCGGCATGAACCAGGGCACGGTGGCGGGCGCGGGCATCGCCGCCCATCTCCACCAGCACATCGTCCCCCGCTGGGGCGGTGACACCAACTTCATGCCGGTCGTCGGCCACACCAAGGTGCTCCCGCAGCTCCTGGCCGACACCCGCAAGATGCTGGCAGAGGCCTGGCCGAGCGAGTAGCCCGGTCAGGGGTGCGCCCCGTAGGGGCGCGGGGAACTGCGCGATCGGCCCAAGACGCCCCGCACCCGGCGGACGGCCTTTCCTGCCCGTCCGCCGGGGGCTTACGCGTCGTAGAGGTCGGCCTTCCGGGGCGACGGGTCCTGCACCGCCGTGCTGAGGAACGCCGACCGGTTGCCGAACTTCTCCGTGTCGACCCCGTTCTCGTCGAGCACCTTGATCGCCGCCGCGTGCACGACACGGAGCACCGGCGTGGCCGCCCGCAGCGCGTCGTCGGCCATGAAGCGGTGCCGCCAGGGCTGGTCGGCCCACGCGTGCCGCAGGCCGAACGGCTCGGGCAGCGTCAGCTTGCCGCCGAGCCAGTTCAGCAGCGGCGGGTACCCGGTGAGCGGGGCGCGCGCGGTGAGACGTACGACCTCGTCCGTGGTGACCAGCGGCAGCTTCACCTTGCGGGTCTCCCAGAACTTGACCGCCTTGGCCACCTCCTTCGTCGGGGCCTCGGGCTTGCTGGTGAACAGGGAGTGCACGGGACCCAGGGCATGCCCGGTGACCTCGATGCGCAGCGTCTCGTGCAGCACGGTCACGGTGATCAGCATGGTGATGATCAACTGGCCGTCCCACAGCGTCCACTGCACGCCGAGGTAGTGCCGCTGGCCGCTGCCGAACTGCTGCTTGTTGCAGATGTCCTGTATGGCGTGGCTCTTGATCGTGTACGCCTCGACGTCCGTGCCGCCCGGCCGGGACACCTCCTTGGCGTTCTCACCGATCGGCGAGACGATCCAGTGCTTGATCGAAGGGGTGGGGAAACCGCCGGTGTTGAGCGGGCCGCGCTCCAGCATGCGGAGCTTGTCGTGGATGTTGCGGACGACGTCCCAGCTGCGGAAGGGGTGGATCTCCTTGTCCGGGTCCTTGGGGACGAGGTCCTCGGCCAGCTGCCAGCTGCCCCAGCGGGTGCCCATGCCGAGTATGCCCTTGGGCCCGGCGTAGAACACCGAGTTGGACTGCTGCTCGGCGCTGAGCGCGGCCAGGGCCTGGCGCAGCCGCTCGGCCGCCGTCTCGCCCGGGCTGCCGGGCACCGCCTCCGGGATCTTGGCGCCGAGGCCGCCGCCGGACAGCAGGCTGTCCCAGCGCTCCCGCAGGTCCTTGGCGGTCCGCTCGCAGATCTGCTTGGCCCAGAGCCAGCCGATCACCGGGAGGACCACCGACGCACGCGCGTACCAGGCCCAGAAGCCGGTGAAGGGCATGCGGACGAGGAAGACCACGGCGAGGGCGCCGAAGGCGACCAGGAGCGTGGTGCCGAGGGCGCCGGCGCGCTTGTTCGTCTGCTTGGCGATCATGGACCGGAGCTGGAAGACCAGCAGCCACGCCAGCAGCCCGGGCAGGAACAGCACACCGCACAGCACCATGACGGCCGACAGCCAGTTGTCCCGCTCCCGGCGGATGCGGTTCGCCGCGAGGCAGTGCTCGACGACGACCTGCGGCTCGGTGCCGAAGGACTGGATGAGGGGCTTGCGGCCGGCCCCCAGCATGCGGTCCACCACCGCCCGCCCGAAGGCCTCGCCGAGGTTGGGCCTGAAGATCGTGGCCCACTTGCGGCCTGAGCTCACGGTGGACTCGTGCCACTGGTTGTTCGCCTTGAGGATCTCGCCGACATCGCTGTCCCGGTACGCCGCCGAGGCCAGTGCGAAGGTCGCCGCCGTCTGTCCCGCGGAACCCGAGAGCGGCACTTGCGCCCCGGGAGTGAAATCGAAACCGTCGAACGCCACTTCCGCCCCCATCGCCGCCGCACCCGCTCCTGCGGCTTTCCCGACTTCCCTGCCCCGCACACCTGTTGATCAGGTCATCGTCTTGATCAGTTCCCAGAGTATCGGCCGCGACCGACATTCGTCGGCGGACGGCCGAAGCCGCCCGCCGAGGGTGAGAGAAGCCGAACCGTCAGGCGCTCTGGGCCTGTTCGCGCATCCTTTCGGCGATCTGCGACGGCATCGGCTCGTGCCGTGCGTAGGTGCGGTTGAAGCGTGCGGTGCCGTGCGAGAGGGAGCGCAGATCCACGGCGTACCGTCCGATCTCGATCTCCGGGACCTCGGCCCTGACGAGCGTGCGTCCGCCGCCCGCCTGCTCGGTGCCGACCACCCGGCCGCGCCGCCCCGACAGGTCGCTCATCACGGCGCCCACGTACTCGTCGCCGACCAGGACCGTCACCTCGGCCACCGGCTCCAGCAGATGGATCCTGGTGTCGGCGGCCGCCTCACGCAGGGCGAGCGCGCCCGCGGTCTGGAACGCCGCGTCGGAGGAGTCCACGGAGTGCGCCTTGCCGTCGCGCAGGGTGATCCGTACGTCGATGAGGGGATAGCCCGCGACCACGCCCTTGGCGGCCTGGGCCCGCACCCCCTTCTCGACGGAGGGGATGAACTGCCGGGGCACGGCCCCGCCGACGACCTTGTCCACGAACTCGATTCCCGAGCCGTTCGGGAGGGGTTCGACCTCGATCTCGCAGATCGCGTACTGCCCGTGCCCGCCGGACTGCTTCACATGGCGGCCGCGCCCCGCGGCCTTGTCCGCGAACGTCTCCCGCAGGGAGACCTTGTGCGGGACCACGTCGACCTGGACGCCGTACCGGTTGCGCAACCGCTCCAGGGCGACGTCGGCGTGGGCCTCGCCCAGGCACCACAGAACGACCTGGTGGGTGTTCTGGTTCTGTTCCAGGCGCATGGTGGGGTCCTCGGCGACCAGCCGGCCCAGGCCCTGCGAGAGCTTGTCCTCGTCGGCCTTGCTGTGTGCCTGGATGGCGAGCGGCAGCAGCGGGTCCGGCATCTGCCAGGGCTCCATCAGCAGCGGGTCGTCCTTGGCCGAGAGCGTGTCACCGGTCTCGGCCCGGTTGAGCTTGGCCACGCAGGCCAGGTCGCCCGCGATGCAGTGCGTCAGGGAGCGCTGCTGTTTGCCGAACGGCGCGGACAGGGCGCCGACGCGCTCGTCGACGTCGTGGTCCTCGTGCCCGCGGTCGCCGAGCCCGTGCCCGGAGACGTGCACCGTCTCGTCGGGGCGCAGGGTGCCCGAGAAGACGCGGACCAGGGAGACCCGGCCCACATAGGGGTCGCTGGCCGTCTTCACGACCTCCGCGACCAGCGGCCCGTTCGGATCGCAGGCCTTGACCTCGCGTTCCAGCCCTTCCGGGGTCGTCACGGTGGGTGCCGGGCGCTCCAGCGGGGTCGGGAAGCCGCCAGTGACGAGTTCCAGGAGTTCGACGGTGCCGAGCCCCTGGCGGGCGCCCTCGGCGGCGGGCGCGGCCGCCAGGACCGGGAAGAAGGCCCCGCGCGCCACGGCCCGCTCCAGGTCCTGCACGAGCGTCTTGATGTCGATCTGCTCGCCGCCCAGGTAGCGGTCCATGAGGGTCTCGTCCTCGCTCTCGGCGATGATCCCCTCGATCAGCCGGTTGCGCGCCTCTTCGATCAACGGCAGCTGCTCCGGTCCCGGCTCGGCCTCCTTGCGCTCCCCGGAGGAGTAGTCGAACAGCCGCTGGGTGAGCAGTCCGATCAGCCCGGTGACAGGGGCGTGCCCGTCGGGCCCCTCCGAGCCGTGCAGCGGCAGGTACAGCGGCAGTACGGCGTCGGGGTCGTCCGCGCCGAAGGCCTCGGCGCAGACCCGCGTCATGTCGTCGAAGTCGGCGCGCGCCGACTCGAGGTGGGTGATCACGATGGCGCGCGGCATGCCGACCGCCGCGCACTCCTCCCACACCATCCGGGTCGAGCCGTCCACCCCGTCCGAGGCCGAGACGACGAAGAGGGCCGCGTCCGCGGCGCGCAGACCGGCCCTGAGTTCCCCGACGAAGTCGGCGTATCCGGGGGTGTCAATGATGTTGATCTTGTATCCGTCCCAGTCGACGGGCACCAGGGACAGCTGCACCGAGCGCTGCTGCCGGTGCTCGATCTCGTCGTAGTCGGAGACGGCGGTGCCGTCCTCCACCCTGCCCGCCCGGTTCACCGCTCCCGCAGTCAGTGCGAGAGCTTCCACCAATGTCGTCTTGCCGGATCCGCTGTGGCCGACCAGCACCACATTCCGTACGGACGCGGGGTGGTCGGCCGCTGTAGCCCTGCCGGCGGCTCCGGGGTGTGCGTTCGCCTTGTCGCCCATGGTCTTGCCTCCCGTGCACGGTGAGGTCTCTTTGGGCGCGGGCATAACCGGATCCGCGTGCGGTGCGGCTCCGATGACGCCCGCGGTGTATTCGAGCTTTGCACTCGCGTCACGGTGCGTCCATACGGGGGACGCGATCCCGCCGTGACATCGATGGCATCCCACCGTGACACGGGGTGCGGGTGCCCGGCCGTCGCACAAGCGCGCGCGTGGCTACGATGGGCCAGCCGGTGGCCAGCAGGGGCCGCGCGGCGACACCGACCCTCGGGAAGGCCATGCTGAACAAGTACGCGCGTGCATTCTTCACGCGTGTCCTCACACCGTTCGCCGCGTTTCTCATCCGTCGGGGGGTAAGCCCCGACACGGTCACCCTTCTGGGTACGGCCGGAGTCATGGCGGGCGCGCTGGTCTTCTACCCCCGGGGAGAGTTCTTCTGGGGCACGATCGTCATCACGCTCTTCGTCTTCTCCGACCTGGTCGACGGAAACATGGCGCGCCAGCTCGGCCGCTCCAGCCGCTGGGGCGCCTTCCTGGACTCCACGCTCGACCGGGTCGCCGACGGCGCGATCTTCGGCGGTTTCGCACTCTGGTACGCGGGCAGCGGCGACAACAACGCCCTGTGCGCCGTCTCGATCTTCTGCCTGGCCAGCGGCCAGGTGGTCTCGTACACCAAGGCCCGTGGCGAGTCGATCGGCCTGCCCGTCGCCGTGAACGGCCTGGTCGAGCGTGCCGAGCGCCTGGTGATCTCCCTGGTCGCGGCGGGCCTCGCGGGGCTGCACAAGTTCGGGGTGCCCGGCATCCAGTGGCTGCTGCCCGTCGCGCTGTGGATCGTCGCCGTCGGCAGCCTGGTCACGCTGATCCAGCGCGTCGTCACGGTGCGGCGGGAGTCCGCGGAGGCGGACGCCGCGGCCGCGGCGCAGAACAGCGGGGCCACGTCGTGACCAGTCTCCAGGAGAGGCTGGTGGACGGGGCGTACGCGCTGGGCTGGAGCACCGTCAAGAAGCTTCCGGAGCCGGTCGCGGTGCGCCTGGGCCGCACGATCGCGGACATCGCCTGGAAACGGCGCGGCAAGGGCGTACAACGGCTGGAGAGCAACTACGCGCGTGTGCTGCCCGACGCGACCCCTGAGCGGCTCGCCGAGCTCTCCCGGGCGGGCATGCGCTCGTACCTGCGCTACTGGATGGAGTCCTTCCGCCTCCCCGCCTGGAGCAAGGAGCGCGTGCGGACGGGTTTCGACTGCAAGGACGTGCACCATCTGACGGACGGGCTCGCCTCCGATCAGGGCGTCATCCTGGCCCTGCCGCACATGGGCAACTGGGACCTCGCCGGCGCCTGGGTCACCACCAAGCTGGAGACCCCGTTCACGACCGTCGCCGAGCGCCTCAAGCCGGAGTCGCTGTACGACCGTTTCGTCGCCTATCGCGAGGGCCTCGGCATGGAGGTCCTGCCGCACAGCGGCGGCACCGCGTTCGGCACGCTGGCCCGGCGGCTGCGGGACGGCGGACTGATCTGCCTGGTCGCCGAGCGTGACCTGTCGGCCTCGGGCGTCGAGGTGGAGTTCTTCGGCGAGACGACCCGGATGCCCGCGGGCCCGGCGCTGCTCGCCCAGCAGACCGGAGCCGTCCTGCTGCCGGTCACGCTCTGGTACGACGACTCACCCGTGATGCAGGGCCGCGTGCATCCCCCCGTCGAGGTCCCCGAGACAGGCACCCGGGCCGAGAGGACGTCTGTCATGACACAGGCGCTGGCCGACGCCTTCGCCACGGGTATCGCCGAACATCCGGAGGACTGGCACATGCTGCAGCGCTTGTGGCTCAAGGACCTCGATCCCGGGAAGGATCCTGGCAACAGGGATTCTGACAGCGGAAATCCTGACAACAAGGATCCTGACCATGCCCGGCAGGATTCCGAGAAGAGGACTCCGTGAGGATCGGCATCGTCTGCCCCTACTCCTGGGACGTGCCGGGCGGCGTCCAGTTCCACATCCGTGACCTGGCCGAACATCTCATCCGCCGCGGGCACGAGGTCTCCGTGCTCGCACCCGCGGACGACGAGACACCGTTGCCGCCGTACGTCGTGTCGGCGGGCCGCGCGGTCCCGGTGCCCTACAACGGCTCCGTGGCGCGCCTGAACTTCGGCTTCCTGTCGGCGGCCCGGGTGCGGCGCTGGCTGCACGACGGCACCTTCGACGTGATCCACATCCACGAGCCGGCCTCGCCCTCGCTCGGCCTGCTCGCGTGCTGGGCCGCGCAGGGCCCCATCGTCGCCACCTTCCACACCTCCAACCCGCGCTCCCGGGCCATGGTCGCCGCGTACTCGATCCTCCAGGCGGCCCTGGAGAAGATCAGCGCGCGGATCGCGGTGAGCGAGTACGCCCGCCGCACCCTCGTCGAGCACCTGGGCGGCGACGCGGTCGTCATCCCGAACGGCGTCGACGTCGACTTCTTCGCCCGCGCCAAGCCCAAGCCCGAGTGGCAGGGCGACACCCTCGGCTTCATCGGCCGCATCGACGAGCCCCGCAAGGGCCTGCCCGTCCTCATGAAGGCCCTGCCCAAGATCCTCGCCGAGCGTCCGGGGACCCGGCTCCTGATCGCCGGACGCGGTGACGAGGAGGAGGCCGTCGAGTCCCTGCCCGCCGAGATGCGCTCGCGGGTCGAGTTCCTCGGCATGGTCAGCGACGAGGACAAGGCCCGCTTCCTGCGCAGCGTCGACGTGTACGTGGCGCCCAACACCGGCGGCGAGAGCTTCGGCATCATCCTCGTGGAGGCGATGTCGGCGGGCGCGCCGGTGCTGGCCTCCGACATCGACGCCTTCGCGCAGGTCCTCGACCAGGGCGCGGCCGGTGAACTCTTCGCCAACGAGGACGCGGACGACCTGGCCGCCGCGGCCCTGCGCCTGCTCGGCGACCCCGAGCGCCGGGCCGAACTCCGCGCGCGGGGCAGCGCCCACGTACGGCGCTTCGACTGGTCGACCGTCGGCGCGGACATCCTGTCCGTCTACGAGACGGTGACGGACGGTGCGGCGGCGGTCGCCGCGGACGAACGGACGGGGCTGCGGGCGAGGTTCGGACTGGCCCGGGACTGAGGGTGCGGGACACGTCGACGCCGGACGGGGGAGGGGCGTGCTGCGCACCCGCGCGCGCGGGGAGGCCGGTTCGCTCTTCCCACTCTCCGTACCGGTACCGCTCCCCGGTGGGCCCACGGCCGATCCTCCTCGGCCTCCTCGTCCCCGTCCCGCGCCCGACGGTGCCGCCGTCACACTGCCGGACGGCGAGTTCCGCATGGGCGACGCCTTCGGCGAGGGCTACCCGGACGACGGCGAAGGACCGGTCCGCACGGTGCGCGTCGAGCCGTTCCGGATCGACGCGACGGCCGTCACCAACGCCCGGTTCGCGTACTTCGTGCGGGCGACCGGACATGTGACGGAGGCGGAGCGGTACGGCAGTTCGTTCGTCTTCCACCTGCCGCTGCGCACCCGCGCGCGGGAGGCCGTTTTCGGGGCGGTCGCCGCGGCGCCCTGGTGGCTGGGTGTCGAGGGGCCCACTGGAGCGCGCCCGAGGGCCCGGGCTGCGACATCGAGGACCGCGCGGACCACCCCGTGGTGGACGTCTCCCACCACGACGCCCTCGCGTACTGCGCCTGGGCGGGCGCCCGGCTGCCGACCGAGGCGGAGTGGGAGTACGCGGCGCGCGGTGGCTCGGAAGGCCGCCGCTGTCCCTGGGGAGACGAGTTCGCCCCCGCCGGCCAGGAGCGCATGAACACCTGGCCGGGCGACTTCCCCCGGGTCAGCACCCGCCCCGGCGGCCGTACGGGAACCGTCCCGGTGCACTCCTACGAGCCCAACGGCTCCGGCCTGTACAACACTTCGGGCAACGTGTGGCAGTGGTGCGCGGACGCCTTCACCGCGCCCTGCGGGACCTCGGCCGAGACCTCGGCGGACCCCGGCGGGCGGGTCATCCGCGGGGGCTCGTACCTGTGCCGCGCCTCGTACTGCAACCGCTACCGGGTGGCCGCGCGGTCGAAGAACACGCCCGACTCCTCCACCGGGCACGGCGGTTTCCGTTGCGCCTGGGACGTGGGGGAGGGGTGAGCACACCCGGGTAGCCTTGCCGCCCGTGACCGCAACCCTCATCTGGATCCTCGTCGGCCTTGTCGCGATCGGCCTCTACCTGAGCTGGACCGCGGGGCGTCTCGACCGGCTGCATGCCCGGATCGACGCCGCCCGTGCCGCGCTCGACGCGCAGTTGTTGCGCCGTGCCTCGGTCGCCCAGGAGCTGGCGACCTCCGGGGTGCTCGATCCCGCCGCCTCGATCGTGCTCTACGAGGCCGCGCACGCCGCGCGGCAGGCGGAGGAGGAGCAGCGCGAGGTGGCGGAGAGCGACCTCAGCCAGGCCCTGCGGGCCGTCTTCGGAGAGGTGCAGCAGGTGGAGGCGGTGCGGGAGGCGCCTGGTGGGGACGCGGCGGCGACCGAGCTGGCGCAGGCGGTACGGCGGGTGCCGATGGCGCGGCGCTTCCACAACGACGCGGTACGTGCCGCCCGCGCTCTTCGCCGCCACCGCAAGGTCCGCTGGTTCCGCCTCGCCGGCCATGCGCCCTTCCCCATGGCCTTCGAAATGGACGACGAGCCTCCCACCGCGCTGGCGGACCGCCCCACGACCTGAGGACGGGGTTGCTTTCGGCCGCGAGTGTGTGGGCGCTGCGCCCCGGCCTCCCGACGGCCCGGTGGTTGTCCGTCTGCGGGCCGGTGGGGGCTGGTCGCGCAGTTCCCCGCGCCCCTGAGGCGGGGCCTCGCCCCGCATCCCACCTACCCCGTCCATCCACCCGCCCCGGTCGGCCCGTCTCTTTCAGCCTGTCCGGCGTTTGAGGACGAGGCCGTTCAGGCCGATGCGGGGGCTGGGGGCGGAGCCCCCAGGGATGGGACGGGTAGGGGCGGCGGGGGCGAAAAGGATCCACCGGCTCCCCATTGGCCCTTGCTGTGGACTGGTCCACTCACGTTTCCTCAGTGCTGCAGAAACCCTCTTTCACCGAGTGAGGTCACCCGTGTCCAGCACGCTCTCCAACACCGCCCAGCCCGCCGAGAACCCCGCAACCGGCACCGCCCGCGTCAAGCGCGGAATGGCCGAGCAGCTCAAGGGCGGTGTGATCATGGACGTGGTCAACGCCGAGCAGGCGAAGATCGCCGAGGACGCCGGCGCCGTGGCCGTCATGGCCCTGGAGCGGGTGCCCGCCGACATCCGCAAGGACGGCGGCGTGGCCCGTATGTCGGACCCGAACATGATCGAGGAGATCATCGACGCGGTCTCCATCCCCGTCATGGCCAAGTCCCGCATCGGCCACTTCGTCGAGGCCCAGGTCCTCCAGTCCCTCGGTGTCGACTACATCGACGAGTCCGAGGTCCTCACCCCGGCCGACGAGGTCAACCACTCCGACAAGTGGGCCTTCACGACCCCCTTCGTCTGCGGTGCGACCAACCTGGGTGAGGCCCTGCGCCGCATCGCCGAGGGCGCCGCCATGATCCGCTCCAAGGGCGAGGCCGGCACCGGCAACGTCGTCGAGGCCGTCCGTCACCTGCGCCAGATCAAGAACGAGATCGCCCGTCTGCGCGGCTTCGACAACAACGAGCTGTACGCCGCCGCCAAGGACCTGCGCGCCCCGTACGAGCTGGTCAAGGAGGTCGCCGAGCTGGGCAAGCTCCCGGTCGTGCTGTTCTCCGCCGGTGGTGTGGCCACTCCCGCCGACGCCGCGCTCATGCGCCAGCTCGGCGCCGAGGGTGTCTTCGTGGGCTCCGGCATCTTCAAGTCCGGCGACCCCGCCAAGCGCGCCGCCGCCATCGTGAAGGCGACCACCTTCTACGACGACCCGAAGATCATCGCGGACGCTTCCCGCAACCTGGGCGAGGCCATGGTCGGCATCAACTGCGACACCCTCCCCGAGACCGAGCGCTACGCCAACCGCGGCTGGTAAGAGACCGGACCGACGAGACCGGACAAAGGCATCACGTACATGACTGACGCACCTGTCATAGGCGTCCTGGCACTCCAGGGCGACGTACGGGAACACCTCATCGCCCTGGCCGCGGCCGACGCCGTGGCCAGGCCGGTGCGGCGTCCCGAGGAGCTCGCCGAGGTGGACGGCCTGGTCATCCCCGGCGGCGAGTCCACCACCATCTCCAAGCTGGCCGTCCTGTTCGGATTGATGGAGCCCCTCCGCGCGCGCGTGCGCTCAGGCATGCCCGTCTACGGCACCTGCGCGGGCATGATCATGCTCGCCGACAAGATCCTCGACCCGCGCTCGGGCCAGGAGACGATCGGCGGCATCGACATGATCGTGCGCCGCAACGCCTTCGGACGTCAGAACGAGTCCTTCGAAGCGGCGGTCGACGTCCGGGGCGTCGAGGGCGATCCTGTAGAGGGCGTCTTCATCCGCGCCCCCTGGGTCGAGTCCGTGGGAGCCGCGGCCGAAGTGCTCGCCGAGCACGGCGGTCACATCGTCGCCGTACGTCAGGGCACCGCGCTCGCCACGTCGTTCCACCCGGAACTGACCGGCGACCACCGCGTGCACGGCCTGTTCGTCGACATGGTGCGCGCGAACCGGATAGCGGAGTCCTTGTAGGATCTGGGGGTCCCCCAGATCCTCAAGGTCCGGGGGAGTTCGTACAGGATGGGTTACGCGAAGGAGACAGGCAGATGTCCGGCCACTCTAAATGGGCTACGACGAAGCACAAGAAGGCCGTGATCGACGCCAAGCGCGGCAAGCTCTTCGCGAAGATGATCAAGAATATCGAGGTCGCGGCCCGCACCGGTGGCGCCGACCCGGGCGGCAACCCGACGCTGTTCGACGCCATTCAGAAGGCCAAGAAGAGCTCGGTCCCGAACAAGAACATCGACTCCGCGGTCAAGCGCGGCGCCGGTCTCGAGGCCGGTGGCGCCGACTACGAGACGATCATGTACGAGGGTTACGGGCCGAACGGTGTCGCGGTGCTCATCGAGTGCCTCACCGACAACCGCAACCGCGCCGCCTCGGACGTCCGCGTCGCCATGACGCGCAACGGCGGCAACATGGCCGACCCGGGCTCCGTCTCGTACCTCTTCAACCGCAAGGGCGTCGTCATCGTCCCCAAGGGCGAGCTGACCGAGGACGACGTCCTGGGTGCCGTGCTCGACGCGGGTGCCGAAGAGGTCAACGACCTGGGCGAGTCCTTCGAGGTCATCTCCGAGGCCACCGACCTGGTCGCGGTCCGCACGGCCCTCCAGGACGCCGGCGTCGACTACGACTCCGCCGAGGCCAACTTCGTCCCGACCATGCAGGTCGAGCTCGACGAAGAGGGCGCCCGGAAGATCTTCAAGCTGATCGACGCCCTGGAGGACAGCGACGACGTGCAGAACGTCTTCGCCAACTTCGACGTGAGCGACGACGTGATGGCCAAGGTCGACGCCTGAGCTGCCAAGGATTCATTTCGGCGGGCCCGCGGGACACGTCCTGCAGGCCCGCCGTCGTTGTCAGTGGCAGCGGTTAGCCTGTCGAGGACGGATGATGATCGCAGTCCATCGGACCGCAACCATCACTTGAGGAACCACGACGGCGATCAGCCACTTCCGCGAGAGCGGCGGCGGTTCAGCCGCAAAAAAAAGGGGGGTTTGGGGTGCGGGTGCTGGGCGTTGACCCGGGACTGACCCGATGCGGTGTCGGGGTGGTCGAGGGAGTCGCGGGCCGACCCCTGACCATGCGCGGCGTCGGGGTCGTACGCACTCCGGCGGACGCCGAGTTGGGCCTGCGCCTCGTCGCCATCGAGCAGGGCATCGAGCAGTGGCTCGACGAGTACGAGCCCGAAGTCGTCGCCGTGGAGCGGGTGTTCAGCCAGCACAACGTGCGGACGGTGATGGGCACGGCCCAGGCCAGCGCCGTCGCCATGCTCTGCGCCGCCCGCCGCGGCCTGACGGTCGCTCTGCACACCCCGAGCGAGGTCAAGGCCGCCGTCACCGGCAGCGGACGCGCGGACAAGGCCCAGGTGGGTGCCATGGTCACCAGGCTGCTCAGGCTCGACGCGCCGCCCAAGCCCGCCGACGCGGCGGACGCCCTCGCCCTCGCCATCTGTCACATCTGGCGCGCCCCCGCGCAGAACCGGCTCCAGCAGGCCGTCGCGCAGAACCGGCTCCAGCAAGCCGCCGCCCTGCACGCGTCGAAACCCGCATCGCACCACGCTTCGAAAGGCCGTACCGCATGATCGCCTTCGTCAGCGGCCCGGTCGCCGCCCTCGCCCCGGACTCCGCGGTCGTCGAGGTCGGCGGCATCGGCATCGCCGTCCAGTGCTCGCCCAATACGCTCTCCGGGCTCCGGATGGGACAGCAGGCCAAGCTCGCCACCTCCCTCGTCGTGCGCGAGGACTCCCTGACGCTGTACGGCTTCGCCGACGACGACGAGCGCGGAACCTTCGAGCTGCTCCAGACCGCCAGCGGTGTCGGCCCCCGTCTCGCGCAGGCCATGCTCGCCACGCACTCGCCCGACGCCCTGCGCCGCGCGATCGCCACGGGTGACGAGAAGACACTCACGGCCGTACCCGGCATCGGCAAGCGGGGAGCCCAGAAGCTCCTGCTGGAGCTCAAGGACCGGCTCGGCGAGCCCCTCGGCACGAGCACCGGCATCGGCGCCCCGGTCAGCACCGGCTGGCGCGACCAGCTGCACGCCGCGCTGATCGGCCTCGGGTACGCCACACGCGAGGCCGACGAGGCCGTCTCCGCCGTCGCCCCGCAGGCCGAGGCCGCCGAGGGCACACCCCAGGTGGGCCGCCTGCTCAAGGCCGCCCTCCAGACCCTCAACCGCGCCCGCTGAGCCAGCGGCCCCCGACCACCAGACCGCGAGGCACACATGCACGCTGTGTCTTCCCGGGGAGCGCCCCCGGAGCCCCGACCGGATGACACAGCCGGCATGCCACGGCTAGGAGAACTTCAGTGAACTGGGACCACACGACCGACGAGAGCGACGCCGAGCGGCTCGTCGGCGCGTCCGCCGACCGTGAGGACCAGGCGGTCGAGGCGGCCCTGCGCCCCAAGGACCTGGACGAGTTCATCGGCCAGGAGAAGGTCCGCGAGCAGCTCGACCTCGTCCTGCGCGCCGCCCGCGCGCGCGGCGCCACCGCCGACCACGTGCTGCTCTCCGGCGCCCCCGGCCTCGGCAAGACCACCCTCTCGATGATCATCGCCGCCGAGATGGGCGCCCCCATCCGCATCACCAGCGGCCCCGCCATCCAGCACGCCGGTGACCTGGCGGCGATCCTCTCCTCGCTCCAGGAGGGCGAGGTGCTGTTCCTCGACGAGATCCACCGCATGTCCCGGCCCGCCGAGGAGATGCTCTACATGGCGATGGAGGACTTCCGCGTCGACGTGATCGTCGGCAAGGGCCCCGGCGCCACCGCGATCCCCCTGGAGCTGCCGCCGTTCACGCTGGTCGGCGCCACCACGCGCGCGGGGCTGCTGCCGCCCCCACTGCGCGACCGCTTCGGCTTCACCGCGCACATGGAGTTCTACGAGCCCGCGGAGCTCCAGCGCGTCATCCACCGCTCCGCGCATCTCCTCGACGTGGAGATCGGCTCGGAAGGCGCCGCCGAGATCGCGGGGCGCTCCCGCGGCACGCCTCGTATCGCCAACCGTCTGCTGCGCCGCGTCCGGGACTACGCGCAGGTCAAGGCGGACGGGATCATCACGCGCGAGATCGCCGCGGCCGCGCTCAAGGTCTACGAGGTCGACGCCCGTGGTCTCGACCGGCTCGACCGCGGTGTTCTGGAGGCCCTGCTCAAGCTGTTCGGCGGCGGCCCGGTCGGTCTGTCCACGCTCGCGGTCGCGGTGGGGGAGGAGCGTGAGACCGTCGAGGAGGTCGCCGAGCCCTTCCTCGTACGGGAGGGACTGCTCGCCCGTACACCGCGCGGCCGGGTGGCGACCCCGGCCGCATGGGCCCATCTCGGTCTGACGCCGCCGCGCCAGTCCACGGGGGGAAACGGACAAGGGGACCTGTTCGGGGCGTGACGGCGTGCGCACTCGCGGGGTCAGGAACCCCGGTGCCATGCTGAGCGTTGTTCCCTGAGTGCGGACTCGCTTAGACTCCGCCGGTGCCGCCCTTGTCGACGGCATACATACCCCCATCCAGCAGGCCGCTCACATCGCGGCCGAAGAAGGAAGTTCCGTCCCGTGAGTCTCGTGACCCTCCTCCCGTTCATCGTGCTCATCGGGGCCATGTTCCTGATGACCCGGTCGGCCAAGAAGAAGCAGCAGTCGGCGGCTTCCATGCGCAATGAGATGCAGCCCGGCTCCGGCGTGCGCACGATCGGTGGTATGTACGCCACTGTCAAGGAGGTCAACGAGGACTCGGTCCTCCTTGACGCCGGCCCGGGCGTCGACCTGCTGTTTGCGAAGAACGCGATCGGTGCCGTGCTCACCGACGACGAGTACAACCGCATCGTCCACGGCATCGAGCACGACCTGGACGCGGACGGGTCGGTCGTCCCCGACGACGCCTCCTCCCTCACCGAGACCGACGAGCCCGCCGCCGACGCCTCTTCCGACGCCTCCGACGACAAGCCCCTCGACCTCGGCAAGAAGGACGTGGCCGCCGAGCCGTCCGACAAGCCCGCCGAGGCGAAGGCCGACGAGGCCGACGAAGCAGAGCCGAAGAAGACCGACGGCGAGTCCGACGCGAAGTAGTCACGCCCCGGGGACGCGGCGCGATCCGCTTGCGCTCCGCACCTCCGGGACCTGCGTTTTCGCACGGAATCCCGACACCATGTCATGGCCGCCCCCGCGCTGACCCCGCGCACGGCGGCCCGAGAGGGAGAACGAGAAGGTGGCAGCACCGAAGAAGGGCCGGAGCGCGAGCGCCCAGAGCAGGCCGGGGCGCTCGCTGGCCTTCATCCTGATCGCCATCGCGGCGCTCACGGGGGGGATGTTCCTCTCCGGGCACCCCACCCCGCGTCTCGGTATCGACCTCGCCGGCGGCACGAGCATCACGCTCACGGCGAAGAACGATCCGGGCCAGCCGAACGCGATCAACAAGACCAACATGAACACCGCGGTCGACATCATGAACCGCCGTGTCAACGGTCTCGGCGTTTCTGAGGCCGAGGTGCAGACCCAGGGATCCGACAACATCATTGTCAACATCCCCAAGGGCACGAACTCCAAGGAAGCCCGGGATCAGGTCGGCACCACCGCCAAGCTCTACTTCCGTCCGGTCCTGACCACCGAGATCTCCGGTTCGGCCGCGACGGCCAGCCCGTCGCCCAGCGCCTCGGGCAGCTCCTCCTCGAAGGCCACGGGCAAGGCCACCGACAAGGCGACCTCGTCGAGCTCCGCGAGCCCGACGTCCTCCGCCACCTCCCAGGGCCGTGCGGTCACCGACGCCCTGAAGGCCGGCTCCACGCCGTCCCCGAGCAGCTCCGCGAGCTCCTCGGCCAGCCCCTCGGCCTCCTCCAGCGCCTCGCCGTCGGCGACCAGCAGCGCGAGCGCCAGTGCCGCGGCCACCAAGCTCGAGGCCCAGTACAAGGCACTCGACTGCACGGACAAGGCGCAGCGCGCCAAGGCCGGCGAAGGCGTCAAGGACACCGACCCCACCGTGGCCTGCGGCAAGAACTCCTCGGGCCAGTGGCAGAAGTACATCCTCGGCCCCGCCGAGGTCCGGGGCACGGACATCAAGACCGCCTCGGCCGTCTTCGACACCCAGAGCGCGGCGGGCTGGAAGGTCACCATGGAGTTCACCTCCGGTGGCTCCAAGAAGTTCGCCGACATCACCGGCAAGCTCGCGAAGAACCAGTCCCCGCAGAACCAGTTCGCGATTGTCCTCGACGGTGACGTCGTCTCCGACCCGTTCGTCCAGCAGGCGCTGACCGGCGGCAGCGCGGAGATCTCCGGCAGCTTCGACCAGACCGAGGCGCAGAGCCTGGCGAACATGCTGAAGTACGGCGCGCTGCCGCTCAGCTTCAAGGAGTCGAGCGTCACCACGGTGACCGCCGCGCTCGGCGGCGAGCAGCTGCACGCCGGTCTGATCGCGGGCGCCATCGGCCTCGGCCTGGTCGTCATCTACCTGGTGGTCTACTACCGGGGCCTGTCGATCATCGCCATCCCCTCCCTGCTGGTCTCGGGTGCCCTCACCTACGTGATCATGGCGCTCCTCGGCCCCACCATCGGCTTCGCGCTGAACCTGCCTGCGGTCTGTGGTGCGATCGTCGCGATCGGCATCACAGCGGACTCGTTCATCGTGTTCTTCGAACGCATCCGGGACGAGATCCGCGAGGGCCGCTCCCTGCGCCCGGCCGTCGAGCGTGCCTGGCCGCGCGCCCGGCGCACCATCCTGGTCTCCGACTTCGTGTCGTTCCTCGCCGCCGCGGTGCTCTTCATCGTCACCGTCGGCAAGGTCCAGGGCTTCGCGTTCACGCTCGGTCTGACCACGGTGCTCGACGTGGTCGTCGTGTTCTTCTTCACCAAGCCTCTGATGACGCTCCTCGCCCGCCGGAAGTTCTACGCGAGCGGCCACAAGTGGTCCGGCCTCGACCCCAAGGCCCTGGGCGCCAAACCACCGCTGCGCCGTACGCGCCGTCCCTCCGCCCCCGTCGACCCGAAGGAGGCGTGAGATGTCGAAACTCGGCACCCTCGGCGCCCGGCTCCACCGCGGCGAGATCGGCTACGACTTCGTCGGCAAGCGCAAGATCTGGTACGGCATCTCGATCCTGATCACCATCACGGCCATCCTCGGCCTGACGGTGCGCGGCCTGAACATGGGCATCGAGTTCCAGGGCGGGGCCGTCTTCACCACCGACAAGACCAGCGTCTCGGTGGCCCAGGCCGAGACGTACGCGCAGGACTCGTCCGGCCACGACGCGGTCGTCCAGAAGCTCGGCAACGGTGGACTGCGCATCCAGGTCGCCGGCATCGACACGGACAAGTCCGACAAGATCAAGGCCGACCTCGCCAAGAACCTGCACGTCAACGCGGAGTCGATCAACGCGGACCTGGTCGGCCCCAGCTGGGGTGACCAGATCGCCAACAAGGCCTGGGAGGGCCTGGCGATCTTCATGGTCCTCGTCGTGATCTACCTGGCGATCGCGTTCGAGTGGCGCATGGCCGTGGCCGCGCTCGTGGCCCTGATCCACGACATCACGATCACGGTCGGCATCTACGCCCTGGTCGGCTTCGAGGTCACCCCGGGCACCGTGATCGGTCTGCTCACCATCCTCGGTTACTCGCTCTACGACACGGTCGTCGTCTTCGACAGCCTCAAGGAGCAGACGAAGGACATCACCAAGCAGACCCGCTACACGTACAGCGAGATCGCCGACCGCTCGATCAACGGCACCCTGGTCCGTTCGATCAACACCACGGTGGTCGCGCTGCTGCCGGTCGCCGGCCTGCTGTTCATCGGTGGCGGTGTCCTCGGCGCGGGCATGCTCAACGACATCTCGCTGTCGCTGTTCGTCGGCCTCGCGGCCGGTGCGTACTCCTCGATCTTCATCGCCACGCCGCTCGTCGCCGACCTCAAGGAGCGCGAGCCGCAGATGAAGGCCCTCAGGAAGCGCGTCCTCGCCAAGCGGGCCCAGGCCGCCGCCAAGGGCGAGCCCCTGGAGACCGAGGTCTCCGACGTGATGCTGGACGACGAGCCGGAGGACGACGGGCCCATGGTCGTCGGCCCGCGCAACCAGCCCGCGTCCCGCAACCGCGGTCGCGGCCGACCCTCGGGGAAGCGCCGATGACCGAGCTCACGGACATCACGACGCTGCTGCTCAGCCGTATACGCGACGTGGCCGACTACCCGGAGCCGGGTGTGATGTTCAAGGACATCACACCGCTCCTGGCGGACCCGGCGGCCTTCACGGTGCTCACCGACGCCCTGGCGGAGATCGCCGTGCGCGCCGAGGCCACGAAGATCGTCGGTCTGGAGGCCCGTGGCTTCATCCTCGGCGCCCCGGTCGCCGTCCGCGCCGGGATCGGCTTCATCCCCGTGCGCAAGGCGGGCAAGCTCCCCGGAGCGACCCTGTCGCAGGCGTACGACCTGGAGTACGGCTCGGCCGAGATCGAGGTGCACGCCGAAGACCTGGGCGCGGCCGACCGCGTCCTGGTCGTCGACGACGTCCTCGCCACCGGCGGCACCGCCGAGGCCTCGCTCCAGCTCATCCGCCGGGCGGGCGCCGAGGTCGCGGGCGTTGCCGTGCTGATGGAGCTCGGGTTCCTCGGCGGCCGCGGCCGTCTGGAGCCGGCTCTCGCGGGCGCTCCGCTGGAGGCGCTCCTCAAGGTCTGAGGGCCGCGTTGGCGACACCTGGGGGAAAGCCCCGGGAAAGGCCTGGGAAGGCCCTGAGACACCCGTAGGACACCGTGGAGGCGGGCCCGGAGGAATCCGGAGCCCGCCTCTCGCGTTCCTCCTGTACGAGGCCGCCCCAGCGGCCGAAAGCGAGCCCTGCGCCCAGGATCGCTACCATGGGGTTTCCGGAGCCTGACCGGGGGACCCGGAACGCGCACGAGGAGCCCTCTTGCCAGACGAGGCCCAGCCACTCACCGCCGCCAAGCCCGAGCCTGCCTCGGCCCCCGCGGCGACGCCCGCCAAGAACGCCACGAGCGGGCCGGTCGAGCACGCCCAGTCGGCGCCCGACGGCAAGGCGGCAGAGCAGCCACGCCCCAAACCGGCCCTTTCCGAGCGCCCCGCCAAGACTCCGGCGGTCCGTTCCGCGGCCGCCCCGTCCGGCCGCCCCAGTTCCTCCTCCAACCGCGTCCGCGCCCGCCTGGCCCGGCTCGGCGTGCAGCGCTCGAACCCGTACAACCCGGTCCTGGAGCCGCTGCTGCGGATAGTGCGCAGCAACGACCCGAAGATCGAGACGTCGACGCTGCGGCAGATCGAGAAGGCCTACCAGGTCGCCGAGCGCTGGCACCGCGGTCAGAAGCGCAAGAGCGGCGACCCGTACATCACGCACCCGCTCGCCGTCACGACCATCCTCGCCGAACTGGGCATGGACCCCGCCACGCTGATGGCCGGTCTCCTGCACGACACCGTCGAGGACACCGAGTACGGCCTGGACACGCTCAAGCGCGACTTCGGCGACCAGGTCGCCCTGCTCGTCGACGGCGTCACCAAGCTCGACAAGGTCAAGTTCGGTGAGGCCGCGCAGGCCGAGACCGTCCGCAAGATGGTCGTCGCCATGGCCAAGGACCCCCGCGTCCTGGTCATCAAGCTCGCCGACCGCCTGCACAACATGCGCACCATGCGCTACCTCAAGCGCGAGAAGCAGGAGAAGAAGGCGCGCGAGACCCTGGAGATCTACGCGCCGCTCGCCCACCGCCTGGGCATGAACACCATCAAGTGGGAGCTGGAGGACCTCGCGTTCGCGATCCTCTACCCCAAGATGTACGACGAGATCGTGCGCCTGGTCGCCGAGCGCGCGCCCAAGCGCGACGAATATCTCGCCATAGTGACCGACGAGGTCCAGGCCGACCTGCGCGCCGCCCGCATCAAGGCGACGGTCACCGGCCGCCCGAAGCACTATTACTCCGTCTACCAGAAGATGATCGTGCGAGGCCGTGACTTCGCGGAGATCTACGACCTGGTGGGCATCCGCGTCCTCGTGGACACCGTCCGCGACTGCTACGCGGCCCTCGGCACCGTGCACGCGCGATGGAACCCGGTCCCCGGCCGGTTCAAGGACTACATCGCGATGCCCAAGTTCAACATGTACCAGTCGCTGCACACGACGGTCATCGGGCCCAACGGCAAGCCGGTCGAACTCCAGATCCGCACGTTCGACATGCACCGCCGTGCCGAGTACGGCATCGCCGCGCACTGGAAGTACAAGCAGGAGACCGTCGCCGGTTCTTCCAAGATCCGTACGGACGTCCCCCGGGCGGCCAAGGGCAGCGCGGGGCAGGACACCGTCAACGACATGGCGTGGCTGCGCCAGTTGCTCGACTGGCAGAAGGAGACCGAGGACCCGAGCGAGTTCCTGGAGTCCCTGCGCTTCGACCTGTCCCGCAACGAGGTCTTCGTCTTCACGCCCAAGGGCGACGTCATAGCGCTCCCGGCCGGCGCGACACCGGTGGACTTCGCGTACGCGGTCCACACGGAGGTCGGCCACCGGACGATAGGCGCACGGGTCAACGGACGCCTCGTTCCGCTCGAATCCACCCTGGACAACGGCGACTTGGTGGAGGTCTTCACCTCCAAGGCGGCCGGTGCGGGACCCTCCCGCGACTGGCTGGGCTTCGTGAAGTCCCCGCGCGCCCGCAACAAGATCCGCGCCTGGTTCTCCAAGGAGCGCCGCGACGAGGCCATCGAGCAGGGCAAGGACGCGATCGCCCGGGCGATGCGCAAGCAGAACCTGCCGATCCAGCGCATCCTCACCGGCGACTCCCTGGTCACCCTCGCGCACGAGATGCGCTACCCCGACATCTCCTCGCTGTACGCGGCGATCGGCGAGGGCCATGTCACCGCGCAGAGCGTCGTGCAGAAGCTGGTGCAGGCCCTCGGCGGCGAGGAGGCGGCCACCGAGGAGATCGACGAGAGCGTTCCGCCCGCGCACGGGCGTGGCCGCAAGCGCCGCTCCAACGCCGACCCGGGTGTCGTCGTCAAGGGCGTCGACGACGTGTGGGTCAAGCTCGCCCGCTGTTGTACGCCCGTCCCCGGCGACCCGATCATCGGCTTCGTGACCCGCGGCAGCGGCGTGTCGGTGCACCGCAGCGACTGCGTCAACGTCGACTCGCTCTCCCGCGAGCCGGAGCGCATCCTCGAGGTCGAGTGGGCGCCCACCCAGTCCTCGGTCTTCCTGGTGGCCATCCAGGTCGAGGCCCTGGACCGCTCCCGGCTCCTGTCGGACGTCACCCGCGTCCTGTCCGACCAGCACGTCAACATCCTGTCCGCGGCCGTCCAGACCTCCCGCGACCGCGTCGCCACCTCCCGCTTCACCTTCGAGATGGGCGACCCCAAGCACCTGGGGCACGTCCTGAAGGCGGTCAGGGGCGTGGAGGGCGTGTACGACGTGTACCGGGTGACCTCGGCGCGCAGGCCCTCCGACGGGTCCTGACGTCCGAGGCCCGGCCGCCGTCGACAGGCAGCCGTCGCCGACGGGCCACTACGTAGAGGGGCTCCCGTACGCACCGTACGGGAGCCCCTCTACGTAGTGGCGGGAAAACCCAGCCGCCTCGGCAGCCTCAGCCGCCGAACTCCTGGAGACCCTTCAACGCCTGGTCCAGCAGCGCCTGACGGCCCTCGAGCTCCTTCTGGAGCTTGTCGGCCCGCGAAGCGTTGCCCGCGGCGCGCGCCGTCTCGATCTGGCCCTGGAGCTTGTCCACGGCGGCCTGCAGCTGACCGGTCAGACCCTCGGCACGCGCGCGTGCCTCCGGGTTGGTCCGGCGCCACTCGGTCTCCTCGGACTCCTGCAGAGCCCGCTCCACCGCGTGCATCCGGCCCTCGACCTTCGGGCGGGCGTCGCGGGGCACGTGGCCGATGGCCTCCCAGCGCTCGTTGATGGAACGGAAGGCGGCGCGGGCGGCCTTCAGGTCCTGCACCGGGACGAGCTTCTCGGCCTCCTCGGCCAGCTCCTCCTTGAGCTTCAGGTTCTCCGACTGCTCGGCGTCCCGCTCGGCGAAGACCGAGCTGCGCGCCGCGAAGAACACGTCCTGGGCGCCGCGGAAGCGGTTCCACAGGTCGTCCTCGTGCTCACGCTGCGCGCGGCCCGCGGCCTTCCAGTCCGCCATCAGCTCGCGGTAACGCGCCGCCGTCGGACCCCAGTCCGTGGAAGCGGACAGCGACTCGGCCTCCGCGACCAGCTTCTCCTTGAGCTTGCGGGCGTCCTCGCGCTGCGCGTCCAGCGAGGCGAAGTGCGCCTTGCGGCGCTTGGAGAACGCCGAGCGCGCGTGCGAGAAGCGGTGCCACAGCTCGTCGTCCGACTTGCGGTCGAGTCGCGGCAGCCCCTTCCAGGTGTCCACCAGGGAGCGCAGCCGCTCACCGGCCGCCCGCCACTGGTCGCTCTGCGCCAGCTCCTCCGCCTCGACGACCAGCGCCTCCTTGGCGTGCCGCGCCTCGTCGGACTGCTTCGCACGCTGGACCTTGCGCTCCTCACGGCGCGCGTCGACCGTCTCGACGAGCTTGTCCAGCCGCTTCTTCAGCGCCTCCAGATCGCCGACCGCGTGGTGGGCGACCACCTGTTCGCGAATATGGTCGATCGCGATCTGGGCATCCTTCGCCGACAGGTCGGTGGTTTTCACTCGTCGCTCGAGGAGGCCGATCTCGACAACCAGGCCTTCGTACTTGCGCTCGAAGTAGGCCAGCGCCTCATCAGGAGAGCCGGCCTGCCAGGAACCGACGACCTGCTCGCCGTCGGCCGTACGCACGTACACGGTCCCCGTCTCGTCGACGCGGCCCCACGGGTCGCTGCTCACAGCGCCTCCTCCACATGATGCCTGCGAGGGGCTTCAGCGCCCCTGGGCATCGTCCACAGTTTCGTCACGGCCAACATAGGCGACCAGCCCGGCGGCTGTCCGCATCCAGCGCGACCGAAATTTCGCAGTTGACGGTCAGGATTTCGTCACGGTCAGCTTGTTGATCACGACCGTCGCGTTGGGCGCCCCGTCGCCCTGGCCTGTGCTCTCTCCGGCCGCGGCGATCTTTTTGAGAACCGTGAGGCCGGACTTGGAAATAGTTCCGAACGGTGTGTAGCTGGCCGGTAGCTGACTGTCCTGGTACACCAGGAAGAACTGGCTGCCACCGGTGTGCTTCTGGCCCGTGTTGGCCATCGCGATCGTGCCCGCCGGGTAGATGCCGCCCTTGAGGCTGGTGTCCTTCAGGTTCTCGTCCGGGATCGTGTACCCGGGACCGCCGCTGCCGGTGCCCTTCGGGTCACCGCACTGCAGCACGTAGATGCCGTTCGTGGTGAGCCGGTGGCACTTGGTGTGGTCGAAGAACCCCTTGCCCGCGAGGAAGTCGAACGAGTTCACCGTGTGCGGGGCCGCGGCCGTTTTCAGCGCGACGTCTATGTCGCCGCAGGTCGTCGCCAGCTTCATCGTGTAGCCCGCCGACTTGTCGATGGCCATCGCCGGCTCCGTCTTCCAGCTCAGCGACTTCACCGCGCCTTCGGCGGGCTTGGCGCACGGGTCCGGCGCCTTGCTGGTCGGGGAGGCGCTCGGCGTGACCTCCGCGCCCGCGTTGGCCTTCTTGTCGTCGTTCTTGAAGAGCCCGGTCGCGTACGACACCACACCGCCGACGACGACCACGCCGAGGACCGACGCGACCACCGTATTGCGCATGTGTGACTTGCGCCGCGCGGCCGTACGCCGCTGCTGCTGCCGCAAGAACTTCTCCCGGGCGAGCTGACGCCGCCGCTGTTCCTGGGTGACCACCGGGTTATCTCCTCATGCGTCTCGTACGTCAGGTGGGACGCGTGCGTCTTGTGAGCCGACCGCCTGCGTGTGCCCCGTACCGTATATGGGTTAGCTGAGGAATCGGCAGCGCCGGTAGGCTCTGATCCACAGCCACCCACCCCGTACGGCATCACGCGTACGCCACCACGAAGGACGATCGTGCTCATTGCCGGGTTCCCCGCCGGGGCCTGGGGCACCAACTGTTACCTGGTCGCCCCCGCCGCCGGTGAGGAGTGCGTGATCATCGACCCGGGCCACCAGGCCGCCCAGGGAGTCGAGGACGCACTCAAGAAGCATCGGCTCAAGCCCGTCGCCGTCGTCCTCACCCACGGCCACATCGACCATGTGGCCTCGGTCGTGCCCGTCTGCGGCGCCCACGACGTACCGGCCTGGATCCACCCCGACGACCGGTACATGATGAGCGACCCGGAGCGGGCGCTCGGCCGGTCCATCGGCATGCCGCTGATGGGCGAGCTGACCGTGGGGGAGCCGGACGACGTGCGGACGCTCACCGACGGCACGCGGCTGGAGCTGGCCGGTCTTGAGCTGTCCGTCGCGCACGCGCCCGGCCATACGAAGGGGTCGGTGACCTTCCAGATGCCCGAAGCCCGTGACGGAACGGACATTCCGTCGGTCTTCTTCTCGGGCGATCTGCTCTTCGCCGGCTCCATCGGACGCACCGACCTGCCCGGTGGTGACATGGACGAGATGCTCGGCTCGCTGGCCCGTGTGTGCCTGCCGCTCGACGACTCGACCGTGGTGCTGTCCGGCCACGGCCCCCAGACGACCATCGGCCAGGAGCGCGCCACCAACCCGTATCTGCGGCAGGTGGCGGCGGACCGCCAAGGGCGCGGCGCCGAACCCGCTCCCCGACGAGGAATGTGACGAGAGACTTTCGTGAGCACCTTCAAGGCCCCCAAGGGCACGTACGACCTGATCCCGCCGGAGAGCGCCAAGTACCTCGCCGTGCGCGAGGCGATCGCCGCGCCGCTGCGCAACTCCGGCTACGGCTACATCGAGACGCCCGGCTTCGAGAACGTCGAGCTCTTCGCGCGCGGTGTCGGTGAGTCCACCGACATCGTGACCAAGGAGATGTACGCCTTCGAGACCAAGGGCGGCGACCAGCTCGCCCTGCGCCCCGAGGGCACGGCCTCCGTACTGCGCGCCGCGCTGGAGGCCAACCTGCACAAGGCCGGCAACCTCCCCGTCAAGCTCTGGTACTCGGGCTCCTACTACCGCTACGAGCGTCCCCAGAAGGGCCGTTACCGCCACTTCTCGCAGGTCGGCGCCGAGGCGATCGGTGCGGAGGATCCGGCGCTCGACGCCGAGCTGATCATCCTGGCTGACCAGGCGTACCGGTCCCTTGGGCTGCGGGACTTCCGCATCCTGCTGAACTCGCTGGGCGACCAGGAGTGCCGTCCGGTGTACCGGGCCGCCCTGCAGGACTTCCTGCGCGGCCTCGACCTGGACGAGGACACGCTGCGCCGCGCCGAGATCAACCCCCTCCGGGTCCTCGACGACAAGCGCGACGACGTGCAGAAGCAGCTGGTGGGCGCGCCGTTGCTCCGTGACTACCTCTGCGACGCGTGCAAGGCGTACCACGAGGAGGTGCGCGAGCTGATCACGGAGGCAGGGGTCGCCTTCGAGGACGACCCGAAGCTGGTGCGCGGCCTGGACTACTACACGCGGACCACCTTCGAGTTCATCCACGACGGTCTGGGCTCCCAGTCCGCGGTGGGCGGCGGCGGGCGCTACGACGGGCTGTCGGAGATGATCGGCGGCCCCGCACTGCCTTCGGTGGGCTGGGCGCTCGGTGTCGACCGCACGGTGCTCGCCCTGGAGGCGGAGGGTGTCTCGCTCGAACTCCCCGCGGCCACGAGCGTGTTCGCCGTTCCGCTCGGTGAGGAGGCCCGTCGGGTGCTCTTCGCCAAGACGACCGAGCTGCGCAAGCTCGGTATCGCCGCCGACTTCTCCTACGGGTCCAAGGGGCTCAAGGGGGCGATGAAGAACGCGAACCGGTCGGGGGCGCGGTACACGATCGTCGCCGGTGAGCGGGATCTCGCCGAGGGCGTGGTGCAGCTCAAGGACATGGAGTCCGGTGAGCAGGTGGCGGTCGGGGTGAACGAGATCGTGGCGGAGCTCGAGACGCGCCTGGGCTGAGGGTCGTCGACCGCGGGCGGCGAGGGCCGGGCGCGCCCACGCGGCGGAGCCGCGGATGTCACAGCCCCCCCGCCCCCGAAATCCTGGGGGCGGGGGTCAGTCCAGGAGGCCGAAGCGCATCGCGCTCGTCACCGCCGCGGTTCGGTCATCCACCCCCAGTTTGGTGAAGGCCCGCAGCAGATGGGTCTTCACGGTGGACTCGCCGATGAACAGGCGGCGCCCGATCTCGGCGTTCGTGCAGCCCTCCGCCACCAGCCGCAGCACCGCCGTCTCACGTTCGGACAACCTCGGCCGCTCCGGCTTCGTGCGGAGCTGGTCGACGAGCCGGGCGGCGACGGACGGGGCCAGCACGGTCTCGCCGCGCGCGGCGGAGCGGACGGCGTCGGCGAGTTCGGCGCGAGGGAGGTCCTTGAGGAGATAGCCCGCGGCTCCTGCCTCGACCGCCCGCAGAATGTCCCGGTCCGTCTCGTACGTGGTCAGCACGATGACCCGGCAGCCCAACCCCGCCTCGGTCATCCGCACGATCGAGTCGACACCCCCGCCCCCCGGCATCCGCAGGTCCATCAGGACGATGTCCGGCCGGAGTTCGGCCGCCAGCGCCTCCGCCTGCGGCCCGCTCGACGCGTCGGCGATCACATCGAGGTCGGGCTCGGCACTGAGCATCGCGCGCAGCCCTTCCCGTACGACGGGATGGTCGTCGGCCAGGACGATGCGGATCACGGGTCACTCCTTGGAACGGGCAGACAGACGGTGATGGTCGTGCCCTCGCCGGGCGCGCTGCGCACCCGGGCCCTGCCGCCCACTTCCGCGGCGCGGGCGCGCAACCCGGTCAGACCGTAACCGCCGACCGGCGCGGCGGGGTCGAAGCCGGGGCCGTCGTCCCGTACGGAGAGCGTCAGCGAATCGTGGGCGTACGTCAGGGCGACCGCGATCGTCGACGAACTCCCCGCGTGCTTACGGGCGTTGGCAAGCGCCTCCTGGCAGGAACGCAGGACCACGACCTCGGGCCCGGCGGGCAGCGCGCGCACGGGGCCGCAGACGTCGACCGTCGCCTCGTGGCGCGCGGCCAGCCGGCGCAGCGCGTCGGGCAGCGAGGCCCCGTCGAGGTCGGCGGGCGCGCCCCCGGCGACCAGGGCCCGCGCCTCGGCGAGGTTCTGCCGGGCCGTCTCCGCCATCAGGGACAGGTGGCGGCGGGCCTGCGGCACGTCGTGGTCGAGTTCGGCCTCGACCGCCTGCACCAGCATCAGCAGGCTCGTGAAGCCCTGCGCGAGCGTGTCGTGGATCTCCCGGGAGAGCCGTTCCCGCTCGGCCAGCGCGCCGTGCGCCGACGAGAGCCGGGAGAGCTCGTGGCGACTGGCGTCCAGTTCGGCGATCAGCTCGGCCCGTTCCTGACTCTGCTCGATGATGCGGGTGGTCCAGTTGCCGAAAGCCGCCGAGAAGACGAGGGTGACCACGCCGAACAGCGAGTTGAAGAAGACGTCCTGGCCGCTCGGCCACCACAGCAGCGCCCAACCCGCCACCGGCGCGATGTTGATGACCGTCACGGCCACCAGTGCCCAGCGCAGCCGCAGCGCCATGAAGCACTGGGGGACGAGCGCGAAGGCCATCAGCCGGGTCTCACCGACGAGGATCCCCGACGGCAGGAACAGCACGATCGCCCCCGCGAGATAGCCGAGGGCCCGGCGTTCGTCGGGCGGGTCGCCGCCGAGGACGGGCCGCCCCACCATCACGTACCAGGGAATCAGCGCCACCAGCAGCGCCGCCGAGACGAGACGCAGGGGCCACCCCGGATGCCCCGTGCCGAGCACGAACACCAGGGTGGCCACGCACACGAGAGCGAAATACGAGTCCCAGAGCCGGAAGGAGCGGTCCCAGGTGTACGAGCTCTTCGCGCCGCCGGGTCCGGCGATCCGTTCGGTCATCCGTCGCGGCGGTTCTTCCAGCGGAAGGTCAGCAGACACAGCAGCAATCCTCCGACGCACCAGGCCCCCAGCACCAGGGCGATCCGCCCGAACTCCCAGCCGCCCGCCTGCTCCAGGACCTTCGCCGACTCGGGCAGGAACACCCCGCGCAGCCCCTGGCACATCCACTTCAGCGGGAACAGGGCGCCGATGTTCAGCATCCAGTCGGGAATCGTGTCGATGGCGATGTAGACCCCGGAGATGAACTGCAGCACGAGGAAGGGGAGCACGACGACGGACGTGGCACTCTTGCCGGTCTTCGGCACCGAGCTGATCGCGATGCCGAGCAGGGCGCAGGCCGTCAGGCCCAGGACGAAGATCCAGGCGAAGTCGGCCCACTTGGCGGGATCCGAGGGCAGCTTCACGTCGTACAGCGACGTGCCGACGACGAGCAGGATCGCCGTCTCCAGGAGGCCGGTGACCAGGACCAGCCAGATCTTGCCCAGGAAGTACGCGGCCGGCGGCATCGGAGTGCCACGCAGCCGCCGCAGCACCTTCTCGTCCCGCTCGATGGCGATGGAGATGCCGAGGGACTGGAAGCTGGTGGACATGATGCCCGCGGCCATCATCGCGGGGACGTACAACTGGGAGGCGGTGATGCCCGCGCCCCGCACGTCGTCGCTGAAGATCGACGCGAAGAGGAACAGGAAGACGACGGGGAAGGCGAAGGTGAACACCACCTGGTCGCGCTGACGGAAGAACTGCTTGATCTCCAGGGCGCCCCGCCGCAGGCCGAGGCCCCAGGCTCCGGGCAGCCGCACGGAGGAGGCCTCGCCGCGTACGCGTACGGTCGTCAGGGTCATCGCGCGTTCTCCTGTCCGGTCAGGCGGAGGTAGACGTCCTCCAGGGTCGGGCGGGTCACGCTCAGCCCGGGTATCTCGCCGTCGAAGCGGCGGGTGAGCTCCGCGACCGTGCGCGTGGGGGTGTCCGTGCGCTCGCTGCGCGTCGTGCCGTCGGCCTCCGTCCACTCGACGGTCGCCTCGGTGCCGAAGCGTTCGCGGAGCGCGGCGGGTTCGCCTTCCGCGACGACGCGGCCCCGCGCGACGACCGCGAGCCGGTGCGCCAGCGCTTCCGCCTCCTCCAGGTAGTGCGTGGTGAGCAGGATGGTCGTGCCCTCGTCGGCCAGTTTGCGGATCAGGTCCCAGAACTGGCGGCGGGCGGCCGGGTCGAAACCGGTCGTCGGTTCGTCCAGGAGCAGCAGCTCGGGGCCTCCGATCACCCCGAGCGCCACGTCCAGACGCCTGCGCTGGCCGCCCGAGAGCGTCTTGATGCGGCTGCCCGCCTTCGCCTCCAGACCGACGAGCCCGATGACCTCCCGCGGGTCGCGGGGCCGCGGGTAGTAGCGGGCGAAGTGCCGTACGGTCTCGTCGACCGTCAACTCCGCGGGTGCCGATTCGTCCTGCCAGACGATGCCGACCCGAGAGCGCCACGCGCGTGTGCCCGTCGCCGGGTCCGCGCCGAGCACGGACACCTCGCCCGCGTCCCGCCCGCGGTTGCCTTGGAGGATCTCCACCGTGGTGCTCTTGCCCGCGCCATTGGGTCCGAGCAGGCCGAACACCTCGCCGCGGCGGATGCCGAGATCGATGCCGTCGACGGCGGTCACGTCCCCGTACTGCTTGCGCAGCCCCCGTACGTCCACCGCGAGTTCGTTCGCGTGTGTTGTCATGCCGACGAGCCTGCCGCCGGAACGAACGCTTCGGGACGACCGTGCGTACCTCCTTATGTCCATCGAACGGTGGACACACATGTGGGTGCGGCACAATGTCGGTTGCCCGCAGGCCCTTCGAGACTACGGAAACGGCGTGATGAGCAAGACGACAGTCAAGGACGTCTCCATCGACCAGGAACGCTCCGACGGTCCCCGGACGGTCGGCGGCAGCCGTGCGTTCGCCGTGCTGCTGGTGATCACCGGTGCGGCCGGTCTGCTCGCCGCGTGGGTCATCACGATCGACAAGTTCAAGCTGCTGGAGAACCCGAACTTCGTGCCGGGATGCAGCCTGAACCCGGTCGTCTCCTGCGGCAACATCATGAAGAGCAAGCAGGCCGCGGCCTTCGGGTTCCCCAACCCGATGCTCGGTCTCGTCGCGTACGGCATCGTGATCTGCGTCGGGATGAGCCTGCTCGCGCGGGCCACCTACCCGCGCTGGTACTGGCTGACCTTCAACGCCGGCACCCTCTTCGGCGTCGGATTCTGCACCTGGCTGCAGTTCCAGTCGCTGTACCGGATCAACTCGCTGTGCCTGTGGTGCTCGCTGGCCTGGGTCGCCACGATCATCATGTTCTGGTACGTGACCTCGTCGAACGTCCGCAACGACTTCCTGCCCGCCCCGCGCTGGCTGAAGAGTTTCTTCGGTGAGTTCACCTGGGTCCTGCCCGTCGTGCACATCGGGATCATCGGGATGCTGATCCTGACCCGCTGGTGGGACTTCTGGACCAGCTGACAGCCCCGCGGGGATTGTCAGTGGCGTGACATAGGGTTTTGGACGTGGAGCCCGACCTGTTCACCGCCGCAGCAGAAGAACGCCAGGAGAAGGACCCGTCCAGCAGCCCCCTGGCCGTACGGATGCGCCCGCGTACCCTCGACGAGGTCGTGGGCCAGCAGCATCTGCTGAAGCCGGGCTCACCTCTGCGCAGACTCGTCGGCGAGGGGAACGGCGGGCCGGCCGGACCCTCCTCGGTGATCCTCTGGGGCCCGCCCGGCACCGGCAAGACGACCCTCGCGTACGTCGTCTCCAAGGCCACCAACAAGCGCTTCGTGGAGCTCTCCGCGATCACCGCGGGCGTCAAGGAAGTCCGCGCGGTCATCGACGGCGCCCGCCGCGCCACCGGCGGCTTCGGCAAGGAGACCGTCCTCTTCCTGGACGAGATCCACCGCTTCAGCAAGGCCCAGCAGGACTCCCTGCTCCCGGCCGTCGAGAACCGCTGGGTGACGCTGATCGCCGCCACGACCGAGAACCCGTACTTCTCGGTGATCTCCCCGCTCCTGTCCCGCTCCCTCCTGCTCACCCTCGAACCGCTCACCGACGACGACCTGCGCGGCCTGCTGCGCCGGGCGCTCACCGACGAGCGCGGCCTCAAGGAGGCCGTCACCCTCCCCGAGGACACCGAGCGGCACCTGCTGCGCATCGCCGGGGGAGACGCCCGGCGCGCCCTGACCGCCCTGGAGGCCGCCGCCGGCGCGGCGCTCGACAAGGGCGAGCCGGAGATCACCCTCCAGACCCTGGAGGAGACCGTCGACCGCGCCGCCGTGACGTACGACCGCGACGGCGACCAGCACTACGACGTGGCGAGCGCCCTCATCAAGTCCATCCGCGGCTCCGACGTGGACGCCGCACTGCACTACCTGGCCCGGATGATCGAGGCGGGCGAGGACCCCCGCTTCATCGCCCGCCGTCTGATGATCTCCGCCAGCGAGGACATCGGCCTCGCCGACCCGAACGCGCTGCCGATAGCCGTGGCCGCCGCCCAGGCCGTCGCCATGATCGGCTTTCCCGAGGCCGCGCTGACCCTCAGCCACGCCACCATCGCCCTCGCCCTGGCCCCGAAGTCCAACGCCGCGACCATGGCCATCGGCGCCGCGATGGAGGACGTACGCAAGGGGCACGCGGGCCCGGTGCCGATGCATCTGCGCGACGGGCACTACAAGGGCGCGGCCAAGCTCGGGCACGCCCAGGGGTATGTGTATCCGCACGACCTGCCCGAGGGCATCGCCGCCCAGCAGTACGCCCCGGAAGAGCTCAAGGACCGGGAGTACTACACCCCGACCCGGCACGGCGCCGAGGCGCGCTACGCGGACGCGGTGGAGTGGACCAGGAAGCACCTCGGTAGAGGGCGGTCCTGAGCACCCTGTAACATGACGCGAAGCGCTGCGTCCCGTGTCCGGCTCCGGTCGGCACCACCAGAACGGGACATCCAGCCGGAGCCCCTGCCGTCACGGAGGGATTCCAGGAGCGTCGCGCACCGTCGAAGGTGTCGCGGGCAGCCCACCACCACCCGGTCTCCGGGGACGGTCGGTGGGCCACTCGCGTGCTGCACGTATGTGCCCAGACCCAGGAGCGGCTGCCCAGCAGGTCCCCCGAGGACCCGCGGGGTTTCCCGGGCTGCGGATTGCGACCTCCCTTAACTCTGGTGAGCCGAAATCACGGAAAGAGAAAAAGTGGCGAATCAGTCCCGCCCCAAGGTCAAGAAGTCGCGTGCCCTCGGCATCGCGCTGACCCCGAAGGCCGTCAAGTACTTCGAGGCCCGCCCCTACCCGCCGGGCGAGCACGGCCGCGGCCGCAAGCAGAACTCGGACTACAAGGTCCGTCTGCTCGAGAAGCAGCGTCTGCGCGCGCAGTACGACGTGTCCGAGCGTCAGCTCGTCCGCGCCTACGAGCGTGCCTCCAAGGTCCAGGGCAAGACCGGTGAGGCCCTGATCATCGAGCTCGAGCGCCGTCTCGACGCGCTGGTCCTGCGTTCGGGCATCGCCCGCACGATCTACCAGGCCCGCCAGATGGTCGTTCACGGCCACATCGAGGTCAACGGCCAGAAGGTCGACAAGCCGTCCTTCCGCGTCCGTCCCGACGATGTCGTGATGGTCCGCGAGCGCAGCCGCAGCAAGACGCTGTTCGAGGTCTCCCGCGCCGGTGGCTTCGCCCCCGACGGCGAGACCCCGCGCTACCTCCAGGTGAACCTCCCGGCCCTGGCGTTCCGCCTGGACCGCGAGCCGAACCGCAAGGAGATCCCGGTGATCTGCGACGAGCAGCTCGTCGTCGAGTACTACGCCCGCTGATCGTCTTCCAGCGGACGTAGCACCACCTGCGCGTCAGCCCGTCGTCTCCCCGCCCTTCGAGGTGGGCGAGACGGCGGGCTTCCGCACGTCCGGGGGCAGCCCGCGCGGCGAGGGCACCGCACCCAGCGGCCGGGGACCGGGCCGCCGCAGTGCCCGCGCGACCGCCGCCTCCAGCCCGAGCCGAGACCCCGCCTGTACGCACTCCTCGTACCGCTCGTCGCCCAGCCGCCGCCGGGCCCCGGCCTCGCACCGCTCGTGCGGCACGTTGTAGTACGCCGAGCCGAACAGACGCAGGCCCACCGAGGGCCACAGCCGGGCCGCCGCCCCCTGCAGCAGCGCGGCCTCGGCCGGATCGCCCTCCGCCTCCGTGACCAGCGCCAGCAGTTCGATCGCGAGGACCGTGCCGAGCAGGTCGTGGAAGGCGTGCCCGATGGCCAGGCTCTGTTCCAGGAGCTTGCGCGCGCGCCCCGGATCGCCCGCGGTCTGGGCCTCGTACGCCAGCACATACAGCGCGTAGGCGAGCGCCCAGCGCTCCCCGTGGTCCTCGCAGACCCGCCGGACGTCCTCGCACAGCCGCACCGCGCCCGGCAGATCGCCCCGGAACGCCAGCGCCATCGCCAGCTCCACCTGGGCCATCAGCACGTTGCTGTTGAGCTCGCCGATCGCGTGATAGCGGTCGAGCGCCGAGCGCAGCAGGGTTTCCGCGCGTGCCATGTCGTCGCCGATCAGCGCCAGACAGCCGGTGCGGTGCTCGGCGTAGGCGATCGCGGTGGGGTTGTCGGTGCGCTCTGCCTCCTCGCGGCACTCCTGGAGCGCGGTGAGCGCGGGCACCATGTCGCCCTGGAGGATCGCCACGTAGCCGAGCACCCACAAGGCCTTCAGCCGCGACTGGTCGCGGTCGCTGTCGAGCTCCACCCCGCGCTCCAGCCAGTGCCGCCCCTCCGCCAGCCGGCCGCAGCCGACCCAGTAGAACCACAGGCTGCCCGCCAGGTACTGGCCCAGATGTGTCTCGCCCGGTTCGGTCAGGCTGTACTCCAGGGCGCAGCGCAGATTCGGCAGCTCCGTCTCGATGCGCGCGGCCACCTCACCCTGCCGTGGCGAGAACCAGTCGAGCTCGCACCAGGTGGCCAGGCCCATGTACCAGTCGCGGTGGCGGCGGCGCAGCCGGCTCGCGTCGCCCGCCGCCACCAGCCAGTCCGCGCCGTACGCCCGGACCGTGTCCAGCATCCGGTAGCGCAGGCCGGCCGCCGTCTCCTCGCGCGCCAGCACCGACTGCGCGAGCAGCTCGCCCAGCACGTCGAGGACGTCGTCGGCGCGCAGTCCGTCACCGCTGCACACGTACTCGACGGCCTCCAGGTCGAACGGTCCGGCGAACACCGAGAGCCGCGACCACAGCAGCCGTTCCTCGGGCGTGCACAGCTCATGGCTCCAGCCGATCGCCGTCCGCAGCGTCTGGTGGCGTGGCAGGGCGTCGCGCCCACCGCCGGTGAGCAGCCGGAAGCGGTCGTCGAGCCGGGACAGCAGCTGCCCGGGGGAGAGGGCGCTCAGCCGGCCGGCGGCCAGTTCGACGGCGAGCGGGATCCCGTCCAGGCATCGGCACAGCTCCAGGACGTCCGCCCGGTTGCCGTCGTCCAGCGCGAACCCGGGTACCCGGGCCGCCGCCCGGTCCGTGAACAGCTCCGCGGCCTCCCGCTCGGGCAGCGGGGCCAGCGGGAACAGCAGCTCGCCCTCGACCTCCAGCGGCCTGCGGCCCACGGCGAGCACCCGCAGGCCCGGCGCATGCCGCAGCAGTTCGCCCACCAGCGCGGCGCACGCGTCCACCAGATGCTCGAACCCGTCCACAACCAGCAGGAGTTGACGCTCGGCGAGATGGTCGAGGAGCAGCGTGCGGGGCGGCCTCGACGTCTGGTCCGCCAGAGCGAGGGCCTCCACGAGCGCGTACGCGACGAGATCCGGATCGCGCACGGAGGCCAGCTCCACCCGCCATGATCCGTCGCGCGGCCGGGTGTGTGCGGCGGCCCGTGCCGCGAGGCGGGACTTGCCCACGCCGCCCGTGCCCGTCACCGTCACCAGCCGGGCCTGCCCCAGCGCCTCCGCCAGCCGTGCGAGTTCGGCCGTGCGCCCCACGAACGCGTTGAGTTCCAGGGGCAGATTGCCGGGTGCGGACCTGTCGGAGCACTCAGAAGCTCGCATGGGACACGGAGCGTACTGACCCGTAAGCGGTCCGTACAATCACTTCGCGCAAGTCCGGGCCCGGCAGCCGGTAATGCGGTACGGAGCGGCGGCCCCGGCGCGATAGGCTCGGGGGACGACTTTTTGATGTTCAGACACGATGTCCAGACGCGATGTCCAGGCAGGTATCAGACACGGTGTCCGGGCAGGTACTGGCAGGCACGTACTAGGGAGCGGGTGCGAACAGTGTCCGGTGGAGAGGTGGCCGGGATCCTGGTGGCCGTCTTCTGGGCGATCCTGGTCTCCTTCCTCGCCGTCGCACTGGCGAGGCTGGCCCAGACGCTCAGGGCGACCACCAAGCTCGTGGCGGACGTGACCGACCAGGCTGTCCCGCTGCTGGCCGACGCCTCCGCGGCGGTGCGCTCCGCGCAGACCCAGATCGACCGGGTCGACGCCATCGCGTCGGACGTCCAGGAGGTCACCTCGAACGCGTCGGCGCTCTCCACGACCGTCGCGTCCACCTTCGGCGGCCCGCTGGTGAAGGTCGCGGCGTTCGGCTACGGCGTCCGCCGGGCCATCGGCGGCCGCAAGGACAATGTGCCCCCCAAGGCCTCCCGTCGTACCGTGATCGTGGGCCGCACCGTCCCGTCCGCGCGACGGGGAAAGCGGAAGAAGGACTGACGCAGCGATGTTCCGCCGTACGTTCTGGTTCACCGCCGGCGCAGCCGCGGGTGTGTGGGCCACCACCAAGGTCAACCGCAAGCTCAAGCAGCTGACCCCCGAGAGCCTCGCGGCCCAGGCCGCGAACAAGGCGATCGAGGCCGGGCACCGGCTCAAGGACTTCGCGCTCGACGTCCGCGACGGCATGGCCGAGCGGGAGGCCGAACTCGACGAGGCACTCGGGCTCGATCGCCACCCCGAACTGCCCGCGCCCCGGCGTATCGCCGCGATCGAGAACAGTCCGAAACACAGCAAGAACCCGACGTACGTCGAGAGGTCGACGTACTCGTACAACCGGAATGAGGACCACTGATGGAGTCGGCCGAGATTCGCCGCCGCTGGTTGAGCTTCTACGAGGAGCGCGGTCACACTGTCGTTCCCTCGGCGTCGCTCATCGCGGACGACCCGACTCTGCTCCTGGTCCCCGCGGGCATGGTGCCCTTCAAGCCGTACTTCCTCGGTGAGGTCAAGCCGCCGTGGTCGCGCGCCACCAGCGTGCAGAAGTGCGTGCGCACACCCGACATCGAAGAGGTCGGCAAGACCACCCGGCACGGCACGTTCTTCCAGATGTGCGGCAACTTCTCCTTCGGCGACTACTTCAAGGAAGGCGCGATCACCTACGCCTGGGAGCTGCTCACCTCGCCCCAGGACAAGGGTGGTTACGGGCTCGACCCCGAGCGCCTGTGGATCACGGTCTACCTCGACGACGACGAGGCCGAGTCCATCTGGCGCGACAAGATCGGTGTCCCGGCCGAGCGCATCCAGCGCCTGGGCAAGAAGGACAACTACTGGTCCATGGGCGTCCCGGGCCCCTGCGGCCCCTGTTCCGAGATCAACTACGACCGCGGCCCCGAGTTCGGCGTCGAGGGCGGCCCGGCCGTCAACGACGAGCGGTACGTGGAGATCTGGAACCTGGTCTTCATGCAGTACGAGCGCGGTGAGGGCACCTCGAAGGAGGACTTCGAGATCCTCGGCGAGCTGCCCAGCAAGAACATCGACACCGGCCTCGGCATGGAACGCCTCGCCATGATTCTGCAGGGCGTGCAGAACATGTACGAGATCGACACCTCCATGGCCGTCATCAAGAAGGCCACCGAGCTCACGGGCGTCGAGTACGGCGCCGCCCACGAGTCCGACGTCTCGCTGCGCGTGGTCACCGACCACATGCGCACCTCCGTGATGCTCATCGGCGACGGCGTGAGCCCCGGCAACGAGGGCCGCGGCTACGTGCTGCGCCGCATCATGCGCCGCGCCATCCGCAACATGCGGCTGCTCGGGGCCACCGGTCCGGTCGTCAAGGACCTCATCGACGTCGTGATCGAGATGATGGGCCAGCAGTACCCGGAGCTCGTCACCGACCGGCAGCGCATCGAGACCGTGGCCCTCGCCGAGGAGGCCGCCTTCCTCAAGACGTTGAAGGCCGGCACGAACATCCTCGACACGGCCATCACCGACACCAAGGAGTCCGGCGGCACGGTGCTCGCCGGCGACAAGGCCTTCCTGCTCCACGACACCTGGGGCTTCCCGATCGACCTCACCCTCGAAATGGCCGCCGAGCAGGGCCTTTCGGTGGACGAGGACGGCTTCCGGCGTCTGATGAAGGAGCAGCGGGACAAGGCCAAGGCCGACGCCCAGGCCAAGAAGACGGGTCACGCCGACCTCGGCGCCTACCGTCAGATCGCCGACGCCGCCGGCGAGACCGAGTTCATCGGCTACGACCGGACCGACGGCGAGTCGCGCATCGTCGGCATCCTGGTCGACGGTGTCTCCTCGCCCGCGGCCACCGAGGGCGACGAGGTCGAGATCGTCCTCGACCGCACCCCGTTCTACGCCGAGGGCGGCGGCCAGATCGGTGACACCGGCCGCATCAAGGTCGACACCGGTGCCGTCATCGAGATCCGCGACTGCCAGAAGCCCGTCCCGGGTGTGTACGTCCACAAGGGCGTCGTCCAGGTCGGCGAGGTCACTGTCGGTGCCCAGGCCCAGGCCACCATCGACTCCCGTCGCCGGACGGCCATCGCCCGCGCCCACTCGGCCACGCACCTCACCCACCAGGCCCTGCGCGACGCCCTCGGCCCGACGGCCGCCCAGGCCGGTTCCGAGAACCAGCCCGGCCGCTTCCGCTTCGACTTCGGTTCCCCCTCGGCCGTTCCGACGGCCGTCATGACCGACGTCGAGCAGAAGATCAACGAGGTGCTCACCCGCGACCTGGACGTGCACGCCGAGATCCTGAGCCTCGACGAGGCCAAGAAGCAGGGTGCCATCGCCGAGTTCGGCGAGAAGTACGGCGAGCGCGTCCGCGTCGTGACCATCGGCGACTTCTCCAAGGAGCTGTGCGGCGGCACGCATGTGCACAACACCTCCCAGCTCGGCCTGGTCAAGCTGCTCGGCGAGTCCTCGATCGGCTCCGGCGTACGGCGTATCGAGGCCCTGGTGGGCGTCGACGCCTACAACTTCCTGGCCCGCGAGCACACGGTCGTCGCCCAGCTCCAGGAGCTGATCAAGGGCCGTCCCGAGGAGCTCCCGGAGAAGGTCTCCGCCATGCTCGGCAAGCTGAAGGACGCCGAGAAGGAGATCGAGAAGTTCCGCGCGGAGAAGGTGCTGCAGGCCGCCGCCGGTCTCGTGGAGTCCGCCAAGGACGTCCGCGGTGTGGCTCTTGTCACCGGCCAGGTCCCGGACGGCACGAGCGCCGACGACCTGCGCAAGCTGGTCCTCGACGTGCGCGGCCGCATCCAGGGCGGACGGGCCGCCGTGGTGGCCCTGTTCACCACCGCGGGCGGCAAGCCGCTCACGGTCATCGCCACCAACGAGGCCGCCCGCGAGCGTGGCCTCAAGGCCGGTGACCTGGTCCGTACGGCCGCCAAGACCCTCGGCGGCGGCGGTGGCGGCAAGCCGGACGTCGCCCAGGGCGGCGGCCAGAACCCGGCCGCCATCGGCGAGGCCGTCGACGCGGTCGAGCGGCTCGTCGCCGAGACGGCCAAGTGAGCACGGACGATCAGCAGCGGAGCGAGGACGGCCGGGGCATGCGCCGCGGCCGCCGGCTCGCGATCGATGTCGGGGACGCCCGGATCGGGGTCGCCTCGTGCGACCCCGACGGGATCCTCGCGACTCCGGTCGAGACCGTGCCGGGGCGCGATGTCCCGGCCGCTCAGCGCCGGTTGAAGCAACTCGTCGAGGAGTACGAGCCGATCGAGGTCGTCGTCGGGCTCCCTCGCTCCCTCAAGGGGGGCGAGGGTCCCGCCGCCGTGAAGGTGCGGGCCTTCGCCCAGGAGCTGGCCCGGGCGATCATGCCCGTCTGCGTTAGGCTCCTCGACGAGAGGATGACCACAGTGACGGCCAGTCAGGGTCTACGCGCGTCGGGCGTGAAGTCCAAAAAGGGCAGGTCCGTCATCGACCAGGCGGCCGCCGTCGTCATCCTGCAGCAGGCTCTGGAGTCCGAACGGGCGTCAGGCAACCCACCGGGTGAGGGCGTCGAAGTGGTCATCTGATCGCGATACGGTAACGTTCCGCGCGATGTGGTGGTGTTCGAACAGCCACCGCACAGCGAAGAGGCGGACGGGAGCCGAGCCACCAGCGACAGCAGCCACCGCCTCGCGGCTCTAGGGGATCGATGACTGAGTATGGCCGGGGCCCAGGCTCCGAACCGTGGAATCCGGAGGACCCGTTGTACGGGGACGGCGGATGGGGAGGACAGGCCGCCGACGGCCAGTCCCCCTACGGCGGCCAGCCGCAGCACTACCCGCAGCAGCCGCAGCAGCAGCACCAGCAGTCCCAGTACGGCGAGTGGAGCCCCGACCAGCAGGGCGGCTACGGCCAGGAGCAGCAGTACGGCGCCCAGAACCAGCAGCAGTACGAGGGCCACGGCGGGCAGCAGTATCACGACCAGGGCCGGCAGCACTTCCACGGTCAGGGGCAGCAGCAGTACCCGCAGCAGTACCCCGGCCAAGGGCAGCAGCAGTACGTCGATCAGGGTCAGCAGCAGTACAACGGACAGAACCAGCAGCAGTACCACGATGGCGGCTGGGACAACGGGACGCAGCACCAGGTCGGCTACGCCACCGACCCGAACGACCCGTACGCGAACCAGGCCGCCGGGTACACCGGTGAGCAGCCCGACTTCTACAACACTCCCGACGCGTATCCGCCGCCGGAGCCGCCCGCCCGTCGCCGCGCCGAGCCCGAACCGGAGACCGACTGGGATCCGGGACCCGACCAAGGCGAACACGCCTTCTTCGCGGGCGGCGACGACGATGACGACCTCGACGACGACGATCCGAAGGCCGGCCGCGATCGGAAGGGCCGCGCAGGCAAGGGCGACAAGGGCAAGAAGCGCCGCAGCGGCTGCGCCTGCCTGATGGTCGTGCTGGTCTTCGGCGGCGGTATCGGCGGAATCGGATATTACGGGTACCACACCTATCAGAATCGCTTCGGCCCTGCTCCGGACTATGCGGGTGGCGGCACGGGCGAGGTGACGGTCGAGATCCCCAAGGGGGCGTTGGGCTCGGCGATCGGGCGGGTGCTGAAGGAAGCCGGAGTCGTCAAGAGTGTCGACGCCTTCGTGTCCGCCCAGCAGCAGACACCCGATGGGGACAAGATCCAGGCGGGCGCGTATGTGCTGAAGAAGGGCATGTCGGCCGCCAGTGCGGTCAAGCTGATGCTCGATCCGAAGAGCCAGAACAACGTGATCGTCGCTCCTGGACAGCGCAACGTCGTCGTCTATCAGGCGATCGACAAAAGGCTCGATCTCGCGGACGGCACCACCGGGAAGATCGCCAAGAAGGAGTACAAGACCTTCGGACTTCCCAGCTGGGCGAACGACAACAAGGACATAAAGGATCCGCTGGAAGGATTCCTCTACCCGGCGACCTATCCCGCCGCCAAGGGCATGAAGCCCGAGGCGATCCTGAAGCAGATGGTGACGCAGGCCAAGGAGAAGTACGCGGCGTACAACCTCGAGGCCAAGGCCAAGGAACTGAACCTGCAGAACCCGCTCCAGGTCGTCACGGTGGCGAGCCTCGTCCAGGCCGAGGGCAAGACGCACGACGACTTCCGCAAGATGGCCGAGGTGGTCTACAACCGTCTCAAGGTCACGAACACGGAGACCAACAGGCTGCTCCAGTTCGACTCGACCTTCAATTACCTGAAGGGCCAGAGCAACATCCACATCAGCGAGTCCGAGATCAACAGCAACAAGGACCCGTACAACACCTATACGCGCAAGGGCCTGCCGCCCGGCCCGATCGGCAACCCCGGTGACGACGCGATCACGGCGACGTTGAACCCGACCAGCGACGGCTGGATCTATTTCGTGGCGACCGACGGTCAGAGCAACACCGAATTCGCCAAGAACCTTGCGGAATTCCAGAAGCTCAAGGACAAGTTCAATGCCAACTCGGGCAACTGACGCCCGGCGGGCTGCTGTACTCGGCTCCCCGATCGCCCATTCCCTCTCCCCGGTGCTGCACCGCACCGCGTACCGGGAGCTGGGACTCGGTGACTGGTCCTACGACCGTTTCGAGATCGACGAGGAGGCGCTGCCGGGCTTCTTCGGGGACCTCGGTCCCGAGTGGGCGGGTCTGTCGCTGACCATGCCGCTCAAGCGGGCCGTGATCCCGCTGCTCGACGAGGTCAGTGAGACGGCGGCCTCGGTCGAGGCCGTCAACACGGTCGTGTTCACCGAGGACGGCCGTCGCGTCGGCGACAACACCGACATCCCCGGGATGGTCGCCGCGCTGCGCGAGCGCGGGATCGAGCAGGCGGACTCCGCCGCGATCCTCGGCGCGGGCGCCACCGCCTCCTCCGCGCTGGCCGCGCTCGCCCGGATCTGCACCGGAGAGGTCGTCGCCTACGTCCGCAGCGCGGAGCGGGCCGCCGAGATGCGGCAGTGGGGCGAGCGGCTCGACGTGGAGGTCCGTACGGAGGACTGGGCGCACGCCGCGCAGGCCCTGCGCGCCCCGCTCGTGATCGCCACCACCCCCGCGGGTACGACGGACTCCCTGTCGGCTGCGGTCCCGGAACGGCCCGGGACGCTCTTCGACGTGCTGTACGACCCGTGGCCCACCGACCTCGCGGCCCGCTGGTCCGGCTACGGCGGCGCCGTGGTCAGCGGACTCGACCTGCTCGTGCACCAGGCGGTGCTCCAGGTCGAGCGGATGACCGGACGCGCCCCGGCGCCCCTCGACGCCATGCGGAAGGCGGGCGAGCAGGCCCTCGCGAGCCGCTGAGCACCGCCGCGCCGGGCCGGGTGCCGTCCCGCCTGATGGACCTGCGGCGGGGCACCGCGCCCGGACGTGGGAGGATCGGGGGTGGCGGACCCGGGCCGCGCACCCGGTCGCGCCGTCGCCGTACACGAGGACGCGTGTACGCAGCAGCAGTACCAGGGCGCGAGCATGAGGAGCACCGTTGAGCAGGTTGCGCTGGCTGACCGCGGGGGAGTCCCACGGTCCCGCACTTGTCGCGACGCTGGAGGGCCTTCCCGCCGGCGTGCCGATCACCACGGAAATGGTGGCGGACCACCTCGCCCGACGGCGCCTGGGCTATGGACGCGGTGCCCGGATGAAGTTCGAGCGCGACGAGGTCACCTTCCTGGGCGGTGTCCGGCACGGTCTCACCCTCGGCTCGCCGGTGGCCGTCATGGTCGGCAACACCGAGTGGCCCAAGTGGGAGCAGGTCATGGCGGCCGACCCGGTCGACCCGTCGGTGCTGGCGGAGGTGGCCCGCAACGCGCCGCTGACCCGGCCCCGGCCCGGCCACGCCGACCTCGCGGGTATGCAGAAGTACGGCTTCGACGAGGCCCGGCCGATCCTGGAGCGCGCCTCCGCCCGGGAGACCGCGGCCCGTGTCGCGCTGGGTGCCGTGGCCCGTTCGTACCTGAAGGAGACGGCCGGGATCGAGATCGTCTCGCACGTCGTCGAGCTGGCCGCGGCGAAGGCCCCGTACGGCGTCTACCCCAAGCCCTCGGACGTCGAGAGGCTCGATGCCGACCCGGTGCGCTGCCTCGACGCCGACGCGTCGAAGGCGATGGTCGCGGAGATCGACCAGGCCCACAAGGACGGCGACACGCTCGGCGGCGTCGTCGAGGTGCTCGCGTACGGCGTGCCGGTGGGCCTCGGCTCGCACGTGCACTGGGACCGGCGCCTCGACGCCCGGCTCGCGGCCGCGCTGATGGGCATCCAGGCGATCAAGGGCGTCGAGGTCGGCGACGGCTTCGAACTGGCCCGTGTGCCCGGTTCCAAGGCCCACGACGAGATCGTCCACACCGAGGACGGCATCCGCCGCACCTCCGGCCGCTCCGGCGGCACCGAGGGCGGTCTGACCACCGGCGAGCTGCTGCGCGTCCGCGCCGCGATGAAGCCGATCGCGACCGTGCCGCGCGCGCTGGCCACGATCGACGTGGCGACCGGCGAGGCCGCCAAGGCCCACCACCAGCGCTCCGACGTCTGCGCGGTCCCGGCCGCCGGAATCGTCGCCGAGGCCATGGTCGCCCTCGTCCTCGCGGACGCGGTGGCCGAGAAGTTCGGCGGCGACAGCGTGCCCGAGACGCGGCGCAACGTCGAGTCCTACCTCGAGAACCTGGTCGTGCGGTGACCGCTGGACCGCTGGTCGTCCTCGTCGGGCCGATGGGTGTCGGCAAGTCCACCGTCGGCGCGCTGGTCGCGGCCCGGCTCGGCTGCGCCTACCGCGACACGGACGACGACATCGTGGCCGAGCAGGGCCGCACCATCGCCGACATCTTCGTCGACGAGGGCGAGCCGGCCTTCCGCGCCATCGAGAAGAGCGCCGTGCACAAGGCGCTGGCCGAGCACGACGGGGTACTGGCGCTGGGCGGCGGCTCGATCCTCGACGCCGACACCCGCGCGCGGCTCGCCGGGCACCGGGTCGTCTACCTCTCCATGGACGTGGAGGAGGCGGTCCAGCGCACCGGACTGAACGTGGCCCGTCCGCTGCTCGCCGTCAACCCGCGCCGGCAGTGGCGCGAGCTGATGGAGGCCCGCCGCCACCTGTACACCGAAGTCGCCCGCGCGGTCGTGCCCACCGACGGCCGCACCCCCGAAGAGGTCGCCCAAGCCGTCCTCGACGCACTGGAGTTGAAGGAAGCATGAGCGAGGCAGTGACGCGTATCCAGGTCGGCGGCACCGCGGGCACCGACCCGTACGAGGTCCTGGTGGGCCGTCAACTCCTCGGTGAACTGGGCGCGTTGATCGGCGACAGAGCCCAGCGCGTCGCGATCATCCACCCCGAGGCGCTCGCCGAGACCGGGGACGCGCTCCGCGCCGACCTGGCCGGACAGGGCTTCGAGGCCGTCGCCGTCCAGGTGCCCAACGCGGAGGAGGCCAAGACCGCGGAGGTCGCCGCCTACTGCTGGAAGGCGCTCGGCCAGTCCGGCTTCACCCGCACCGACGTCATCGTCGGCGTGGGCGGCGGCGCCACCACCGACCTCGCCGGGTTCGTCGCGGCGACCTGGCTGCGCGGGGTGCGGTGGATCGCCGTTCCCACCACCGTGCTCGGCATGGTGGACGCGGCGGTCGGCGGCAAGACCGGCATCAACACCGCCGAGGGCAAGAACCTCGTCGGCTCCTTCCACCCGCCCGCGGGCGTGCTCTGCGACCTGGCCGCGCTCGACTCGCTGCCGGTCAACGACTTCGTCTCCGGGCTCGCGGAGATCATCAAGGCCGGCTTCATCGCCGACCCGGTGATCCTCGAGCTCATCGAGTCCGACCCCGAGGCGGCGCGGACGCCCGCGGGCCCGCACACCGCCGAGCTCATCGAGCGCTCCATCAAGGTGAAGGCCGAGGTCGTCTCGGGCGACCTCAAGGAGTCGGGGCTCCGCGAGATCCTCAACTACGGCCACACCCTGGCGCACGCCATCGAGAAGAACGAGCGCTACAAGTGGCGGCACGGCGCGGCGGTCTCCGTCGGCATGCACTTCGCCGCCGAACTGGGCCGACTGGCGGGCCGGCTGGACGACGCGACCGCCGACCGCCACCGCACGATCCTGGAGTCCGTCGGCCTCCCGCTCAGCTACCGCTACGACCAGTGGCCCAAGCTGCTGGAGAACATGAAGGTCGACAAGAAGTCCCGCGGCAACCTGCTGCGCTTCATCGTCCTCGACGGGCTGGCCAAGCCGACCGTCCTGGAGGGCCCCGACCCGGCGGTGCTCCTCGCCGCATACGGCGAAGTGGGGGAGTAGCTCCCAACGGGCCCCTGCTTGGCCCTTTTTGCCCTCCGTTCATGGGCACTCCCCAGCTTCCCCGGCCGTTCACACAACGACGGCCGGGGAAGGTACCGTTCGGTAGGGGTCGCTCCCGCGCCCTTCAGGCTGTGGGGGACAGTGGGAGGCTCCGCTCGTCGGCGTCAATCGCCCGCCGCGAGCGAACGGGCGAAAAGATCACGAGACGGAGTGGCACCGGATGCAGCACGCAGTGGGGGCTCCGCTGCCGCCGCCCCACCAGCCGGGGCAAGGACCCGCCGCCGGCTGGTCGCCGGCCGCACAGCACCCGGGACACCCGGGCGGACCCCCCGGTCCTGCGCCCACGAGCCCACCCGCCCCCGGCTTCACCGGTCCGCCGCCGGGACATCCGGCGCCGCCCGCGCACCTGCCCCATCCCGCGCCCCCGCAGCACGCCCCCGCGGCGCCGATCCCCGACACGACGGGTCATGTGCAGCTGCCCCCGGGCGGTCCGGTCGCCATGCCCAGCGCCCCGGGCGCCCCCGACCCCGCGGCGACCACCCTCGCCGTGCTGCTCATCGGGCCCGCGGGTGCGGGCAAGACGAGCGTCGCCAAGTACTGGGCGGACCACCGCCGGGTGCCGACCGCCCACATCAGCCTCGACGACGTACGGGAATGGGTGCGCTCGGGCTTCGCCGACCCGCAGTCGGGGTGGAACGACCATTCGGAGGCGCAGTACCGCCTGGCCCGCCGCACCTGCGGCTTCGCCGCGCGGAACTTCCTGGCGAACGGCATCTCCTGCATCCTCGACGACGCGGTCTTCCCGGACCGCCCGGTCGTCGGCCTCGGCGGCTGGAAGCGGCACGTCGGGCCGGGGCTGCTGCCCGTGGTGTTGTTGCCGGGCCTGGAGATAGTCCTGGAGCGCAACGCCGAGCGCTCCGGAAACCGCCGCCTGACCGACGAGGAAGTCGCCCGTATCCACGGCCGCATGGCCGGCTGGTACGGCTCCGGGCTCCCCATCATCGACAACTCCCAGCTCGACGTCCCGTCCACGGCCCGCGTCCTGGACGAGGTCCTGGCCCGCTCCATCGCGAGCCCACCGCAGTGGTAGCCCCGCGGCACGGCGTCGGTGGCGACCCCGTCGGGGGTGCCGCGTCCTTGGTGTCGCCCCCCGCCGTTGTCCGGACGGTCATGGCGCGACGCCCCGCGAGTCGGGTCGCGCCGCCCGTCGGGCCCCGCTGATCGCAGTCGCGGAACCGGCCCCCGGCCCCACCCGCGGCGCCTCCGTCTCACCGTCGAGCGCCTGGCGCCCATCCGGCCCCGCTGGAACGGCGGCATCGCGTGGACGCTCGTAGGCTCGATTTATGTCAGAGGTGTACGCGGCGCGACGCGAGCGGCTTCGGGAGCGCTGCGCGGCGGGCGGCAGCGCGACGGCGCTCGTCACCCGCCCGGCCAACGTGAGGTACCTCGCCGGCGCGGCCCCGCGCGGTGCCGTCCTCCTGCTGGGCAGCAGTGAGGACCTGCTGCTCTGCGGCGCTCCGCCGAGCGGCGAGGCCGAGGAGGGGCGTCCCGACGAGGCGCTGCGCGTGCAGGTGCTGCCGCGCGCCGGGGGCGACGCGGCCGTGGCCGCCGCCGACGCCGCCATCGCCCAGGGCGCCGACTCCCTCGCGGTCGAGGAGCACCACCTCACCGTGGCCCGGCACCGGGCCATCGGGTCCGTGGCACCCGGACTGCGCCTCGCCGACCTGGGCGGTGCGGTGGAGCAGCTGCGGGTGATCAAGGACGAGGAGGAGATCTCCTGTCTGCGGATCGGCGCCGAGATCGCCGACCAGGCGCTCGGAGAGCTCCTCGAATCGATCCTCGTCGGCCGCACCGAGCGGCATCTCGCGCTGGAGCTGGAGCGCCGGCTCGTCGACCACGGTGCCGACGGCCCCGCCTTCGCGACCTCCGTGGGCACCGGCCCGAACTCCGGGCGGCGCGGGCACCGGCCCACCGACCGGCGCGTCGAGGAGGGAGATTTCCTTTCCGTCTGCCTCGGCGCGACCTACCGCGGCTACCGCTGCGAAATCGGCCGTACCTTTGTGATCGGTACCTCTCCCGCCGACTGGCAGATCGAGTTGTACGACCTCGTCTTTGCCGCGCAGCGGGCCGGACGCGAGGCGCTGGTACCCGGCGCCGCCTACCGTGACGTGGACCGGGCCGCACGCCACGTGCTCGACTCCGCGGGCCACACGGAAGGCCTTCCCGCACTGACCGGGCACGGTGTGGGGCTCGAAATCGACGAGGACCCGCAGCTGGCCCCCGCGGCCATGGGTAAACTGGACACTTGCGTGCCGGTCACCGTCGAACCGGGGGTCCACCTCCCGGGCCGGGGCGGTGTCAGGATCGATGACACGCTCGTCGTACGCCCCGAGGCGGACGGCGGACCCGAGCTACTCACCATCACGACCAAGGAACTGCTCGCGCTGTAGCCAATCGCTACGCGCGTGTCCCGGGGTCGTCCACGTCAGTCCAGGAGATTCCGCAACCGTGGCTTCCACGAACGACCTCAAGAACGGCCTGGTGCTCAAGCTCGACGGAGGCCAGCTCTGGTCCGTCGTCGAGTTCCAGCACGTCAAGCCCGGCAAGGGCCCGGCCTTCGTGCGCACCAAGCTGAAGAACGTGCTCTCCGGCAAGGTCGTCGACAAGACGTTCAACGCCGGCGTCAAGGTCGAGACGGCCACGATCGACAAGCGCGACATGCAGTTCTCGTACATGGACGGCGAGTACTTCGTCTTCATGGACATGGACACGTACGACCAGCTCATGGTCGACCGCAAGTCTGTCGGCGACGCCGCCAACTTCCTGATCGAGGGCTTCACCGCCACCGTGGCGCAGCACGAGGGCGAGGTGCTCTTCGTCGAGCTGCCGGCCGCCGTCGAGCTCGTCATCCAGGAGACCGAGCCGGGTGTCCAGGGCGACCGCTCCACCGGCGGCACCAAGCCCGCCACCCTGGAGACCGGTCACCAGATCCAGGTCCCGCTCTTCATCACCACCGGTGAGAAGATCAAGGTCGACACCCGCACGAGCGACTACCTCGGCCGGGTGAACAGCTAACCGTGGCTGCCCGCAACACGGCCCGCAAGCGCGCCTTCCAGATCCTCTTCGAGGGCGACCAGCGCGGCGTGGACGTCCTGACGGTCCTCGCGGACTGGATCCGGCACTCCCGGACCGACACCCGGCAGCCGCCGGTCAGCGAGTACACGATGGAGCTGGTCGAGGGCTACGCCACCAAGGCGAAGCGGATCGACGAGCTCATCGCGACGTACGCCGTCGACTGGACGCTGGACAGGATGCCGGTCGTCGACCGCAACATCCTGCGCCTCGGCGCCTACGAGCTGATCTGGGTCGACGGGACCCCCGACGCCGTGGTCCTCGACGAGGCGGTGCAACTGGCGAAGGAGTTCTCCACGGACGAGTCGCCCTCGTTCGTGAACGGCCTGCTGGGCCGCCTGAAGGACCTGAAGCCGTCGCTGCGCCGCGACGAGGCCTGAGCGCTCCGCTGGAAGCGCCAGGACGTGCCGTCGGTCGTCTGCGGCGCCATCGTGGCCGGCCGCGCAGTTCACCGTGCCCCTTCAGGGCGCTGGGGAACCGCGGCGGACTTCGCCCGGCCCGCTCAGCGCGTACGGCGCCCGTGGAACGTACGCGCCCGTAGACGACGTACGAAAACGCCGGAGGGCCCGCAGCACGTCCGCTGCGGGCCCTCCGGCGTTCCCGTACCCCAGCTGGCTCCCGAGGCCCGCACAAAGCCGCCGGGGTGGGCGGAACACATGGTTCCGGCCACCCCGGCGGCACGTTTCTGCTGAACTCCCCGAAGGGGTCAGCCCTCGTCGTGGGAGACGGCGCGGCGCGCGTCCGCGTCCAGCACGCCCCAGCTGATCAGCTGCTCGGTGAGGACCGAGGGCGACTGGTCGTAGATGACGGCGAGGGTGCGCAGGTCGTCCTGGCGGATCGACAGCACCTTGCCGTTGTAGTCACCGCGCTGGGACTGGATCGTCGCGGCGTAACGCTGCAGCGGACCCGCCTTCTCGGCCGGCACGTGGGCCAGCCGCTCCAGGTCGAGGACGAGCTTCGGCGGCGGCTCGGCGGCTCCGCCAGGAGTGGTGCCGGGCAGCAGCTCCTGCACGGGCACCCCGTAGAAATCCGCCAGTTCGGCGAGGCGCTGCACGGTGACGGCGCGGTCGCCGCGCTCGTACGACCCGACCACTACCGCCTTCCAGCGTCCCTGTGACTTCTCCTCGACTCCGTGGAGAGAAAGGCCCTGCTGGGTGCGGATGGCCCGGAGCTTGGCCCCGAGCTGTTTGGCGTATTCGCTGGACATATAGCTCCCCGGACGCTGTATCAACGTGCGGCTCCGCCGCGCGGCTGGTGACTCTGGTGACTCACTGTGAGGTTACGCAGCGTTACTCTCCCCCGTCAAGCCGAATGGTCCGGACCGACCCTCGCGCGGGAAGTCACCGGCGGTGGCCCACGGGGTGGTGATCAGGCGCGTTGCCGGGCTGGTACCGTGGATGGCGCAAATCCGACGTCCTTTAATGATCCGTCCCGTGAGGCGGAGAAGGAGGTCCGTTTCGTATGGACACCGAGCAGGACAAGCAGCAGTACGAAGCCGATGCGCGGCCCGTTCTGGAAGCCCCCGACATCGCGCGGGTGCTGACCCGCATCGCCCACGAGATCGTCGAACGCGCCAAGGGTGCCGACGACGTGGTGCTCCTCGGCATTCCGACCCGGGGTGTCTTCCTGGCCCGCAGACTGGCCGACAAGCTCGAAGAGATCACCGCTCGCAAGATCCCGGTCGGGTCGCTCGACATCACCATGTACCGCGACGACCTGCGCATGCACCCGCCGCGTGCGCTGGCCCGCACCGAGATCCCCGGTGACGGCATCGACGGCCGCCTGGTCGTCCTCGTCGACGACGTGCTCTTCTCCGGCCGCACCATCCGCGCCGCGCTCGACGCGCTGAACGACATCGGCCGGCCGCGCGCCGTGCAGCTCGCGGTCCTCGTCGACCGCGGCCACCGCGAACTGCCCATCCGTGCCGACTACGTCGGCAAGAACCTCCCCACGTCGCTGCGGGAGACGGTCAAGGTCCAGCTCGCCGAGGAGGACGGTCGCGACACCGTGCTGCTCGGTGCGAAGCGGACCTCCCCGGGCGCACAGCAGTAGCACTCCGGAGTACGTCACCGCCGTACGCCCCCGAGTGCGCTCCTCGCGCGCCCGCCTGCCCGAATTCTCCTGAACTGCCTTACGGAGCCTGACAGATGCAGCGTCATCTCATCTCGGCCGCCGACCTCACCCGCGACGACGCCGTCCTGATCCTCGACACCGCCGAGGAGATGGCCCGGGTCGCCGACCGGCCGATCAAAAAGCTGCCGACCCTGCGCGGCCGCACCGTGGTCAACCTCTTCTTCGAGGACTCGACCCGTACCCGGATCTCCTTCGAGGCCGCCGAGAAGCGCCTCTCCGCGGACGTCATCAACTTCACCGCCAAGGGTTCCTCGGTGTCCAAGGGGGAGTCCCTGAAGGACACCGCCCAGACCCTCGAAGCCATGGGCGTCGACGCCGTCGTCATCCGGCACGGCGCCTCCGGAGCCCCGTACCGGCTCGCCACCTCGGGCTGGATCGACGCCGCCGTCATCAACGCGGGTGACGGCACCCACCAGCACCCCACGCAGGCCCTGCTCGACGCCTTCACCATGCGCCGCCGCCTGGTCGGCCGCGACGCCGGGATAGGGCAGGACCTGGCCGGCAAGCGGATCACGATCGTCGGCGACATCCTGCACAGCCGGGTCGCCCGCTCCAACGTCGACCTGCTGCACACCCTCGGCGCCGAGGTCACCCTCGTCGCCCCGCCCACCCTGGTGCCGGTCGGCGTGGGGTCCTGGCCCTGCGAGATCTCCTACGACCTCGACAGCACCCTTTCCAAGTCCGACGCGGTGATGATGCTGCGCGTCCAGCGCGAGCGGATGAACGCGGCGTTCTTCCCGACCGAGCGCGAGTACTCGCGGCGCTACGGCCTCGACGGCGACCGCATGGCCAAGATGCCCGAGCACGCCATCGTGATGCACCCCGGCCCGATGGTCCGCGGCATGGAGATCACCGCCGAGGTCGCCGACTCCGACCGCTGCACCGTCGTCGAGCAGGTCGCGAACGGCGTCTCGATCCGCATGGCCGTGCTCTACCTGCTCCTGGGCGGCAACGAGCCCGCCGTCACCCACACCCGTACCGAGGAGAAGTAAGAACATGAGCAAGATCCTGATCCGTGGTGCGAAGGTGCTCGGGGGCGAGCCGCAGGACGTGCTGATCGACGGCGCCGTGATCGAGGCGGTCGGCACCGGTCTCCCGGACGAGGGCGCCGAGGTCGTCGAGGCCGACGGCAAGGTCCTCCTGCCGGGCCTCGTCGACCTGCACACCCATCTGCGGGAGCCCGGTCGTGAGGACTCCGAGACCGTCCTGACCGGTACGCGAGCGGCGGCGAGCGGCGGCTACACCGCCGTCTTCGCCATGGCCAACACCTTCCCCGTCGCCGACACCGCCGGTGTGGTCGAGCAGGTCTACCGGCTCGGCCAGGAGCACGGCTACTGCGACGTGCAGCCCATCGGCGCCGTCACGGTCGGCCTGGAGGGCAAGAAGCTCGCCGAGCTCGGCGCGATGCACGAGTCCGCGGCCGGCGTCACGGTCTTCTCGGACGACGGCAAGTGCGTGGACGACGCGGTGATCATGCGCCGGGCCCTGGAGTACGTGAAGGCCTTCGGCGGTGTGGTCGCGCAGCACGCGCAGGAGCCCCGCCTCACCGAGGGCGCCCAGATGAACGAGGGCGTCGTCTCCGCCGAGCTGGGACTCGGGGGCTGGCCCGCGGTGGCCGAAGAATCGATCATCGCCCGGGATGTCCTGCTCGCCGAGCACGTCGGCTCGCGCGTCCACATCTGCCACCTGTCGACCGCCGGCAGCGTCGAGATCGTGCGCTGGGCCAAGTCCCGCGGCATCGACGTCACCGCCGAGGTCACCCCGCACCACCTCCTCCTCACCGACGAGCTGGTCCGCACGTACAACCCGGTCTACAAGGTCAACCCGCCGCTGCGCACCGAGCGCGACGTGACGGCGCTGCGCGAGGCGCTCGCCGACGGCACCATCGACATCGTCGCCACCGACCACGCGCCGCACCCGCACGAGGACAAGGACTGCGAGTGGGCCGCCGCCGCCATGGGCATGGTGGGCCTCGAGACCGCGCTCTCCGTCGTCCAGCAGACGATGGTGGAGACCGGGCTGCTCGACTGGGCCGGCGTCGCCGAGCGCATGTCCTTCAAGCCCGCCCGGATCGGGCAGGCCGCGGGCCACGGCCGTCCCGTCTCGGCAGGTGAGCCCGCCAACCTCACGCTCGTCGACACGGCATACCGTGGGTCCGTGGACCCCGCGGGCTTCGCCTCGCGCAGCCGCAACACCCCCTACGAGGGCCGTGAGCTGCCGGGCCGGGTCACGCACACCTGGCTGCGGGGCAAGGCCACCCTCGTCGACGGGAAGCTCGCGTGACATCTCTCATCCCGATGGCCGCCTCCTTGGCTGCCGAACAGAAGTCGGCCGAAGTGACCGACTGGGCCGCCCGGATCGGCTGGCTCGTCGGCCTCGTCCTGTTCGTCGCCCTCGTCTACTGGCTGATGCGCGAGGGCTGGAAGTGGCGCGGCACCCTTCAGAGTGACCTGCCGGAGCTGCCCACCGCGCCGGAAGACCCCGGCCCGGTGAAACTGAGCATGAGCGGCCGCTACCACGGCTCCACCACCGCCGGGCAGTGGCTGGACCGCATCGTGGCGCACGGCCTGGGCACCCGAAGCCGGGTCGAGCTCACGCTGACGGACGCGGGACTGGACGTCGTACGCCCCGGCGCCGGCGACTTCTTCATCCCGGCCGAGGCACTGCGCGAGGCCCTGCTCGGCAAGGGCATCGCGGGGAAGGTCCTCAGTGAGGGCGGTCTGCTCATCGTCACCTGGGCGCACGGCGACAAGCTGATCGACTCCGGTTTCCGCGCGGACCGCGCGGCCGAGCACACCGAGTGGGTCGACACCCTGAACAACATGATCAACAAGAGCACCAAGACGGAAGGCGCACGATGACGACCTCCAACCAGGGAGCCGCCTCGCAGAGGCACAAGGCAGCTCCCGCCGTACTCGTCCTGGAGGACGGCCGGACCTTCCGTGGCCGCGCCTACGGGGCCGCGGGGGTGACCTTCGGCGAGGCCGTGTTCTCGACCGGGATGACGGGCTACCAGGAGACCCTCACCGACCCGTCGTACCACCGCCAGGTCGTCGTCATGACCGCCCCGCACGTCGGCAACACCGGCGTCAACGACGAGGACCCCGAGTCGAAGCGGATCTGGGTCGCCGGCTACGTCGTCCGTGACCCCGCGCGCGTGCCCTCCAACTGGCGCGCCCGGCGCTCGCTGGACGAGGAACTGCGCAGCCAGGGCGTCGTCGGCATCAGCGGTATCGACACCCGCGCCCTCACCCGCCACCTGCGTGAGCGCGGCGCCATGCGCGTCGGCATCTTCTCCGGCAACGCGCTGCCCGACGAGGGCACCATGCTCGCCGAGGTGCGCCAGGCGCCCGAGATGAAGGGCGCGAACCTCGCCGCCGAGGTCGCCACCAAGGAGACGTACGTCGTCCCCGCCATCGGCGAGAAGAAGTTCACCGTCGCCGCCGTCGACCTGGGCATCAAGGGCATGACCCCGCACCGCATGGCCGAGCGCGGCATCGAGGTGCACGTGCTGCCCGCCACGGCCACCGCCGAGGACGTGTACGTCGTGAACCCCGACGGGGTCTTCTTCTCCAACGGCCCCGGTGACCCGGCCACCGCCGACGGTCCCGTCGCCGTCATGCGGGAGGTCCTCGCCCGCAGGACCCCGCTCTTCGGGATCTGCTTCGGCAACCAGATCCTGGGCCGCGCCCTCGGGTTCGGCACGTACAAGCTGAAGTACGGCCACCGCGGCATCAACCAGCCGGTCCAGGACCGTACGACCGGCAAGGTCGAGGTCACCGCGCACAACCACGGCTTCGCCGTCGACGCGCCGCTCGACAAGGTCTCCGAGACCCCCTACGGCCGCGCCGAGGTCTCCCACGTCTGCCTGAACGACCAGGTCGTCGAGGGGCTCCACCTCCTCGACCAGCCGGCCTTCAGCGTCCAGTACCACCCCGAAGCGGCAGCCGGCCCGCACGACGCCGCCTACCTGTTCGACCGCTTCGTTTCCCTGATGGAGGGCCAGCGTGCCTAAGCGCACCGATATCCAGTCCGTCCTGGTCATCGGCTCCGGCCCGATCGTCATCGGCCAGGCCGCCGAGTTCGACTACTCCGGCACCCAGGCGTGCCGCATCCTGCGCGCCGAGGGCCTGAGGGTCATCCTGGTCAACTCCAACCCGGCGACGATCATGACGGACCCGGAGATCGCCGACGCCACCTACGTCGAGCCGATCACCCCCGAGTTCGTCGAGAAGATCATCGCCAAGGAGCGCCCCGACGTCCTGCTGCCGACCCTCGGCGGCCAGACGGCCCTCAACACCGCGATCTCCATGCACGAGCAGGGTGTGCTGGAGAAGTACGGTGTCGAGCTCATCGGCGCCAACGTCGAGGCGATCAACAAGGGTGAGGACCGCGACCTCTTCAAGGGCGTCGTCGAGGCCGTGCGCGAGAAGATCGGCCACGGCGAGTCCGCCCGGTCCGTGATCTGCCACTCCATGGAGGACGTCCTCAAGGGCGTCGACACGCTCGGGGGTTACCCCGTCGTGGTGCGTCCCTCCTTCACCATGGGCGGCGCCGGCTCCGGCTTCGCGCACGACGAGGAGGAGCTGCGCCGCATCGCGGGCCAGGGCCTCACGCTCTCCCCGACCACCGAGGTGCTCCTGGAGGAGTCCATCCTCGGCTGGAAGGAGTACGAGCTGGAGCTGATGCGCGACAAGAACGACAACGTCGTGGTCGTCTGCTCCATCGAGAACTTCGACCCCATGGGCGTCCACACCGGCGACTCCATCACGGTCGCCCCGGCCATGACGCTGACCGACCGCGAGTACCAGCGGCTGCGCGACATCGGCATCGCGATCATCCGCGAGGTCGGCGTCGACACCGGCGGCTGCAACATCCAGTTCGCGGTCAACCCCGACGACGGCCGCATCATCGTCATCGAGATGAACCCGCGCGTGTCGCGCTCCTCGGCCCTCGCCTCCAAGGCGACCGGCTTCCCGATCGCCAAGATCGCCGCGAAGCTCGCCGTCGGCTACACGCTCGACGAGATCCCGAACGACATCACGGAGAAGACCCCGGCCTCCTTCGAGCCGACGCTCGACTACGTGGTCGTGAAGGCCCCGCGCTTCGCCTTCGAGAAGTTCCCGTCCGCCGACTCCACCCTGACGACCACCATGAAGTCGGTCGGCGAGGCCATGGCGATCGGCCGCAACTTCACCGAGGCGCTGCAGAAGGCGCTGCGGTCGCTGGAGAAGAAGGGCAGCCAGTTCACGTTCGTCGGCGAGCCCGGTGACAAGGCGCTTCTCCTGGAAGAGGCCGTGCGGCCCACGGACGGCCGGATCAACTCCGTCATGCAGGCGATCCGCGCGGGCGCCACGCCCGAGGAGGTCTTCGAGTCGACGAAGATCGACCCGTGGTTCGTCGACCAGCTCTTCCTGATCAAGGAGATCGCTGACGAGCTGGCCGCCGCCGACAAGCTCGACCCCGAGCTGCTCGCCGAGGCCAAGCGGCACGGCTTCTCCGACGCCCAGATCGCCGAGATCCGCGGGCTGCGCGAGGACGTGGTGCGCGAGGTGCGGCACGCGCTGGGCGTACGACCGGTGTACAAGACGGTCGACACCTGCGCCGCCGAGTTCGCGGCGAAGACGCCGTACTTCTACTCCTCCTACGACGAGGAGACCGAGGTCGCGCCGCGCGAGAAGCCCGCGGTGATCATCCTGGGCTCCGGTCCGAACCGTATCGGCCAGGGCATCGAGTTCGACTACTCCTGCGTCCACGCCTCCTTCGCGCTCAGCGACGCGGGCTACGAGACCGTGATGGTCAACTGCAACCCCGAGACCGTCTCCACGGACTACGACACCTCCGACCGTCTGTACTTCGAGCCGCTGACGCTCGAGGACGTGCTGGAGATCGTCCACGCGGAGTCGCTGGCCGGCCCGATCGCCGGTGTCATCGTCCAGCTCGGCGGGCAGACCCCGCTGGGCCTGGCCCAGGCACTCAAGGACAACGGCGTGCCGGTCGTCGGCACGTCCCCCGAGGCGATCCATGCCGCCGAGGACCGCGGCGCCTTCGGACGCGTTCTCGCGGAGGCCGGCCTCCCGGCCCCCAAGCACGGCACCGCCACCACCTTCGCCGAGGCCAAGGCCATCGCGGACGAGATCGGCTACCCGGTCCTCGTACGGCCGTCGTACGTCCTCGGCGGGCGCGGCATGGAGATCGTGTACGACGAGACCCGGCTGTCGTCCTACATCGCCGAGTCGACCGAGATCAGCCCCTCCCGGCCGGTCCTGGTCGACCGCTTCCTCGACGACGCGATCGAGATCGACGTCGACGCCCTGTACGACGGCGAGGAGCTGTACCTCGGCGGCGTCATGGAGCACATCGAGGAGGCCGGCATCCACTCCGGCGACTCGGCGTGCGCGCTGCCCCCGATCACGCTGGGCGGCTTCGACCTCAAGCGGCTGCGGGCCTCGACCGAGGCCATCGCCAAGGGTGTCGGGGTCCGTGGCCTGATCAACATCCAGTTCGCGATGGCGGGCGACATCCTCTACGTCCTCGAAGCCAACCCGCGAGCCTCCCGCACGGTCCCCTTCACCTCGAAGGCGACCGCGGTGCCGCTGGCGAAGGCCGCCGCCCGGATCTCGCTGGGCGCGACCGTCGCCGAGCTGCGGGCGGAGGGGCTGCTCCCCGCGCACGGTGACGGCGGCGAGCTGCCGTTCGACGCGCCGATCTCCGTCAAGGAGGCCGTCATGCCGTGGTCGCGCTTCCGCGACATCCACGGACGCGGCGTCGACACCGTCCTCGGCCCGGAGATGCGCTCCACCGGTGAGGTCATGGGCATCGACTCCGTCTTCGGCACGGCGTACGCCAAGTCGCAGGCGGGTGCCTACGGTCCGCTGCCGACCAAGGGCCGCGCCTTCATCTCGGTCGCCAACCGCGACAAGCGCTCGATGATCTTCCCGGCGCGCGAGCTGGTCGCACACGGCTTCGAGCTGCTGGCCACCTCCGGCACGGCCGAGGTGCTCAAGCGCAACGGCATCAACGCGACGGTCGTGCGCAAGCAGTCCGAGGGCACAGGACCGAACGGCGAGCGGACCATCGTCCAGCTGATCCACGACGGCGAGGTCGACCTCATCGTCAACACGCCGTACGGCACCGGTGGCCGCCTCGACGGCTACGAGATCCGTACGGCCGCGGTGGCACGCTCCGTGCCGTGCCTGACGACCGTCCAGGCACTCGCCGCCGCCGTCCAGGGCATCGACGCGCTCAACCACGGCGACGTGGGCGTGCGCTCACTCCAGGAACACGCCGAGCATCTGACAGCGGCCCGCGACTAGCAGCCCTGAGGGGGACACCGGAAACGGTGTCCCCCTCTTCATGAGGCTCATGAGGCTTCACGAAGACGCTTCACGAAGACACTGAGAGCTTCAAGAGGACACTGAGACATGTACAAGCTTTTCTTCCGCCTGGTCTTCAAGCGGATGGACCCCGAGCAGGCCCACCACCTCGCCTTCCGCTGGATCCGGCTCACCGCCCGTATCCCGGTGCTGCGTACGTTCGTCGCCGCCGCGCTCGCGCCCCGCCACAAGGAGCTGCGGACCGAGGCGTTCGGCCTGCGGATGCACGGTCCCTTCGGGCTCGCGGCGGGCTTCGACAAGAACGCCGTCGCGATCGACGGGATGTCGATGCTCGGCTTCGACCACATCGAGATCGGCACGGTCACGGGGGAGCCGCAGCCGGGCAACCCCAAGAAGCGGCTGTTCCGCCTCGTGCCGGACCGGGCGCTGATCAACCGCATGGGGTTCAACAACGAGGGCTCCGCGGCCGTCAGCGAGCGCCTGAGGGCCCGTACGCCCGTCTTCAAGACCGTCGTGGGCGTCAACATCGGCAAGACCAAGGTCGTCCCCGAGGAGGAGGCCGTCGGCGACTACGTGAAGTCGACCGAGCGGCTCGCCCGGCACGCGGACTACCTCGTGGTGAACGTGAGCTCGCCGAACACGCCCGGCCTGCGCAACCTCCAGGCCACCGAGGCACTGCGGCCGCTGTTGAGCGCCGTCCGCGAGGCCGCCGACCGCGCGGTCACCGGCCGGCGCGTGCCGCTGCTCGTCAAGATCGCGCCCGACCTCGCGGACGAGGACGTCGACGCGGTCGCCGACCTCGCCGTCGAGCTCGGCCTGGACGGGATCATCGCCACGAACACCACCATCGCGCGCGAAGGACTCGGTTTGAAGTCCGAACCCTCGCTCGTCAAGGAGACCGGCGGACTCTCGGGCGCGCCGCTGAAGGCACGCTCCCTGGAGGTGCTGCGCCGCCTCTACGCGCGCGTGGGCGACCGGATCACCCTGGTGGGCGTCGGTGGCATCGAGAACGCCGAGGACGCCTGGCAGCGCATCCTGGCCGGCGCCACGCTGGTCCAGGGGTACAGCTCGTTCATCTACGAGGGTCCCTTCTGGGGCCGGGCGATCCACAAGGGGCTCGCCGCCCGCCTCCGCACCAGCCCGTACGCCACCCTCGCCGACGCGGTCGGCGCCGACGTGAGGAAGTCCGCATGAGCCTGGAACCCTTTGGCGCACGTCTTCGCCGTGCCATGGACGAGCGCGGCCCGCTGTGCGTCGGCATCGACCCGCACGCCTCGCTGCTCACCGGCTGGGGCCTGAACGACGACATCGCGGGCCTGGAGCGGTTCTGCCGCACCGTCGTCGAGGCGCTGGCCGAGCGGGTCGCGGTCCTCAAGCCGCAGAGCGCGTTCTTCGAGCGGTTCGGGTCGCGGGGCATCGCCGTCCTGGAGAAGTCGGTCGAGGAGGCGCGGGCGGCCGGGGCGCTGGTCGTGATGGACGCCAAGCGCGGTGACATCGGCTCCACCATGGCCGCGTACGCGGAGACCTTCCTGCGCAAGGACGCGCCGCTCTTCTCGGACGCGCTGACCGTGTCGCCGTACCTCGGCTACGGCTCGCTGAAGCCCGCGGTGGACCTGGCGCGCGAGAACGGGGCCGGGCTCTTCGTCCTCGCGCTCACCTCGAACCCGGAGGGTGGCGAGGTGCAGCACGCGGTCCGCGGGGACGGCCGTGACGTCGGAGCGACCATGCTGGCCCACCTCGCCGCCGAGAACGCGGGAGAGACGCCCCTGGGGTCCTTCGGCGCGGTCGTCGGCGCCACGCTGGGCGATCTCTCCTCCTACGACCTGGCCATCAACGGACCGCTCCTGGCACCCGGCATCGGTGCTCAGGGAGCCACGGCGGCCGATCTGGCGGGCGTCTTCGGGGCGGCGGTGCGCAATGTCGTGCCGAACGTGAGCCGGGGTGTTCTTCGTCACGGTCCCGACGTGGTCGCGCTGCGTACGTCCGCCGAACGCTTCGCGGAGGAGATCAGAGCCGCCGTGGCGGCCGTCTGAGTCCTCCGACAGCCGTTCGGGAGTCCTCCGATGAGTGCCTTCGGAGCGTCGCGAGTCTGAATACATCCTCAAATCCGGGGCAGTATGTCGTAAATGTCCGGCTCCAGGGAGGCTGACCAGGACTTTTCCGCTGTTCTCGCTGACTCCGGCGCGCTTGCCCGCTAGTCTCCGTCGAGAGCGAATGGGCAAGCGTGTTGCTCGTAGCTCCCCAGGTGTGGGGTCGACTAGGTTCCTCACCGGTCCGTATCCGACAGTTCGACATCCGAGGTGACGTAGGCGTGGCTCTTCCGCCCCTTACCCCTGAACAGCGCGCAGCCGCGCTCGAAAAGGCCGCCGCGGCTCGCCGGGAGCGGGCCGAGGTCAAGAATCGACTCAAGCACTCCGGCGCCTCCCTTCACGAGGTCATCAAGCAGGGCCAGGAGAACGACGTCATCGGCAAGATGAAGGTCTCCGCCCTCCTGGAGTCCCTGCCGGGCGTGGGCAAGGTCCGCGCCAAGCAGATCATGGAGCGACTCGGTATCTCCGAGAGCCGCCGCGTACGCGGCCTCGGCTCGAACCAGATCGCTTCTCTGGAGCGTGAGTTCGGCGGCTCCGGCGCCTGAGTCCTGGGCATACCGGGATTGCTGGAATAATCGCTGCATGAGTGAACGTCCGCGGCTGACCGTGCTCTCCGGCCCCTCTGGGGTCGGCAAGAGCACGGTCGTCGCCCATATGCGCAAGGAACACCCCGAGGTCTGGCTCTCGGTGTCGGCGACGACCCGCAAGCCGCGCCCCGGTGAGAAGCATGGAGTCCACTACTTCTTCGTCTCCGACGAGGAGATGGACAAGCTGATCGCCAACGGCGAGCTGCTGGAGTGGGCCGAATTCGCCGGCAACCGCTATGGGACGCCGCGTGCCGCCGTCCTGGAGCACCTGGAGTCGGGTGTGCCCGTCCTCCTGGAGATCGACCTCCAGGGTGCGCGGCAGGTCCGCGAGTCCATGTCGGAGGCCCTGCTCGTGTTCCTGGCTCCGCCCTCCTGGGACGAGCTGGTGCGCAGGCTCACCGGACGGGGCACCGAACCGCCCGAGGTGATCGAGCGCCGCCTGGAGGCGGCCAAGATCGAACTGGCGGCCGAGCCGGAGTTCGATGTCACCCTGGTCAACACCTCCGTCGAGGACGTGGCGCGTGAGCTGCTAGCCTTGGTGGAAGTTGTTTGATCTTTCAGGTCACTTTTAGGTCATTTCCACCTTTCGGAAGGCAGAGCGTGTCCTCTTCCATTACCGCTCCCGAGGGCATCATCAACCCTCCGATCGACGAGCTCCTCGAGGCCACCGACTCGAAGTACAGCCTCGTGATCTACGCGGCCAAGCGCGCCCGCCAGATCAACGCGTACTACTCGCAGCTCGGCGAGGGCCTCCTTGAGTACGTCGGTCCGCTCGTCGACACCCACGTCCACGAGAAGCCGCTGTCGATCGCCCTGCGCGAGATCAACGCGGGTCTGCTGACGTCCGAGGCCGTCGAGGGCCCCGCGCAGTAGTCGTTCAATCGCTCATCCCAGGCCCGGCGGCGCGACCGCCGGGCCTGTGGTGTGTCATGGAGTCGTACGTTTCCGAGCTCGGGGAGAGACGGTGGACAAGCCCAAGGTCGTGCTGGGAGTCAGCGGTGGCATCGCCGCGTACAAGGCCTGTGAGCTGCTGCGCAGGCTGACGGAGTCGGGCCACGACGTGCGCGTCGTCCCCACCGCCTCCGCGCTGCACTTCGTCGGCGCCGCCACCTGGTCCGCGCTCTCCGGCCACCCTGTCTCCACCGAGGTCTGGTCGGACGTCCACGAGGTCCCGCACGTCCGCATCGGACAGCACGCGGACCTGGTGGTGGTGGCTCCGGCGACGGCCGACATGCTGGCCAAGGCCGCCCACGGCCTGGCCGACGACCTCCTCACCAACACCCTGCTCACGGCCCGCTGCCCGGTCGTCTTCGCGCCCGCCATGCACACCGAGATGTGGGAGCACCCCGCCACCCAGGAGAACGTGGCGACGCTGCGCCGCCGTGGCGCCGTCGTCATCGAGCCCGCGGTGGGGCGCCTGACCGGTGTCGACACCGGCAAGGGACGGCTGCCCGACCCCACGGAGATCTTCGAGGTCTGCCGCCGGGTGCTCGCCCGCGGCGTGACCGAGCCCGATCTGGCCGGCCGCCACGTCGTCGTCAGCGCCGGCGGTACCCGAGAGCCCCTCGACCCCGTCCGCTTCCTCGGCAACCGCTCCTCAGGCAAGCAGGGGTACGCCCTGGCGCGCACGGCGGCCGCGCGGGGCGCCCGGGTCACGCTGATCGCCGCCAACACCGGACTGCCGGACCCGGCGGGCGTGGACGTGGTGCAGGTCGGGACGGCCGTGCAGCTGCGCGAGGCGGTCCTCAAGGCGGCCTCGGACGCCGACGCCGTGGTGATGGCGGCCGCGGTGGCGGACTTCCGCCCCGCCGCCTACGCGGCCGGGAAGATCAAGAAGAAGGACGACCAGGAACCGGAGCCGATCGTTCTGGTCCGCAATCCGGACATCCTCGCGGAGATCTCGGCGGACCGTGCCCGCCCCGGCCAGGTGGTCGTCGGTTTCGCCGCCGAGACGGACGACGTCCTCGCCAACGGCCGTACGAAGCTGGCGCGCAAGGGGTGCGATCTTCTCGTCGTGAACGAGGTGGGGGAGCGCAAGACCTTCGGTGCCGAGGAGAACGAGGCCGTGGTGCTGGGGGCCGACGGCAGTGAGACCCCGGTGCCGTACGGACCCAAGGAGGCTCTGGCCGAGATGGTGTGGGACCTGGTGACACGCCGACTGGTGTGAATGTCTCATTAACCCCACCAGCCGCGTCCATCAGCGCGAAATCGCCCGTGGTGACCCTGGTGGAGACCGATCGTCATGGCGCAGAATGCCCGTGCCGCAGGTCACAGCGCTTCCGAGAAGCGAGACAGGGGGGCCTGTGGGCGAGTGCGACCGATAAACTGTTCTCGGACGACGCCGAGCGCAGCTCTCGTCCCGTCCACCAATGATCAGCCAGCAGCCGCTGCAACCACAGGGAGCGTTGTGTCCCGTCGCCTGTTCACCTCGGAGTCCGTGACCGAGGGTCACCCCGACAAGATCGCTGACCAGATCAGCGACACCATTCTCGATGCGCTTCTGCGCGAGGACCCGACGTCCCGGGTCGCCGTGGAGACGCTGATCACGACCGGCCTGGTGCACGTGGCCGGCGAGGTCACGACCAAGGCGTACGCGCCGATCGCCCAGCTGGTCCGCGACAAGATCCTGGAGATCGGTTACGACTCGTCGAAGAAGGGCTTCGACGGAGCTTCCTGTGGTGTCTCGGTGTCGATCGGCTCGCAGTCGCCCGACATCGCGCAGGGTGTCGACACGGCGTACGAGAACCGGGTCGAGGGCGACGAGGACGAGCTCGACAAGCAGGGCGCGGGCGACCAGGGCCTGATGTTCGGGTACGCGACGGACGAGACGCCGGAGCTGATGCCGCTCCCGATCCACCTCGCGCACCGCCTGTCGCGCCGCCTCTCCGAGGTCCGCAAGAACGGGACGATCCCCTACCTCCGTCCCGACGGCAAGACCCAGGTCACCATCGAGTACGACGGCGACAAGGCGGTCCGCCTGGACACGGTCGTCGTCTCCTCGCAGCACGCGTCGGACATCGACCTCGACTCCCTCCTCGCCCCCGACATCCGCGAGTTCGTGGTCGAGCCCGAGCTCAAGGCTCTCCTCGACGACGGCATCAAGCTGGAGACCGAGGGCTACCGCCTTCTGGTGAACCCGACCGGCCGCTTCGAGATCGGCGGCCCGATGGGCGACGCGGGCCTCACCGGTCGCAAGATCATCATCGACACGTACGGCGGCATGGCCCGCCACGGCGGCGGCGCCTTCTCGGGCAAGGACCCGTCCAAGGTCGACCGCTCCGCCGCCTACGCCATGCGCTGGGTCGCCAAGAACGTCGTCGCCGCGGGCCTCGCCTCCCGCTGCGAGGTCCAGGTCGCCTACGCCATCGGCAAGGCCGAGCCGGTCGGCCTCTTCGTCGAGACCTTCGGCACCGCCAAGGTCGACGCCGAGAAGATCGAGACCGCCATCGCCGAGGTCTTCGACCTCCGCCCGGCGGCCATCATCCGCGACCTCGACCTGCTGCGCCCGATCTACTCCCAGACGGCCGCCTACGGTCACTTCGGCCGCGAGCTGCCCGACTTCACGTGGGAGCGCACGGACCGCGTGGAGGCCCTGCGCAAGGCCGTCGGCCTGTAGACGACGTCTGCACGGTGAGGCCCGGTACCCCTTCGGGGGCGCCGGGCCTCACCGTTTCCCGGCGGGAGTCAGTCAGGGGCCGGGCGCGGCGGTTGGACAAATCGGTGGTGCGGGTGGGGTCGGGGTTCGTAGGGTCGGGGTCTCCCGGTGCGATGGCCGCGGTTACTTCGGTGGAGTGCGCCCAGGGCGCGCGGTGATTCTGGATCATGGTCCGCTGCCGCTTGGAACTCGGGAGGACTGACGTCGTGGCGTCCGGTGCGATGGTCACGGGTACTTCCGGGGTGTGATCCCCTCGCAGGTTCGAATCCTGCTGCCGGTCCTTGGACCGGTATGGCCGAGTGGTCCATGGCAGAAGCGCCCTCGGGGCGTTCGTGATCCGTGGCCGGCTTGATCTCGGGCGCGCGGCGGTGTCAGTGGGGTCTGGTAGGAATGTTGCTGTGAGCAGCGCGAACGGGTGGGGTGAGGGCGGCGCGGAGGGTGCGCCGCCCGAGCAGCTTGCGTTGATCCGGGAAGGGGTGCGGCAGGCCAGGGCACCCAAGGCGAAGCCGCGCACGTGGCGGGGGGCGAAGCTCGCCGAGGAGCTGCCGGTCGCACGGGTCCTCGTCGACAAGGGCGTGCTGCACCTCGACCGTTATTTCGACTACGCCGTGCCCGCGGAGCTGGACGCCGAGGCACAGCCGGGCGTGCGGGTCCGGGTGCGGTTCGGGGCCGGGCGGCACCGGGTGCGGGAGGGCCGCCGTGAGGGCGGAGGGCTGATCGACGGGTTCCTCGTCGAGCGGCTCGCCGAGTCCGACTACTCCGGGCCGCTCGCCGCGCTCGCCCAGGTCGTGTCGCCCGAGCCCGTGCTCGGGCCCGAGCTGCTGGGACTCGCGCGCGCCGTCGCCGACCGGTACGCGGGGAGCCTCGCCGACGTGCTGCAGCTCGCGGTCCCGCCGCGCAACGCGCGGGCCGAGCAGAAGCCCTCGCCCGCGCCGCTTCCTCCGCCCGGCATACCCGAGACCGGTTCCTGGACGCGATACGGGCGGGGGGCCGCCTTTCTCGAGTCGCTCGCCGCGGGCGGGGCACCGCGGGCCGTGTGGAACGCGTTGCCGGGGCCCGGCTGGGCCGACGAGATCGCCAGAGCCGTGGGCGCGACGCTCGCCTCGGGGCGGGGCGCGCTCGTCGTCGTGCCGGACGGCCGGGCCGTCACACGGGTGGACGCCGCGCTGTCCGCTGTGCTGGGAGAGGGGCAGCACGCGGTGCTCACGGCCGAGGCCGGCCCCGAGAAGCGGTACCGGGAGTGGCTGGCCGTGCGGCGTGGGTCCGTACGGGCCGTCGTGGGGACCCGGGCCGCCATGTTCGCGCCAGTACGGGATCTGGGACTCGTCGTCATCTGGGACGACGGCGACGACAGCCACAGCGAGCAGCACGCGCCGCAGCCGCATGCCCGGGAAGTGCTGCTGCTGCGGGCAGCCCATGACAAGTGCGCCTTCCTGTTGGGGAGTTGGGGCTGCACGGTGGAGGCGGCGCAGCTGGTCGAGAGCGGGTGGGCGCTGCCGCTGGTCGCCGAACGGGAGCAGGTGCGGGCGAGCGCGCCGCTCGTGCGGACCGTGGGGGACGGGGACCTCGCGCGGGACGAGGCGGCGCGGGCCGCCCGGCTGCCGACCCTCGCCTGGCAGGTGGTGAGGGACGGCCTGCGGCACGGGCCCGTACTGGTGCAGGTCCCGCGGCGTGGATACGTACCGCGAATGGCCTGTGCGCAGTGCCGGGCTCCGGCTCGCTGCCGGCACTGCGCGGGACCGCTGGAGGCGCGGGACGCCGGGGCACTGCAGTGCACCTGGTGCGGGCGGGACGAGGCGGCCTGGCACTGTCCCGAGTGCGGGGGGTTCCGGCTGCGGGCCCAGGTCGTGGGCGCGCGGCGGACCGCGGAGGAGCTGGGGCGGGCGTTTCCGGCCGTGCCCGTGCGGACGTCGGGACGCGAGCAGGTGCTCGACACGGTCCCGGGTGCGCCCGCGCTCGTCGTGAGCACGCCGGGGGCCGAGCCCGTCGCCGAGGGCGGGTACGCGGCGGCGTTGCTGCTCGACGGCTGGACGATGCTGTCGCGGCCCGATCTGCGGGCCGGCGAGGACGCGCTGCGACGGTGGATCGGCGCGGCGGCACTGGTCCGCGGGCAGGGGGCGGGGGGCACGGTCGTGGTCGTCGCGGAGCCGACCCTGCGGCCCGTGCAGGCACTCGTGCGGTGGGATCCCGTCGGGCACGCGGTGCGGGAGCTCGCCGAGCGGGCCGAGCTCGGGTTTCCGCCGGTGTCCCGGATGGCGGCGGTGTCGGGTACGGCGGAGGCGCTCGCCGGGTTCCTGGCCGTGGTGGAGCTTCCGGGCGATGCGGAGGTGCTGGGGCCGGTGCCGCTGCCCGTCACACAGGCCGGGGGACCGCGGCGGGTGGGGGCGCCGCCGCCGGGGGAGCAGTGGGAGCGGGCGCTCGTTCGGGTGCCGCCGGGGAGCGGGGCGGCGCTGGCGGCCGCGCTGAAGGCCGCCCAGGCGGCGCGGATGGCACGGGGCGGCAGTGAGCCCGTACGGATTCGGATCGATCCGCCGGACATCGGGTGACGAGCGTCGGTCCGCCCCCCGTCCGGGCCCCCCGACCTGGGCCGCCTCCCGGCTTCGATGGTGCCGGGAGGCAGGCGAGAGGTGGGGTCAGCCGTTGCGGGGGCCCGGGAACGCTGTGGGCCTGACCTCGTCGCGGAGGGTGGGGCTGCCCGCGGTCGGCTGGGTCGGCATGGAGCGGGCGGCGGGGACCGTCGCCGCCGTGGGGATGCCCGTGTTGACGGCGACCGTGCGGGTGCCCGAGGTCTCCGTGGAGCGCTCGGCCTCGGCGGCGGCCTGCGCGGCGGCGCGGCGGGCGCCGTAACGGCGGTGCACCGCCTGCTTGGTGACCCCGAGGGCGGAGCCCACCGCGTCCCAGGAGAAGCCCAGGGAGCGGTCGAAGTCCACGGCGGCCGTGACCAGGGTCTCGACGCTGTCCCGCAGCTCCTGGGCGAGGCGGACGGTCGGGGCGGGGGCGCGTCCGTAGACGACGAAGCCCGCGGAGGGGCCGGAGCGGCGCGGGCGGTAGACATTGCCCAGTTGTGCGGTGAGCGTGCGCAGTGCGTCCACCTGCCGGCGGACCCGCTCGATGTCCCGCACCAGCAAGTGCAGGCTGGCCCGAGCCTGGGCGTCGTGGGTTGCGTGGTCGGCCATGAACAAGCCTCTCGAACCGGCGTTGAAAAGGATCGGGCCGCGATCGCGGCCCGTTGTGGTCAACTCTCTCTTGACCAACGCGTTTGCGGGTGAGTGGTCACGCTGCGGGGGCGTAAGGGCATATGCACAGGGCGCGTCCGGGGGCGTACGCCCCCGGTGCGCCGTTGTCCCGCCTCGGTCTTCGGCGCTTGTTCGTATGTTCGACGCGCTGCCCGTCGAACCCCCGGGCCGCCGAGCCGTCGAGCCGCATAGACTGGTGCGCTGCCCCGTACCCCGTCAGGACCGGCGGGTGTGCAGGGCCCTGAAGCGTTCCCGCCCGAGAGGCCAGCCGCCACCCATGAAGCTCGTCTTCGCAGGTACCCCCGAGGTCGCCGTTCCCGCACTCGACGCCTTGATCTCCTCCGGGCGGCACGAGGTCGCCGCCGTGGTCACGCGGCCCGACGCGCCCGCCGGCCGGGGACGGCGGCTTGTCGCGAGTCCGGTCGCCGAGCGGGCGGAGGAGGCCGGCATCGAGGTGCTGAAGCCGGTCAAGCCGCGGGACGAGGACTTTCTGGCCCGGCTGAGGGAGATCGGGCCCGACGCCTGCCCCGTGGTGGCGTACGGGGCGCTGCTGCCCCGGGTCGCCCTCGACGTGCCGGCCCACGGATGGGTCAATCTGCACTTCTCCCTGCTGCCCGCCTGGCGCGGCGCCGCCCCCGTGCAACACGCGGTCATGGCGGGCGACGAGATCACCGGTGCCTCCACCTTCCTCATCGAGGAGGGGCTCGACTCGGGGCCGGTGTACGGGACCGTCACCGAGGAGATCCGGCGCACCGACACCAGCGGGGACCTGCTCACCCGGCTCGCCTTCGCCGGTGCCGGCCTGCTCGTCGCGACCATGGACGGCATCGAGGACGGCACCCTGAAGGCCGTACCGCAGCCTGCCGACGGCATCACCCTGGCGCCGAAGATCACCGTCGAGAACGCCCACGTCGACTGGTCCGCACCGGCGCTGCGCGTCGACCGGATGGTGCGCGGGTGCACGCCCGCGCCCGGTGCCTGGACCGCCTTCCGCGGCGAGCGGCTCAAGCTCATCCACGCCACGCCCGTGCCCGAGCGCACCGACCTCGCCCCGGGCGAACTGTCCGTGGGCAAGAACAACGTGTACGTCGGGACCGGCTCGTACGCCGTGGAACTGCTCTGGGTCCAGGCCCAGGGCAAGAAGCCGATGCGTGCGGCCGACTGGGCCCGTGGGGTGCGCATCGCCTCCGGGGAGCGGCTCGGGGCCTGACGCGCGGCCGTACGTCCACCGTGAGGTGACCCCGTAGTACTTGTCGGCCGGCCGCTGGAAGTCCGCGGCCGCCGCGTCCCGCGGCGGGCGGAACTCCCGCTGTGGTTGTACAACTCCCGTGGTGACACGCGAAGTTGACGCACCGTCCGGGATCCGGAGCCGGGCTGCGGCGACGCCCTCTTCGCGCTCGGCATCACCCCGTCGCCTGATCGAGGCCTTCGCCCGGCAGCACGGGTGCGCGCGGGACGCCGCGCCACCCGACCTGGGCGTGCTGACCTCGCGCGACGCGAGGTCGAGGTGCTGAAGCTGACCGCCCGGAGCCTGTCCGACCTGGAGGTCCACTGATGATCCCGGGCGGCTGAGGTGCGGGCGGGCCGGCCAGGAGACGTGGGCCGTCCGGCCGACCACGTCCGTCCGGAAGTACGCTGGAAGGGTCGAACCATCCAGGATCCGGAGCACCTTTTTCGTGACTGAGCAGTCCCGCGGGCCGCGCAAGCCCGGCAAGCCCTACCGCCGCCCCCAGAAGGACCCGGTCCGCATGCTCGCCTTCGAGGCGCTGCGGGCCGTGGACGAGCGCGACGCGTACGCGAACCTCGTGCTGCCGCCGCTGCTGCGGAAGGCGCGCGAGAAGGAGGGCCCGGAGAAGTTCGACGCGCGGGACGCGGCGCTGGCCACCGAGCTGGTGTACGGGACGCTGCGCCGGCAGGGGACGTACGACGCCGTCATCGCGGCCTGTGTGGACCGGCCGCTGCGAGAAGTCGATCCGCCCGTGCTCGATGTGCTCAGCCTCGGCGTGCACCAACTGCTCGGGACGCGCATCCCGACGCACGCCGCCGTGTCCGCCTCCGTCGAACTCGCCCGCGTCGTACTCGGCGACGGGCGCGCCAAGTTCGTCAACGCCGTGCTGCGCAAGGTCGCCCGGCAGGATCTCGACGCCTGGCTGGAGCAGGTCGCGCCGCCCTACGACGAGGACCCCGAGGACCACCTCGCCGTCGTGCACTCGCACCCGCGCTGGGTCGTCTCGGCGCTGTGGGACTCGCTGGGCGGCGGCCGTGCCGGGATCGAGGACCTGCTGGAGGCCGACAACGAGCGGCCCGAGGTGACGCTCGTGGCGCGGCCCGGGCGTTCCACCGCAGGCGAACTCCTCGGCGTCCTCGGGGAGGAGTCCGCGCTGCCGGGACGCTGGTCGCCGTACGCCGTGCGGCTCAGCGAGGGCGGCGAGCCCGGTGCCATCGACGCCGTACGGGAAGGGCGTGCGGGCGTCCAGGACGAGGGCAGCCAGCTGGTGGCGCTCGCTCTCGCGAACGCGCCGCTCGACGGCCGGGACAAGGCGTGGCTGGACGGCTGCGCGGGCCCCGGCGGCAAGGCCGCCATGCTCGCCGGACTGGCCGCCGAGCGCGGCGCCGCGCTGCTCGCCGCGGAGAAGCAGCCGCACCGGGCGGGTCTGGTGGCGAAGGCGCTCGCGGGCAATCCCGGCCCCTACCAGGTCATCGCCGCCGACGGCACCCGTCCGCCGTGGCTGCCCGGCACCTTCGACCGGGTGCTCATGGACGTGCCCTGCACAGGTCTTGGCGCCCTGCGCCGCCGCCCCGAGGCCCGCTGGCGGCGCCGTCCCGAGGACCTGGACGGCTTCGCGCCCCTCCAGCGCGGGCTGTTGCGGACGGCGCTGGACTCCGTACGGGTCGGCGGCGTCGTCGGGTACGCGACCTGCTCGCCGCACCTCGCCGAGACCCGCGCGGTCGTGGACGACGTCCTCAAGCACTACGACACGGGCTCCGCCGAACTCCTCGACGCCCGCCCGCTCCTGCCCGGCGTACCGGCGCTGGGCGACGGCCCCGACGTACAGCTGTGGCCGCATCTGCACGGTACGGACGCCATGTATCTGGCGCTGATCCGCCGGACGGCGTGACCTCTCCCAGCGCCGACAACAGCCCGAAGGCGTACCCTTTCTCGTATTCGGAGAAAAGGCAGGAGCGGAGTAGGACGAGGCGTGTTCACCCCCGTCCGAGCGCAATATGAGAGATATCGCCTGATCCTCCGAGTTCACCATTCTCGTATTTGAGGGCGTGAATGATGGCAGCGCGTGTGGATCCCGATCGTTCCGAGTGGGACGTCATCGTCCTGGGCGGTGCCGCGGCCGGGGAGAACGCGGCCCGGTACGCCACGCAGTTCTCCGGTCTGGACGCGGTGCTGGTCGAGGCGGAGTTGCTGGGCGGCGAGTGCTCGTACTGGGCCTGCATGCCCAGCAAGGCCCTGTTGCGCCCGGCCGAGGTGCTGGACGGCGGACGGCATGTGCCGGGTGTGTCCTCGCTGTTGACCGGGCGCGAGCTGGACGTGCGGGCGGTACTGGCCCGCCGGGACACCGTCGTGAACGGCCTCGACGACTCCTCGCAGATCGGCTGGGCGCTCGGCGTCGGCATCGATGTCGTGCGCGGGTACGGGCGGCTCGCCGGGGAGCGCGCGGTGGTGGTGGAGACGGCGGCCGACGGCACCCGGGTGCTGACCGCACGGCACGCGGTGGTGATCGACACGGGCTCCTGCACCACCGTGCCGACGATCCCCGGCATGAGCGAGGCACTCCCCTGGACGTCCCGCGACGTCACCAATCTGCACGAGGTGCCGCGCCGGGTCGTGGTGCTGGGCGGTGGGGTGGTCGCGTGCGAGGCGGCGACCTGGCTGAAGCCGCTGGGCGTCGAGGAGTTGAGCGTCGTGTACCGGCGCTCCGGCCTGCTGGCCCGGGCGGAGCCCTTCGCCGGGAGCATGGTGGGTGACCGGTTGACGGCCGCGGGGGTGCGGTTGCTTCCCGGCCGGTCGATCACCGAGGTGCGGCGCGACGATCCCCGCGACACGGGGGTCGGGCTGCCGCACGGCGGCGAGGTCACCGTCCTGCTGGACGACGGGAGCACGCTCGTCGCCGACGAACTGGTGCTCGCCACCGGCCGTACGCCGAACACCCAGGACATCGGCCTGTCGTCGGTGGGATGCCCCGACGGCGGCTTTCTGGAGGTCGACGACGAGCAGGCCGTACGGGCGGTGGACGGGCACTGGCTGTACGCGGTCGGTGATGTCTGCGGACGTGCGCTGCTGACCCACATGGGCAAGTACCAGGCGCGGATCGCCGGTGAGGTGATCGCCGCCCGTGCCACGCAAGGGCGGTTGGACGGAGCGGGGAGTGGCGTGCCGGGCTCCGCCGACGGACACCGGGGCAATCCGCAGGTGACCTTCACCGACCCGGAGGTCGGATCGGCCGGCATGACCGAGCGGGAGGCGCGCGCGGCAGGACTCGACGTGGCGACGGTCGAGTACGACATGGCCGCGCTGGCCGGCACCTACGTGCGGCGCGAGGACTACCTCGGGCGCGCCAAACTGGTCGTCGACCGGGGTACCGACACGGTGGCGGGCGCGACGTTCGTCGGCTCGGGCGTCGCGGAACTCGTCCACTCCGCCACGACGGCCATCGTCGCGCGCGTGCCGCTTCCCGTGCTGTGGCATGTCGTGCCCAGCTACCCCACCGCGAGTGAGGTGTGGCTCCGCCTGCTGGAGGCGTACCGCGCGGAAGAGCGGCGTGTCGGGTAGCGTGAAATTCCCGTCATGCATTTCAGCCGATCAGGGATCCCGCACGTAACTCGATCGAAAGAAATACGCCATGCCTTTCATTTCCACGAAGGATGACACGGAAATCTATTACAAGGACTGGGGTACGGGGCAGCCGGTCGTGTTCAGCCATGGCTGGCCGCTGAATGCCGACGCCTGGGACCCCCAGGTCCGCATGATGGCCGAAAACGGCTTCCGTGCGATCGCGCACGACCGCCGCGGCCACGGACGCTCGGGTCAACCGTGGGACGGAAACGACCTGGACACGTACGCGGACGACCTCGCGCAGTTGATCGAGGCCCTCGATCTGCGTGATGTGATCCTGGTCGGCCACTCCACCGGTGGCGGCGAGGTGACGCGCTACATCGGCCGCCACGGCACGGGACGGGTCGCCAAGGCCGTCCTCCTCGGCGCGATCCCGCCGCTGATGCTCAAGACGGAAGCGAACCCCGAGGGGCTGCCGTTGGAGGTCTTCGACGAGATCCGCAAGGGCGTCGCGACCGACCGCTCGCAGTTCTACGAGGACCTCAGCGCGCCCTTCTTCGGTGCCAACCGGCCCGGTTCGCAGGTGTCCCAGGGCACGCGGGACGCGTTTTGGCTGTGGTCCCTGCAAGTGGGGATCAAGGGCTCGTACGACTGCGTAAAGGCGTTCTCCGAGACCGACCTCACCGAGGACCTGAAGCGGTTCGACGTCCCCACCCTGATCGCGCACGGCGACGACGACCAGATCGTGCCCATCGTCGCGGCCGCGGAGAAGTCCTCGAAAATCGTCAAGGACGCCACGCTGAAGGTGTACCCGGGTGCCCCGCACGGCCTGTCGATGGTCGCCCCGTTCAAGGACGTCTTCGACGCCGACCTGCTGGCCTTCGCCCGCGGCTGAAGCCACCGGCGGCACCCCGACCGTGTCGGGCGCGACACCCGCGAAGCGGTCCCGTCGCCGCCCCGGTGCGGCCCGGGCACGGCGCGTGTAGGGCACAGGTAGGGCGCCGGTATGTCTCAGGTACGGTCCAGGAGCCGGACCGAGGAGAGCAACCGGCCCGGGGCATGGCAGGCTTGGGGCATGGCCGTGCAGATCAACCCCAGCATTCTGTCCGCGGACTTCGCCCGTCTTGCCCAGGAGGCACAGGCGGTGGAGGGCGCGGACTGGCTCCATGTCGACGTCATGGACAACCATTTCGTCCCGAACCTCACGCTCGGTGTGCCGGTCGTAGAGTCCCTGGCCCGTGCGACGGACACGCCGCTGGACTGCCATCTGATGATCGCGGACCCCGATCGGTGGGCACCCCAGTACGTCGAAGCGGGTGCCGGTTCCGTCACCTTCCATGTCGAGGCGGCCGCCGCGCCGGTGCGGCTCGCCCGCGAGATCCGGGCCAAGGGCGCCCGCGCCTCCATGGCGCTCAAGCCCGCGACCCCCATCGAGCCGTACGAGGACCTGCTTCCCGAGCTCGACATGCTGCTGATCATGACGGTCGAGCCCGGTTTCGGCGGCCAGGCGTTCCTGGACATCATGCTGCCGAAGATCCGCCGCACCCGAGAGCTGATCAGCAAGCACGGCCTCGAGCTCTGGCTTCAGGTCGACGGCGGTGTGTCGGCGTCCACCATCGAGCAGTGCGCGGAGGCGGGCGCGGACGTCTTCGTCGCCGGCTCGGCCGTGTACGGGGCCGCGGATCCGGCCCAGGCGGTACATGCATTGCGCACTCAGGCTCAGGGCGCGACGGCCCATGCGGCGTGGGCGTGCGACCACTGACCAAAGGGAACGTGAACGCCGCCCATCAGGGCTGATCAAGTACGCCGGATCTGCAAGGATGAACGGCGAATCCAGAGTGTGAACAGCAGTGAGGAGATCGCCGTGTCGGGTATGTCGGCGGGCCGGTCAGCCATGCGGATGGGACCCGCTGAGCTGGTGCAGGCGGCGGCCATGGCCCGCCGCTTCTACCTCGAGGGCAAATCCAAGATCCAGATCGCCGAGGAGTTCGGCGTCAGCCGCTTCAAGGTGGCCCGGGTCCTGGAGACCGCGCTCGAACGGGATCTCGTGCGGATCGAGATCCGGGTGCCCGCCGAGCTGGACGCGGAGCGCTCGGACGCGCTGCGCGCCCGCTACGGCCTGCGGCACGCCGTCGTGGTCGAGTCCCCGGCGGATGCCGAGGAGTCGCCCGACCCCGAGAACCTCGGTGAAGTCGCCGCCGACCTGCTCGGTGAGCTGGTCAACGAGGGCGATGTGCTGGGCCTGGCCTGGGGCCGCTCCACCATCCACATGGCGGCGGCGCTCGACCGGCTCCCGCCGTGCACGGTGGTGCAGCTGACGGGCGTGTACGACGCCGGGACCGCGGAGCGCGGGTCGGTGGAGGCGGTACGCCGCGCCGCGCAGGTGTCGGGCGGCGACGCCCACCCCATCTACGCGCCGATGCTGCTGCCCGACGCGGCCACCGCGGCCGCGCTGCGCAGCCAGACCGGGATCGCCCGTGCCTTCGAGTACTTCGACAAGGTCACGGTCGCCTGCGTGTCGATCGGCTCCTGGGAGCCCGGCATCTCGACGGTGCACGACATGCTCACCGAGGAGGAGCGCGCCCACTACGCCACCCTCGGTGTCGCCGCCGAGATGTCCGCGCACCTCTTCGACACCGAGGGGCGGCGGGTCGGCCGTGACCTGGGCGAGCGGTGCATCACCGTCGAGGCCGACCGGTTGCGGCGCATCCCCGAGGTCGTGGCGATCGCGGGCGGACAGCGCAAGGCCGCCGCCATCGACGCGGTGCTGCGGTCCGGGCTCGTCACCAGCCTGGTGACGGACACGTCCGCAGCGGACTACCTGATGACTGCGGGCACGACTCCCCGCCCCGCCCTGAACCGGGCGGACCCGGACGGTCCGTGACCCGATAGGAGGCGCTTCGGGGTATCGCCGCGCCGCGCGGCGGGGGGCGTGGCAGCATCGGCGGCATGGTGGTGGTGCGGTGGGTGCCCCGGGCGCTCGTGGGCCTGTTTCTGTGTTTCGGCGTGCTCCTGACGGGCTGCTCGTCGACGGAGCCGGCCGGTACGGGTGCGGTGACGGGAGCCCCGTCGGCGGCCCGTTCGGCGGTTCCGTCCTGGGCCCACGGGATGGGGACGGCCGACGCGGCCCGGCTTCCCGCCGAGGCCCGCACGACGCTCGCCCTCATCGACAAGGGTGGCCCCTTCCCGTACGCCAGGGACGGCATCGTCTTCGGGAACTTCGAGGGCCTGCTGCCCAAGCACCAGCGCGGCTATTACCACGAGTACACGGTCAAGACCCCCGGCGCACAGGATCGGGGAGCCCGTCGCATTGTCACCGGGCAGGGCGGTGAGATCTACTACACCGATGATCACTACAAGTCGTTCAGGGCGGTGCTGAGATGACGGACGGCCCGTTGGCGGAGGTGTTCCGCGCGGCGCGCGCGGTCGGATGGCAGGTCAGCGTCCTCGACCTCACCGGAGTCTCGGACAAGGCGGCCTTCATGGAACGCTGCGTCCGCGCCCTCGACCTGCCCGAATGGTTCGGCCGGAACTGGGACGCCCTCGCGGACTGCCTGGGCGACCCCGACTGGGGTCCCGCCAGCCCGGGCCGCGTCATCCTGGTGAGCGGCTGGCGGTACTACGCCAAGGCCCGCCCCGACGAGTGGGAGATCGCCCAGGAGGTGCTGGAATCGGCCACCGGGCACTACCAGGAGCACGACGCCACGCTGTCGGTCGTCCTCTCCCTTGGAGGATCCGACCAACTGCCCCCTGACCAGCCTGGATGATCTGTCCGGGCATCACATGCAGGTCGCCATGGGACAATGAAGTACGTGCTCTTCCCCCTGGCTGACCTGTCCGGGGGCCACCTCTGATCGACTGGGATGTGCAGCACGTGCGTTTCCTCAACGACATCCAGCCTCCGTACGACCTGACGTACGACGACGTCTTCATGGTCCCCAGCCGCTCCGCGGTGGGCTCCCGGCAGGGCGTGGACCTCAGTGCCCCGGACGGCACGGGCACCACGATCCCGCTGGTCGTCGCCAACATGACCGCGATCGCGGGCCGCCGGATGGCCGAGACCGTCGCCCGCCGGGGTGGTCTCGTGGTCATCCCGCAGGACATTCCGATCGAGGTCGTCACCGAGGTCGTCTCCTGGGTCAAGGGACGCCACCTGGTGCTCGACACCCCCATCGTCCTGGCCCCCCACCAGACCGTCGCCGACGCGCTGGCGCTGCTGCCCAAGCGTGCCCACAACGCGGGCGTCGTCGTCGACGAGGACGGCCGTCCTATCGGCGTGGTCACCGACGCCGACCTCACCGGCGTAGACCGGTTCACGCAGCTGGCCGAGGTCATGTCCCGGGACCTGCTGCTCCTCGACGCCGGCATCGAGCCGCGCGAGGCGTTCAACAAGCTGGACGGCGCCAACCGCCGCTACGCCCCGGCGGTGGACGCCGAGGGCAAGCTCGCCGGCATCCTCACCCGCAAGGGCGCCCTGCGCGCCACGCTCTACACCCCGGCCACCGACGCCGACGGCAAGCTGCGCATCGCGGCCGCCGTGGGCATCAACGGCGATGTCGCGGGCAAGGCCAAGCAGCTCCTCGACGCGGGCGTCGACACGCTCGTCATCGACACCGCGCACGGCCACCAGGAGTCGATGATCAGCGCGATCAGGACCGTGCGCGCGCTCGACCCGCAGGTCCCGATCGTCGCGGGCAACATCGTCGCCGCCGAGGGCGTCAAGGACCTCATCGACGCGGGCGCGGACATCATCAAGGTCGGCGTCGGCCCCGGCGCCATGTGCACCACCCGCATGATGACCGGCGTCGGTCGGCCGCAGTTCTCGGCCGTCCTCGAGTGCGCCGCCGAGGCGAAGAAGTACGGCAAGCACGTGTGGGCCGACGGCGGCGTCCGCCACCCGCGCGACGTGGCCATGGCACTGGCCGCGGGCGCGTCCAACGTGATGGTCGGTTCCTGGTTCGCGGGGACGTACGAGTCACCGGGCGACCTCCAGCAGGACGCCGACGGGCGCCTGTACAAGGAGTCGTTCGGCATGGCGTCCGCGCGCGCGGTCCGCAACCGTACGAGTGAGGAGTCGGCCTACGACCGCGCCCGCAAGGCCCTCTTCGAGGAGGGCATCTCCACCTCGCGGATGTTCCTCGACCCGGGCCGCCCGGGCGTCGAGGACCTGATCGACTCGATCATCGCGGGCGTCCGTTCCTCCTGCACGTACGCGGGCGCGGGCTCCCTGGAGGAGTTCGCCGACAACGCGATCGTCGGCATCCAGAGCGCGGCCGGCTACGCGGAGGGCAAGCCCCTGCACGCCAGCTGGAGCTGACCCCTTTCCACCGTCGTACGGCCCCCGTGGTGCGCCCGCGGGGGCCGTCGGCGTACCTGCCGCGGATCGCCGTACGGGGGCGTGCGCAACCATCGAAAGGCCCCGCGCAACGAACACGCGCCGAGGTGCGATGAACGCAACGATCTTGCGGAGATGCGCAAGGTTGCCGCATTACGCCCGTGAAGCCCGGACTCGTAGGGTCAAGCGCTGTACATGGCGTGGCGGGGACCCCGCTCGGTGGGTCCCTGCTGCCAGGGGTGCCGCCGGTTCCCGCCGTATCGACCGGCAGCGATGAAGGAGCCACCGCGTGCTCGATCCAGGCGCACCCCCGCAGTCCCGCACAGAGTCCGCCGCACCGTCCCCGGGTGTCGGCGCGCGCCTCATGCGCCGCAAGCCCGTGGAACGCCTGGTGGCCGAGGGCGGCCAGGGCGAGGGAGGCTCGCTCAGGCGCTCCCTCGGGCTGTGGCAGCTCACCATGATCAGCATCGGCGCCACCCTCGGCACCGGCATCTTCGTGGTCCTCGGCGAGGCCGTCCCCAAGGCCGGACCCGCGGTCACCCTCTCCTTCGTGATCGCCGGCCTCACGGCGCTCTTCTCGGCTCTCTCGTACGCCGAGCTGGCCGGCACCATCCCGGTCGCCGGCTCCTCGTACTCGTACGCGTACGCAACGATGGGTGAGCTGATCGCCTGGATCTGCGGCTGGTGTCTGGTCCTGGAGTACGGCGTGTCGGTGGCAGCCGTCGCGGTCGGCTGGGGCGAGTACCTCAACGAACTGCTCGACGGCACGATCGGCGTCACCATCCCGGACGCGCTCTCCGCACCCCCCGGCGACGGCGGCATCTTCAACCTGCCCGCCCTGATCGTCGTGATGCTCGCCATGGCCTTCCTGCTCGGCGGCGCCAAGGAGTCCGCGCGCGCCAACACGATCATGGTGGCCGTGAAGATCGTCGCGCTGCTGCTGTTCTGCGCGATCGGCATCCAGGGCTTCAAGTCCGGCAACTACGAGCACTTCATGCCGCTCGGCATGGCGGGTGTCAGTGCCGCCGGTGCCACGCTGTTCTTCTCGTACATCGGCTTCGACGCCGCCTCCACCGCGGGTGAGGAGGCCAAGAACCCGCAGCGCGACCTGCCGCGCGCGATCATGCTCTCGCTGGTCATCGTGACGGCGCTGTACGTCGTCGTCGCGGCCGTCGCCGTCGGCGCCAAGCCCTGGCGGAAGTTCAACGACTCGGAGGCCGCGCTCGCCGAGATCATGAAGAACGTCACCGGGCAGACCTTCTGGGGCACGCTGCTCGCCGCCGGTGCCGTCATCGCCATCGCCAGCGTCGTCCTGACCGTGCTCTACGGCCAGACCCGCATCCTGTTCGCGATGTCCCGCGACGGGCTCGTGCCCAAGGTGTTCTCGCGCGTCCACCCGAAGACCGGCGCGCCTCGCGCGGGCACCGTGATCGTCTCGCTGTTCTGCGGTGTCCTCGCCGCCGCGATCCCGCTCGGCCAGCTCGCCGACGCCACCAGCATCGGCACCCTCTTCGCCTTCGCACTGGTCAATGTGGCCGTCGTGGTGCTGCGCCGGACGCGCCCGGAGATGCGGCGCACCTTCCGGGTGCCGTTGTCGCCGGTGATGCCCGCGATCGGCTTCGCCCTGTGCGTGTGGATGATGGGCAGCCTCTCGGCCGTCACCTGGGTGGTCTTCGGAGTCTGGATGGCCGCCGGGCTCGTGTTCTACTTCAGTTACGGCTACCGCCGCTCCCGTCTCGCGCCATCAGAAAAGTGAAACACCCGCAGTGCTGAACGATCTCGACGAACGCATCGTGCACGCCCTCGCCGAGGACGCCCGCCGCTCCTACGCCGACATCGGCCAACTGGTCGGCCTGTCCGCGCCCGCCGTGAAGCGCCGGGTGGACCGCCTGCGGGCCACGGGTGCCATCACCGGGTTCACCGTGCGGGTGGATCCGGCGGCGCTGGGGTGGGAGACGGAGGGGTTCGTCGAGATCTACTGCCGCCGGAACACCTCGCCGGAGACCATTCAGCGGGGGCTGGAGCGGTATCAGGAAGTGGTGGCCGCTTCCACCGTCACGGGGGAGGCGGACGCGGTGGTGCAGGTCTTCGCTTCCGACATGCGGCACTTCGAGCGGGTGTTGGAGCGCATTGCCGGGGAGCCGTTCGTCGAACGGACCAAGTCGGTGCTGGTGTTGTCTCCTTTGCTGCGGCGGTTTTCGTCCGGGTCGCCCACGTAGGCGCTTCGCCGGGGTGCGTTGTCCGCGTGCGGGTTGGTTGTGGCTGGGCGCGCTCCGCGGCGGAGCCGCTGCATGTCACAGCCTCGCGCCCCTGAAAACGGGGCGCTATCCCCTGCGCCCGCCTACGAGCCGCCCTTACTCCGCCGTCTTCCTCGCCAGCGCGTTGTTGCCGATCGAGTTGCGGACGCTGAAGCTCACCGCGTCCGAGCGGTAGCGGTCGTCGGACCATTCCACCGGGCGGCCTTCGCGGGTGGTGGTGACACGGCGGACCCTCAGGAGGGGACTGGTGCGGCGGACGCCGAGGAGGTCGGCGTCCTGGGCGCCCGCCGCCACCGCGTCGATGACGTGCTCGCCGTAGGCGAAGACCAGGCCGGTGTCCTCGTAGAGCCGCTGGGTGACCGAGGGGCAGTCGGGCTCGATGGCCTCGACGGCGGGGGAGATCCAGTCCGCGTACACGGTCCGCTCCAGGAGGACCGGCTCGCCGTCCAGGCCGCGGACCCGCAGGACGTGCAACACCGGTGTCTGCTCGGGGAGTTGGAGGCGTACGGCGTCCTCCGTGGTCGCCGGGCGGTGCTCCTGCTCGACGACGTGTCCCGTCGCCTCCCGGCCCATCGCGCGGGCCCACTGGGCGAAGCTGCGCAGTTCGGCGAAGCTCTGGCTGCGGCGGCTGGCGAGGACCACCCGGCGGGCGCCCTGGCGGGAGCCGATGAGGCCCTCGGCGGTCAGGGCCGCGACGGCCTGGCGGACCGTGCCGCGTGCCACGCCGTACTGGGCCGCGAGGTCCGTCTCCGCGGGCAGCAGACTGCCCACCGTGTACTCCTCGCGGTCGATGGCGCGCCGCAGCTCGTCGGCGATCTCCTCGTGTCGCGCCGGCATGCTTCCCCTCTGATTCGACTGCTGTGCACAGCGTGACCAGCCTAATCGAGATCGGACGGTGATCTGCGCGCCCCGGGATTGTGCAGGGAATCAGGGTGCAGCGTTTCGCCAGTGTTTACGAACAGGACACCAGCGACGGGCCTACTGAGGCCAACTTGTTCAGACAAGTTCGCCGCACTACTCAAACCCTCGTGCGTACTCCTGGAGAGACCGTGACCGTGTTCCTGCCGAGGACCGCCGTCCTCACCGGCGGCCTCGCCGTCGCCGCCGCCCTCGCCCTCAGCGCCTGTGGCGCGGCCCCTGACGACAAGTCGACCACCGCCGACGGCAAGAGCGCGGCCACCGCGACCTCCGCCGCGGACTTCGGCGGCCTCGACGCCCTGGTCAAGGCCGCCAAGAAGGAGGGCACGCTGCACGCGATCGCGCTGCCCCGTGACTGGGCCAACTACGGCGCCCTGATCGACGGCTTCAAGAAGAAGTACGGCATCAAGATCGAGGTGGAGAACCCGGACGGCTCCAGCCAGGACGAGATCAACGCCGTGACGTCGAGGAAGGGGCAGGACCGTGCCCCGGACGTCCTCGACCTGGGCAGCTCGTTCGCGCTCAGCGCCGCCCAGCAGGGGCTGCTCGCGCCGTACAAGGTGACCGCCTTCGCCGACATCCCCGAGGGGCAGAAGGACGCGCAGGGCCGCTGGTTCAACGACTACGGCGGCTACATCTCCATCGGCTGCGACGCCAAGAAGGTCAAGGAGTGCCCGAAGACCTTCAAGGACCTGCTCAAGCCGGAGTACAAGGGCCAGGTCGCCCTCAACGGCAACCCGACCAAGTCCGGTTCGGCCTTCGGCGGCGTGTACGCGGCCTCGCTCGCGGCCGGCGGTTCGTTCGACGACATCCAGCCCGGCCTGGACTTCTTCGCCAAGCTGAAGAAGAACGGCAACTACACGCCCGTCGAGTCGACCCCGGCCACCGTCGAGAAGGGCGAGACCCCCATCAGCATCGACTGGGACTACCTGAACGCCGGTTACGCCGACGAGTTCAAGTCCAAGGGCGTCGACTGGACGGTCACGGTCCCCTCGGACGGCAAGTTCTCCCAGTACTACTCCCAGGCCATCAACAAGGCCGCCCCGCACCCGGCGGCCGCCCGCCTGTGGCAGGAGTACCTCTACAGCGCCGAGGGCCAGAACCTCTGGCTCAAGGGCTACGCCCGCCCGGCCCTGATGACCGCCATGCAGACCGCCGGCACCCTCGACAAGACCGCCGCCGCCAAGCTCCCCGTGGTGTCCGGCACGCCGAGCTTCCCGACCGAGGCCCAGCAGGCCAAGGCCAAGACGGTCCTCGCGCAGGGCTGGGGCAAGGCCGTCTCCGGATGACCACCGTCCTCACTGAGGCCGAGGCCGACGTGACGCCCGCCGCCGCCGCTTCCCAGCGGCGGCGGCGCCGCGCCCCCGGCTGGCTCGCCGTGCTCCCGCTGCTCGTCTTCGTCGCGATCGCCTTCGGCATCCCCGCCCTGGCCATGCTCAACGGCGCCTTCACCGTCAAGGACCAGACGACCGGCGCCACCTCGTACACCACGGCCAACCTGACCGACTCGCTCCAGGGCGCCTACCTCACCGCCCTGATCGGCAGCGTCAAGCTGTCCGCGGTCTCCGCGGGCATCGCGACCCTCCTCGGACTGCCGCTCGCGCAGGCCGTGGTGACCTCCCGCTTCCGCGCCCTGCGCGAGGCGGTCCTCACCGCGTCCGGCGTCCTCGCCAACTTCGGCGGCGTCCCGCTGGCCTTCGCGTTCGTCGCCACCCTCGGCAACGCGGGTGTCCTGACCGAGCACCTGAGCCTGAAGGACAAGGGCTGGAACCTCTACAGCTTCTGGGGCCTGGTCATCGTCTACCTGTACTTCCTGATCCCGCTGATGGTCCTCACCATCACGCCCGCCCTGGACGGCCTGCGCTCCCAGTGGCGCGAGGCGGCGCAGAACAACGGCGCCACCGGAATCCAGTACTGGCGGCACATCGCCCTCCCCGTCCTCACGCCCTCCCTGCTCGGCGGCCTCGTGCTGCTCTTCGGCAGCGCCTTCGCCGCGTACGCCACCGCGGCGGCCATGGTGGGCAGTGCGGTCCCGCTGGTCACCCTGCAGATCGCCGACGCCATCTCCGGCAACGTCCTGGTCGGCCAGGAGAACGTGGCGCTCGCCCTCAGCCTCGACATGGTCCTCATCGCGGGCCTGGTCATGGCCGTGTACCTGCCCCTGCAACGACGGAGCGCGCGATGGCTGGAAGCCTGAACAATCCCGCTCGGGTCCCGAAGCCCGCCCGCGGGGCGAACAAGTCCGTACGCGTACGTCCCTGGCGCGGGGTCGTCCTCGTCTGCGCCGGGCTCTACTTCCTGGTCCCGCTCGCCGCGTCCGTGATCTTCACGGTCGACGTGCCGAACCAGGGGATCACCTTCGACGCGTACCGCCAGATCGTCTCCGCCGACGGCTTCGGCTCCAGCCTGCTGCTCTCGCTGGAACTGGCCGCCGCCACCATCGCCGTGGTCCTGCTGCTGATGGTGCCCGCGATGGTCGCGCTGCGGCTCGGCGCGCCCAGGCTGCGCCCGGTGGTGGAGGTGATCTGCTCGCTGCCGCTGGTCGTCCCGCCGATCGCCTTCGTCGCCGGGATCGCCACGGTCCTCAAGTGGGGACCCGAGCATCTCTCCCGCACCCCGCTGTTCGAGACGTTCGTGGCCCTCCAGAACCCCGGCTTCCCGTTCGTGCTGGTCCTCGCGTACGTCGTGATGGCGCTGCCGTTCGTGTACCGGGCCCTGGACGCCGGGCTGCGCGCCGTCGACGTACGCACCCTCGTCGAGGCCGCGCGCAGCTGCGGGGCGAACTGGCCGCAGGCGCTGGTACGGGTCGTGCTGCCCAATCTGCGCGGGGCGCTGCTCAACGCCTCCTTCCTCACGCTGGCCCTGGTGCTCGGCGAGTTCACCGTCGCCCAGCTGCTCGGCTTCCAGCCCTTCGCCGTGTGGATCTACAGCGTCGGCGGCTCGCAGGCCCAGCTCTCCGTCGCCGTCTCCGTGCTCAGCCTGCTCGTCACCTGGGCCCTGCTCCTCTCGCTCGCCGGGCTCGGCGGGCGCTCCCGTTCCGCTTCCGCATCCCGGGGATGAACCATGACCGTCACCACGCTTGAGAAGGCCGCCGACGCCAAGGCCGCCACCGTCGAATTCCGGGGCCTTCGTCGGGAGTTCGGCCCGACCGTCGCCCTCGACGGCCTCGACCTGACCGTCCGTCCCGGTGAACTCCTCGCCCTGCTCGGCCCCTCCGGCTGCGGCAAGACCACCGCGCTGCGCATGCTCGCCGGGTTCGAACACCCCGACTCCGGCGAGGTGCTGGTCGACGGCGAGGACGTCACCCGGGTCCCGGCCCACCGCCGCGACGCGGGGATGGTCTTCCAGTCCTACAGCCTCTTCCCGCACCTCAGCGCCCTCGACAACGTGGCCTTCGGGCTGCGGATGCGCAAGGTGCGTACTGCCGAACGGCGTTCCCGCGCGGCCGAGTTGCTCGACCTCGTGGGCCTCGCCGACAAGGGCGAGCGGTTCCCGCACCAGCTCTCCGGCGGCCAGCAGCAGCGCATCGCGCTGGCCCGCGCGCTCGCCCTGCGTCCGCGCGTGCTGCTGCTCGACGAGCCTCTCTCCGCCCTGGATGCCAAGGTGCGGCTCACCCTGCGCGAGGAGATCCGCCGGCTTCAGCAGGAACTCGGCATCACCACACTGTTCGTGACGCACGATCAGGAGGAGGCGCTGTCCATGGCGGACCGTGTCGCCGTGATGCGGGCCGGGCGGCTCGAACAGTGCGCCGCGCCCGCCGAGCTGTACGGGCGGCCCGCGACCGCCTTCGTCGCCGAGTTCGTCGGCACGATGAGCCGGATTCCGGGGCGGCTGGACTCCGGCGTGGCCGAGGTGCTCGGACAGCGGCTGCCGGTCGACGGGGACGCGCCCGCCGCGACCGAGATCGACGTGCTCGTACGGCCCGAGGCGGTGCGGGTACGGGCCGACGAGGCCGGGACCGCCCGCGTCGTCGCCACCGCCTTCCTCGGCGCCGCCACCCGCGTCACCGTCCGGCTCCCGGACGCCACCGAGGTCAAGGCCGACCTGCCCACGCACGAGGCCGCCGGGCTCGGCTCGGGCGCCGCCGTGACGGTGAGCCTGCCGGAGCGGCCGGTGCTGGTCGCCGAGCGCACGCAGTAACCGACGCATCCCCCCACTGAGTTACGCCGAGTGAAAGAGAGCACCGTGACCCTCCGCACCACCTCCCCCCGACTCCCCCTCCAGGCCGTCCTGTTCGACATGGACGGCACGCTCGTGGACACCGAGCGGCTGTGGTGGGAGGCGGTGGAGCAGGTGGCCGAGGGGCTCGGGCGCCGGCTGACCGGGGCCGACCAGCCGGAGGTGCTCGGCCGGCCCGTCGAGTACACCGCCGGCTGGCTGGGCGGGATCACGGGCGCCGAGGTGGGGGAGATCGCCGCCGAGCTGCACCGGGAGTTCGCGCACCGGGTCCGCACCGGGATCGTGCCCCGCCCGGGTGCGCTGCGGCTCCTTGGCGAACTGGTCCGCGAGGGTGTCCCCACCGCCCTCGTGACCGCGTCGCCGCGCGCGGTCGCCGACACGGTCCTCGCGGCCCTCGGCGCCGAACACTTCGCGGTCTCCGTCACGGCCGACGACACCGAACGCACCAAGCCCGCCCCCGACCCCTACCTCGCCGCCTGCCAAGCCCTCGGCGTCGATCCCGCCGCGTGTGTGGCCGTGGAGGACACCGAGACGGGTGTGGCGTCCGCCGAGGCCGCGGGGTGTGCCGTGCTCGCCGTGCCCTCGCTCGCGCCGATCGACTCCGTACCCGGACGCACCGTCCTGACCAGCCTGGAGGAGGTGACCCCGGCCCGGCTGCGCGCCATGGTCGCGCCCCGCGAGCTGCGGGTGATGAGCTGGAACCTCTGGTACGGCGGGACGAAGGTCGACGACCACCGCGAGAAGCAGCTCAAGGTCATCGCCGAGACGGGCGCGGACGTGGTCGGCCTCCAGGAGACGTACGGCACCTCGGCACAGGAACTCGCCGAGGCCCTCGGCTGGCACCACCACCGGGCCGGCGAGAACCTCGGCGTCATCAGCCGCTACCCGATCACCGCCCGCCACGGCGACCCGGACGTCGGCTTCTACGGCGGCACCGGAGTACGCGTCCGGCTGGACGGTGGCCAGGAGGTGGACGTCTGGAGCGCCCACCTCGACTACACGCCGTACGGACCCTACGAGGCCCGCTTCGACGGGCTCCCGGCGGCCGAGCTGATCGCCCACGAGGGTGTCCGGCTGGAGCAGATGCGGGAGATCCTGCGGCGGATCACCGAGTCGGCGGCCGAGGCGGTCCCCGTGGTCCTGGTCGGTGACTTCAACGCGCCCTCGCACCTGGACTGGCCGGACGTCGAGTGGCCCGTGACCCGGGCCGCCGAGGAGGCGGGCCTGCGCGACTCCTACCGCGAGGCCCACCCCGACCCCGTGCGGGAGCCCGGCCACACCTGGTCGCCCGTCCACGTGGAGCACGAGGACGGCAGCGGGCGGCCCGAGCCGCAGGACCGGATCGACTTCGTGCTGCACCGGGGACTGACGGTGCTCGACTCCCGGGCGCTCGTCACCGGCACGCCGCGCCCCTGGCCCGAGGTCGCCGGCAACGACTGGCCCTCGGACCACGCCGCGGTCCTCACCACCTTCGCCGTCTGAACCGAGCGGCGGTCCAGGAAACCATTGCGGTGCGGGCGCGCCATCACGTAGGTTGATCCGCGCCCGCTACCAGCGAGTAACACCGATGGGTAACCAACCGTCGCCCGGCCACCCGACCGTCCTGTCGTCCTGGGGAGTCCATGCGCTGGTCCTTCGGCCGTCCCACCACGGTCCGTACGCGCATCGTGGCGCTCGCGCTCGCACCGGTGGTCGCCCTCATGGTGCTGTGGAGCTTCGCCATGGTGTCCGTCACCGGCGAACTGCGCGCGCTCGTCCGGGTCCAGGGGGTGTACGACGACTTCGGGACGCCCGTCGACACGGCGGTCGGCCAGATCCAGATCGAACGGCGGCTCGCGGCCACCTATCTGGGTGCCGACCACGGCACGGCGGCGGCCCTCGACCTGATGGAGCAGCAGCGCCGCACCGACCGCGCAGTGACCGCCATGCGGACGGCGATCCGGGACGGCGACCGCGGGCGGCTCTCCGGCAGACAACGGCAGGTGCTCGACGCCGTGCTGCGCTCCTTCGACGGGCTGGAGGGGCTGCGGGAGCGGGTGCTGTCCCGCGCCATCAGCTGGGACCGGGCGGTCACCGAGTACGGCGCCCTCGTGGAGCCGGGCTTCGACGTCCAGTCCGCCCTCACCGCGCTGCAGGCCGGACAGTTGGCTCGCGAGGCCCAGGTCGTCATCGAGCTGGTGCGAGTGAGGGAGTTCGTCTCGCGGGAGGACGCGCTCGTCGCCGGGGCGCGAGCCGCCGGATCGCTCACCGACCGCCAGTACGACACGCTCACCGCGACGATCGAGGACCGCCGGGTCTTCGAGCGGACGTATGTGCCCGACCTGCCCGCCGACTCGCGCGCCCTCTTCGAGGAGTTCCAGCGCGGCTCCCTGTACCGGGAGCTGACCCGGGGTGAGGACGCGCTGCTGCGGGCGGGCGCACGGGGTGCGGGGGAGGCCGTCGCGGCCGGCTCCTGGCGCACCACCACCGACCGGGCCGTCAAGCGGTACATGCAGCTGTGTACGCGGTCGGCCGTCAACTCCGCCGAACGCGGACGGGCCCTCGCCTACCGGGAGCTGGCCAAGGCGGCGATCGTCGGTGCACTCGGACTCGCCGCTGTCGGACTGTCCCTGTGGTTCGCCGTGCGCGGCGCCCGGCGCATCTCGCGCCGCCTGGAGACCCTCCGGGACGCCGCCGACCTCCTCACCACCCGCCAACTGCCCGACGTGATGCGGCGGCTCGGCGCGGGCGAGGACGTGGACGCCGCCACCGAGGCACCGCCCCTGGCCGACGGGGAGGCGGGAGCCGACGAGATCGGCCAGGTCGGCCGGTCCTTCAACACCGCCCGCCTCGCGGCCGTCGAGGCCGCCGTCAAACAGGCCACCCTGCGCCGCGGGCTGTTCGCGGTGCTCCTCAACATCGCCCGCCGCAACCAGGCGCTCGTCCACCGCCAGCTCAAACTGGTCGACACGCTGGAGCGGCGCACCGAAGACCCGGACGTCCTGGATGACCTGTTCCGGATCGACCACCTCACCACCCGGATGCGGCGCCACGCGGAAAGCCTGATCATCCTCTCCGGCGCGGCGCCCGGCCGCAGATGGCGCAGGCCCGTACCGGTCGCCCGGGTGGTGGCCTCCGCGGTGAGCGAGATCGAGGAGTACGCGCGCGTCGTGGTCCCGCCGATGCCGGAGGTGGGCGTGGCGGCGGACGCCGTCGCCGACGTCGTCCATCTGATCGCCGAACTCGTCGAGAACGCCACCGTGTTCTCACCGCCCCAGACCCAGGTCACCCTGCGCACCGGCCGGGCCGGGGGCGGGTTCGTCCTGGAGATCGACGACCGGGGCCTCGGTCTCGAACCCGAACAGATCGAGGAGGCACACCGCACCCTCACCACGCCGGACGACTTCGACCCGACCCGGCACGACCGGCTCGGGCTGTACGTGGTGGGGCGGCTCGCCGCACGGCACGGCATCGAGGTCACGTTGTGCCGGTCGCCGTACGGCGGTACGACGGCGGTGGTGCTGCTGCCGGAGACGGTCCTCGCGCCGGTCGACCCCGAGCGGCCGGGACCGGCGGCGGACAGGGACCCGCGGGCACTGCCGTCGCGCACCTCCCGGACCTCGGAGACGTCCTGGACCTCCGAGGCCTCCCGGAAGGGCGCCGCGGTCCTTGAGAAGCAGCGGGAGGCACCTGAGCGGCACGCGGACCGTGCGCCCAGGAACGCCCCCGCCACGAGCCCGCCCGCGCTGCCCACCCGCGTCCGGCAGACCTCCCTCGCCCCCGAACTGCGCACCGAGGGCCCCGCCGCCGACGAGCCGTCGCAGCGCGAGGTCACCCCCGAGGAGGTCCGCGCGGTCTTCGGCGCCTTCCAGCGCGGCCTCGACCGTGGCCGCAAGGGCCTGCCCACCGGGCCCGGATCCGAGCGGCGAACCGACACCGAGGAAGGGACGGATGCCGACGATGCTCCGTGACCAGAGCCCCGAGCACTCCGAGCGGGCCTCCGAGCCCCGGGGCAGCACCCCCGAACCGCCCGGCACGGACCTCGGCTGGCTGCTCGACGACCTCGTGGCCAGGACCGACCACGTCCGCCAGGCCGTGCTCCTCACCGCCGACGGCCTCCCGCTGAGCTGCTCGGACGGCATGCGCCGACGGGACATCGAGCACCTCGCCGCCGTCTGCTCCGGCTTCCACAGCCTGGCCCGCTCGGCCGGTGAACGCTTCGCCGCGGGGGAGGTGCGCCAGACCATGGTGATGCTCGACGACGCCTACCTCTTCATCACCCCGGCGGGCGACGGCAGCCGGCTGGCCGTCCTGAGCGAGGTGCAGACGGACGTCGGACAGCTCGCCCACGAGATGGCGTTGCTGGTGCGCCGCGTCGGCCGCCACATGGCCGCCGCCGTACGGTCGGCCGCCGACCCCGCGGGCCCCTGACCCGGCCGTGACCGACGACCACTGGTACGAGGACGAGACCGGGTCGATGGTGCGGCCCTACACCGTGACCCGGGGCCGGACCCGGCCCTCGGACCGGCACACGATCGATCTGATGTCGCGGGTCACCGCCCTGAGGACGGAAGAGGGCCGGCCGGGTGTCGACCACGCAGGCGCCGCCCTGCTGGCCCTGGTGCGCCACGGACCCCGGCCGGTCGTCGAGCTCGCCGCCGACGCCGACCTGCCCCTGACCGTCGTACGCGTGCTGCTCGGCGATCTGGCCGAGGCCGGTCTCGTACGCATCGACGCGCCCCGGCGGCCGGAACAGGGCGGCCCGGCGGCCGACCCCGAGCTGCTGCGCGAGATCGTGGAGCGACTGCGCGCGCTGTGAGAACGGGACGCGGGCCGTGCGGCCGGGACGGCTCCGCACGGCGAGGTCGCGTCGGCTCGTCACGGCGTCTGTGACCTGCGCCTCAGCGGTTTTGGGCCCCGCCCGGGGGCGCGCAACGAATCGCCGCCGGAGGCGAGGCGCACGCAACGATTCGTCCACCGGCGCGCAACGGCTCCTCCTTGTCCCCCCGAGCCCCCCGCCCGTACCGTCTAAGCAGCCCCCGACACCCCTCCGTACCCGTGAGGACCACGCATGCGCACAGCCCTGCTCCAGAGCTCCGGCCGCCCCGGCTCGGTCGTCGAGAACCTGAAGGTCCTCGACGAGGCCGCGGGCCGCGCCGCCGCTGCCGGCGCCGGGCTCGTGGCGGCGCCGGAGATGTTCCTCACGGGGTACGCGATCGGCGACGACATCGGCCGCCTCGCCGAGCCCGCCGACGGGGACTCCGCCGACGCGATCGCGGCGATCGCCACCCGCCACGGCGTCGCCGTCGTCTACGGCTACCCCGAGCGCGAGGGCGATACGGTCTACAACTCCGCGCAGATCGTCTCCGCCGACGGCACCCGCCTCGCGAACTACCGCAAGACCCACCTCTTCGGCTGCTTCGAGCGCGACCACTTCACGCCCGGCGAGCAGCCCGTCGTCCAGGCGGAGCTGAACGGCCTCCGCGTCGGCCTCATGATCTGCTACGACGTCGAGTTCCCGGAGAACGTCCGGGCGCACGCCCTCGCCGGCACCGACCTCCTCGTCGTGCCGACCGCGCAGATGCACCCCTTCCAGTTCGTCGCCGAGGCCGTCGTCCCGGTGCGCGCCTTCGAGAACCAGATGTACGTCGCGTACGTCAACCGGGTCGGCCAGGAGGGCGAGTTCGAGTTCGTCGGACTGTCCACGCTGGCCGGCCCCGACGGGATCGCCCGTACCCGGGCCGGACGCGGTGAGGAACTCGTCCTGGCCGACGCCGACCCCGACTTCCTCGCGGCCTCGCGCGAGGCGAACCCGTATCTGAAGGACCGCCACCCCGGCCTCTACGGGTCGCTCGTCTGACAACCCGGCCGCTCCCCGGCGCCTCGCCTCCCCTCACCAGCTTTCCCGCAAGGAGTCCGTACCCCATGACGTCCACGGTGCCCACCGCCGTCCAGCACGCCGACGCGCAGCAGCCGCCGATCACCATGTTCGGGCCGGACTTCCCGTACGCGTACGACGACTTCCTCGCCCACCCGGCGGGCCTCGGCCAGATACCCGCGACCGAGCACGGCACCGAGGTCGCGGTCATCGGCGGCGGCCTGTCCGGCATCGTGGCCGCCTACGAGCTGATGAAGATGGGCCTCAAGCCCGTCGTCTACGAGGCCGACGAGATCGGTGGTCGCCTGCGGACCGTGGGCTTCGAGGGGTGCGACCCGTCGCTCACCGCCGAGATGGGCGCCATGCGCTTCCCGCCCTCCTCCACCGCCCTCCAGCACTACATCGACCTGGTGGGTCTGGAGACCCGGCCGTTCCCCAACCCGCTCGCGGAGTGCACCCCCTCGACGGTCGTCGACCTCAAGGGCGAGTCGCACTACGCGACCACCGTCGACGACCTGCCGCAGGTCTACCGCGACGTGATGAACGCCTGGAACGCCTGCCTCGAAGAGGGCGCCGACTTCTCCGACATGAACCAGGCCATGCGTGAGCGCGATGTGCCGCGCATCCGCGAGATCTGGGCGAAGCTCGTCGAGAAGCTCGACAACCAGACCTTCTACGGTTTCCTCTGCGACTCGGACTCCTTCAAGTCCTTCCGGCACCGCGAGATCTTCGGCCAGGTCGGCTTCGGCACCGGAGGCTGGGACACCGACTTCCCGAACTCGATCCTCGAGATCCTGCGCGTCGTCTACACCGAGGCCGACGACCACCACCGCGGCATCGTCGGCGGCTCCCAGCAGCTGCCGCTGCGCCTGTGGGAGCGCGAGCCGCAGAAGATCGTGCACTGGGCCTACGGCACCTCGCTCGCGAAGCTGCACGACGGCACGCCGCGCCCGGCCGTGACCCGGCTGCACCGCACCGCGGGCAACCAGATCACCGTCACCGACGCGAACGGCGACATCCGCACCTTCAAGGCGGCGATCTTCACCGCCCAGTCCTGGCTGCTGCTCTCCAAGATCGCCTGCGACGACTCGCTCTTCCCGATCGACCACTGGACGGCGATGGAGCGCACCCACTACATGGAGTCGAGCAAGCTCTTCGTACCCGTGGACCGGCCCTTCTGGCTCGACAAGGCCGTCGACGACAGGGGAAATCCGACGGGGCGTGACGTCATGTCGATGACGCTCACCGACCGCATGACCCGCGGGACCTACCTCCTCGACGAGGGCCCGGACAAGCCCGCCGTCATCTGCCTCTCGTACACGTGGTGCGACGACAGCCTGAAGTGGCTGCCGCTGTCCGCGAACGAGCGGATGGAGGTCATGCTGAAGTCGCTCGGCGAGATCTACCCGCAGGTCGACATCAGGAAGCACATCATCGGCAACCCGGTGACCGTGTCCTGGGAGAACGAGCCCTACTTCATGGGCGCGTTCAAGGCCAACCTGCCCGGCCACTACCGCTACCAGCGCCGCCTGTTCACGCACTTCATGCAGGACACACTGCCCGAGGACAAGCGGGGCATCTTCCTCGCGGGCGACGACATCTCCTGGACGGCAGGCTGGGCCGAGGGCGCCGTGCAGACCGCGCTGAACGCGGTCTGGGGCGTCATGCACCAGCTGGGCGGAGCGACCGACCCGACCAACCCCGGGCCCGGCGACCTCTACGACGAGATCGCGCCGGTGGAACTGCCCGAGGACTAGGACCTGTCCGGGCCGGCCTTCGTGGGGCGGCCGGTCAGATTCCGGCCGCGCGGGCCGCCGCGTACACCTCGGCGGCCAGGTCCTTGAGCTCCTCGGCGTCCCGCGGGCCGTCCTGGAGGTCGACGAAGTACTCGTCGAGGCCGATCTCGGCGTACGGCACCAGGTCCGACACGATCTGGTCGACGTTGCCCTGGAAGGGCTGGCGGTCCGCGCCGTCGTAGGCCTTGGCGGAGTAGCGCGTGTTGATCCGCGCCACCGACTGGATCGGCTCGGTGCGCCCGCGCTCGGCCGCGAAGTCCTGCACCTGCCGCCACTGGGCGGCGAGTTGGTCGGCGCCTCCCTGGGCCACGGGTTGCCAGCCGTCGCCGCGGTCCACGAGCCGGGTCAGCGCCTTCTTGCTGAAGGCGGGCAGCAGGATCGGGATCGGCCGGGCCGGCTTCGGGGCGACCACGGCCGACTCGATCTTGGTCAGGCGGCCCTCGTACGACACCGGGTCCGGGCCCCACACCGCGCGGCACACGTCGAGGACCTCGTCCAGGACCCGGCCCCGCTCCTCGAACGGCGCCACGCCCGCCGCGGCGTACTCGTCGAGCGACCAGCCGGTACCGAGCCCCGCCACGACCCGGCCGCCGCTCGCCGCGTCCAGTGTGCCGAGGGCCCTGGCCAGCTGGAACGGGCCGTGCAACGGGGCGACCAGGACGCTGGTGCCCAGCCGCGCCCGCTGCGTGGCCGCCGCGGCCAGCGTCAGGGTCACCAGCGGCTCGGCGACCCCGCGGTAGGAGTCGGGCCAGGGCAGGTCCGGGACGCCGTACAGCCCCTGCGTGGCGGGGTCCGGGAACAGGGCGCGCTCGAACACCCACAGGCTCTCGTAGCCGATCTCCTCAGCCGTGCGCGCCACGTCCGGGACGTCTCGACCGATGTCGTACTGGCGTGTTTGAGGAAGACTCAGACCCAGCCGAGCAGCCATGCTTGTGCTCCTTCGCGTCAGGCACTTGAACCGTGAACGTATCGCGTACGAGCGTGAGTTACATGCCGTACGCGGGGATATGGCCTGATCCGTCCCCCAGGGGCGTGAGCAGCATCCGGCCCGCCAGGCCGACCGCGGCGCCGAGACGGTCGGCGAACTCCTCGGCGAGGTCGGGGAGTCCGCGCAGCGCCCACAGAGCCCGCGCCGCCGACCAGGCCGCGTCGCGGGCCCTCTCCAGGCTCCACGAGCCGAGCAGATGGGTGAGCGGATCGGCGATCTGGAGGAGGTCGGGGCCCGGCATCAGATCTTCGCGGACGCGCTCCTCCAGCGAGACGAGGAGGTCACCCACGCGCTCGAACTCGTCCTCCAGGTCGGCTGGTTCGCAGCGGAGCGTACGGCAGGTGTCCACAACGGCGAGCGCCAGATCGTGTCCGATGTGCGCATTGATGCCCGCGAGCGCGAACTGCAGCGGGCGTACTCCCGGATGGCGCCGGAACTGGAACAACGGGCGCCAGCAAGCGGGCGGGGACCCCTCCTCGGCCACGCGCAGATAGCGCTCGGCGAAACGTACATCCAGCGTGACCGCGGCCTCGCCGTCCGGGAATTCCCCCGCGTCCAGGCGCCGTTCGACCTCCTCCGTGACGGTGAGGTAGACGCGGTTGAAGACCGCGATTCCGTCCTGCTCCGGCAGGGTCGCCGCCAGGGTGCGCATCCGGGAGGCGATGGCGTCCACGGGGGTGGTGAACTGTTCCAACTGCGTCATGGGGGCAGGTTCCCAGCCCTAGGCTGACCGGAGTCGCCGCCTGGCCGGGCGCATCCCCAGAACGGGGGAACTCGCCCGTGTCGTCAGGCGCGGATGTTGCCGGGAGTGGCGGAAACGTGGTGGGAACCGGGGGGAGCGGTACGTGTCAGGCTTACGTGCGCGGCGCCTGGCCGCACGCAGGGCCGAGCGCAGGCGGGCGGCCCGGCGCGCCGCCATGGTCGCGGCGGCCTCGGTCGTCGTGGCGGTCGGCGCGGTGACGGGGATGATGTCCGCCCTCGACCGCGAGCGCCTCTCCGACGACGCCCGACCGCTGGTGACCCGCTCGCCCGGCCTCCGGCCGCCGCCCGCCGTACCGACTCCCTCCCCGCCCGGGACCTCTGCCGCGCCGTCCCCGTCCCCGTTCTCGTACCCCCCGTCCCCGAAGCCGAGCCCGACGCCCTCACCGAGCAGGAAGGAGCCGGCGACCGTGGCAGCCCCCGCCCTGCTCTACAGCCACCCCGACTCCCAGGTCCTGGACTGGGTCGCGTCCCACCCCGGCGACCACCGGCGCGCGGTCATCGAGTCCCGGATCGCCGACCGCCCGGCCGCCGTCTGGTTCGCCGACTTCACCCCCGCCACCATCACCGCGCGGGTCAGGGCGGTGACCGCGGGCGCCGCGGCCGAGGGCCGGGTCCCGGTCGTCGTGCCGTACGCCATCCCGCAGCGCGACTGCGGCGGGGCCTCACAGGGCGGCGCACCCGACCTCGCCGCGTACGACGGCTGGATCGACGGCTTCGCGGCGGGCCTCGGCGACGACGAGGTCATCGTCGTCCTGGAGCCCGACTCGGTCGCCCAGGCCGACTGCCTCCCCGCGACCGACCGGGCCGCCCGCTTCGCCTCGCTGGCCCGCGCCGGCCGCGTCCTCAAGGCCGCCGACCCCCGGGCCCGCGTCTACTACGACGCCGGCCACTCGGGCTGGAACCCGGCCGCCCAGCAGGCCGCGCTCCTCGCACGGGCGGGCGCCGCCTCGGCCGCCTCCTCCGACGGCGTCTTCACCAACGTGTCCAATTTCCACCGTACGAGCGACGAGATCGCGTACGCCCGGCAGGTGCTGTCCGCGCTGGGCGGCCCCGCGAGTCTCGGCGCCGTCATCGACACCAGCCGCAACGGCAACGGTGCCCCGGCCGACGGGGAGTGGTGCGATCCAGCGGGCCGGAAGATCGGCCGGGCGCCGACCCTGAACACCGGGGAGGCAAGGATCGACGGCTATCTGTGGGTGAAGCTGCCGGGGGAGTCGGACGGGTGCAAGGGCACACCTGGAACGTTCTCGGCGGAGTACGCCTATGAGCTGGCGCGCTGATCGTCCGCGTCGTCGTACGAGGACGTGCCGGAGTCCAGCAGGGGCTCCTGGGTCTTGAGGTGGGCCGGGGCCATCGCCCGCAGCGCGTGGTACCCGGTGATCACGACGAGCGTGCCGAGCGCGATGCCGCTGAGCGAGAAGTTGTCCGTGAACTTCAGTGAGACGCCACCGACGCCGATGATGATGCCCGCGGCGGCCGGCACCAGGTTCAGCGGGTTGCGCAGGTCGACCCGGGCGTTGAGCCAGATCTGGGCGCCGAGCAGGCCGATCATGCCGTACAGGATGACGGTGATGCCGCCGAGCACGCCGCCCGGGATCGCGGCCACGATCGCGCCGAACTTGGGGCAGAGGCCGAAGAGGAGGGCGAAGCCCGCGGCGGCCCAGTAGGCGGCCGTGGAGTAGACGCGGGTCGCGGCCATCACGCCGATGTTCTCGGAGTACGTGGTGTTGGGCGGGCCGCCGACCGCCGTGGAGAGCATCGAGGCGACGCCGTCCGCGGAGATCGCGGTGCCCAGCTTGTCGTCCAGCGGATCACCGGTCATCTCGCCGACGGCCTTGACGTGCCCCGCGTTCTCGGCGACCAGCGCGATCACGACCGGCAGCGCGACGAGGATCGCCGACCACTGGAACGACGGGCCGTGGAAGGACGGCAGTCCGATCCAGTCCGCCTTGCCGACGCCGGAGAGGTTCAGCCGCCAGTGGTCGGTGAGTTTGCCGCTCGCGTCCACCGAGTGGATCTTTCCGAAGACCCGGTCGAAGACCCAGGAGATCCCGTACCCGAAGAGCAGGCCCAGGAAGATCGCGATCCGTGACCAGAAACCGCGCAGACACACGACCGCCAGACCGGTGAGCAGCATGGTGAGCAGGGCCGTCCACTGGTCCTGCGGCCAGTACGTGGACGCCGTCACCGGCGCCAGGTTGAAGCCGATCAGCATGACGACCGCGCCCGTGACGATCGGTGGCATCGCGGCATGGATGATCCGGGCCCCGAACCGCTGCACGGCCAGGCCCACCAGGAACAGCGCGACGCCGACGACGAACACCGCGCCGGTCACCGTGGCGCTGGTGCCGCCCTGTGCGCGGATCACCGCGGCGACGCCCACGAAGGAGAGCGAACAGCCGAGGTAGCTGGGCACCCGGCCGCGGGTGGCGAGCAGGAAGATGACCGTCGCGAAGCCGGACATCATGATCGCGAGGTTCGGGTTCAGACCCATGAGCACGGGTGCCACGAACGACGCCCCGAACATCGCCACCACGTGCTGGGCGCCGAGCCCGATCGTGCGCGGCCACGAGAGGCGTTCATCGGGGCGGACAACCGCTCCGGGCGCGGGCGTCCGCCCGTCGCCGTGCAGTTTCCAGCGCACGCCGAGGTCCATGGTGAGTTTCGCTTTCTTCGTACGTGAAACTTTGTCCGGACCATTGTCACGGGTACCTGGCGGTCCTACGCTCGCACGGTCTTACTCATGAACTGCGTTCATATTTCTGATCGGAGGCTTGATGAGTGCGCGACCCCGTCTGGCTGTCCTCCTCGCCGCCGTGGCCACCTTCGCGGCGGTCGTCGTCCCCTCCGCCTCGGCCCACGCGGCGCCGAAGGCCCCCCGGACCGCCGTCCTCGACGGCACCCGGCTCCAGCAGACCCGACTCCGCCTCGACCGCGGGGATCCCCAACTGAAGCGCGCGCTCAAGGACTTGACGGCCCGCGCCGACAGCTGGCTGCCCCAGGGCCCCTGGACGGTCGTCGACAAGCCCAAGCCCGCCCCCGGCGGCGACGTCCACGACTACCTGAGCCAGGCCCCGTACTGGTGGCCCTCCCAGCCCAAGACCGCGGACAACCCCTGGGGCTGCCCGTACGTCCAGCGCGACGGCCAGCGCAACCCCGAGGTCGACACCGGCACCGACCGGCAGGACGTCGAGAAGGTCTTCGACTCGACGTACGACCTCGCCCTCGCCTGGTACTACACCGGCAGAAAGCAGTACGCCGAGAAGGCCGCCACCGTGCTGCGCACCTGGTTCCTCGCCCCGGCCACCCGGATGAACCCGAACCTCGACCACGGGCAGTTCATCCCCTGCAAGTACGACGGCCGGGCCATCGGCATCATCGACTTCTCGCAGTCCTACACCAGCGTCCTGGACGCGATCGCGATCCTGGAGACGGGCGCACCCGGCTGGTCGAAGAGCGACCGCACCGCCATGCGCGCCTGGAACACCGACTTCCGCGACTGGCTGGAGAACAGCGCCTTCGGCGGCGAGGAGGGCGCCGCCAAGAACAACCACGGCACCTTCTACGACATGCAGCTCGCCGCCCTGGCGTACGCGACCGGCGACGAGGACCTCGCCCGCCGGACCGTCCTCGGTGCGGAGTCCAAGCGGATCGACCCGCAGGTCGCCGCGGACGGCAGCCAGCCCCAGGAGCTCTCCCGCACCCGCAGCTGGCACTACTCGACCTTCGACCTCGTCGCCTATACCCGCCTCGCGGCCATCGGCCGGCACGTCGGCGTGAACCTGTGGCGGTACACGGGGCCGGACGGCCAGACCCTGGCGAAGGCGGTCGACTATCTGCTGCCCGCCGCGACGGGCACCGCGCCGTGGTCCTACCCGGAGCTGGAGTTCCACCGCTACGCGGCGAGCGACATCGTGCACGCGGCGGCCGACGCGGGGGACCGGGCGGCCCGGGCCGCGGTGCCGAAGCTGGAGACACCGCCCGGCGGCGACCTGTGGACACTGCGGCCCGCCGCCGAGCAGCTGGACTCGATCGCCGGCTGACCGGAGAGCCCCCGAACACCCTGATCAGGGGCTCCTGAGCGGCCGCTTAGGATGGGGGTGTCCCCACCGTCCCCACCGGCACCCTCAGGAGCCCCGCCCGTGACCGCCGAAGCACCCGCCGCCCCCGCCCTCTCCCACGGGCGGCTCCTCCCCGTCACCGTCCACTTCGACGACCTGGACGCACTCGGCCTGCTCCACAACGCCCGCTACCCGGTCATGGTCGAACGCGCCTGGACGGCCCTGTGGAACGACCAGGGATTCCTGGCCTACGAGGGTGACTGGGAGGCGGCGGGCGACTTCTGCAACGCCGTCAAGGAACTGCGGATCAGCTACGAGGCCCCGGTCAACCGCCCCGGCGAGTACGCCGTCCACCTCTGGCTGGAGCGCCTGGGGAACACCGGACTGACGTACGGCTTCCGCTTCTGCTCGGCCGACGGCGCGCTCACGTACGCGCACGGGACGCGGGTCCTCGTCCGGCTCGACGCCGCGACGCTGCGCCCCACGCCCTGGAGCGACCGCTTCAGGGCCGTGGGTCGGGAACTGCTGCGGTCGCGGGACTGACCTTGGGCCGGTTGCGCTCGCCCGCGCGCAGCACCCCCGCGAACGCGGCAAGGCCGCACGCCAGCACCGTCACCAGCCCGAACGACACCACCAGGCTCGTCGCCTGTGCCAGCGTGCCGATCGCGCTCGGCGCGACCAGGCCGGAGGTGTACGTGATGGTGGCGACGCCCGCGATGGCCTGACTGGGGTTGGGGCCGCTGTGCCCCGCCGCCGCGAAGCAGAGCGGGACGACGACCGCGATGCCGAGACCCATCAGGGCGAAGCCGCTCATCGCCACGGCAGGCTGGTCCGCGACGACGACGAGCAGCCCCCCGAGCACGGCGAGACCGCCGCCGGCCCGCACCGTGCGCACCGCGCCGAACCGGTTGACCACCGCGTCGCCCACGATCCGGGCCAGTGCCATGGTCAGCATGAATCCGGTCGTCGACGCGGCCGCAAGACCGGCAGAGCTGCCCAGCTCGTCCTTCAGGTACACCGCCGACCAGTCCAGACTGGCGCCCTCCGCGAACACGGCGCAGAAGCCGACCGCGCCGATGAGCAGGGCGGACTTGGGCGGCAGCGCGAAGCGCGGCGGCGGGGCCTCGTCCTCGGTCGGTCGCAGGTCCAGCACCCATCGGCAGGCGGTCAGACCCAGGACCGTCAGGACCCCGGCCGCCAGCGTGTGGTGCAGGCGCGCGTCCGAACCGAGGTGGGCGGCGAGGGTGCCGCCCGCCGAGCCGACCAGGGCGCCCGCGCTCCACATCCCGTGCAGCCCCGACATGATCGACTTGCCGAGGCGGCTCTCGATCTCGACGCCGAGCGCGTTCATCGCCACGTCCGCCATGCCCGCCGACGCGCCGTAGACGAAGAGTGCCGGGCACAGCGTGTAGATGTTCGGCGCGAGGGACGGGAGGATCAGCGACAGCGTCCACAGGGACATCAGCCCGCGCAGCGCGGTACGGGCGCCGAAGCGGTGGCTGATCCGGCCCGCCAGCGGCATCGCGACGGAGGCCCCGATCGCCGGGAACGCGAGGGCCAGTCCGAGCTGGCCGGTGCTGACGGACGCGTGGTCCTGGATCCAGGGGACACGGGTCGCGAACGAGCCCGTCACCCCTCCGTGCACGGCGAAGACGGCGGCCACGGCGTACCGCGCCCGCTTCACCTCACGCAGGTCGTAGACCATGTAACCCATCTTTCCCGCCCCTCCAGGCTCTGCTCCCCGCGCTGCCGCCGTAAACTATCAGGAACCCTGCCTGATAGATAGATGATTTACTGGCCACCGACTGCGCGACTGATCTGGGAGGATCCCGGCATGCCCGCATCACCAAGCACAGCCCGGGCCATCAACGACCGCCTCGCCCTGCGCCTGCTCCAGCAGGAAGGCCCCCTGACGGCAGGACAGTTGAAGCAGCTCACGGGACTGTCCCGGCCCACCGTCGCCGACCTCGTCGAACGCCTCGCGGCCGCCGGACTGATCGAGGTGGTGGGGGAGTCGGGGGAGCAGCGCCGCGGCCCCAACGCCCGTCTGTACGGGATCGTCGCCGACCGGGCCCATCTCGCCGCCCTCGACGTCCGCACCGAGGGCGTCTCGGTCGTCGTCTCGGACCTCCTCGGCAGGGAGCTGGCCCGGGCGTCGGTGCCGATCGCGGACGATACCGGCACCGGGCCCGCCGTCGAGCAGGCGGTCACGCTGGTCGAACGCGCGGCCAAGGAGGCCGGGGCGGAGCGCCTGCACACCGTCGGCGTCGGAGCCCCCGGCCTCATCGACCCCGCCACCGGCGAACTCCGCGACTCCTCCGGCCTGCCCGAGTGGCACCGCCGTCTGGTCGCCGCCCTCCAGGAACGGCTGCCCGCCCGCGTGATCGTCGAGAACGAGACGAACCTCGCCGCCCTCGCGGAGCAGCGTGACGGCGCCGCCCGCGACCGCGACACGTTCGTCCTGCTCTGGCTCGGCCACGGCACCGGCGCGGCCGTCGTCCTCGACGGCAGACTCCGTCGTGGGGCGTCCGGCGGCACCGGCGAGATCGGCTTCCTGCCGGTGCCGGGCACGTCGACGCTGCCCTCGGCCACGGACTGCGAGGGCGGGTTCCACTCCCTGGCGGGGTCCGCCGCGATCGCGGAACTCGCGGCCGGCCACGGGCTGGTGGCGACAGCGGTGTCGCCCGGCGAACCGGAAGCGGCGGCGCTGGTGAGGCAAGCGGTGGCGGCCCTCACCTCGCCCTCTCCTTCGCGCTCCCTCGCCCCCTCCCCCTCTCCTTCGCCTTCCCCCTCCCCTTCTCCTGCGGCTTCCTCCGCAGCCGACCGCTTCCTCTCCGCCCTCGCCGACCGCCTCGCCATCGGCGCGGCGTCCGTCGTGGCCGTTCTCGACCCCGGGTGCGTGGTGCTCGGCGGTGAGGTGGGGCAGGTGGGCGGTGAGGTGCTGGCCGCGCGGGTCGGCGAGCGACTCGCCCGGATGTCCCCGCTGCCGGTCGAGGTGCGCGCGAGCGTGCTGGGCGGCGGCGCGGTACTCCGCGGAGCGCTCCTGACGGCCCGGGAGTCAGCCCAGGACGACCTCTTCGCGCCACGCTCCCGGTGATTCGATGCGGGCGCGCCCCGCAAGGGGAGACCCGGCGGCGGGGCAAGGGCCTCCGTCACCGCCGCCGGGTCGCTCAAGGGGCGAGTGCGACACCTCGGCTTCGACAAACCATTGATCATGGACTCTAAGTGGACTAGACCAGGGCGGTCAATGGGTACGGACCAAGGGGCGATCGCGTCAAGCGCGAGAAGTCTCGCGGGAGTTGACCTCCCGCGATGCGCCGGAGAAGTCCATCAGGACGACCTGTGAGGCACCCCACAGGCGTTCGCTCGCATGGACGTGGATCAGACGTGGCACACTGATGCTGTACCAGAAGCAGCGCACTCCGGGGTCGGTGAAAGTCCGAACCGGCGGTTATAGTCCGCGACCCGGTCGCTTCCAGCGGCCGGTTGACCAGGTGAAATTCCTGGACCGACGGTTAAAGTCCGGATGGGAGGCAGTGCGCGGCGGGCGGGCATTCGTGCGCGCTGCCGTTTGTTTCGGCGCGTCCTTCGGGACGTGTCGCCCCATGCGGCTCGCTCCCGGTGTCGCAGTCCGCTCATTCTGTCGTCATCGACAGGCCCCGGAGTCCGTGCCCCATGAGGCAGGAGGACCCGGGAAGTGTTCACCGGAATCGTCGAAGAGCTGGGTGAGGTCACCGCCGTCGAAATTCTCGACGACGCCTCCCGTTTCCGTCTGCGTGGCCCCGTCGTCACACAGGGCGCACAGCATGGCGACTCCATCGCCGTGAACGGCGTCTGTCTCACGGTCGTCGAACACGAAGGCGACGAATTCACCGCCGACGTCATGGCCGAAACCCTGGACCGCTCCAGCCTCGGCGCCCTGACCGTCGGCTCCCGCGTCAACCTGGAACGCCCGATGGCCGTGGGCGAGCGCCTCGGCGGCCACATCGTCCAGGGCCATGTCGACGGCACGGGCACGGTCATCGAGCGCAAGCCGTCCGAGAACTGGGAGATCGTGAAGATCTCCCTCCCCGCGGACCTCTCCCGCTACGTGGTCGAGAAGGGTTCCATCACCGTCGACGGCATCAGCCTGACGGTGGTCGACGCGGGCCCGGACTTCTTCACCGTCAGCCTCATCCCCACCACCCTCGACCTGACCACGCTCGGCCACAAGCAGGCCGGCGACCCGGTGAACCTCGAGGTGGACGTCATCGCCAAGTACGTCGAGCGACTGCTCGGCGCCCGTGGCGAGCGGCCGGCCGCGCTGCCCGACACCCAGGGGAGCGGACGGTGAACTGGCTGAACTCCGAGGCGTTCACGCTCCTCGGACAGCACATCAAGTGGTCGGACATGATCGGCAACATCATCGGTCTGATCGGCCTCGCACTCGGCTGGCTGCGCTCCATATGGAGCTGGCCCGTACAACTCCTGTCCGGCGTCGTCCTGTTCGCGGCCTTTGCCAGCGGCCATCTCTCCGGCAGCGCCGGAAAGCAGGTCGTGGTCATCGTCGTCGCCGTGTGGGGCTGGTGGCAGTGGAACCGCGGCAAGGCGGAGGGCCAGGGCGGCCACATCTCCGTACGGTTCGCCACCTGGCGCGAGCGCGCCTGCATGGTGGGCGCCGCCGCCGTCGGCACGCTCGCGGTCAGCGGTCTGTTCCACGCGTACCCGAACCTGTCCTGGGACCCCTGGCCGGACGCGTACATCTTCGTCGGCACGATCGTCGCCATGTATGCGCAGGCCCGCGGCATGGTCGAGTTCTGGTTCGCCTGGCTGCTGGTCGACGTGGTGGGCGTCCCGCTCAACTTCGCCAACGGCTACGCCTTCTCCGGTTTCGTCTACGTCGTCTACGGCGCACTCGTCCTGTCGGGCATGCGCGACTGGTGGCTGCGCTCCCGCAAGGCCGGGCAGCCCGTTCTGGAAGGAGCCCCCGCATGACCATGGCACCCGTCTGGTACAGCACGGGACACGATCAAGATGCTTCGGACTTCGCGCTCGACCCGGTCGAGAAGGCCATCGCCGACATCGCGGCGGGCCGACCGATCGTGGTCGTCGACGACGAGGACCGGGAGAACGAGGGCGACCTCGTCATCGCCGCCGAGAAGGCGACCCCCGAGATCATCGCCTTCATGATGAGCGAGTGCCGCGGGCTGATCTGCGCACCCATGGAGGGCGACGAACTCGACCGCCTCCAGCTTCCCCAAATGGTCGAGAACAACACCGAGTCGATGAAGACCGCGTTCACCGTCTCGGTGGACGCCTCCGCCGCCCACGGCGTGTCCACCGGCATCTCCGCGGCCGACCGCGCCACCACCCTGCGGCTGCTGGCCGGCGGCGAGGCCGAGGCGGGCGACTTCGTGCGCCCCGGCCACATCTTCCCGCTGCGCGCCAAGCCCGGCGGTGTCCTCGTCCGCAACGGTCACACCGAGGCCGCCGTCGACCTCGCCCGGCTCGCCGGCCTGCGCCCGGCCGGCGCGATCGTCGAGATCGCCGGGGAGGACGGACGCATGCTCCGCCTGCCCGAGCTGATCCCGTTCGCCCGCAAGCACGGTCTGACGATCATCTCCATCGAGGACCTGATCGCCTACCGCCGCACCGCGGAGCCCACCGTCCGCCGCGAGGCCAAGACGCAACTGCCCACCGCCTTCGGCGAGTTCACGGCGTACGGCTATCGCTCCACCGTGGACGGCGTCGAGCACGTCGCCCTGGTGCACGGCGAGATCGGCGACGGCGAGGACGTCCTCGTCCGTGTCCACTCCGAGTGCCTGACCGGTGACATCTTCCACTCGCTGCGCTGCGACTGCGGCCCCCAGCTCCAGACCTCCATGGAGCGCATCCAGGCCGAGGGCCGGGGTGTCGTGGTCTACCTGCGCGGGCACGAGGGGCGCGGCATCGGCCTGTTGTCCAAGCTGCGCGCCTACGAGCTCCAGGAGCGGGGCCGCGACACCCTCGACGCCAACCTGGAACTCGGCCTGCCCGTCGACGCCCGGGACTACGGCGCGAGCGCGCAGATCCTGGAGGACCTCGGCGTCCACAGCCTGCGTCTGCTGACCAACAACCCCGACAAGACCGACGCGCTGGTCCGGCACGGCCTCAAGGTCACGCGCCGGGAGCCGATGCCCGTACAGGCGGGCGAGCACAACCTCCGTTACCTGCGCACCAAGCGGGACCGGATGGGTCACGACCTGCCCTGGCTCGACACGGCCCCCGTGTCCGCCTGCGGCAACCAGTAACAAGAAAGCACTGAGGAGAGACGTGAGCGGCAAGGGTGCACCTGAACTGTCCGTACGCAACTGCGGCGACCTGCGGGTCGCGGTCATCGCGGCGCAGTGGCACGAAAAGGTGATGGACGGCCTCGTCAACGGCGCGCTGCGCGCCCTGCACGAGCTCGGGATCGACGAGCCGACCCTACTCAGGGTTCCCGGCAGCTTCGAACTGCCGGTCGTCGCCAAGGTCCTCGCGGGCCGCGGCTACGACGCGGTTGTCGCGCTCGGCGTCGTCATCCGCGGCGGTACCCCGCATTTCGAATACGTGTGCCAGGGCGTCACCCAGGGCCTCACCCAGGTCTCCATCGAGACCGGCGTCCCCATCGGCTTCGGCGTGCTGACCTGCGACACCGAAGAGCAGGCTCTCGACCGTGCGGGTATCGAGGGCTCGAACGAGGACAAGGGGCACGAGGCGGTGACGGCCGCCGTGGCGACCGCGGCCACACTGCGCTCAGTATCCGAACCCTGGCACTGAGGCAGGGGCGGTAGCGCGTAGGGTGGGCAGCATCATGTCCAAGAAGACGTTCGAGGAGCTCTTCACCGAGCTCCAGCACAAGGCCGCCACCGGCGATCCCACCACTTCGCGCACCGCCGAACTGGTCGGCAAGGGCGTCCATGCCATCGGCAAGAAGGTCGTCGAAGAGGCCGCCGAGGTCTGGATGGCCGCCGAGTACGAGGGCAAGGACGCCGCCGCCGAGGAGATCTCGCAGCTCCTCTACCACGTTCAGGTGATGATGGTGGCGCGCGGGATCTCCCTCGACGACGTGTACGCCCACCTCTGAGCCGTAAACCCCGCAATCCCGTACGTATCGTACGCACGAACGAAGGAAGCCGACCTCATGCTGCGCATCGCCGTCCCCAACAAGGGTTCCCTGTCAGGCCCTGCGGCGGAGATGCTGCATGAGGCCGGCTACCAGCAGCGCCGGGAGTCCAAGGAACTGCGCATCGTCGACCCGGGCAACGAGGTCGAGTTCTTCTACCTCCGCCCCCGCGACATCGCGATCTACGTCTCCTCCGGTCGCCTGGACATCGGCATCACCGGCCGCGACCTGCTCATCGACTCGGGCGCCAACGCGGAGGAGATCCTCCCGCTCGGCTTCGCCCGCTCGACGTTCCGCTTCGCCACCAAGCCCGGCACCGCCAAGGGCATCGAGGACCTCGGCGGTATGACGGTCGCCACCTCCTACGAGGGCATCGTGGCCAAGCACCTCGCCGACAGCGGCATCGACGCCTCCGTCGTCCACCTCGACGGCGCCGTCGAGACCGCGATCGAACTCGGTGTCGCCGAGGTCATCGCGGACGTCGTCGAGACCGGCACCTCGCTGCGCAACGCGGGCCTCGAGGTCTTCGGCGACCCGATCATGAAGTCCGAGGCCGTCGTCATCCGCCGGGTCGGGGCCGACACCTCCGAGGATGCCGAGCCCAAGGTGCAGCAGTTCCTGCGCCGCCTCCAGGGCGTCCTGGTCGCACGGACGTACGTGATGATGGACTACGACTGCCGCGCCGAGCACCTGGAGAAGGCCGTCGCGCTCACGCCCGGCCTGGAGTCGCCGACCATCTCCCCGCTGCACAACGAGGGCTGGGTCGCCGTCCGTGCCATGGTGCCCGCCAAGGAGGCCCAGCAGATCATGGACGACCTGTACGCCCTCGGCGCGCGGGCCATCCTGACCACGGCCATCCACGCCTGCCGCCTCTGAGGACCCCGACCGAAGCCATGCCCGACCTTCCCACGCTCCCCGTCACGTTCCGGCCGTCCCTCACCCGGGCCGTGCTGCTCACCGCGGGCGTCGCGATCTTCGTCGTCATAACGACGGTCGCGCTGCTCCTCGAACAGCTCAGCCCGGGGGAGAAGCTCAGCTTCGTCTTCATCGGCGCGCTGCTCTTCGGTGTCCTGCTGATGCTCTCGCGGCCCAAGGTCGTCGCCGACGAGACCGGCGTCACCGTGGTGAACATCACCAGCAGGCGGCGCCTGGAGTGGGCGGAGATCCTCCAGGTCAACCTGCGCCCCGGCGACCCCTGGGTGTTCCTCAACCTCAGCGACGGCACCAGCCTGCCCGTGCTCGGCATTCAGCCGGGCATCGCCAAACAGCGCGCGATCCAGGACGCCCGCGCCCTGCGCGCGCTCGCCGAGGCCCGCTCCATCGGCGACCGGGAGCAACATCACGGCTGACTCTCGGCCTTCCACCCTGCCGTACGGGCCCATGTCTTGATTAACCTGTTGGCGGAGGCGTTTTCGTTGCGCCTCCGCCGCTGATGTTCCACCTGGTGACTCAGAGGCCCCCTGCTACCCGAGGAGTGACTCCCTCCAGCGATGGACGGATCGTCCTGTAGTACCTGCGCCGCCCCCTCCCGACATATCGAGGCGGCGGCATCATGACCATCCCCCTGCTGCTCCTTGGGGCGGCGTTCCTGCTGATCCTCGCCAACGGCTTCTTCGTGGCGGCCGAGTTCGGCCTCGTCACGGTCGAGCGGCCCGACGCCGAGAAGGCGGCGGCCGAAGGCGACCGACGGGCCGGTACGGTCGTCGAATCGCTCAAGGAGCTGTCCTTCCAGCTCTCCGGCACCCAGCTCGGCATCACCATCACCTCGCTCGTCGTCGGCATGCTCGCCGAACCCGCGCTCGCCGAACTGCTGCACGGACCCTTCACCGCGATCGGACTGCCCGAGGGCGCCGTGTCCGGTGTCGCCGTGGTGGTCGGCATGCTGCTCGCCGCCGCCGTGCAGATGGTGATCGGCGAACTCGTGCCCAAGAACTGGGCGGTCTCCAAGCCGCTTCAGGTCGCCCGCTTCGTCGCGGGTCCGCAGCACGTCTTCTCCCGCCTCTTCCGGCCGGTGATCGCCGCGCTCAACACGGTCGCCAACCGGCTGGTACGGGCCCTGGGTGTCGAACCCGCCGAGGAGCTGGCCTCCGCCCGCACCCCCGGCGAGCTCGTGTCCCTGGCCCGGCACTCGGCCCAGGCCGGCGCCCTGGAGCAGGACACCGCGGATCTCTTCGTACGGACCATGTCGCTCGCCGACCTGACCGCGCAGCACGTCATGACCCCGCGGGTACGGGTCAGCGCGCTCCAGTCCTCCGCCACGGCCGAGGACGTCGTCAACCTCACCCGCGCCACCGGCCTCTCCCGCTTCCCCGTCTACCGGGAGCGGATCGACGAGATCGTCGGCATGGCGCACCTCAAGGACGCCCTGGCGATCCCCTCCCAGGACCGGCTGCGCACCCCCGTCGGCCGGATCGCCCAGGCCCCGCTGCTGGTCCCGGAGACGCTGCCCGTGCAACCCCTGCTCGAACAGCTGCGCAGCCAGCAGCCGATCGCCGTCGTCGTCGACGAGTACGGCGGTACGGCGGGCGTGGTCACCCTGGAGGACATCGTCGAGGAACTCGTCGGCGAGGTCCGCGACGAGCACGACGCCAAGGACCTGCCGGAGCTCGCCGCCGTAGCGCCCGAGGACGGGCGGCCCGCCTGGGACGCCGACGGCAGCTGCCGGGTCGACATCCTGCAGCGCATAGGCCTCGACGTGCCCGAGGGTCCGTACGAGACCGTCGCGGGCCTCGTCGCCGATCTGCTCGGCCGGATCCCGGCCCCCGGCGACAAGGCCGAACTGCCCGGCTGGCGTCTGTCGGTACGCCAGGTCGGGCACTACCGGGCCGAACGGGTCCGGCTGGTCAGGACCGCCGACGCGGTTGCCGCGCCGGAGGCCGTCCGATGAGCGTGCTCCAACTCCTGTTCGCCGTGTTGCTGGTGCTCGCCAACGGGTTCTTCGTCGGCGCCGAGTTCGCGCTCGTCTCCGTACGGCGCAGTCAGATCGAACCGCTCGGGTCCGCGCGGGCCCGCCAGGTCCTGTACGGCCTGGAGCGGCTGCCGCAGATGATGGCGGCGGCCCAGTTCGGCATCACCGTCTGCTCGTTGACGCTCGGCGCGGTGGCCGAACCGACGGTGGCGCATCTGCTGGAGCCCGTCTTCGAGGCGGTGCACCTCCCCGAAGGGGTGATCCACCCCCTCGGATACGTCATCGCGCTCGCCCTCGTCGTCTTCTTCCACCTCGTCATCGGCGAGATGGTCCCGAAGAACCTGGCGATGGCCGCGCCCGAGAAGACGGCGCTGTGGCTGAGCCCCGGCCTGGTGGCCTTCGCACGCCTGTGCCGTCCCGTCACCGTCGCCCTGGGCGCCTGCGCCCGCCTCATCCTGAAACTCTTCCGGGTCGAACCCAAGGACGAGGTCGAGGCGGTCTTCACGAGCGAGCAGCTCAACCGGCTCGTCGAGGACTCCGGTCAGGCGGGCCTGCTGGACCCCGAGGAGCAGGAACGCCTCGAAGACGCCCTGGAACTGGGCTCCCGCCCGGTCAACGACGTCCTCCTGGACCACGGCTCCCTGGTCACCGTCGGCCCCTCCGTCACCCCCGGCCAGGTCGTCGCGCTCACCGCCCGCACCGGGTACTCCCGGTTCCCGGTGGTCGCGGAGAACGGCGCCTTCATGGGCTATCTGCATGTGAAGGACGTACTCGACCTGGAGGAGTCCGAACGGGCGGTTCCCCAGCACCTGTGGCGGCACATGACCACCCTGAGTTCCGAACTCCCGCTGGACGACGCCCTGACCGTGATGCGCCGCGCCGCGACGCACCTCGCGCAGGTCGCTGACGCGTCGGGGAAGGTTCTGGGTCTTGTCGCGCTGGAGGACGTCCTGGAGCTCCTCGTGGGCGAGGTACGCGACCCGGCCCATCGGGACGCTGCCGCTGTGGCCACGCCGCTCATGGAACCCCACCTCAGCGGGGCCCCGGAGCAGGCCCTGGCCACCTGACGCGGGTGCGCGGGGGACTGTTCGCGCAGTTCCCCGCGTCCCTGAAAGCCTCGGCGCCTGTGGCGTTCGAGGCCGGGGGCGTGGGTTACATCGCCGAAGGGTCCTGCGGTCCCCGGCCCGACAGCACCTCCCCGTACGCCTGCATGAGGTCCGGCAGCCGGAGTGTCGACAAATCGTCGCGGGAGGGCGTGTTCGGGTAACCGGAGAGACGCAGGTCCCGGTACGCGCAGCTCTTCTCGTACAGGGTGCGCAGGAACCGGCCGTTGCCGAGCTCGTCGATCCAGCCCTGATCGACCACGTGCCCGGCGATGGAGCGGAGCTCGTCGAGCGCCTCCTCGTCCCAGATGTCACCGTTCTCGGCGGCGAGCACCTCACCGATGGAGGTGAGTTCCAGGGGGCGGTAGGAGGGGAAGTCGACCCGGGTGGTGAAGCGGGAGGAGAGGCCGGGGTTGGCGGCCAGGAGACGGTCCATGCCCTCCGGGTAGCCGGCGAGGATGACCACGAGGTGGTCGCGGTTGTCCTCGGCCCGCTTCAGCAGCACCTGCAGCGCCTCGTCCCCGTATGCGTCCCCCTTGCCGTAGCCCGAGTTCGACAGCGCGTACGCCTCGTCCACGAAGAGGACCCCGCCGATGGCCGAGTCGATCAGTTCGTTGGCCTTGACGGCGGTCTGGCCCAGGTACTCGCCCACGAGGTCCGCCCGCTGCGCCTCCACGAGGTGGTCACCGCCGAGCAGACCGAGCGCGTAGAAGACCCGTCCGAGAATGCGAGCCACCGTGGTCTTGCCGGTGCCCGAGGGGCCGGAGAAGACGAAATGGCGCTTCGGCGGCTGGACGGGCAGGCCCTGTCCGGCCCGCAGCCGCGCCATGTTCAGCTGCGCCGACAACGCCTTGACCTGGCGCTTCACCGGCTCCAGCCCGACCATGCGCTCCAGTTCGGCGAGCGCTTCGTCAAGTAAGGCGGGGTCGGTCGGCCCGGTAGGCAACGGCTGCACCGGCACCACGGCCTTCTCGCGTACCACATCGGTCTCCGGCGGCAGCGCGCCCGGCGGGAGAGGATCGGGCTCGGAGAGTTTCAGGTCGCGGCCCTCGACGCCGAAGAGGGGATCGATTCCGTCGGGGCCGTCCATGACGTCCTGCCCGACCCCGGCGAGGGTGATCGCCGCGAGATCGGCCGCGGCATCGTCGTACCCGTCGCCCTCGGAGATCGCCGCCAACCGGGCCGAGGTGTCCATGAAGGCCGGGTCGACGCGGTGCACCGCCCGGTACAGAGGCAGCGCGGCGGCCGACCGCCCGGTGCCCTCGTGGGCCCGCGCGAGCCAGTACCGCAGCTCCTTGCGCTGGGGCTGCTCGCTGCGGCAGCGCATCAGCGCGGCGGACAGGAGCGGCTCCGCCTGGCCGAACATCTCCAGGCGGACCCGGGCCATGCCGCCGAAGAGGCCGGCCTCTATGCCCAGCATGGGGTCGTCGATCAGCGGATCCGTGTGCCGGACCAGCTGCTCCCAGTCCTTGACCAGATAGGCCCGGCAGGCGTGCAGAAACCGCACCTGATGATCGGCGTCGACCGGCGGCAGCCCCGCGAGCGCCCGGTCCAGCTCGGGCACATGGCGGCCGTCCAGCCAGTGCGAGGCGTGCGCGAGCAGCAGATCGCGCGGGCTCTCCAGTACCGGCTGCACCCACCAGCCCAGCCAGTACCAGGAGTTGAGCGTGCGCCGGTGGCGCGAGCGCTGCTCACCGAAGCGGTCCCGGTGCCGGAACATCCGCAGCAGCGCGGTCGTCGTGTCCACCCGCAGCGCGTGCAGTCCGAGCCAGCCGTCCGCCATGCCCGGGTCCATCCGGACCGCGGTGCGGAACTCCTCCTCCGCCTGCGGATAGGCCCCCATGGTGTAGGCGTCCACACCTCGCATCCAGGCGAGGTCGGCCGGGGCCTCCGGGCCCTGCATGCCGAAGTCCATCACGTCCCCCACAAACCGTGCCCCCGATGCTTCTCCGAACGGGCCGGTGCCCGTCGGCAGCTTTGGTCGAACCCCTGTGCCGCGGACGGGAGTTGCACCGGTGCGCAGAGCAGCCGTCCGAAGGTCGCACCGAGAGGCATCGTACCTGCGGTTGATGGGCGTGCCGAAGGGTGCCGCACGCCCCCGTTCCGCGAGGTGGGAGCAGATGGGGCGCACTTGACTCGGTGACCGAGGGTGAGCAATTCGCGGCGCGGAGCGCCCGAAAAGAGAGGGTGTGGGCAGAACGAAGCCCCCGATCACGGGGGAACAACCGGGGGCTTCGCGACTGCGGGCGGCTTCGAAAGGCCGCACATTCAGAACGTAAGTCCTGTACGGCCCCCGGGTCAAGCCGAGTTGAGGCACTTGGAGAACTTCCCTCGCACGGCTCTTCACAAGTTCAGCACATTGCGGATGATCCGTCACCGTGAGTGAGGGGCTGGTCCGGTCCAGCGGTCCCAGTGGGTCCCGAAAACACCTCGTACCCCTCAGAACACTGCCGCACCAGAAGATCGGCAAAGGGTTTTGAGGGATCCTCGACGAAGTGCTGACGCTCGGCGGCGACCCACCCGGCCCAGAACGCGCTCTGCGCCTCGCCGTCCCGTCGCCGCCCTCGTGTCCAGGCCTCGTCGCGCGCCAGTTCCATCCACAGCAGCCGCGCCAGATACGGGCGCAGCGCCCGGCGCCCGGCGCCGACCCCCTCCAGCAGGATCACGGGCGCGGGCGGCAGTTCGCGGACCGGACCGAAGGCGCGGGCGCTCCAGTCGTACGGGAAGTAGCGCGCCGTCTCGCCGCGGCTCAGCGGCTCGACCACCTGGCGCAGCAGCCGCCGGGTCCAGCCGAACAGTTCCTCGTGCGTCGCGATGTCGTCGAGGTGCAGCACGGGCGCGTCGCCCAGTGCCGCGGCCAGCCGTCCGGCGAAGGTGGTCTTCCCGGAGCCGGCGTGCCCGTCGACACCGATCAGGCGGACGGGTCCGCAGGAGGGCGGCAGGGCACGCAGGCGCGCGGCGAGGTCGCGAATGACGGTTCCCGAGGTGCGGTGAGACGCGGGCGCATCTGCCCGGCGGGCACACGCACCCCTGTACGAGGAACACTCTAGTGGCGGCCGGCGCGCCCCCGCCGGAACCGAGGCGTCGCAGGTCATGCCAGTGGTTGCGACCAATATTGGTGGGCGCGGCACAGGTCGAAGTGCTGGCAGGAGCCGCCTTCCACCGTCCATAGTGGGGAGCCGCCGCTTCCGGACGAACTGGGGGTCCCTCGCCCATGACCAGAGCTTCAGAGCCGTCCCGCAGAGCCCTTCTGGCCGTGGCGGTCGCCGCGGCGGCGACCGGTACCGCGGGCTCCGCGGCCGCGGCCACGCCGGCCGGGGCGGTGCACTCGCACGCGGAGCCGGGCACCGTGGACAACCGGGCCTGGACCTCGTACGCCGACTGGCGGACCGGTACCGCGAAGGGCACGCGGGCCCTCGCGGCCGCCCGTCCCGGCCTGGTGATCGCGACCCCGGCCGGCACCGCGGACTACACCGACCCGCACACCGGAAAGACCGCGACCTGGGAGTACGCGACCTGGACCTCCCCGGTCCACCGGCTCACCGTCCCCGCCACCGAGGCCATCGCCTCCTGGAACGCGCACACCCCGGCGGGTACCTGGATCCAGGTCGAGCTCACGGGCACGTACTCCGACGGCACCGCCGCTCCCTGGTACGTGATGGGCCGCTGGGCGGCCGGCGACCAGGACATCAAACGGACCTCCGTGGACGGCCAGAAGGACGGCAGGAGCAGTATCTGGACGGACACCTTCGCGATCGACGACGCGGCCTCGGGCCTGCGCCTAGTCTCCTGCCGGCTCCGTCTCACCCTCTACCGCGCCCCTCGCTCCGGGCTCACGCCGACGGTCTGGCGGCTCGGCGTGATGGGCTCCGACATCCCCGACCGTTTCACCGTCCCGGCCTCCACTCCCGGGCTCGCGAAGGAGTTGAAGGTCCCGCGCTACTCCCAGGAGATCCACGCGGGCCAGTACCCCGAGTACGACAACGGCGGCGAGGCCTGGTGCAGCCCCACCTCCTCGCAGATGATCATCGAGTACTGGGGGCGCAAACCCACGGCGAAGCAACTCGCCTGGGTCGACCCGGCCTTCGCCGACCCACAGGTCTGCCACGCGGCCCGCTTCACCTACGACTACCAGTACAACGGCTGCGGCAACTGGCCCTTCAACGCGGCGTACGCGGCGACGTACAAGGACCTCCAGGGGGTGGTCACCCGCCTCCGCTCGCTCACCGACCTGGAGAAGCTGATCGCCGCCGGCATCCCGGCCATAACGTCCCAGTCGTTCCTGAAGTCCGAGCTGACGGGGGCGGGGTACGGGACCGCGGGCCACCTCATGACCGTCATCGGATTCACCGCGGGCGGCGATGTGATCGCCAATGACCCCGCCTCGCCGGGCGACGACGCCGTGCGCCGGATCTACAAACGGCGCGAGTGGGAGAACATCTGGCTCCGTACCAAGAGGTACAACGCCTCCGGGAGCGTCGTCTCCGGTACGGGCGGGGTCTGCTACCTGTACTTCCCGGCGAATCCGTCGGCGAAGCAGCGGGGGGCGCTCAAGGCGGTCGGAGTCCGTTGAGCCAGGGGGCGACCCCCGTGGTGCCGCCCCCTCACTCAGCCCTCAGCTCTGGACCGGGTTGACCACCCAGTCCGGGTGATGCGGCATCGGCGGGGTCTTGGCGCCGTAGAGCCACGGGTGCAGGAAACCGTCGAGGTCCTGGCCCGCGACCTTGGACGCCAGGTCGATGTAGTCCTGGGTGCTGGCGATCTTTCCGCGGTACTCGGTGACCCAGGCCCGCTCGATCCTCCCGAACGTCTCCTGGCCCACCTTCTCGCGCAGCGCGTACAGGACGAGCGTCGAGCCGTCGTAGCGCATCCGCTTGAAGAGGTTCGGTTCGGTCGGTTCGGCGGGGGCGCCGTAGTCGTGGCGCCACTGGTCGTGGCTCGCGTACGCCGTCTTCATCGTGGCCTCGAAGCTGTCGCCGCCGTGCGCCTCCGAGTACAGCCGCTCGTAGAAGCGGGCGTGGCCCTCGCTCAGCCACAGGTCGGACCAGGTCTTGATGCCGACGCTGTCGCCGGTCCACTGGTGGGTGAGCTCGTGCACCAGGTTGCGCTCGGCGCTGACCCGGTCGCCGAGCAGGTCGGCCTTCGGGATCAGGGAGAGCGTCTGTGTCTCCAGGGCCACGCCCAGGTCGGTGTCGCCGACGAGGAGGCCGTAGCGGTTGAAGGGGTAGGGGCCGAGCCGCTCCTCCAGCCACGCGATGTGGTCGGCCGTGAGCTTGCGGTACTGATCGGTCGAGGCGACCAGGTCGTCCGGGACCACATCGCGGATCGGCAGCCCGTGCGGACCGGTGCCGTCGACGAAGGTGAACCTGCCGATCGCCAGCTGGGCGAGCTGGGTGGCGACGGGCTGTCCGGAGTCGTACGTCCACGTCACGCGGCCGTCCGCCTGCTCGGCGCGGCCGGTGAGCTCGCCGCCCGCGACGGCCGTGAGGCCAGGCGGGGTGGTGATGCGGAAGGTGATCGGGGCGCGCTGGCTCGGGTGGTCGTTCGACGGGAAGATCATCTTGGCGCCGTCGGGCTGGGGGTACAGCACCGTGCCGTCCGGCGTGGGGATCCAGCCGTAGTCCTCGATGGCGTCGTCGCGGTGCCGTATCCGGGTCGGGTCGGCGGTGTAGGTGACCTTGACCGTGAAAGGCCTGCCCTTGGCGAGCGGCCTGGCCGGGGTGATCACCAGTTCGTCGCCGTCGCGTACGGCCTTGGCGGTCGTGCCGTCCACGGTCACCGTGTGCAGGGTGTTGCCCGCGAAGTCCAGGTCGAAGCGGGACAGGGCCTGGGTGGCGGTCGCCTTGACCGTCGTGGCGGCCTCGAAGGGCGTCCTGGGTGCCTGCCAGTCGAAGTCGAGGAGGTAGCGGTTCACCTTGTAGCCGCCGTTGCCGTCGAGCGGGAAGATCGGGTCGCCGAGGCCCGGCGCACCCGGGGAGGGCGCGGCGGACGGGGACGTGGGGGCGGACGGGGATCCGGCGGCTTGTGAGACCGGCCCCGTCAAGGCGGCTGCCACCGTGATCGCCGTCGCCAGAGCGAGGCGGGCTCTGCGGCGAGGCGTCCGGAACGTGCTCATCGAGGACCTTTCGGTTGGCTGGCCACTGTCCTGTGAGGAGACCCACACGCCCGGCACATCGTTGCCGAAAGGCGAGGTATTCGAAGGTGGTCGAAGTGTCCGGGGTGTCCCGTCGAGGTGTTCGAGGTGCCCGGGGTGACCTGGGTCTCTACCGCTGAAACCCGTCCGGTGGCAAGGTGGTCGAGTCGGTGGGGAGCCGGCGTGAGGCGGGGGATGTCACCGCACCACTACGTCAGCGAGAAACCATGACCGCGAGCTCCGCCACCGCCGCCCGACTCCGCGCCCGCACCGGCGGTCCCAAGGACGACGGCCCCAAGATCCTCGAACATGTCGCGGGCTGGACCTTCGTCGTGGTCCTCGCGATGCTCGTCACCCAGCTCGGCCTGCTGTGAACCGAACCGGCGGACCTGCTGTGAACTGAACCGGCGGACGTCGGGGCGCGCCGAGCCCACACGACAGTTTCCCCCAAGACCGCGCCCGGTCGATCAGAGTCGAACGAGTGGGTGGTACCGGTCTGCCATACTGCCAACGTCCCGCTGGCAGTCGGAGACTAGGGCTGGAATTGAATCATAGTCAACAGCGCGCCGTCGACCGCCCCCGGGCGCGCGGCACCGATCGCTCACTGGCGCGCCGCACCGAACTCATCGCCATCGGGCGGAAGTTGTTCGCCGACACGTCCTACGACGCGCTGTCGATGGATGACATCGCCCGCCAGGCGCATGTCGCCAAAGGGCTGATCTACTACTACTTCAAGTCCAAGCGCGGCTATTACCTCGCGATCGTCGAGGATTCGGTCGCGGACCTGATCTCCCGGGCGGCGAGCGGCCTCGAACTGCCCTCGGTCGAGCGGGTGCACCGCACCATCGACGGCTATCTGCGCTATGCCGAGCACAACCAGGCCGCGTACCGCACGATCATCACCGGCGGAGTCGGCTTCGACACCGATGTGCAGACCATCCGCGAGGGCGTGCGCGAGGTCATCGTCGAGACCATCGCCGAAGGGGCCTACGGCCGACGCAAGATAGCGCCGCTGCCCCGTATGGCGCTGCTCGGCTGGCTCTACAGCGTCGAGGGCGCGACCCTCGACTGGATCGGCAACCCGGTTCTGCCGCGCGACACGGTCCGCGAGCTGCTGGTGAAGATGCTGGGCGGCGCGATGCGCGCGGTCGAGGAACTCGACCCCACCTACCGGGCCCCGCAGCCGGCCCGCCGGGAGACCTGAGCGAGGGGCGGGGGCAACCGAACCCCCGCCCCGGCTCACGGACGAAACCGGCTAGTTGATCGCCTTGATCAGCTCCCCGTTCGAGGTGTCACCGCTCAGCTCCCAGAAGAAGGTGCCGCCCAGGCCCTGCTGGTTCTTGTAGGTCATCTTCCCCGCGATGGTCGACGGGGTGTCGTAACTCCACCAGTTCGTACCGCACTTGGCGTACGCCGTGCCGCCGACCGTGCCCGTCGCCGGGCACTTCGTCTTCAGCACCTTGTAGTCGTCGATGCCCTGCTCGTACGTTCCCGCCGCCGGTCCGGTGGCCGTGCCGCCGGGGGCCGCCTGGGTGACGCCGGTCCAGCCGCGCCCGTAGAACCCGATGCCCAGCAGCAGCTTCGAGGCCGGGACGCCCAGGCCCTTGAGCTTCGCGATCGTGGCGGAGGTGTGGTAATCCGCCTTGGGGATACCGCTGTAGGAGTTCAGCGGGGAGTGCGGAGCCGTGGGGCCGGCCGCGTCCCAGGCGCCGAAGAAGTCGTACGTCATCGGGTTGTACCAGTCGACGTACGGCGCCGCGCCCGCGTAGTCCGTCGCGTCGATCTTGCCGCCCGCGGTGGCGTCCGCCGTGATCGCCGCGGTGACCAGGTTGCCGGAGCCGAACTTCGCCCGCAACGCCGCCATCACGTTCTTGAAGGCCGCCCTGCCGCTGGTGTCGCAGGTGTTGCCGCAGGCGTTCGGGTACTCCCAGTCGATGTCGATGCCGTCGAAGACGTCCGCCCACTTGGAGTTCTCGACCAGGTCGTAGCAGGACTGCGCGAACGCGGCCGGGTTCTTGGCGGCCTCTCCGAAACCGCTCGACCAGGTCCAACCACCGAAGGACCAGAGGACCTTGAGGTTCGGGTGCTTCTTCTTCAGCTTGCGCAACTGGTTGAAGTTGCCGCGCAGGGGCTGGTCCCAGGTGTCGGCGACCCCGTCCACCGACTGGTCGGCGGTGTACGCCTTGTCGGTCGCCGCGTAGGCGTCGCCCATGGCGCACTTGCCGCCGGTGACATTGCCGAAGGCGTAGTTGATGTGGGTGAGCTTGGCGGCCGAGCCGGACGTCTCGACGTTCTTGACGTGGTAGTTCCGGTCGTAGACGCCCCATTCCGTGAAGTAGCCGACGACCTTGGAACCGGCGGCCTGCTGGGCCGAGGGGGTCGCGGTGGTCGCGGTGGCCGTGCCCGCGCCGGCGAGCAGCGTGGCGCCGAGGGCGGCACAACAGGCGGCGGACAGGAGTGTGCGGAAGCGGGAGCGAGGGCGGTGCGGTCGGAGCATCGGTTCTCCTCGTGGGGGAGGGGAGCGTGGGGGAGGCATGCTGGGACCTGCGCGTGTTGTTTGGCATGAACGCGGTGAGGCGTTGACCGAACAGTAGGAGGACTAGACCAGTGCGTCAATGGTTCGGACCAATCGCGCGGAGCGGTCGGATCGGTTCCCCTTTCTTTCGGTAAGCGGTCGTTAACTGGTGACGCGGTGCCCCCGAACGGGCATACTCACAGCGCCACAGCCGCTGATCAGGCCGTTCTCCACCCAGGAACGACAGCATCGGCTGGGCCGTGAGACCCGGCGACGCCGCCCCACCCCTGGCGCGCGTACGCCGATGCGCCCGACAGGGAGGAGAGCGTCGCCATGCCCGACCGCGCCCCGCAGCCGGTGGACCGTCAACTGCCCACGGATGAGGCCCGGGATCTGATCTCGCTCGTCCGTGACATCGCGCAGCGCGAGATAGCCCCGAAGGCGGCCGAGGAGGAGGACGCCGGACGCTTTCCGCGCGAGATCTTCGGCCTGCTCTCCGATTCCGGACTGCTCGGACTGCCGTACGACTGCGAGTACGGCGGCGGCGACCAGCCGTACGAGGTCTACCTCCAGGTCCTCGAAGAACTCGCCATGGCCCGTCTCACCGTCGGCCTCGGCGTCAGCGTGCACACCCTCTCCTGCCACGCCCTGGCGAACTACGGCACCAAGGAACAGCGGGCCGAGTACCTGCCCGCGATGCTCGGCGGCGGCCTCCTGGGGGCCTACTGCCTCTCGGAGCCGTCCTCCGGCTCGGACGCCGCCTCCCTGCGGACGAAGGCCGTCCGGGAGGGCGGGGGAGAAACCGGGAGCGGCGACGAGTGGGCGATCACGGGCACCAAGGCCTGGATCACGCACGGCGGCGTCGCCGACTTCTACACCGTGCTCGCCCGCAGCGGCGGCGCGGGCCCGCGCGGCATCACCGCGTTCCTGGTGCCCGGCCACGCCGAGGGGCTGAGCGCCGCCCCGCCCGAGAAGAAGATGGGCATGAAGGGCTCGCCCACCGCGCAGATCCACTTCGACGGCGTACGGGTGTCCGACGGCCGGCGCATCGGCGACGAGGGGCAGGGCTTCGCGATCGCCCTCGCCGCGCTCGACTCCGGCCGGCTCGGCATCGCGGCCTGCGCCATCGGTGTCGCCCAGGCGGCCCTCGACGAGGCTCTCGCGTACGCGACCGGGCGCGAGCAGTTCGGCCGGCCGGTCTCCGACTTCCAGGGCCTGCGATTCATGCTCGCGGACATGGCGACGCAGATCGAGGCGGGCCGGGCGCTCTACCTGGCCGCGGCACGGCTGCGCGACGCGGGGCGGCCCTTCGCCAAACAGGCCGCCATGGCGAAGCTGCTGTGCACGGACACGGCGATGAAGGTCACCACGGACGCCGTCCAGGTGCTCGGCGGGTACGGCTACACCGCGGACTTCCCGGTCGAGCGCTATCTGCGCGAGGCCAAGGTCCTCCAGATCGTCGAGGGGACCAATCAGATCCAGCGGATGGTCATCGCCCGTCACCTCGCCGGGCCGGAGTCACACTGAACTGCCCGTAGCCGTACAGGACCGGCGGCGCCACCAGCCGGACCCACTCCGGGTCGTGGCGCCCCGGCAGTGTGCGGCCGCGGTCGGCCCAGGCGCGGATCAGCGCGCGGTAGATGGGGGGATCCTGGGGCGCCGGCGCGGCGGCTGCCGGCCGAACCGATTCTGCCGGAGCCGGGACGAAGATCCGGCGAGGCCGCTCGGTCGCCGCGTATGTGGGGGTCATACCGGGGCAACGCGCGGACGAGTGCGCAGGTCACCCGCCCACCTAATCGAGCGTGGGTTCGCGGCGGGCCCCTACGGGGGGTGCCCCGACGTGCAGGTGTCTGGCCCCGGGCCGTCATCTGACGTACCGTCAACTCGCGCCGCCGGGGGCCGCACCCCTCCGGGGGACGTCAACCGCCGTGCCCCCAGGGAGGCTTGAAGTGCCCGACGACCGTCCCGTTGCCCTCGACGAGTACCCCGTGCACCAGGTGCCCCTGTCCATGAAGCACCTCGCGACCGGGGACCGGAACGCGTACGACCGCTGCATCTTCCACGTCTTCGACCACCAGGGCCGGGCGCTGCTGATCCTGGGTCTCGGCGTCTATCCGAACGTCGGGGTCGTCGACGCCTACGCCACCCTGCGACTCGGCGACCGCCTGCACGCCGTGCGCGCCTCGGACGCGCTCGGGGACGACCGGATGCGCCTCGCCGTCGGCCCGCTGCGCATCCTCGTCGAACGCCCCCTGAGGACCTTCGTACTGAGCTGCGCTGCCGACCCCGCCGACCCGGAGGGACTGTCGTACGAGATCACCTGGACGGCGGACTTCCCGGCCCTGTGGGAGCCGCACCACCTCCAGCGGCGCGGCGGCCGGCTCACGCTGGAGGGCAAACGCTTCGTGCAGGCCGGGCACTGCGAGGGCTGGATCCGGATCGGTGGCGAGGAGATACGTCTGGAGCGCGGCCGCTGGACCGGCACCCGCGACCGCAGCTGGGGCGTGCGCCCGATCCCGGGGGAGGAGGGCGGCCGGCTCGCGGAGGAGAACCCGACGGAGGGCTTCCACTGGCTGTGGTGCCCGGTCCGGTTCGAGGACCGGTTCCTGATGGTCGTCGTCCAGGAGGACGCCGACGGCTTCCGGACGCTGAACGACGCGACACTCGTACGCAACGCGGAGCGCGACGTGCAACTGGGCTGGCCCCAGGCCGACATCACCTATCGCTCCGGCAGCCGCCACCCGACGTCCGCCGTCATCCACCTCACCCGCCCGGGTGACCGCAAGCCCATGGAGCTGGACGTGGAGGTGCTCACCTCCTCCCCGCTCGCCGTCGGTGCCGGCTATCCGCCCGCCGACGACTGGCAGCACGGCACCTGGGTCGGGCGCGACTGGACCGACCGCCGCGCCTACGACCTCTCCGACCCGTCCGCACACCCCCGCGCGGCATACGGGGTGATCGACCACGCGGCCCGCTGCACGCTGGACGGGCAGGTCGGCCACGGCATCTTCGAACACGGCTCGTTCGGCCGCCACGACCCGAGCGGGTTCAGTGGCTTCGACTCGGTCACGCCCTGAGGGGGAACGAGATGGCCACGGCACCGCGCCCGCGCACGACCACCCGCGACCCGGAGGAACTGGGCCGCCGGCTGACCACCTGGCTCACCGCCCGCCTCCCGGGCGCCAAGGCGGCCCATGTCACCGTCCCCGCGTCCAACGGCATGTCCAGCGAGACCCTGCTCTTCGACATCGAGCATCCCGAACCACCGCTGACCTCCTGCGCGTTGCGGCTGGCGGCGGACCCGGCGGCGTACACCGTCTTCCCCGTCTACGACATGCCCCGCCAGTACCGCACGATGAGACTGGTCGCCGAGCGCACCGATCTCCCCGTGCCGCGGGTGCTGTGGCTGGAGGAGGACCCCGCCCCGCTCGGCGCGCCGTTCTTCGTCATGGAACGGGTCGAGGGGCGCGTCCCGCCTGACGTCATGCCCTACACGTACGAGGGGAACTGGCTGCACGCGGCGAGCGACCAGGAACGCGAACGGCTGGAGGCGGCCTCGGTGGGTCTCCTGGCCCGGCTGCACGACCAAGTCCCGCTGCCGGAAGCCGACTTCCTGACCTTCCCGGGGGAAGGAAGCCCCCTCCGTCGTCACGTCGAGGCCCAACGCGCCTACTACGAATGGGTGATCGACGGTCTGTCACGCTCACCCCTGATAGAGAGCGCGTTCGACCGGCTCGACGAGCTGTGGCCGCGTGACGAGGGCGAGTCGGTGCTCAACTGGGGCGACGCGCGCATCGGGAACGTCGTCTACGACGGGTTCGCCCCCGCGGCCGTCCTCGACTGGGAGATGGCGGCCCTCGCCCCGCGCGAGGTCGACCTCGGCTGGACGGTCTACCTGCACCGCTTCTTCCAGGACCTGACGGCGAGCTTCGGCCAGCGCGGACTGCCCGACTTCCTGCGCCGTGACCGCGTCGAGCGGCGCTACGCCGAACTCACCGGCCACACGCCCCGGGACATGGACTTCCACACGCTGTACGCGGCACTGCGGCACGCGATCGTCATGCTGCGCGTCGCCTACCGCCAGGTGCACTTCGGCGAGGTCGCCGTACCACCTGACCCGGACACACTGATCCTGCACCACGGCAGCCTGCGAGCCATGGTGCAGGGCAGTTACTGGGAGGGACCGGTCGCCGGTCGCTGAACGCGAGGGCCGGTCAGGCGGCCTGACGGCGCATCTCGGGGACCCGCATCGGGCGCGAGGCCGGACCGCCGACGTGCGAGAACGGCTGCGTCCGCCAGTCGAGTCCCTGAGGGAGCGTCAACAGGAGTGCGGCGTCCTGCTCCTGAGGCTCCACCGACTCGTCGGCGGGGCGGGCGTCGCCCGCCGCACGGCCCGTGCCCGCGCAGACCGTCAGCCCGAACGGGTTCCACGGCGAGGCGCACAGCGCGTGCTCGGGCAGGCTCTCCTCGTCCGCGAGGAGCGCGATGGGCTGGGCGCAGTCCGGGCAGATCACCCGGTACATCTCGAAGGTGTCGTAGGCGTCGAACTCCTCACCGTCGACGGCGTCGGGTTCGACGCCCTCCGGCTCGGGTTCGACGACCAGCTTGGGCCGCCTGGATGCGGGACGACCAGGGCGCTTAAGACTCTGCATGGGATTCTCCCCCTCGGGTGGGCCGACAAGGCGCTGCGGCCTCGACCACAGCAAGCATTTCCCGTCCCGTCTCTGCGGTAATCACGAGAACATCACGGACCCGGTTGCGGCACTGTGTCGTTCGTCACATGCCGCCCGCAGGTGCCCGGCGCGGTGGATTTGTCCACCAGGCGGTTCACATGCAGCACTCTGCCACATCACAAAGCGGGTATGACCTGCGCCGCTGAGGTATCCGACGAGATCAAGGGCCCTGTAGGTTCTTGCGTCATGGAGGAGCTGGACCGACAGATCGTGCAGCTGCTCGTCGCAGACGGGCGGATGAGCTACACCGACCTGGGCAAGGCCACGGGCCTGTCCACGTCCGCCGTGCACCAGCGGGTGCGCAGGCTCGAACAACGCGGTGTCATCCGCGGCTATGCCGCGGTCGTGGACCCCGAGGCCGTCGGGCTGCCCATGACCGCCTTCATCTCGGTGAAACCGTTCGACCCGAGCGCCCCCGACGACATCGCGGAACGCCTCGCCGGCGTGCCCGAGATCGAGGCCTGCCACAGCGTCGCGGGCGACGAGAACTACATCCTGAAGGTGCGGGTCTCGACCCCGCACGAACTGGAGGAGCTCCTCGCCCGCCTGCGCACCCTGGCAGGCGTGTCGACCCGCACGACCGTGGTGCTGTCGACGCCGTACGAGGCGCGCCCGCCTCGCGTCTGACCCACCCGGGGACCGACCGGACACCGGCAGGCGCGAGACTGTTCCCCATGAGTGAGAGCACCGCCACGTCGGACACCGTGCTGTTGCGCGGTGGAGAAGTCCACAGTCCCGCCGATCCCTTCGCCACCGCGATGGTCGTCGAACGCGGACAGATCGCCTGGGTCGGCTCGGAGGGCGCGGCCGACGCCTTCGCCGACGGGGTCGCCGAGGTGGTGGACCTGGAGGGCGCACTGGTCACCCCGGCGTTCACCGACGCCCACGTCCACACCACCTCCACCGGGCTCGCGCTCACCGGCCTCGACCTGTCCGACGCGCCTTCCCTGGACGCAGCCCTCGCCCGCGTACGCGAGTTCGCCGCCGCCCGCCCCGCCGACCGGGTGCTGCTCGGCCACGGCTGGGACGCGGCCCGCTGGCCCGGTGGCCGCCCCCCGACGCGCGCCGAGCTCGACGAGGCGGCCGGCGGACGCCCGCTCTACCTCTCCCGCATCGACGTGCACTCCGCCGTGGTCACCACCGCACTCCTGGACCTGGTCCCGGGGGTCACCGCACGAGCGGGTTACGCCGCCGACGGCCCCCTGACCCGGGACGCCCACCACGCCGTGCGCGCCGCCGCGCTCGGCGCCGTCACCCCGGCCCAGCGCACCGAGGCCCAGCGCGCCGCGCTCGCCCACGCCGCCTCGCTCGGCATCGGATCCGTGCACGAGTGCGCGGGCCCGGAGATCTCCTCCGAGGACGACTTCACCGGACTGCTGCGGCTCGCCGCCGAGGAAGCCGGCCCCCGGGTCGTCGGCTACTGGGCCGAACAGGATGTCGAAAAGGTCCGGGCGCTGGGCGCGCTGGGCGCCGCGGGCGACCTCTTCGTCGACGGATCCCTGGGTTCGTACACCGCCTGCCTGCACGAGCCCTACGCCGACGCCGACCACACCGGCACCGCCTACCTGGACGCAGCCGCCGTCGGCGCGCATGTGGTCGCCTGCACCGAAGAGGGCCTCCAGGCGGGCTTCCACGCCATCGGGGACGTCGCCGTGGCCGCCGTGGTCGAGGGAGTCCGCGCAGCCGCCGAGAAGGTCGGCCTGGCCCGTGTGCGCGCCGCCCGGCACCGCGTCGAGCACGCCGAGATGCTCACCCCCGAGACCATCGCCGGCTTCGCCGAGCTCGGCCTCACCGCCTCCGTGCAGCCCGCCTTCGACGCGCTGTGGGGCGGCGAGGACGGCATGTACGCCCAGCGCCTGGGCGCCGAGCGGGCCCGCGCCCTCAACCCGTTCGCGGCCCTGCTGCGCACCGGCGTGCCGCTGGCCTTCGGTTCCGACAGCCCCGTCACCCCCCTCGACCCGTGGGGCACCGTGCGCGCCGCCGCGTTCCACCGCACGCCGGAGCACCGGGTCTCCGTGCGCGCCGCGTTCACGGCGCATACGCGCGGCGGGTGGCGGGCGATCGGACGGGACGACGCGGGAGTCCTGGTGCCGGGCGCGCCCGCCGACTACGCCGTGTGGCGCACCGAGGAACTGGTCGTGCAGGCCCCCGACGACCGGGTCGCACGCTGGTCGACCGACCCTCGTTCGGGTACTCCTGGACTGCCCGATCTGAGCCCCGGCGGCGACCTGCCGGTGTGCCTGCGGACGGTCGTCGGCGGGCGGACGGTCTTCGTACGGCCGGGCGAGTGATCTCCGGGGGTGGCGCCGCGGTGATCATCCGCCGCGGCCCTGTCGCTCGACCTGCGCATCCTCCGCGCTGACCAGGCAATTGAGGGAAAACCAGCAGGTCAGACGAGTGTTGACAGCTGGCCTCGGGGGGCCGGTAGGTTCGGCCGGGTCCACCACCGGACGTCCGACCGGAGAACTTCCACGCAGTCGCCGGAGCGCCGCTGGGTCAGGGGTTGGTGTGCCGCACCGGCGCACCACCACTGGGAGCCAGGCTCAGCGCCAGTGCGACGGCGAGGGAACGTTCATGCCTGTCGGAAGGGTGTGACCCGGGTGGGGCCCGGACGTCCAGTAGACAACGGCTTTCGGTCGACCCGCAGCCAGCGGGTCCCAGGTCGGCCCGAAGGGCGCCGGGCCCCGATCCGCAGTACGGTGCTCCGGCGCGGCGGGCTCTCTTACCCGGCTCTTGCCGAATCGACACCCCCGTACTAACGCGCCGACGCTTCAGTGCAGGCTGCGGCCACTATGGTGGACCCCTGCGTACGGACATGAAGGGGCAGTAGTGAACGACGGCGACGGGACCCTCGCGGCAGGAGCCAAGGGGAGGCAGTTCGGCCCGCTCGGCACGGCCTTGGTGATCATCCCGACCTACAACGAGGCGGAGAACATCAAGAAGATCGTCGGCCGGGTACGAGCCTCGGTGCCCGATGCACACGTTCTCGTGGCGGACGACAACAGCCCGGACGGCACGGGCAAGCTCGCCGACGAGCTGGCCGCCGAGGACGACCATGTCCAGGTGCTGCACCGCAAGGGCAAGGAAGGCCTGGGCGCCGCGTATCTCGCGGGCTTCGCCTGGGGCCTGGAGCGCGGCTACGGCGTCCTCGTGGAGATGGACGCGGACGGCTCGCACCAGCCCGAGGAACTGCCCCGGCTGCTGACCGCGCTCAAGGGAGCCGACCTCGTGCTGGGGTCGCGCTGGGTGCCGGGTGGACGGGTCGTGAACTGGCCCAAGTCCCGCGAGTTCATCTCGCGCGGCGGCAGCATGTACTCCCGCCTCATGCTCGACGTGCCGATCCGGGACGTCACCGGAGGCTTCCGTGCCTTCCGCCGCGAGACCCTCGAAGGTCTCGGACTCACTGAAGTCGCGTCCCAGGGGTACTGCTTTCAGGTGGACCTGGCCCGGCGCGCGGTCAAGTCCGGTTTCCACGTCGTCGAGGTGCCCATCACCTTCGTCGAGCGCGAGCTCGGCGACTCCAAGATGAGCCGCGACATCCTCGTGGAGGCGCTGTGGCGGGTCACCACGTGGGGCGTGGGGGAGCGGGTCGGCCGGATCACCGGCCGGAAGCGCACGTCGTAGGAGCGCTTGCGAAGCGGGGGGCGGGCCCGGGTGGGGCCGCCCCCCACTCCCACGTCACCCTCGCTTCACTCCACAGCTACGGCTGATCATCCGCTTATCCCGTACTGAGCTGTGCCCAGGCACACTGGGTGCATGACGACTGGCGCACCGACCCCTACATACCCTGCGCGGCCGCGGCGATCCCGGCTGCGCACCTACCTGCCGCTCGGCATCGCCGTCTGGCTGGTGCTGGAGATCTGGCTGCTGACCGTGGTCGCGGGCGCGGCGAGCGGTTTCGCGGTCTTCCTGCTGCTGGTCGCCGGTTTCGTCCTCGGTTCCGTGGTCATCAAGCGGGCCGGCCGCCGTGCCTTCCGCAACCTCACCGAGACGCTGCAACAGCAGCAGAGCGGGGTGACTCCCACGAGCGGGGGCGGCGAAGGCAACGGGCTGATGATGCTCGGCGGTCTGCTGCTGATGATCCCCGGGCTCATCTCCTGCGCGCTGGGCCTGCTCCTGCTGATCCCGCCCGTCCAGAAGGCCCTGAGCCGTTACGCCGAGCGCGCCATCGACCGCAAGATCCGCGAGGCCGCGCCGGGCAGCGTCGGCGACGCCTTCCAGCAGGCCCGTATCCATCGCCCCGACGGCAAGGTCGTCCAGGGCGAGGTCATCAGGGAAGAGAACCCGACGACGGACCCGGGCCCGCGTCCGCCACTGAACCGCTGACCCAGGCTTTTCCCTCGCGGGCCCGTGGGTGTTTTCACCCGCGGGCCGGTGGGGGCTGGTCGCGCAGTTCCCCGCGCTCCTGAGGGGGCGCGATGGCCGGGCGCCGGTCCATATCCACCGCACCGCACCGCCACGCGGACAACGCACAGAGCCGCGGGCCCCGTACGACTTGCGTACGGCGCCCGCGGCTGCGTGCGTGATATGCCGCCCAACCCCCGGAGGGGTTACGCGGACTTGCGGCTGTCCCGCGGATGCACCGCGATGTTCATCGCGCCGGAGCGCAGAACGGCCAGGCGCTCCTCGAGGACCTCTTCGAGCTCCTCTCGGGTGCGCCGCTCCATCAGCATGTCCCAATGCGTACGCGCGGGCTTGGCCTTCTTTTCCTCAGGGCCGTCGCCGTCCACCAGGAGTGCCTGGGCCCCGCAGACCTTGCACTCCCACTCGGGCGGAATCTCCGCCTCGACCGAGAAGGGCATCTCAAACCGGTGCCCCTTCTCGCATGCGTACTCCACGGCCTGGCGCGGGGCCAGGTCGATGCCGCGGTCCGTCTCGTAGCTGGTCACCACGAGGCGCGTGCCGCGAAGAGCTCGCTCACTCATGAATCGTGCCTCCCGGGCTTGTCGCCCACAGGACAGGTGTCGCTGTCGTCGTCATCCGGTCAACGTCCGGTCGGCGGTAAAGATTCCCGTTCCGGGTCATGCGTCGCCGTCGTAGCCGCCCCTTGTTGTACCCACCGACGCCCGGTTTGTCACATCTGGCAGCAGATGTCACCCAACGCTTCAGTATCTTTGACGCGCAGTAACGGTACGCCTGGCAGGCCAAACGCGTACACTACCGGCCTTTGGCCTCAGGTGCTAAATCCTGTCCGGTACGGGATTGCCCGCGTCGTGCACGGCCTGCCGCACCGGAACCCTCGCGAGCAGCACGAATCCGATGACGAAGAAGGCCACGAGCGAGATGATCGCGTCCCGATAACTTCCCGTCAGCTGGTAGGTCAAACCGAACAGAAGCGGACCGAGCCAGCTCATCCCCCGGTCGCTCATCTCGTACGCGGAGAAGTACTCGGCCTCCTTCCCGCTCGGCACCAGATGGGAGAACAGCGAGCGCGAGAGCGCCTGGCTGCCGCCCAGGACCAGGCCGATCCCGGCGGCCAGGACGAAGAACCAGACGGGCGCGCCCGCCGGCAGGAAGTACCCGGCGCCGAGGGTCACGGTCCAGGCGACGAGCGAGCCGAGGATCGTGCGCTTCGCACCGTACGTCCGTGCGAGCCGTCCCATCCCCAGGGCGCCCCCGACCGCGAGCACCTGTACCAGCAGCACGGCGACGATCAGGGTCGACTGGCTCAGCCCCAGCTCCTCCGATCCGTACACAGACGCCTGCGAGATGACCGTCTGGATTCCGTCGTTGTAGACGAGGTAGGCGAACAGGAAGGCGAGGGTGAGCGGTTTGCCCCGCATGTCGCGCACGGTGGCCGCCAGCTGCCGCCATCCGTGCCCCGGCGCCTGCCCCGCGGACACCGTGGGCCGGTCCCGCAGCCGCTTCAGCGGTACGAGGGTGAAGGCGCCCCACCAGACGCCCGCCGAGGCCAGACAGATGCGGACGGCCGTCGACTCGGAGACACCGAAGGAGTCGTGGGCCGAGTACAGGACCAGGTTCACGACCAGCATCAGCGAGCCCGCCGCGTAGCCGAAGGCCCAGCCGCGGGACGAGACCGCGTCACGCTCCTCGGGCGGGGCGATCTGCGGCAGGTAGGAGTTGTACAGCACCATCGACACGGCCACCGAGGCATTGGCGACGATCAGCAGCAGACCGCCGAGCAGATACCGGTCGCCGTCCAGGAAGAACATGCCCGTGGTGGCCGTGGCGCCCAGATAGGCGCAGAGCGCGAGCAGGGGCTTCTTGCGGCCGGTGCGGTCGGCGGCCGCGCCCGCCATCGGCATCACGAAGATCGACACGATGACGGACGCCGAGACCGTGTAGGCGAAGAAGGAACCCGCGCGGACCGGGACGCCCAGCGGATGGACGAAGCCGTCCGCGTCCGCCGCGTGCTTGGCGACGGATGTGAGGTAGGGGCCCAGGAACACGGTGAGCACGCTCGTCGAGTAGACGGAGCACGCCCAGTCGTAGAAGTACCAGCCACGCTGCTCGCGCCGCCGTTCGGTGATCTCTTCGGTCGCCTGTGCCCGCACGGTTTCGGTGCCCACCCGTGCCCCCTCGCTTCCCGCTGAACGAACCGCGCGAGAGGGCTCAGACCCAGGTGCCCCGGTCCTCCAGGACCCTGCGCAGCGTGTCGATGTGATCGGTCATGATGCCATCGACGCCCAGGTCCAGGAGCCGGTGCATCCGATCGGGTTCGTTGACCGTCCACACGTGGACCTGCAGGCCGCGCGCGTGGGCGGCGCGCACGAAGCGCCGGTCGACCACCGGCACGCCCGACTGGGACTCGGGCACCTGGGCCGCGATCGCCGAGTCGCGCAGCGCGGCCGGGATGCCGTACGAGCGCAGCCGCAGCCCCACGACACCCTTGGTGCCGTACGAGGTCGCCAGCCGAGGTCCGGCCAGACGCTGGGCGCGAAAGACCCGTGCCTCGGAGAACGAGCCGACGCAGACGCGGTCCCAGGCGTCGAGACGGCCGATGAGGTTCAGCAGGGGGTGGAGGGCGGGTTCGGCCTTGACGTCGACGTTCCAGCGGACGTCGGGGAAGGTTTCGAGGAGCTCCTCGAAGAGGGGGACCGGTTCCTTGCCCGCCACGCGCGCGTGGCTCACGTCGTCCCAGGGCAGGTCCGCGATCCGGCCCGCGCCGTCCGTCACCCGGTCCAGGGTCGCGTCGTGGAAGGCCACGAGCTTGCCGTCCGACGTCGCGTGCACATCCGTCTCGATGTAGCGGTAGCCCGCTTCCACCGCGCGGCGGAACTGGGCGACGGTGTTCTCCAGACCGTCCGCCGCGCCGCCCCGGTGGGCGAAGGCGATCGGGCCGGGGTGGTCGAGGTACGGGTGGCGTATGCGCGGGCTCACCCTGGAAGTATCGCTCGCTCCGGTTGACCGGCGGCAACGACCGTGCTGCCGCCCGGTGCCGGGCGGACGGCGAACACGCGCAGGAAGAGCTGGGCGAGCGGCCCGATCGCGACGGCGTACAGCACCGTGCCGACGCCGACCGTGCCACCGAGCGCGAATCCGGTCGCGACGACCGCCACCTCCAGGACCGTGCGCACGAGCCGGACCGAGCGCCCCGTACGCCGGTGCAGGCCCGTCATCAGACCGTCACGGGGACCCGGACCGAAGCTGGCCGAGATGTAGAGGCCCGTCGCCACGCCGTTCAGCACGATGCCCGCCACGAGCAGCGGAATCCGCACGGCCAAGGAGTGGGCGTCCGGCACCAGGGCGAGCGTGCCGTCCAGGGCGATGCCGACCACGAACACATTGGAGACCGTGCCGAGGCCCGGGCGCTGGCGCAGCGGGATCCACAGGAGCAGTACCGCCGCGCCCACGGCGATCGACACCACGCCGATCGTCAGACCCGTCAGTTCGGCGAGCCCCTGGTGCAGCACGTTCCAGGGCTCCAGACCGAGGCCCGACTCCACCAGCAGGGCCGAACTCGCGCCGTACAGCGCGAGGCCCACGTACAGCTGGACGAGGCGACGAGGAAGCCGTCGCCCGGATCGCCTGCGTTCCCGGTGCGGGGAGTCGGCGTGTGTGGACAAGAGGTGCCCCCTGTGGTGATGACCCGTGCTGGTGCGTGATGACCCGCGGTGGTGATAGTGGCCTGGCTCGTGACATTCTGTGGCCTGAAGGATGGTGCGATCCAAGGCCAATCCGAGGAAGGTGGACTGGGAATCATGACGCAGTGGACTTCGGCGATGGGTGCCGCGCAGCTCGCCCGGCTGCTCAACTCCCAGCAGGAGCGCCCCGCGGGGCCCGGCACCCGACGCCCGCCCGCCTATCGCGCGCTCGCCGACGGCATCCGGCTGCTCGTCCTCGAAGGCCGGGTTCCGGTCGCCGCGCGGCTGCCCGCGGAGCGAGAGCTCGCGCTGTCCCTCTCCGTCAGCCGTACGACGGTCGCCGCGGCCTACGAGGCGCTGCGCGGCGAAGGGTTCCTGGAGTCCCGCAGGGGAGCGGGCAGTTGGACCGCCGTCCCCGCCGGGAACCCGCTGCCCGCGCGCGGCCTCGAACCGCTGCCGCCCGAGGCCCTCGGCTCCATGATCGACCTCGGCTGCGCGTCACTCCCCGCGCCGGAGCCCTGGCTCACCCGTGCCGTGCAGGGCGCCCTGGAGGAGCTGCCACCGTACGCGCACACGCACGGCGACTATCCGGCGGGCCTGCCCGCGCTGCGCGCGATGATCGCCGAGGGGTACACCGCGCGCGGCATTCCGACCATGCCCGAGCAGATCATGGTGACGACCGGCGCGATGGGCGCGATCGACGCCATCTGTCATCTCTTCGCCGGGCGCGGCGAACGCATCGCCGTCGAGTCCCCCTCCTACGCCAACATCCTCCAGCTGATGCGGGAGGCGGGCGCCCGGCTCGTCCCCGTCGCCATGGCCGAGGGGCTCGCCGGCTGGGACGTGGAGCGTTGGCGCCAGGTCCTGCGCGACGCCGCGCCCCGGCTCGCGTACGTCGTCGCCGACTTCCACAACCCGACGGGAGCTCTCGCGGACGAGGACCAACGCCGCCGCCTGGTGGACGCGGCGCGGTCGGCGGGGACCGTCCTGGTGGTCGACGAGACGATGAGCGAGCTGTATTTGGAGGAGGGGCTGTCGATGCCCCGCCCCGTGTGCGGCTTCGACCCCTCCGGGTCCACGGTCATCACCGTGGGCTCGGCCAGCAAGGCGTTCTGGGCGGGGATGCGGATCGGGTGGGTCCGTGCGGCCCCCGATGTCATCCGCAGTCTCGTCTCCGCGCGCGCGTACGCCGACCTCGGAACGCCCGTGCTGGAGCAGCTGGCCGTGAACTGGCTTTTCAGCACCGGGGGATGGGAGCGGGCCGTGGAGATCCGGCGTGCGCAGGCCCGCGAGAACCGGGACGCGCTCGTCCTCGCCGTGCGCCGTGCGCTGCCCGACTGGGAGTTCACTGTGCCGCGGGGCGGGCTGACGCTGTGGGTGCGCACCGGCGGGCTGTCCGGCTCGCGGATCGCCGAGGCGGGCGAGCGGGTGGGGGTACGGGTGCCCTCCGGGCCGCGGTTCGGGGTCGACGGCGCCTTCGAAGGGTATGTGCGGCTGCCGTTCACCGTGGGGGGTGCGGTGGCCGAGGAGGCGGCGGTCCGGTTGGCCGCGGCGGCGCACCTGGTGAAAACGGGCGCGACCGGGGGCAACGAAGCGCCTCGCACGTTTGTGGCCTAGCGGCTGACCGGACCCCCGGTGGGTTCGTCGGCTGCGGGCCGGTGGGGGCTGGTCGCGCAGTTTCCCGCGCCCCTGAAGACTCCCGGCCCCGACTCACCTGCAGTCGAAGAGCACTCCCGGGCTCAGGTCTCCGCCACCGCGGCCTCCGCGGGGACGGGGGCCGCCTCTGCCGGAGTCGTGCGTTCCGGCAGCAGGTCGAGGACGGCGCGTCGATGGGTCTCGCTGGTGGCGTCGTCGTAGGGGTCCGGCGTAGCCGGAACCTGGAGGCGCAGGACGGGACCCGCGCCCAGCCGGGCGTACCCGCGGCCGGGCGGCACCTCCCTCGTAGGAGTGGTGTGCGGCGGCGCGCCGAGGACGGCCTCCAGCTGGACCGGAGAAGCCGGACCGAGGACCACGCGCGCGCGGGTGTGCTGCCGCACGGCCTCGCTGAGCGCCTCGAGATCCTCGAACTGCTCGGCGATGACGACCGTGACGCCCGCCGCGCGCCCGTGCCGGAGCGGGACCTGAAGGAGTGCCTGGGGATCGTTGCGTCCGTCGGCGGCGGCGAAGTGGCCGAGCGCGCTCGGCCGGTCGAGCAGGATCCACAGGGGGTTCTTGGTGTCGTCGGGAGCCGGGTGCCCCGCCTGCCGCGCACGGTTGGCGGAGATCAGCCGCCGCTCCGTCTCGTTCGCGGCCCACTCCAGACTCGCGAGCGCCCCGGCGAGGCCGGACTCGACGGCGAGGACGCCGGCCCGGCCGGTCAGGCACGCGTACTCGCCGGTGCCGCCGCCCTCGACGATGACGACATCGCCGTACTGAAGGGCCTGGAGCGCGATGGAGCGCACGAGTGTGGTCGTGCCGCTGCCGGGATTGCCGGCGATCAGCAGGTGCGGCTCGGTGGAGCGGATGCCGGTGCGCCAGACGACCGGGGGGACATCTCGCTGTTCCTCCCCGTAGGTGAGGGGGAGGGTGCGCTGGACGTCGGCCGGGTCGGTGAACCCGAGGACGGTCTCGCCGGGTGAGGAGACGAAGCGCTGGGCGGCGATGTCGGTGGGAAGCGGCGGGAGGACGGTGACGGTGAGTTCGTTGCCCTCCTCGTCCCAGTCGAAGTGGTACTCGCGACCGCGGCCCGACTTGGCGTGCAGAAGCTGCTCGATCCGGGCCCGGGACTCCGCCTCGCCGTCGGTGAAGTACGCCGGGTAGCGGATGAGCAGCCGGGACACACGCCCGTCGTCGTCGAAGTCGTGCGTGGGGAAAGCCTTCTCCCAGTCGCCGCCGTGGGCGTACAGAGGGGCCGGGTCCTCGGCCACGGAGAAGTACGGGACGAGGGCGTCGTACAACGACTGGAGTCGTTGGATCTGCGCCTCGTCGGGGCCCGCCGGCTCCGACGAGGCCGGCTGACGGCCCGTCCACGCTGCCGCCGCCATCAGGGTGATGGCGGCGAGCAGCGGTCCGTACGGCGCCAGCGCCACGACCAGGATCACCGAGGCCACCAGGAACAGCAGCGGCCCGCGCCGGTCCTTGGGGGTGGCGGCCCACTTGCGCCCGCCGGCGGCTGCCAGCCGGCGCAGTCCACGGGTGACCGTGATCAGTGGGTGGAGGACGTCGGTGGCGCTGTCGGCTGCCGTTCGGGCCAGCTCCCGGCTTCGGGCGATCTGTGCGCTGCCGTTGCTGAGGATGCGGGGGAGAGGGCGCCGGGCCACTGCTGTCTCCTGAAGGTGCGTGCGATGGGCAGGGACGTCAGAACTTGATCCCGCCGAGGAGGCTCGCCAGGCTCTCCCCGCCCGCCTTGATGCTCGGCGCGATGGCCGTGCTGGCGAGGTAGAAGCCGAAGAGCGAGGACACACAGGCGTGCGACGCCTTGAGTCCGTCCTTGCGGAAGAAAAGGAAGACGATGATGCCGAGCAGGACGACGCCTGACATGGACAGAATCATTTGTGCTCTCCTGGTTCGTGGGGACAGTCACCATGAGTACTTCCAGGATCACAGGATGTATCCATACGATAAAAGGTGCAACTGAGTGAAATTCGGCCGATTTCATCCAGTCGGCGGAGCCGTTCCGGGCCCCCTGGGCAGGTTTGTTGCCCCCCGTCGGCTCTTGGACGGCTTGTGGTGATCTTTGCCTCGGTCGGCGCCGGTCATGTGCCGCCGGAGCCAGTACGCTGGCGAATCACCCGTACGGCCGCACACTTCGCTGTCGTACGGACCTGCGCATGACAGCCCACCCGCTGTCGTACGCTCCCGCAGTCCCCCTGACGTAGCTGTCGTTGTCCTTGTGAGAGGTGGTCCGGCCGATGAGTGAAGCCCCCGACCCCGAAGTCGTGGAGCTGGCGACCAAGATCTTCGATCTGGCGCGCCGAGGGGAGACCGAGGCGCTCGTGGCGTACGTCGACGCGGGTGTGCCGGCCAACCTCACCAACGACCGCGGTGACTCGCTGGTGATGCTCGCCGCCTACCACGGCCACGCCGAGGCGGTGCGCGCCCTGCTGGAGCGCGGCGCCGAGGCCGACCGCATCAACGACCGCGGCCAGACCCCCCTCGCGGGGGCCGTCTTCAAGGGCGAGGCGGCGGTCATCCGGGCGCTTCTGGACGGCGGCGCCGACCCGGCCGCGGGCACCCCCTCGGCCGTCGACACCGCCCGGATGTTCGGCAAGACGGAACTGCTCGAATTGTTCGGCGCGCGCTGATCCGTCCGCGCTGACCAGGTACAACACCGAAAACGGGGGAGGCGGTACGGGGCCGCCGGAAATACGGTCGCGGCAAGAAGAACTGCCGAGTCATCATGACGTCGTGATTCACGGACGCGATGGCTGGGCAGGTGTTGCCGCACCGCGCGGGCCGTGACGCGGCCCGTATGGGCCACCGACGAGAGGCAGAGGAAGATGGTCTACAGCAAGCAAGAAACGGCGGGCGCTCCGACGTGTTGTCACGCGGCCAGGTAATGCAGGATCCCGGTTGCGTCGACGCTTGATGTGAGGCTGTTTCCCATGTTCGATCCGGTCATAGCGCCCAGCGGTACGCTGCTCGGCCTGCTTCAGAGGGGCCGCGGCGACGGTACGCTGCACGCGCTCACCGCACCGCGCGCCGAAGCGCTCGCGGCACTGAACCACTGTGTGCTGCGCGATCCCCGCCACGACTGGCAGGTGGAGAACCGCTCCCTGTACTACGCCCGTCTCTACCTCGATCTGAGCGGTGAGCTCGACGAGATCGAGCGGCACCTCTTCGACGCCGAGGACGTCCTCGACGACTGCGAGTCACGCACGGGGCTCGCCCTCGCGGTCCTCGGCCACCTCGCCTCGTACGGCAGGCGGGACGCCCTGGAACTGCTGCGCAGGTACGCCGCCTCCGGCACCAACTGGGCCTGGGCCCTGGACGAGCTGGCGCTGCGCGACGACGACGCGGGACTGCGCGCCCTCGCCGTGCCCGTCCTCGCCCGCTTCCCGGCCGATCCGGAGGGCGAGGCCGCGCTCGTCGCCCAGGTGCGCGACGCCTTCGAGCCCCGGCCCTGGCGGCTGTGGGCGGACGATTCCCGCGAATCCATCGCCACGCGTGTGCGGGCAGCCCAGGAACAGGGCTCCTTCGACCGATGGCAACGGCAACTGCGCCCCACCGGACCACGTCCGGGATGGAGTGTGCGGGCCGTGTTCGAGTGGGCCCAGCAGGGCCTCGACCGCGGAGCCGCACTCCATGTGCCGGCCGCGCGCTGCCTCACGGCCGTCGCGGGCCCCGAGGACCGGCCCGAGATTCTCCAGGCCGCCCGGGACGGCGGCGACGGAGCCCGCTGTACCGCTTTGCGCTACCTCGCCGACAGCAACGATCCGGACGCTCTCGATCTGATCGAGGCCGCCGCGACCGGCGGCACGGCGACCGTCGGGGAGGCCGCCGTCGACGCGTTCGAACGTATGCGCAGTGTCGCCGCCGTCGAGCGGGCCCGACGGTGGGCCGAGCGGCCCGACGCCCTCGGCGCCGCCGCGGGACGGATGCTTGCCTGCCGGGGCGGCACCAAGGACAGCGAACTGGTGCTGGGCGCCCTGCGTGAAGCCGTACGCGGCGAAGGCCCCGACGCACCCACACTCTGGACCCTCGTCGACGGAGCCGGGCGCCTCGGCATCGTCTGCGCCGCTCCCGTGCTGCGCCATGTCTACCGGGAGACGGCGTCGTCCCATCTGCGCGGGCGAGCCGCCCGCGCCCTCGCCGCCACCGACCCCTCCTTCCCCGCCGGCTTCGCCGTCGAGTGCCTGTGGGACTGCGAGGAGTCGACCCGTGAGGTGGCCGCTCGACACGCCGAAACCGGTGACGCGCGCGTCGTCGATCAGTTGCGGCGGCTGGCGTCGGATCCGGCCGAGGAAGCGGAAGTACAGACGGCCGTACGCAGCCGGATAGGGCCTGACGCACCCGCCGTATGAACGCGAAGTGACTCGCGGGTCAGGAGGGCGTGGCCGCGGGCTGACCTGGAAAAGCGTGCAGTACAACGCTCACGGGGCGTTCCCCGGTAGGAAAGATCGACGTTGACGCGGCCACGTCCAGCACGGCGACAACACGGGTATGCGTGTCGTCATCGTGACCGAATCCTTTCCCCCCGATGTGAACGGCGTGGCCCACTGCGCGCTCCAGACCGCCCGGCACCTCGTCGATCGCGGTCACGCTCCCCTCGTCGTCGCCCCGGCCACTGCGGCCGGGCACGGGCCCGACGCCCTCGCGCCGTGTCCTGTCGTCCGTGTCCCCTCCCTACCGCTCCCCGGCTACCCCCAGGTCCGCGTCGCTCTCCCCAGCCGACGCGTCGCCGCCGCGATCACCGAACACCGCGCCGACATCGTCCACCTGGCCAGTCCCTTCATCCTCGGCGTCCGCGGCATGGCGGCCGCCGCCCGGCTCGGCGTCCCCGCCGTCGCCGTCTACCAGACCGACCTCGCCGGTTACGCCCGTACGTACGTGGGTGCGGGCGAAGCCACCGCTTGGCGGCGTATCCGCTCCGTCCACGCCGCCGCCGACCGGACGCTCGCCCCGTCCAGCGCGGCCCAGCACGACCTGGAGGCACACGGTGTGCCCCGGGTGCGGCTGTGGCCGCGCGGTGTGGACACCGTCCGCTTCCGCCCCGAGCACCGGGACGAGGCCCTCAGGCGCGAGCTGGCGCCGAACGGTGAGCTGATCGTCGGCTACGTCGGCCGGCTCGCCCCCGAGAAGCAGGTCGAACTGCTCGCCGGAGCCTGCGGCCTGGAAGGCGTACGCGTCGTGATCGTGGGCGACGGGCCCAGCGAGACGAGCCTGCGCGAGGCGCTTCCCGGCGCCGTCTTCCTCGGGCGTCGCACCGGCGACGAACTCGCCCGGATCTTCGCCTCCCTGGACGTCTTCGCGCACACCGGCCCCTTCGAGACCTTCTGCCAGACCGTCCAGGAGGCCATGGCCAGCGGCGTACCCGTCGTCGCACCCGCCGCGGGCGGACCGCTGGACCTGGTCGCACACGGCCGTACGGGGCTACTGGTGCCGCCCCGCGACGAGGCCGCCGTGCGCGACGCGGTGGGGGCGCTCGCCGCCGACCCGGCGCTGCGAGCGGCCTACGGCGCCGCCGGGCGGGCCACCGTCGAGGGCCGCACCTGGGCGGCCGTCGGCGACCAGCTCATCGACCACTACGCCGACGTGCTCACCGCGCGGACGGTGGTGGCGGCATGAGCCTGCGCATCGTACGGCTGGCCAACTTCGTCGCCCCCGCGTCGGGCGGTCTGCGCACCGCCCTGCGGGAGCTCGGCAGCGGCTACCTGGCCGCAGGACACGAGCCCGTGCTCATCGTCCCCGGCGAGCGTGCCACCGACCGCGAGACCGAGCAGGGGCGGGTCATCACGCTGCCCGGTCCGCTGCTGCCCGGAACCGGCGGCTATCGCGTCCTCACGGACAAGCGGCGGGTCGCCCGGCTCCTGGAGTCGCTCGCGCCCGACCGCCTCGAAGTCTCCGACCGGACCACCCTGCGCTGGACCGGGGTCTGGGCGCGGCGCGCCCGGGTGCCCGCGGTCATGGTCTCCCACGAGACCGCCGACGGCGTGCTGCGGACCTGGGGGCTCTCCGAGGGAATGGCCCGCAGGGCCGCCGACGCCCTCAACATCCGTACGGCGCACACCTACGCGCGGGTCGTGTGCACCACGGAGTTCGCGGAGCGCGAGTTCGTCCGCATCGGGGCCCGCAATGTCGTACGGGCCCCGCTGGGTGTCGACCTGGCCGGCCGCCACCCCGGGCTGCGCGATCGCGAGGTGCGCGAGCGGTACGCGCGCGCGGACGAGGTGCTGCTCGTGATGTGCTCCCGGCTGTCCGTCGAGAAGCGGCCCGGTACGGCGCTCGACGCGCTGGAGGCGTTGCTGCGGCGCGGCGAGCGTGCCGTGCTCGTCGTCGCCGGGGACGGGCCGCTGCGGGCCCGGCTCGAACAGCGGGCCCGGGAGCGGCGGCTGCCCGTCACCTTCCTCGGGCATGTCGCCGACCGCGCACTGCTCGGCGCGTTGCAGGCCTCCGCCGACGTGTGCATGGCGCCGGGGCCCGCCGAGACGTTCGGGCTGGCCGCCCTGGAGGCGATGGCCTGCGGTACGCCCGTGGTGGCCAGCGCGGTGTCGGCGCTGCCGGAGGTGGTCGGCTCCGCCGGAGCCACCGCCGCGGACAGCGGGGACTCCTTCGCGGACGCGGTACGCCTGCTCCTGGGGCGCCCCGAGGCCGCGCGCAGGGAAGCCGCACGCGCGCGTGCGGAGTGTTTCGGCTGGGGCACCGCCGTGGAGGCGTTCCTCGCCGCGCACGACGCGGCGGTCGAGTCCCGGCCCCGCCTCCAGGAGGGCGTCGGATGAGACCCCTTCGGTTCGTCGCCCTCGGTGACTCGTTGACCGAGGGCGTGGGCGACCCCGTCGGCGAGGCCTGGCGGGGCTGGGCCGCGCTGCTCGTCGACGGGCTGTCCGACGGCCCGGACACGTCCGTGGAGTTCACCAACCTCGCGGTGAGCGGGGCCCAGACACGCGACGTCCTGGAACGGCAGACCCCGGCGGCGCTGGCCCTGAACCCGGACGTGGTGTCCGTCGTGATCGGTGTGAACGACACCCTTCGCTGCACCTTCGACATCCACGCCGTGGCCGCGCGGCTCGACCAGGTGTACGCGGCTTTCCGGGCCCAGGGCGCCGTCCTGCTGACCGCCTGCCTGCCGGATCCCGGCGCGATGCTCGGGCTGCCGGGGGTGCTGGCCAGGCCCCTGGCCCGGCGGCAGCGGGCCGTCAACACGGTCGTGCACGCCCTGTCCGAGCGCCATGGAGCCGTGCACCTGCACGCGGCGGAGGGCGCCTGGCTCATGGACCGGGCGATGTGGAGCGCGGACCGGCTGCACCCGGGGGAGCGGGGGCACCGGCAACTCGCCCTGCGTTTCCACGCGCTGCTCGCACAGGAGGGCATCGCCACCGGGGACACCCCCTCGGCCGAGCCGGAGTTCCCCGCGCCCACACGGTCGGCCAGTCTGTGGTGGCTGGCCACCGCGGGGACGGGGTGGGTGGCCCGGCGGTGCACCGACCTGCTGCCGCAACTGCTCACCCTGGCCGCCGCCGAGGTGCGACACCGGGCGCGCGGCACCAGCGCCCGGCTCGACCTCAGCGCCTCGCACGCCGTGGCGTCCGCGCTGGCCGCCCTGTCGGTGGCGGAACAGCCGGACGCGGCATGACGGTCCGAGGCGGTGGGCCGACGCACCTCAGCGGCGGCGTACGGCCGTGAAGCGCACCGGCGTGCCCGGGACCGCCTGAGCGGCCGCGGGGAGGTCGGCGCCACGGACCACGCCGATCACCGGGTACCCCCCGGTGGTCGGATGGTCGGCGAGGAAGACGACCGGTCTGCCGTCGGGCGGCACCTGCACGGCCCCCAGCACCATGCCCTCACTGGGGAGTTCGCCGGAAACGGCCCTCTCCAGTGAGGGCCCTTCCGTACGCAGCCCTATGCGGTTGCTCGCGGAGGACACCCGGTAGGTGCCCGTCGCCAGGGTCCGCAGGGCCGAGGCCGTGAACCAGTCGTCGCGTGGGCCCGGTGTCACCCGCAGGACCAGCTCCGAGGGCGGCCCGGGATGCGGAACCACGTCCACACGCGTGTGCATGCCGTCGGGGCGCCCCAGAGGCAGCACCGTGCCGTCCGTGAGCGGCGGCGGACCGAGCCCCGAGAGGAGGTCCGTGGAGCGGCTGCCGAGGACCGGATCCACGGCCACTCCGCCCGCGACGGCCACATAACTGCGTACCCCCGCGCGGGCCGGGCCGATGTCCAGCAGCGCTCCGGCGGGGACGCGCACGGGCGCTCCCCAGGGCGCCGGACGGCCGCCCACCGTGACCGGGCAGGGCGCGCCCGTGACGGCCACGGTGACCACCGAACGCGGGCGCAGGGCGCATCCGTTGAGCGTCGTCTCCAGTACGGCCGCCTCGATCGGGTTGCCGACGAGCCGGTTGGCCAGCGCCGCGGCGGGCGCGTCCAGCGCGCCGGAGCGGGGTACGCCGAGGTGGGCGTGGCCGGGGCGGCCCCGGTCCTGGACGGTGGTCAGGGCCCCGGCGCGCACGACGGCGAGGGCCCGGTCGGTCATGAGCACCCCGCCGGTACGAACCGGACGCGCGTCCCCGGGGCGAGCAGCGCGGCCGGCACGCGCGCGTGGTCCCACAGCACCGCGTCCGTCGTGCCGATCAGCTGCCAGCCGCCCGGCGAGGAGCGTGGGTAGACGCCCGTGTACGGGCCCGCGAGCGCCACGGAACCCGCAGGAACCGCCGTCCGCGGAGTCGCCCGGCGCGGCACGTCGTACCGGGCCGGCAGCCCCGTGAGATAGCCGAAGCCTGGCGCGAACCCGCAGAACGCGACACGGAACTCGGCCGCCGCGTGGATCGCGGGCACCTCGCGTTCGGGCACCCCCCACAAAGCCGCGACATCCGCCAGGTCGGGACCGTCGTATCGTACGGGGATCTCGATCGCCTCCTCCGCGCGCGCGGCGTGCGGTGGGATCTCCCACCCGGGGAGCTGCTCCGCCAGCCGCCGGGGGTCCTCCAGACCGTCCAGAAGTACCGTGCGGGCCGCGGGGACGATCTCCGCGGCGCGGAGCGAGCCCTCGGCGCGCCGGCGCAGCAGTTCGGCGTGCAGGGCCTGGGCCGCCGCGACCGAGGAGACCTCGACGAGCAGGGCGTGGTCACCGACCGGCAGCGCCCTCGCGCCGCCGGCCGGAACAGCCTTCATACGAAGGCCTTCACGTGCACGCCCGAGGACTCCAGACGCGCGCGGACCCGACGGGCCAGGTCCACCGCGCCCGGGGTGTCGCCGTGCAGGCACAACGAGCGGGCGCGGACCGGGATGCGCGCACCGGAGTGCGACGTGACCACGCCGAAGCGGGCCAGGCCCAGCGAGCGCTCGACGACCGCCTCGGCGTCCGTGATCACCGCGTCGGCCTGGCTGCGGGGCACCAGGGTGCCCTGCTCGGTGTAGGCGCGGTCCGCGAACGCCTCCGTGGCGGTGGGCAGCCCGGCCTGCTCGGCCAGCTTCAGGAACCGGGAGGACGGGAGACCGAGGACGGGCAGCGCGGCGTCCGCGAGCAGCACGCCCTCGACGACCGCCGCCGCCTGCTCCTCGTCGTGCACGACGCGGTTGTAGAGCGCGCCGTGCGGTTTCACGTACGACACACACGCCCCGGCCGCGCGTGCGAAGACCTCCAAGGCACCGATCTGGTAGGCCACTTCGGCCGCCAGCTCGTCGGACGGCACGTCCATCGCGCGCCGCCCGAAGCCCGCCAGGTCACGGTAGGAGACCTGGGCGCCGATCCGTACACCCCGCTCGGCCGCCAGCTCGCACACCCGCCGCATGGTGGCCGCGTCCCCGGCGTGGAAGCCGCAGGCCACGTTGGCGCTGGTCACGACGGACAGCAGTTGTTCGTCATCGGTCAGCCGCCAGCGGCCGAAGCCCTCGCCGAGGTCGGCGTTGAGGTCGATCGGGGTCATGAGGTGCGGTCTCTCCTTCGTCGGTCGTTCTCAGGCCACGCGGTACTGCTCGTCGCGGGCGTCGGTGAGGAACATCTGTCCTGGTGCGTGGGTGATGGCGAAGGGCGGGCGGGACGCCATCACGGCCGCCTGGGGTGTCACCCCGCAGGCCCAGAACACCGGGATGTCGTCCGGCTCGGCGTCCACCGCGTCGCCGAAGTCGGGGCGCGAGAGATCCTTGATGCCCAGCCCCGACGGCTCGCCGCAGTGCACCGGGCTGCCGTGCACGGCCGGCAGCAGGCTGCTCTCCCTGATCGCCGCGGCCACATGCTCGGGAGGGACCGGGCGCATCGACACCACCATCGGTCCGTGCAGCCGCCCGGCGGGGCGGCACTCGCGCTCCGTCACATACATGGAGACGTTGCGGCCCTGCTCGATGTGGCGCATCGGGACGCCCGCCTCGGTCAGCGCCCACTCGAAGGTGAAGCTGCATCCGATGATGAACGACACCAGGTCGTCGCGCCAGCGGTCGATCACGTCCGTGGGCTCGTCGACCAACTCGCCGTGCTCCCACACCCGGTAGCGCGGCAGGTCCGTGCGCAGGTCCGCGTCCTGGGCGAGCGGGGTGGTCCAGGAGCCGGCGTCGGTGACGTCGAGGACCGGGCAGGACTTCGGGTTGCGCGTGCAGAACAGCAGCATGTCGTAGGCCCAGTCGGCGGGCACCGAGATCAGGTTCGCCTGGGTGTGGCCGGTGGCGACTCCGGCGGTGGGGCCGGACACACCCGAACGGAACCGGGCGCGCGCCTCCTTGGGGGTCCACCGGTGCGCGTGGCCGTCGATGGGCAGGATGCTCGAAGGGCGTTCCTGAAGGGTGTGCTTCACAGCAGTTCCTTCCCACGGGTCTCGGGGAGTCCGATCAGTGCCAGGGCGGCGAGGGCGTAGCCGATCGCGCCGAAGACCAGGGCGCCGCCCACGCCCCAGCTGTCGGCCAGGAAGCCGACGGTGGTGGGGAAGGCGGCCCCCACGGCGCGCCCGGTGTTGTACGTGAAGCCCTGCCCCGTGCCGCGCACCGCCGACGGGTACAGCTCGCTGAGGAAGGAGCCGAACCCACTGAAGATCGCCGACATGCAGAAGCCGAGCGGGAAACCGAGCACAAGGAGAAGCGTGTTGGCGCCGCTCGGAATGTTGGCGTAGGTGAGGATGCAGGCCGCGGAGAGGATCGCGAAGAGCAGGATGTTCCGTTTGCGGCCCAGTTTGTCGGTGAGGTAGCCGCCGGTGAGGTAGCCGATGAAGGCCCCGGAGATCAGGAACGTGAGGTAGCTGCCGGTGCCGACGACGGACAGACCGCGCTCCGTCTTCAGATACGTGGGCACCCAGGTGGCCAGCGTGTAGTAGCCGCCCTGGACGCCGGTGGAGAGCAGGACCGCGAAGAAGGTGGTGCGCAGCAGGCCGGGACCGTCGGCCGAGGCGGGCTTGAAGATGGCGACGAACGAGCCCTTCTCGGCGCTCTTCTCGCGCACGGCGGCCGCCTCCGGGGCGTCCTGCACCCGGCGCCGCACCCACACGACGAGCAGTGCGGGCAGCGCGCCGGTCCAGAACATCACGCGCCAGGCGAGGTCGTTGCCGAGGAACTGGAATACCAGGGTGTAGACGATCACCGCCAGCCCCCAGCCGACGGCCCAGGAGCTCTGGATCGCGCCGAGTGTGCGCCCCCGGTGCCGGGCGCTCGAGTACTCGGCGACGAGGATCGCGCCGACCGCCCACTCACCGCCGAAACCGAGGCCCTGAAGGGCACGGAAAACCAGCAGCGTCTCGTAGTTGGGCGCGAAGCCGCAGGCCACCGTGAACACCGCGTACGTGATCACGGTGATCATCAGTGCCTTCACACGTCCGATCCGGTCCGCGACCACACCCGCGATCGCGCCGCCGACCGCCGAGACGACCAGCGTGACGGTGGTGAACAGGCCGGTCTGGCCGCTGTCCAGGCCGAAGTACGCCGCCAGCGCGACCATGCTCAGCGGCAGCGTGAAGTAGTCGTACGAGTCCAGGGCATAGCCGCCGAACGCGCCGGCGAAGGCCCTGCGGCCCTGCGGACCGAGGGCGCGCAGCCAGGCCAACGCGCCGTCGTCCGAGGTGAGTTCGCCCGTTCCGGCGTGTGTGCCAGTGGTCAGGGCCTGTGGTGGAGGGGTCGTGCTCATGGGCACCTCGCAGTGGGAGGACGGAGGGTGCTTGAGGACTGAGCCGTGCCGTGCGGAAGCCGTCGGCGCTCGGGTGAGCGGGCGGCGCCGTGTGTAGCAAGGTAGAGGATCGTTGAACGATCCCTCAATACCCGTGTTGTTTCGTTCTTATTTCTGCGATTGAATTCCGGGCATGGCAGAGCTGACGGGACTGGCCGACGATCGCGCCCTGCTGGGCCGCACCAGCACCGCCGAGCGGGTCTCGGACATCCTCAGGAGCCGTATCGCCGAGGGGTACTTCCCGCCCGGGACACGACTGTCCGAGGACAGCATCGGCGGGGCGCTCGGCGTCTCCCGCAACACACTGCGCGAGGCGTTCCGGCTGCTCACGCATGAACGGCTCCTGGTGCACGAGCTCAACCGCGGGGTCTTCGTGCGGGTGCTGACCATCGAGGACGTCGAGGACATCTACCGCACCCGCACCCTCGTCGAGTGCGCCGTGGTCCGTGGCCTCGGCGAGCCGCCGTACGCCGTGGACGACCTCGCCCAGGCCGTCGCCGACGGGCAGCGGGCGGCGCGCGAAGGTGACTGGAAAGGCGTCAGTACGGCCAACATCCACTTCCACAGGGAACTGGTGGCGCTCGCCGGGAGCGACCGCACCGACGAACTCATGCGCAGCGTCTTCGCCGAACTGCGCCTCGCCTTCCATGTGGTGGCCGACCCGCGGCGACTCCACGAGCCGTATCTCGCGCGCAACCATGAGATCCTCAGGACGCTCCGGGCGGGCGACCGCGACGGGGCCGAGCGACTGCTCGCGGTCTATCTCGACGACTCGCTCACCGGGGTCGTGGAGGCCTATGCACGGCGGGTTGCCGACGGGGCGCAGGGGATCGGCTGAACCGGGTCGTGGTTCTCGGGGACGGCCGCGGCGGCGGTTCGCTCCGCCGCACTCGCCACTGCTTCCGGCGTCACTGCTCCCGGCGCCGCTCTCGCGAGGCGGCGACCGAGAGGCGCTGCGCGGAGCCGTCGTGACGTGCGGCGCGGAGCCGGTGTGACGGCGGTCGCTTCTGCGTCGTTTCGACCGTTGTCAGACCGAGGACCTAGTCTGTGCACCGTGACTTCGCCTGCATCGACGGACAGCGTTCCGCCCCAGCTCAGCGCGGGGCCGCGCCCCGCTCCGGGCCCGGCCGCCGACGAGGGCCTGGCGCGGCGGCTGCGCGCGCTCGCGTGCACCGCGCCGCTGCACGACCTCGATGTGCGCAAGGCGAATCTCGCGGGCGAGTACACGGTGTACGGGATGGCCGAGGTGGCCCTCGCCGCCATCGACCTCGTCACACTGAACATGGACTTCGACACGGGCGCCGACCACGACCAGATAGTGGCCCGGCTCATCCCGCGCATCGCCGCGCAGGCCCCCCAGCGCCCCGTCGGCGAGCACGAGCGCGTGGCCAGGTGGGTCCTGGAGAACCTGATCAACGTCGGCAGCGTCGACCGCGGCTTCCGCGCCGTATACGGCACCTTCGCCCCCGACGGCTCCTATGTGCGCCGCGACTACGACTTCAAGCTGATCGAGGAGGTGCCCGGGTACGGGGGGACCGTCTACCTCCGTACGACGGACGAGGCGGTCAACGTCCTCGTCGGCGCCCTCGACACCGATGTCACCAGCGCGCAGATCGCCGCCGAGGTCAAGCTCGAGGTGTTGATCAGCCGCGGCCGCCTCGCCGACGCCCAGCTCGCCGCCGAGCAGGCCCGCTACCGGACCGTGCAGTACTCGGAGACCCTCCGCAGGGCGCTCGACGCGACCCGGCGCAATGTGCGCGCCGTCGACTGGCTCCAGGCCGTGCCCGACATGATCGCCGAGGCGCTCGACCACGTCGCCGACCGCTACCGCCACGAGAACGCGATCCTCACCAACATCCGCAAGGCCCGCGACGAGTCCGAGGACCCCGAGCAGAAGCGCCGCGCCGCCGAGCTCGTCGACATCGTCAAGGACTGCATCCGCCGGCACACGCAGTTGCAGTCCCGGCTTCTGGAGGCCGGGCCCCTGTTCCGTGCCGAGCAGGACCGGCAGGCCTTCGCCACACCCATGACGACCTCGGGGATCGACCTCTACGGCCACCTCGTCGCGCCCGTGCTGCCGCTGCCCGTCGCACAGGCCCGGCGCGTGACGGACGCGTTCTTCGCACGTGGAACGGGGCTGCGCACGCCGGTGGCCGTACGGGTGGGGGATCTTGTCGAGCTCCTGCTGACACCACCCCTGGAGCGGGAGCACCTCGGTGCGGAGATGCCCGAACCGGACCTGATCGCCACGCCGGACGACAGCCGGTTCAGTGAGGAGCAGCTCGCCTCCGCGAGGGAGCTGCTGGATCTGCCGGCGGACGCGCCGCGACGGCTGTCCGGGCTGCTCGCCGAAGCGCGCCGCCGGGATCCCGAACTGCCCTACCTCGTCGCCCTGTTGGCCGTGCACGCGGCCAGTCCGCCGGTCGGTACCGCGTATCGGCAGGGTGAGGAGAAACTGTTGTTCGCCGTCGACGACGGGGTGCAGCTGGACGATCCCGAGTTCGGCGGGGCCGATCTGATCGTGGGCATGGCTCTGCTCGACGCGGCGGGGATGGCGGCGGATCGGTCGTGAACGCACAGTCGCCAGGGAACCGCGCCTCGCTCGTCGCCCGCGAGGTGTTCGTGGCTCGCCGCGCCCGCGCCGGGCAGCCGCAGATGTCACCGCCCCGCGCCCCTGACAGGGCGCTTGTCCGCACCCCCGTATCTCAGACCATGGAGCCCCAGTCGTGACCGAGCAGCACGTCGAGTGGAGTGAGCCGGATGCCGTCGCCGCGCCGGCGAACGCTCCCGTCACACCCGCCGACGCCGCCGACGCGGCGCGGCTCGTCGCCTTCGGGCTCCAGCCCAAACTGCAGCCCGCGCGGGACCAGGAGTACGCGGAGTTGTTGCGGCGGTACCGAGAGGACCCGGCGTTCGCCCGCCTCGCCGACGCCGTGGCCGCCGGGCTCGGGCTGGTCGTGCTGGAGGTGTCCCCGCGCGCGGGGATGGCCGTGACGGCCGCCGAGGACTCGGTGTTCGCCGTCCGGATGGGCGACTACGCCCGTCGCACCTCGGCCGACTCCGCGGACCGCTTCCTGCACGGCCTCGCCCACCTTGCCGTCGCCGCGATGGCCTTCCCACGCCCCGAGGACCTCGCGGACGACGGGTACATCGGGCGGGTCTCGGTCAACGGCGTCGACGCGTTCGTACGACAGGCCTGCCGCCGTCTGGAGGAGCGGGCCGAGGAGCAGGGCGAGAACACCGATCCGGCGACCGAGGCGCCCGGCCTGGAGGCGGCCTGGCGGATCTGGGCACGGCGCAGCTCCACCGGCGCCACCAAGGACGCGCGAAGACTGTCCGGTTCGACCACCGGCATCATCGGCAAGGCCGTCGCCTTCCTCACCGACTCCGGATTCCTTCAGCGGACCGGGGACGACTCCGGGGGGACGTACCGGACGACGGCCCGCTACCAGCTCCAGGTGCGGGACATGGCGGGCAGCGCCGCCATGGCCGAACTCCTCGAGCTGGGCGTCGTCCCGGTGACCGACGGCACCCCGACGCTGCTGCCCGCCGAGCACACCGACGACCTGGAGCTGGTGGCCGGCGCAGGCCTGCCGTTCCACTCCTGACCCACCTACGTAGCTCCCCTGCGTATCTCCCCTACGTATCCGAAGACTTACTACGAGAGTCCGCCGCCATGTACGAGCTGTCCCGGGTCCGCCTCTACTCCATCGGGCCTGCTGGCGCGCGCTATGCCGACACCGTCCTTGACCTGAGGGGTGTCGGCGAGCCCGTGCCCGACCCCGCCCCCACCCAGGCGGAGTTCTTCGAGGAGGAGCCCGTCGGGCCGCCGCGCCGGCCCGCGCCCGCGGGCGTGCTCTTCCTGGAGAACGGCGGCGGCAAGTCGGTGCTGCTCAAGCTGATCTTCTCGGTGATGCTGCCGGGCCACCGCAACACCCTGGGCGGCGCCAGCTCCGGTGTGCTGCGCAAGTTCCTGCTCGCCGACGACTGCGGTCATGTCGCGCTGGAGTGGCAGCACACGCTGACCGGCGAGTGCGTCGTGGTCGGCAAGGCCAGCGAGTGGCGGGGACGGCAGGTCTCCAACGACCCGCGGAAGTTCGCCGAAGCCTGGTACTCCTTCCGGCCCGGGCCCGGCCTGAGCCTGGACAACCTGCCCGTCGCCGAGGCGACCGCCGTCCGCCCGCCCGTCGAGGGCGCGTCCGGCGCGCAGGGACGGCGGCGGACCATGAAGGGCTTCCGCGACGCCCTCACCGAGGCCGGAAAGGCGTATCCGCACCTCGAAGTGCACTGGGAAGAGATCCACGACCGCTGGAACGAGCATCTGACGGACCTCGGCCTGGATCCCGAACTCTTCCGCTACCAGCGGGAGATGAACGCCGACGAGGGTGAGGCCGCCGGTCTCTTCGCCGTCAAGAAGGACTCCGACTTCACCGACCTGCTGCTGCGCGCGGTCACCGACACCCGGGACACCGACGGGCTCGCCGACCTGGTCGGCGGCTTCGGCAACAAGCTGGGGCGGCGCGCCGAGCTGATCGCCGAGCGGGACTTCACGGCGGGGTCCGTGGATCTGCTCGGCCGGATCGTCGAGGCCGCCGAGGCACGGGCACGCGCGCGTGACATCCACGCGGGCGCCGAGCGGCGTACCCGCACCCTGGCCCGGCGGCTGTCCGCGCGAGGCGTGCGGGAGCGCGTCCGCGCCGGTGAGCTCGCACAGCGCGTGACCGCCGCCGCGTACGCCGTCACCCACGCCGAGGGCGCACGCGAGCGCAGTGCCCTCATCGCCGCCGAACTCGCCTACCGGCATGCCTCGTTGGCGCTCGCCGGGGCCGAGAAGTCGGCGGCCGCCCAGAAGCGCGAACTGGCCGACGCGCGCACCCTGCACTCCTCCTGGCAGGCCGCCGAGCTCGTACTGCGGCACCGTGCCGCCGCCGACCGCTCCGCGCGCGTGGCCGCCGCGATCCTCGAGGCCGAGCGGGACGCCGCGCCCGCCCTCGCCGCCCGCGCCAAAGCCGCCGTCGACCTCGTCCGCGCGCTGCACCGCGCCGCCGATGGCGCCGAGGCGCTCGCCAACGAGGAGGAGGAGCGCTCCGCCGGACTCCAGGAGGTCGGCGAGACCGCGTACGCCGACTCGACCGCCGCGGCCACCGCCGCCCAGCGTGCCCGCAGCGAGGTCGGACATCTGCGCCAGCGCCTGAGCGAGGTCGAGCAGGAGACCGCCGAGGCGGTCCGCGCCGGCTGGCTCGACGACAGCGCCCCCGACGCCGACCCGGCCCGCGCCGCCCTCGCCGCCAGCGACGCCGAGAAGACGGCCGTCGCGGCGTGGGACACCGCACGGGAGGCCTCGCGACGGGCCTCGGAGCACGGCCGCGAGGCGGCGTCCGCCGAGTCCCGCGCCGAACTGACGGCCGCCCGCGCGGCGGACGCGGCGACGGCGGCCGAGCGCGCGTACGACGGTGAGCGCCGTACGGCCGAGGCACTGGCGGGGGAGGAGCGGCTCGCTGAGCTGCTCAGCCTGCCGGGCGCCGCCGGAACGCGGCACGGCGGGGTACCGGTGCCCCGGGCGGCCGGGGACGCCGCTGCCTCGACCGGCCACGGCAAGGGCGGCGACACCGGCCGAGGTGCCCGCGGCAACTCCGCCGACGTCTGGGCGGAGACCGAAGGCGCCCTCACGCCCGAGGAGCTGGACCAGTACGCCGACGAACTGCGCGAGCTGCTCGACGACGGAGTCGCCTCCGCCGAGCGCCAGCTCTTCGAGCTGCGCACCGCGGCGGCCGACGACGCCCGGATCCTCGGCGCCCTCGGCGACGGCGGACTCCTGCCGCCCGGCCCCGACGTGCTGGCCACGGTCGAGTACCTCGGTGAGCACGGCATCCCCGCCCTGCCCGGCTGGCGCTATCTCGCGCAGGCCGTCGACCCCGTCGACCACGCGCGCGTGCTGGCCGCCAGGCCCGAGCTCGTCGACGGCGTGATCATCACCGACCCGGACACCCACGCGCGGGCCCGTGCGGCGCTCAGCGAAGCGGCGCTGCTGCCGCGCTCCGCCGTCGCCGTCGGTACGGCCGCCGCGCTGCTCGCCCCGACCCCGGCCGCCGACGCGGGCGACGGCGGCGTCTTCCTCGTACCGCCGAACCCGGCCATGCACGACGAGCACGCCGCCGACGAGGAACGGCAGGCGCTGCGCACCCGCGCGACCGAGCGGGACGAGGAGATCCGCACCCTCGCGGCCCGGCTCGGCAAGGACCGGGAGCTCGCGGCGCGGCTCGCCTCCTGGCGCACCGGCTGTCCCGCCGGGCGGCTCGTCGAACTGGCCGTGGCCGCCCGGGAGGCGCGCGCGTTCGCCGAAGAGGCCGAGGCCGAGCTCGCCGAGGCGCGCACCGTGCGGGCCGAGGCCGACGAGGCGGCGGCCGAGGCGGCCCTCGTGCGCGACGAGCGCCAGGACGCCGCCCAGCGCGCCCGGCGCGCGGCCGACGCGCTCGCCGGACTCGCCTTCCGCCTGCGCGAACGCGCCGGCTGGCAGGTCAAGGTGCGCGAACTCGCCGACGAGGCCACCGAGTCGGAGGCCCGCGCCCAGGTCTGCCTGGAGCGCGCCCGCGCCGCCGACGAGGACCGCCGCGCCGCCCAGCGCGCCGCCGACGACGCCCGCCGCACGGCCCGTGCGCTGCGCGCCGAGCGCGCCGAGATCGCCGGCGCCCCCGACGACGTACCGGAGGACGCGTCGGAGACGGCGAAGTCCTCGCTGCCCGCCCTGCGCGAGGCCTACCGGGCCGCGTCACAGCTGTACGAGAAGGTCGGCGTCGGCGCCGATCTGCGTGCCGAGCAGGCCCGCGCCGAGAGCGACGAGACCGCGGCCCTGGCAGAGCTGGACCGGCTCAGCAACAAGGTGCGCACGCGCGCCGCACAGCTCCTTCAGGCGCCGGAGGGTTCCGACGGGCCGTCCCGGCAGGCGGCCGCCGCCCGTGCCGAGGAGCTCGTGCAGCTCCTGGAGACCCGTATGTCCACCGCGAGCGAGCAGCTCGGGCGGCTGCGCGGCGAGGCCGAGCGGCACGCGCCCGAGGACGGCGAGGCCCACACCGAGCTGTCGCAGGAGCTGGTCCCGCGCGACGCCGAGCACGCGCAGTCGCTACTGCGCACGGCCACCGGTGAACTCGCCTCCCGCACCGAGGCGCTCAGCCAGGCACGCGAGGCGCACGCCGAGCTGCTCGACGCGCACCGCGCCGCCGAGGACGCGGCCGGTGGCTTCGACGAGACGGCCGCTCTGCTCAGGGACCTGCTGCGGGAGCACTCCGACGAGGAGCAGGAGGAGCCCGAGCCCTACCCCGGCACCCTCGAGGAGGCCCGGCACTCCGCCGCCGAGACCCGCCGCTCCCTGCGCGGCTGCGCCGCCGACCTCTCCGCGGCCGAGGGCGCCGTGCGCGAGGCGAGCGACATCCTCGTACGGCATGCCAACTCCAACCGGTACGAGCAGGTGCGCACCCCTGCCCGGCAGCAGATCCGTGAGCTGCCCGCGTCCGCGCTGCCCGAACACGCCCAGAAGTGGGCGGACGCCTTCGCGCCCCGACTGAGGGTGCTGACCGACGAGTTGGCGCAGCTGGAACGCAACCGGGACTCGATCGTGGACCGGCTGAGGGGGCTGGTGGAGTCGTCGCTCGCCACCCTGCGGTCCGCGCAGCGGCTGTCCCGGCTGCCGGAGGGGCTCGGGGAGTGGTCCGGGCAGGAGTTCCTGCGCATCCGCTTCGAGGAGCCGGATCAGGCCACGCTCGCCGAGCGGCTCGGTGAGGTCGTCGACGAGGCCACCCGCGCGGCGGTCAAGAAGAACTCCGACATGCGGCGCGACGGCATGTCACTGCTGCTGCGCGGAGTCAGCGCCGCCCTCGAGCCGAAGGGCGTCGCCGTCGAGATCCTCAAGCCGGACGCCGTACTGCGCGCCGAGCGCGTCCCCGTCGGGCAGATGGGTGACGTCTTCTCCGGCGGCCAGCTGCTGACCGCGGCCATCGCCCTGTACTGCACGATGGCCGCGCTGCGCAGCAACGACCGGGGCCGTGACAAGCACCGGCACGCCGGCACGCTCTTCCTCGACAACCCCATCGGACGCGCCAACGCGACCTACCTGCTGGAGCTGCAGAGGGCCGTCTCGGACGCGCTCGGTGTCCAGCTCCTCTACACCACCGGCCTGTTCGACACGACCGCGCTCGCCGAGTTCCCCCTCGTCATCCGTCTGCGCAACGACGCCGACCTGCGCGCCGGGCTGAAGTACATCAGCGTGGAGGAACACCTGCGGCCGGGGCTCCCGCAGCAGGCCCCGGCCGGGGAAGGTGAGTCGGTGCACAGCGAGATCACGGCGACAAGGATGTTCAAGAGGCCCGCACCGAGCGCCCCGTGAGGGGCGCGGGAAACCGCACCCTACCTGTCCTCCTTCAAAAGGTCCGCGCACTTCTCGCCGATCATCATGGTCGTGATGCAGGGGTTGACGGAGATGAGATCCGGCATCACCGAACCGTCCGCGACCCGCAGACCCTCGACCCCCTTGACCCGCAGCCGCGCGTCGAGCGGGGCCGAGGAGTCGTCGTCGGCGCCCATCTTCACGGTGCAGGACGGGTGGTAGACGGTGTTGTGGGTCTTGTGGAGGTAGTCGAGCAGCTCGTCGTCCGTCCGGACCTCCGGCCCGGGGGCCAGCTCCGCGCCCGCCCAGCCGCTCAGCGCCGGCTGGGAGGCGATCTTCCGCGCCAGTTTCAGCCCGTACGTCATCACGCGCACGTCGTGCTCGTGCGTGAAGTAGCGCGGATCGACCATCGGCTTGTCCCGGTAGTCCCGGGTGCGCAGCCGCACCGTGCCGCGTGACTTCGCGCGCGTCACGTTCGGCGTGAGGCAGAACGCGTTCTCGGACGTCGGGAACCCGTGCCGAGCCGTGTTCATGTCGAACGGCACCGAACCGTAGTGGTACATCAGGTCGGGCCGGTCCAGGCCCGGTTCGGTGTCGTAGAAGATGCCCGCCTCCCACCACTGGCTGGACGTGGTGGTCATGGGCTGCTTGGCCTCCCACATGATGACGCCCTCGGGGTGGTCCTGGAGGTTCTTGCCGACCCCCGCCGAGTCCACCACCACCTCGACCCCCACCTCGCGCAGATGCGCGGCGGGCCCGATGCCCGACAGCATCAGCAGCTTGGGAGTGTCGATGGACCCGCAGGACACGATCACCTCGCGGCGTGCGCGCACCGTCCGGGTGTGGATCAGGTCCGGGTCCAGGTACTCGGCGCCCACACAGCGGCGGCCGTCGAGCACGAGTTTCTTGGCCCGTACCCCGGTGCGCACGTCCAGGTTGGTCCGCTTGTCCATGACCGGATGCAGATACGCGACCGACGAGGACTGCCGGATGTTGTTCTCGTCGGAGTTGATCTGGAACCAGTTGGCGCCACGGACCACGGTCTTGCCGGTGTTGAACGCGGTGGTCGGAATGCCCGCCTGCGCACACGCCTCCAGCAGGGCGGAGCCACAGGGGTCCGCACCCTTCAGCGTGCGCAGCTTCACCGGTCCGGTGCGGCCGTGGTGGTCGCCGGGAGCGTCGTTCGACTCCAACCGCTGGTAGAGCGGGAAGAGTTCGGCCGCGCTCCACCCCGTACAGCCCGCGGCGGCCCAGTCGTCCAGGTCCTCCGCGGGTGCCCAGAAGGCGATGCAGGAGTTGTGCGAGGAACAGCCACCGAGCACCTTGGCGCGGGCATGCCGCATGAAACTGTTGCCGCTGACCTGCGGTTCGACCGGGTAGTCCCAGTCGTATCCGGACTCCAGCAGTCCCATCCAGCGTTCCAGCTTCAGGACGTCGTCGTCGCCGACATCGCTGGGGCCCGCCTCGAGGACGCACACGGTGACGGACGGATCCTCGGAGAGCCGGGCCGCGACCACGTTGCCCGCGGTGCCGCCGCCGACCACGACATAGTCGAACTCATCGACGTTCATGGGGAGTTGACCTCCTTGCTTTGCTCTTCGGTCGGTCGTGTGACGGTCCTTCAGTCGGTCGCGGGGGTCACGGGGGCCGCGACGGAAGCCGTCGCGGAGGCCTGGAACTGGTGCTCGGCGAGCACCCCGGTCCGGTGCCGCTGCACGAACCAGTAGTAGGCGAAGCCGCCGCCCGCGACGACGCCCACGAACAGGACGGCACCCCAGCGCAGGTACCAGTGGTACGGCGCGGCCGCGTTGTAGACCTCGGAGCGCGGCCAGATCAGGTTGATCGTCATGGCCGCGCCCCACACCACGGCGACGATGTTGACGAGCAGCCCCCAGCGGCCGAGCGAGAACTTGCCGTCGCCCGCGGGCTGCCACTTGCCACGCAGCCGTGCGATCAGCATCGGACCGGTCACCAGCAGATACGCCAGGTAGATCATGATGATGCCGATGCTGGTGACCACGGTGAAGATCTGCGGCTGGCGGATGTTGACCACCAGGATCGCCAGTGCGAGCACACCGATGATGACGGTCGGCAGGATCGGCGTCTGGAAGCGCGCGTTGACCTTGGCCAGCTTCGAGGAGGCGGGCAGGTTGTTGTCGCGGGCCATCGCGAAGGCCAGCCGGATCGCCGCCGTGTGCACGGCCAGGGCGCACACCGTGACCGCGATCAGCACGCACCACAGCATCGCCTTGCCGGCCGTCGGGCCGAGCACATCGAGGACGATGTACTGCAGACCGTCGGTGGAGAGCTTGTCGCCCTTCAGGCTGGAGACGCTCATCAGCGCGAGCAGCAGCACGAGCCCGCCGAGGACGAACGAGGCGACGATGGCACGGATGATGGCGCGCGGCGCGTTGCGCGACGGGTCGAGGCACTCCTCACCGAGCGAGGAGGCCGTGTCGAATCCGTACATGACGTACGCGGACGCCAGCGAGGCCACCAGGAAGGCGCCGAGGTAGCCGAACGACTGCCCGTGGCCGGTGCCCTGAGTGTCCATCACCACCTGCGGACCACGTGTGATGTGCACCGCGAACAGGATGATCAGTACGACGGTGGCGATCAGCTCGATGAAGACGCCCGCCGTGTTGATGGTCGCCATCAGCTTCACACCGAAGGCGTTCACCACGGTGGTGAACAGGATCAGTACGGCCGCCAGCAGAACCGCGTTGGTGGCGACGTCGTACTTGCCCGTGCCGTCACCCACGAACTGGAAGGTGGAGGAGATCTGGGGAAGCGTCAACTGATAGGCGAGTGCCACGGCCGAGATCGTCACGATCGACGCGAGCAGCATCATCCAGCCCGCGAGCCAGCCTATGTGCGGATTGCCCACCTTCTTCGACCAGTTGTAGACGGAGCCGGCCACGGGATAGCGGGCGGCGAGCTCGGCGAAGCAGAGGGCGACCATGAACTGGCCGATGAAGACCATCGGCCAGGACCACCAGTAGGCGGGGCCACCGCTGCCGTAGCCGAAGTAGAAGAGCTGGAAGGTGCCGGTGAGGATGGAGATGTAGCTGATGCCGGCGGCGAAGGTGTGGAAGTTGCCAAGGGTGCGCTTGAGTTCGGGCTTGTAGCCGAACTCGGAGAGTTCGGCGTCGTCGTTCTGCTCGGTCGCGGGTGGATGGGTGGTCATGAGCGGCCTCCTGGATCAGGGGAGAGGGGCGCGGCTCGTGCGGGTGGTGGGGGGAATCAGGGGATCAGATCATCCGGACGTCACCGGGGGATCATCAGGGGATTACGCGAACCACCCCTGTGGGGACGGGTTGGTGTTGCGCCAGATGTGCTTGGCCTCGCGGTACTCGGCCAGGCCGGCGGGTCCGAGCTCGCGCCCGAAGCCGGACTGCTTGAAACCGCCCCATTCCGCCTGAGGGACGTAGGGGTGGTAGTCGTTGATCCAGACCGTGCCGAGCCGCAGCCGGGCCGCCACGCGCTGGGCCTTGGCCTCGTCGGTGGTGAAGACGGCGCCCGCGAGCCCATAGATCGTGTCGTTGGCGAGCCGCACGGCCTCCGCCTCGCCGCTGAAACGCTCCACGGTCAGCACCGGCCCGAAGGACTCGTCCTGGACCACGGACATGTCGGACGAGCACTCGTCCAGCACGGTCGGCGGATAGTAGAAGCCCGCCTCGAACTCGGGTCCGGAAGGCCGCGCGCCGCCGCAGCGCAGCACCGCGCCTTCCGCCAGCCCCTTGGCGACGTACGCCTCGACCTTGGCGCGATGCGCCGCCGAGACCAGCGGCCCGCTCTGTGCCCGCTCGTCGAACGGGCCGCCGAGCCGGATCTCCGAGGCCCGGCGGACGACCTCGTCGACGAACCGGTCGTGCAGCGAGTCCTCGACCAGCAGCCGGGCCCCGGACGAACAGACCTGCCCCGAGTGCAGGAAGACCGCGGTCAGCGCCATGTCGACGGCCGTCTCGAAGTCGGCGTCGGCGAACACGATGTTCGGGTTCTTGCCGCCGAGTTCCAGGGCCACCTTCTTCACCGTCCCGGCCGCGGCGGCCATCAGCAGCCGCCCGGTGTGCAGCCCGCCGGTGAAGGAGACGAGGTCGACGTCCGGATGATCGCCGAGCGGGGCCCCTGCCTCGGGGCCCGCGCCGAGGACGAGGTTGGCCACTGCGGGCGGCAGCCCGGCCTCCTCCAGCAGCCGCATCAGATGGATCGCCGTGTGCGGGGTGAGCTCGCTCGGCTTGAGGACGAAGGTGTTGCCCGCGGCGAGCGCAGGGGCGACCTTCCAGGCAGTCTGCAGGAGCGGGTAGTTCCAGGGTGTGATCAGCGCGCACACCCCGACCGGTTCGTACACGACCCGGCTGTCGACGCTCGCCGTACCGGTCTCGACGACCCGGCCCGTCTCGACGGTGGCGGCCCGCCCGAAGTAGCGGAAGCAGTTCGCGATGTCGTCGATGTCGTACTCGCTCTCGACGAGCCGCTTGCCCGTGTCGAGCGACTCGGCGCGGGCGAGCGCGTCCTTGTCACGTACGAGGAGGTCGGCGACGCGCAGCAGCAGGTCACCGCGGTCCGCGGCCGGGGTCGTGGGCCAGGGCCCCTCGTCGAAGGCGCGGCGCGCGGCGGCGATCGCCTCCACGGTGTCCTTGCCGCCCGCCTCGTCGACGACGCCCACCAGGGAGCCGTCGGCGGGGCAGCGGATCTCGCGCGTGCGCCCGTCGAGAGCGCTCCGCCACGTACCGTCGATGAACAGGTCAGGCACTGGGGCCTCCCAATTGCTGGATCAGCCACTCGTGGAAGATCCCGATGTGGTGCTCGGTGGGCACCAGGACACCACCCTTCCGGTAGGCCCGCGAGGTCATGGCCGGCTGCGTACGTTCACATGCCTCGAAATCCTGTTCGTTGACCCGGTGGAAGAGCTCGACCGACTTGGACACGTCCGCGCCGGACTTCACGACCTCCGGCGCGTAGAGCCAGTCGCACTCGACGACCGTGCGGTCCTCGGCGAGCGGGAACATGCGGTGCAGGATGACATGGTCGGGGACCAGGTTGATGAAAACCGTCGGTTTCACAGTGATCGCGTAGTAGCGACGGTCCTGGTCGTCCGCTATGTCCGGCAGCCGGCCGAAGCCCTCGCTGCCGTCGACCGTGAAGCCCTGGATGTCCTCGCCGAACTCGGCGCCGTGCCCCACGTAGTACTGGGCCGCGTAGCCTTCCGCGAACTCCGGGAGGACGTCGACGAGTTCGGGGTGGATCGTCGCGCAGTGGTAGCACTCCATGAAGTTCTCGACGATCAGCTTCCAGTTCGCCTTCACGTCGTAGGTGATGCGCTTGCCGAGGGCCAGCTTCTCGGTGCCGTAGTGCCCGATGGCGGCCGCGTTGCCCAGCCGCTCCACGGCCGCGCCCATCACCGTCTCCTCGAAGGAGGGCGGCTCGTCGGCCAGGCACACCCAGGCGTACCCGAGCCACTCGCGCAGCGCGACCTTGACCAGGCCGTACTCCACGCGGTCGACGTCCGGCATCTTGATCAGGTTCGGCGCGGCGACCAGCTTGCCGTCGAGGTCGTAGGTCCAGGCGTGATACGGGCACTGCAGATTTCGGCGGACCTCCCCGGACTCCTCGGTGCACAGCCGGGCCCCGCGGTGACGGCAGATGTTCAGGAAGGCGCGCAGCTCACCCGTGCGGGAGCGGGTGATCAGGACGCTCTCGCGGCCCACCTGGACGGTGCGGAAGGCGCCGGGCCGGGCGAGATCCGCGGAGCGGACGGCGCAGAACCACATCGACTCGAACAGGGACTCCTGCTCCTGCCGGAAGATCTCCGGATCGGTGTAGTAGTGCCCGGGGAGGGTGGCGATCAGGCTGGGGGAGATGGGGGACGGGGAGACGGGGATCGTCGTCACGTGCGTACTCCTCAGGCGGGCGCGGCGGCGAGGCGGCGGGGGTCGAACAGTCCGATCGGGTGATCGGTGGCGCCGGTCAGGACGCGGTCGGCGACGATCTCGCCGACGACCGGCACGAACTTCGGCTTCAGCGGCGGATTCGGTTCATCTTCGGGTCGAAGAGGGGTTCATCCGCGACGGTCGCGGGGACCTTCTCGCCGAAGTACTCGATGTGCACGCCCGTACCGGTCGGGAGCGCCGGCAGCCAGGCGTAGGCGATGCAGCGGCCCAGCGTGTAGCCGTACGAGGCGCTGGTCACGTAACCGGCCGGGGCGCCGTCGACGTAGACGGGCTCCTTGCCGAGCACGACGGCGACCGGGTCGTCGAGGAGGAGAGGGGTGAGCCTGCGCGCGGGTTCCTCCGTGGCGAGGCCTTGCAGCGCCTCCTGGCCGACGAACCCGTCCTTGTCCATCCGGACCGCGAAGCCGACCCCCGCCTCGAACGGGTTGTGCTCGTCGGTCATGTCCACGCCCCAGGCGCGGTAGCCCTTCTCCAGGCGCAGACTGTTGAAGGCGGAGCGCCCGGCCGCGATCACGCCGTGCTCCTGGCCCGCCTCCCACAGCGTGTCCCAGAGCCTGAGCCCCAGATCGGCGGACGTGTACAACTCCCAGCCCAGCTCGCCGACGTACGACAGCCGCAGCGCCGTCACCGGGACGTGTCCGAGGCAGGTCTCCTTCGCGCGGAAGTAGCCGAAGCCCTCGTGTGAGAAGTCGTCGCGGGTCAGCGGCTGCACGAGCTCGCGGGCCAGCGGACCCCAGACGCCGATGCAGCAGGTGCCGGAGGTGATGTCCCTGATCCGCACGTCGTCCGGGGCGCGCCGCACCAGCCAGTCCAGGTCGGTGGGGGAGTTGGCGCCCACCTGGAACCGGTCCGGGGCGAGGCGCGCGACCGTGAGGTCGGAGCGTACGCCGCCCGTCTCGTCCAGGAGCAGCGTGTAAGTGACCGCGCCCGGCTTCTTGCGGAGGTTGTTGGAGGTCATGCGCTGGAGGAAGCCGAGGGCCCCGGGCCCGCTGACTTCGAGGCGGCGCAGCGGGGTCATGTCGTACAGGGCGACCTTCTCGCGGGTCGCCTTCGCCTCGGCGGCCGCGATGGGCGACCAGTAGCGGGCCGACCAGGCGTCGCGCTCGGGGAGCCGCAGACCGTCCACGAGCGGGGCGTTCGCCTCGTACCAGTGCGGGCGCTCCCAGCCGCCGCCCTCCAGGAAGTACGCGCCGAGTTCCTGCTGCCGGGCGTAGAAGGGGCTGACGCGCAGGGGGCGCGGGTGCTCCATCGGCTGGAGGGGGTGCAGGACGTCGTACACCTCGACGAACTGCTGCGAGCCGCGTTCGCGGACGTACGACGGTGAGCGCTGCGCGTCCTCGAAGCGTGCGAGGTCGCATTCGTGCAGGTCGATGGAGGCGCGCCCGTCGACCATCCATTCGGCGACCGCCTTGGCGACCCCCGCGGAGTGGGTGACCCAGACGGCCTCGGCCAGCCAGAATCCGCGCAGCTCGCGCGATTCCCCCAGCACCGGCATGCCGTCCGGGGTGAAGGAGAAGACGCCGTTGAAGCCCTCCTCGATCTCCGTCTCGCGCAGGGCGGGCATCAGCCAGCGGCAGTCGTCCCAACTCGGCGCCCAGTCCTCCTCGGTGAAGGGGTACGACGACGGCATCTCCATGTCGTTCGCGCGCGCCTCGTCGTAGGGGAGGATCCCGAACGGGTCGACGGGCAGCGGCTTGTGGGCGTAGCTGCCGATGCCGATGCGGTCGTGGTGCTCGCGGAAGTAGAGGTCGCGGTCCTGGAAGCGGAGGATGGGCTTCGAGGCGTCGGTGGGAGTGTGAGCAGTGGTTTCAGCCGTGGTCTCAGCGGTGGCTTCGGAGGTGGCCTCCGGGCTCGCTCCGGAGGTGGCTTTCGGGGTGGATTCGGCCAGTTCAGGGAGCGGCTTGGTCTTTGCGTACTGGTGTGCGAGCGGCTGAAGGGGGACATCGACCCCGGCCATCCGGCCGATGACCGGGCCCCAGAAACCGGCCGCGGAGACGACGTGGTCGGCGGGGAGGGTGCCGCGGTCGGTGACCACGGCGGTGACCTTGCCGTCCTCCTGTTCGATACCGGTGACCGTGTGGCGGTCGAGGAAACGGGCGCCCCGTTCGGTGGCGCGTTCCCTCTGCGCCCGGGACGCGAGCACGGCGCGGGCCAGGCCGTCGTCGGGGGTGTGGAAGCCGCCGAGGACGGCCGACTGGTCGATGAGCGGCCACAGTTCCTTGCAGCGGGTCGCGCTGACGATCTCGCCGCGTACGCCCCACGAGGCGGCATAGCCGGCCTTGCGGTGCAGGTCGGCGAGGCGCTCGGGCGTGGTCGCGAGTTCGAGACCGCCGACCGGGTTGAAGCAGGAGACGCCCTCGACCTGGAGCGAGTTGAACTTCTCCACGGTGTACCGGGCGAACGCCGTGAGTGTCTTGGACGGGCTGGTCTGGAACACCAGGCCCGGTGCGTGCGAGGTGGAGCCGCCCGGGGCGGGCAGCGGTCCCTGTTCGAGAACGGTGACGTCGGTCCAGCCGCGGGCGGTCAGCTCGTCGGCGAGCGAGCAGCCGACGATGCCGGCGCCGATGATGACGACACGGGGATGGTTTGCGGGCGTGCTGGACATGCCCCTCCTTGCCGGGGTGGGGAGTGGACGCGCTCGGGGGTGGATCAGACGGTCGGGACGTGGGGGCGTTCGGCGGCGATGGTGGTGTCCTCGCCGTGCCCGGTACGGACCACCGTGTTGCCGGGGAGGGTGAGGAGCCGGTTGCGGAGCGAGGCCTCGATGGTGGGCCGGTCCGAGTACGAGCGGCCGGTCGCGCCGGGGCCGCCGTGGAAGAGGGTGTCCCCGGTGAAGACCGTGTCCAGGAACGGGGCGTGGAGGGAGCAGCTGCCCCAGGTGTGGCCGGGGCTGTGGATCACCTGGAGTTCGATACCGGCGACCGCCAGGATCCGGCCGTCACGCAGTTCCCCGTCCGGCTTGCGCCCGGGGTGGGTGAAGGACCACAGCTCGTTGTCGTCGGGATGCAGGAGCACGGGCGCGCCGGTCAGTACGGAGAGCTCGGCGGCCGCGTCGATGTGGTCGTCGTGCGCATGGGTGCAGACGATCGCGGTGACACGGCGTCCGGCGACGGCCTTGTGGATCGTACGGGCGTCGTGGGCGGCGTCGACGATCAGTACCTCCTCGTCGTCGCCCACGAGCCAGACGTTGTTGTCGACGTCGAAGGTCTCGCCGTCGAGGCTGAAGGTGCCCGAGGTGACGACGCGTTGGACCCGTACCGTGTGGTCCTGTTCGTGACCGTGTCCCTGGGGCCCGGCTTGGCTCACAGGACCACCACCGACCGCAGTACCTCACCGCGGTGCATCTTCGCGAACGCCTCCTCGACCTGGTCGAGCGAGATGGTCTCGCTGACGAAGGCGTTGAGGTCGAGCAGCCCGTACAGGTACTGGTCGATGAGGAACGGGAAGTCGCGGCTCGGCAGGCAGTCGCCGTACCAGGAGGACTTCAGCGCACCGCCGCGCGAGAACAGGTCGATCAGCGGGAGGTCGATCTTCATCTCGGGGTCGGGGACGCCGACCTGGACGAGCACACCCGCGTGGTCGCGCATGTAGAAGGCCTGTTTGTACGTCTCCGGTCGGCCCACCGCGTCGATGGCGATGTCGACCCCGAAACCGTCGGTGAGCGCACGGACGGCCTCGACGGGATCCGTCCCGCGCGAGTTCACCGTGTGGGTGGCGCCGAACTTCTCGGCCTGGTCGAGCTTCTTGTCGTCGATGTCGACGGCGATGACCTTCATCGCGCCGTTGAGACAGGCGCCCGCGATCGCCGCGTTGCCGACGCCTCCGCAGCCGATGACGGCGACCGTGTCGCCGCGCCCGACGTTGCCGGTGTTGACCGCCGCGCCGTATCCGGCCATCACGCCGCAGCCGATCAGACCCGCGGCCTCGGGGCGGGCGGCCGGGTCGATCTTCACCGCCTGCCCGGCCGCGACCAGGGTCTTCTCGGCGAAGGCACCGATGCCCAGCGCGTTGCTGAGCGGGGTGCCGTCGAGCAGCGTCATCGGCTGGGTGGCGTTACGGGAGTCGAAGCAGTACCAGGGGCGCCCGCGACGACAGGAGCGACAGGTTCCGCAGGGCGCCCGCCAGGCGAGGACCACGTAGTCGCCCGGGACCAGGTCGCTGACGCCGTCGCCGACCGCCTCGATCGTGCCGGCCGCCTCGTGGCCGAGCAGGAAGGGGAAGTCGTCGGTGATCGCGCCCTCCCGGTAGTGCAGATCCGTGTGGCAGACCCCGCAGGCCTGGACGTTGACGAGCACCTCTCCGGGTCCCGGGTCGGGAACGACGATCGTCTGCACCTCGACGGGTGCACCCTTCTTGACGGCGACTACGGCACGGACCTCGTGTGGCACGACAAGCTCCTCTGCTGTTGCGCAATGCACGATGGGTTGCGCGATGAGGAACATATTGAGAACGCCGTCATGGGGTCGTCAAGGGGTCGGCGTTAACCCTTGGCAAAAGGAACGGGCCGCCCGAAACGTGCCGGACACACGGACTGGGCATACGGACTGGGCATACGGACTGGACACACGAAGGGGCGGGGCCGGGAGAATCCCGCGCCCCGCCCCTTCGCCCCTGCGGGCCCTCAGAAGCCGTACCCCATCCGGCGCGACAACTCGGCCCCCGCCGCCACCGTCCGCTTCGCCAGCTCCGGCAGTCGGTCGGAGTTCAGCCGGTACACCGGACCCGACACGCTGATCGCCCCGATCACTTTCCCGTCGTGCGCCCGGATCGGCGCGGCCACGGCGGCGAGCCCCAGCTCCAGTTCCTCGATGGTGACCCCGTAGCCCTGCTCGACCACGGCCTCCAACTCGGCGCGCAGCACGGACGTACCCGTGATGGTGCGCTCGGTGAACCGTGGCAGGGCGCGCGCGAGCAGACCTTCGCGCAGGGTGGGCGGCATGTGCGCGAGCAGCACCTTGCCGCTGGAGGTCGCGTGCAGCGGGGTGCGTCTTCCCAGCCAGTTCTGCGCGGTGACCGACGCGGTGCCGCGTGCCTGCATGATGTTGACCGCCGCGTCGTCGTCGAGCACCGCGACGTTGACGGTCTCGCCCAGTTCGTCGGCGAGTTCGCGGCAGACCGGCACGCCTTCCTGGGAGATGTCGAGGCGCACCGCCGCCGCCCCCGCCAGACGCAGTACGGCGGCCCCCAGGTAGTACTTCCCGCGGTCCTTGGCCTGGGCCACCAGACCGCGGTTCTCCAGGACACCGAGCAGGCGGAAGGCGGTGGACTTGTGCACGTCCAGCTCCTCGGCGATCTCGGTGACCCCGGCCTCCCCGACCCGGGCGAGGATCTCCAGCACGCTCACGGCGCGGTCCACCGACTGGACGGCGCTGCCGGCCCCTCTCCCGTGCTGCTTCTCGGAACCGTCCCGGTTGTGCTCAGCCTGCTTCTGCGTGCGGGTCATAGCTCAACTCTCACCACCTGACGGCCCGGTTTGGGCCGCATCTGCGGGAAGCCCTTGACGTGACGGGACCCCCGCGCGGATTCTGTTGCGCATAGCGCTCCCTCGTGCGCCATGCGAAACAACATGTTACCGAAGCGTCCGGAACCCGAAAGGTCTCCGGACCCACCTGGACCAGGAGGTCCCGGACGAAGAGTCCAGGACCGAGAGGGGGGCCCATGATTCCCGTCTGCCGCCTCGAAGACCTCCCCGCGGGCGAATCCGTCCGTGTCGACACCACGCCGCCCATCGCGGTGTTCAACGCCGACGGCGAGTTGTACGCCATCGACGACACCTGCACCCACCAGGACGCCTCCCTCTCGGAGGGCTGGCTGGAGGGCTGTCTGGTCGAATGCCCGCTGCACGCCGCCTCATTCGATCTCCGTACGGGCCTGCCGACGTGCCTGCCCGCACGCCGCCCCGTCCGCACCCACCGCGTCACCGTCGACGACGGAGTCATCCACGTCCACCTGGCCGCGGAGGAGGGCACCGCCGCATGAACGCCCTGACCGAGTGCGCCCAAGAGCGCGCCTCATGAGGACCGTGACCGTCGTCGGTGCCTCCCTCTCCGGGCTGTACGCCGCCCGGGAACTCCGGGCTCAGGGGTTCGACGGCCGCCTGGTGATCGTCGGGGACGAGCCCCATCAGCCGTACGACCGCCCACCCCTCTCCAAGGACTTCCTCACCGGCCGCGCCGACGAGACCCGGCTCGCCCTCACCGACACCGAGGAGGCCGCCGAACTCGACGCCGAGTGGCTGCTCGGCGTACGCGCCCGCGGCCTCGACGCCCGGGGGCGCACCGTCCTCCTCCACGACGGCCGCACCGTCTCCACGGACGGCGTGGTCATCGCGACCGGCGCCTCGGCCCGTCGGCTCCCGGGGGACGGACTCGTCGGCGTGCACACCCTGCGCACGCTCGACGACGCCCGCGCCCTGCGTGCGGAACTCTCCCGGGGCCCGCGCAGCGTCGTCGTCATAGGCGGCGGCTTCATCGGAGCCGAGACCGCGTCCTCGTGTGCCGGACTCGGCCACGACGTCACCGTCGTCGAGGCCGCACCCCTGCCCCTCGTTCCCCAAATCGGCCCGGAGATGGCCGCCGTGTGCGCCGCCCTGCATCGCCGCGGTGGAGCAGGCCTCGTGACCGGCATCGGTGTCGCCGGCCTGCGGGGGAGCGGCACCGTCACGGGTGTGGAGCTCTCCGACGGCCGGGTCCTGCCTGCCGATGTCGTGATCGTGGGCATCGGCGCCACCCCCAACACCGGCTGGCTCGCCGGTTCGACACTCGCTCTGCACGATGGCGTGCTGTGCGACGACGGTTGCGTGACCGCACTGCCGCAGGTGGTCGCCGTCGGCGACGTCGCCCGCGTCGGAGGCGCCCGCGCCGAGCACTGGACCTCCGCCACCGAACAGCCCCGTGTCGCGGTCCGCAACTTGCTCGCCGGGCGCACCGTCGAGAGCGCACGGTCCCTGCCCTACTTCTGGTCCGATCAGTACGGCGCACGGATCCAGTTCGCGGGGCGCCGGCACGCGGCGGACGCCGTCCGCATCACCGAGGGCGCACTCGACGACGGCGCACCGGCCGAAGGCGGCCTTCTCGCCCTGTACGAGCGCGGCGGACGCACCACGGCCGTGCTGTCCATCGACCGCCCCCGCCCGTTCATGAAGGCACGCCGTGAACTGGCGCGCAGCGAGGACCCGATGGAGCCGGCCGGCGCCGTGTCGAGCTGACGGCCTGTGGGCGGACCCACGGACGGGGGCCAACTGGACCACCAGGTTCACGGGCACCACGGCGTCCGTGGAGCCCGCCCCTCGGCCGTGCCGTGGGCAGCGGTGAGCCGGGCTCAGTCACGAGCCGGGCTCAACTGCGAGTCGCACCGTACTCAGTCGCGAGCCGCACTCGTTGCGAGCCGTACTCCTCGCGAGCCGTACTCACGGGTGCGACAACTGTCCGGTGCCGCCCTGCCGCCGTATTCGCTCCTGAGCGCGCTCCGTCGCGCGTGCCTGCCGTCGGGCCCGGCGCCGCTCGCGCCTCAAGGTCCTTGCGGTGCTGCTCGGTTCGGACACCACGCCATTGCGCTGGTTCCACACCTGGCGGGTGACCCAGACGTCGAGGGCGGCCCAGGTGGCCACCACCGTGCTGGCCACGCTGCTCAGGACCATCGGGAAGGCGAGCCAGGACTCCGCCAGCGTGGACAGAAAGGCGATCACGGCCTGGATCAGCGTCACCGCGATGATGAGCACCGCACGTACGGCCGACGTGCGCACCGGATCGGGCAGCCGTCGCCGACGCGCGGGCTCCTCGATCCACAACGGCCGGTAGTACGCCTGCTCTTCGTATCCGTCCTCGTGCCCGACAACTGCCCGCGCCTGCCCGCCGGCACGCCGCTGACCGTCAGCGGCACCCTCTCCGACCGCCCGCGCCTGCCCGCCGGTGACCGTGCCCCGCCCGCCCACCGGCTCGGGCCCGCCCTCGGCCACGGCCTGGGCGCTCTTGCGCTCGCTTCCGATCCCGGCGGCACCCGTCCGGTCGTTCTTCCGGTCGCGTCCCTCCGGGGCCACGCTCTGCCGGCTCACCCGATCGCGCCCGTCCGTCACGACGCCTTGTCCGCTCACTTCGTCGCGTCCGTCCGCCGAGTCCGCCGGTATGCCGCGATCCGGTGTCCGTGTGGCCGATCGCACCGCCACAGGCGCCGCAGTTCCCACCCCTGGTGTCCCGCCCCGCTCCGCCGTGCCCATCAACTTGTCACTCCCCACCGCCCAGCAGACCCTCGCACGGGTGTCATACGACACCTGCTCCCCAGTGGCTGCCCGGCTTGCGCTGTTTTACGCCGCCTGGACGCGGCATGCGGCCCCTGTGGCCGATTCCGCCCCCATTTCCCGTAGAGAAGGACGAACAATGTGCCCGGAAGATTCCCGACAAGCGAAAAATTCCGGCCAACTGACCAAGTTCACTGGCCCGATGAGCTCCGGCTCGCCATGCCGGATTCGGGGCGGCAATCTCCCCCAATGAACGGACAACTGCCCATCTCCGGTTCCCTCAAGAGCCCGGGTTCCACCCTCTTCACGCCGGGCGGCCGCCCGGACACGTCTTCGAGTTACCTGTGCGTCAGTAGTAGGCTCACGCCGTTTGTTGACGCACAGGTGTGCCCCCGGGCCGGAGGGGGTCGAGCTGGGGGAGGCCATGCGCTTTCGCGGGAAGTCCATCCGCCGGAAGATCGTGGCGCTGCTCCTCGTGCCGCTCCTCTCCCTGACAGGGATCTGGGCCTTCGCGACGGTACTCACCGGCCGCGCGGCCAACCAGCTGTTCAACGTGTCGGACGTGGTCGAGAAGATCGGCTACCCCACCGAGGACACCATCAGCGTTCTCCAGCAGGAACGCCGCCAGACACTCGTCTATCTCGCCGATCCCCGCGCCTCCGACGCGCTGACGGCGCTGAAGCGCAGTCGCACCGCGACCGACCGGGCCGTGGCGAAGGTCCGCAACAACGCCAAGGACGAAGACGTACAGGAAGAGATGAACGGGGGCACCTCACAGCGCCTCACCACCATCCTGGACGCCCTCGACGGCATCGACTCGCTGCGCCGCAGTGTCGAGGAGGGCACCGTCAACCGGGCCCAGGCCCTCGACCTCTACAACCGTCTGGTCGACCCCTGTTACACACTGATGGCCAACCTCCACGTCGTGGACAACGTGGAGATGGACAAGCAGGGCCGCGCCCTCGTCAACGTCGCCAACGCCCGCGAACTGCTCTCCCGCGAGGACGCCCTCCTCGGTTCCGCGCTGGTCGCGGGCCGCGTCACCCGCGACGACATCCGCGACATCTCCGATCTCGTCGCGCAGCGCACCCTGCTGTACGACATCAGCCTGCCGCTGCTGCCCTCCGCGGAACGCGGTCGCTTCGAGCGCTACTGGTCGAACGCCGACACGGCTCCCCTGCGCGTGGCGGAGCAGGCTGTCGTCACCTCCCCGGCCGGATCCCCGCACGGTGTCACCGCGCAGAGCTGGGACCGGGCGGCCGGACACGTGCTCGACGAACTCGCCGACCTCGACGACAAGGCCGGCGACCGCTACCAGGACCGTGTCCGCCCCGTGGCCACGGGCGTCATCGTCAAGGCGGTCATCGCGGGTGTCCTCGGACTCATCGCCCTGCTGGCCTCGCTCGTCATGTCCGTACGCATCGGCCGGGGCCTCATCCGCGACCTGCGCCGGCTGCGCCTGGACGCCCACGAGGCGTCAGGCGTCCGGCTTCCCAGCGTCATGCGCCGCCTCTCCGGGGGCGAACAGGTCGACGTCGAGACCGAAGTGCCCCGCCTGGAGTACGACAAGAACGAGATCGGCGAGGTCGGCCAGGCCCTCAACACCCTTCAGCGCGCGGCCGTCGAGGCCGCCGTCAAACAGTCCGAACTCCGGGACGGCGTCTCCGAGGTCTTCGTCAACCTCGCCCGCCGCAGCCAGGTCCTGCTGCACAAGCAGCTCACCCTCCTCGACACCATGGAACGCCGGACCGAGGACACCGACGAACTCGCCGACCTGTTCCGCCTCGACCACCTGACCACCCGAATGCGCCGGCATGCCGAGGGCCTGGTCATCCTGTCCGGCGCGGCCCCGTCCCGGCAGTGGCGCAAGCCCGTCCAGCTCATGGACATCGTCCGCGCCGCCGTCGCCGAGGTCGAGGACTACGAGCGCATCGAGGTACGCCGACTGCCCCGCGTCGCCGTCACCGGGCCCGCGGTCGCCGACCTCACGCACCTGGTCGCCGAACTCCTGGAGAACGCCACGGTGTTCTCGCCCCCGCACACGGCCGTGCAGGTCGTCGGTGAACGCGTCGCCAACGGTTTCACCCTGGAGATCCACGACCGCGGTCTGGGCATGGCGGCCGAAGCGCTCCTCGACGCCAACCTACGGCTCGCCGAGACCCCCGAGTTCGAACTGTCCGACACCGACCGGCTCGGTCTCTTCGTGGTCAGCCGGCTCGCGCAGCGGCAGAACGTCCGTGTCTCCCTCCAGCCTTCTCCGTACGGCGGCACCACCGCCGTGGTGTTCATCCCCGACGTGCTGCTCACGGACGACGTCCCGGACACCAACGGCATCGGCTTCCGTCTCGACCGAGCGCTGCCCTCGAAGGAGGGCAAGATCGAGGAGGACCGCAAGGCGGCGCTCTCCGACGTACCGGTGCGCCTCCCCGGCCTGCCTGCCGCGATCCTCGACGGGCCGGTCGAACTGGAGGCGCCGGTCGATCTGGACGTGCTCGGCGGCTTCCCGGGCGCCCTCGACGACGAGGACGCCGAGCAGGGCGGTCTGTTCCGGCCGCGCCGCTCCATAGCGGGTGTCCCGGTCGAGCAGCACCGGCCCCACCAGCAGCCCCGCGCGGGCGGCGCGGAGACGGCCCGCTCCGGCGACGACGACCACGCGGGGGGCCCGGTCCCCCTGCCGCGCCGCGGAACTCCCAAGCTGGTCAGCTCGCACGGTCGTCCCGTGACCCGGACGAGGCCCCGGCGCGGCGAGGCGGGCGAGGAGCTCCCCGAGGCGCTGAAGCCGGTGGAGAACCTCGAACCGGTCCTCGAGCCGGTGGAGCGGCAAGGCATCGCGGAGAGGGCGAGCGCACAGTCGTCGACCGCCCGGCGTGCTGACCGCACCGAGCCCTCTGGGCGCCGCAACAACGACCGCACCGAAATCTCCGGGCGCCGCAACGGCGAACGCCCCGAGACTCCGGGCCTTCGCTCCGAGGCATCCGGCCTCCGAGAGGCCCCCGCTCTCCCCCGGCGCACTCGCTCCGCCGGCGCGCCGGCGGGCAGGGCCGGGACCACCCGGGGCTCCGCCGCCACGACGCAAGGGGCAGAATCGGGTGCCAGCCCGCTGCCCCGCCGCGTCCGACAGGCCAATCTGGCCCCCCAGTTGAAGGACGGACCAGAACGGCGCGCCGAGCGCGACAAGGACCACACCCCGAAGGGGGCGGAACTCGCCGATCGCGACGCCGACGAGGTACGCAGCCGGATGGCCTCGCTCCAGCGGGGCTGGCAGCGGGGCCGCGAGGAGAACGCCGCGGGCGACGGGGCCCAGGGCGGCACAGCACCAGGAACGACGAAGGGGGACGGTCGATGACCGCACCGAAGGCCACAGGGCCCACCGCGACCAGCAAGACGTCGGGAGAGCTGAACTGGCTGCTCGACGACCTGGTGGACCGCGTCGCCAGCATCAACAAGGCGATCGTGCTCTCCGGCGACGGCCTTGCCACCGGGGCCTCCAAGGATCTGACCCGGGAGGACAGCGAGCACCTGGCCGCCGTCGCCTCCGGCTTCCACAGCCTCGCCAAGGGCGTCGGCCGCCACTTCGAGGCGGGCGGTGTCCGGCAGACCGTGGTCGAGCTCGAGGAGGCCTTCCTCTTCGTCACGGCCGCCGGGGACGGCAGCTGTCTCGCCGTTCTTTCGGACGCCGACTCCGATGTCGGGCAGGTCGCCTACGAAATGACGCTTCTGGTGAAGCGGGTCGGCGCACATCTGGCCGCCGCTCCGCGCACCGATCTGCCCTCGGGCGGGTAGTGGGATGGCATGAGCGGAGACGGTCAGGGAAAACGCCACTGGTTCGACGACGACGCCGGACCGGTGGTCCGTCCTTATGCCATGACACGCGGGCGCACCACGAGTCCTGCCCAGCATCGCCTCGACCTGATCGCGGTGGTCGTCACGGAGCCCCACGCGGACGACCCCGAAGCCGACCATTCGCTGTCCCCGGAACACGTGGACATAGTCGAGCTCTGCCGCGACACCCCCCAGTCGGTCGCCGAGCTGGCCGCCGAGCTCGACCTGCCCATCGGAGTGGTCCGGGTCCTCATCGGGGACCTCGTGACCGAGGAAATGGTCCATGTGACACGTCCCGTACCCCCTGCCGAGCTGCCGGACGAGAGTATTCTGCGCGACGTGATCAGCGGCCTCCGGGCGCTCTGAGCTGGGCGGAAGCGGGGAACAGACGTGACAGGCTGGCAGTTCTGGGTCGACCGAGGCGGCACCTTCACCGACATCGTCGCGCGACGCCCGGACGGCCGCCTGCTCACACACAAACTGCTGTCCGAGCACCGGGCGAGGTACGCCGACGCGGCGGTGGCGGGTGTTCGTGAACTCCTCGGCGGCCAGGACGCCCAGGGCGCGCGGATCGACGCCGTCCGCATGGGAACCACCGTCGCCACCAACGCCCTGCTGGAACGCAAGGGAGAGCGCACCCTCCTCGTCGTCACCCGAGGCTTCCGCGACGCCCTGCGCATCGCCTACCAGAACCGCCCCCACATCTTCGCCCGCGCGATCGAACTGCCCGAGCTGCTCTACGAACGCGTGGTCGAGGTCGACGAGCGGATCGCCGCCGACGGCACGGTCCTGCGCGCGCCCGACCTGGACGCCCTGGCCGGGCCCCTCCAGGAGGCGTACGACTCCGGTATCCGGGCCGTCGCCGTCGTCTGCATGCACAGTCATCTCCACCCCGCCCATGAAGAGGCCGTCGGTGAACTGGCGGCACGCACCGGCTTCCCGCAGATCTCGCTCTCCAGCGAGGTCAGCCCGCTGATGAAGCTCGTCCCGCGCGGTGACACGGCCGTCGTCGACGCCTACCTGTCGCCCGTGCTGCGCCGCTACGTCCAGCACGTCGCCGATGAGCTCCAGGGCGTGCGACTGATGTTCATGCAGTCCAACGGAGGCCTCGCCGAAGCGGGTCAGTTCCGCGGCAAGGACGCCATCCTGTCCGGCCCGGCGGGCGGCATCGTCGGCATGGCCCGGATGTCGCAGCTCGCCGGCTTCGACCGTGTCATCGGCTTCGACATGGGCGGCACCTCCACGGACGTCTCGCACTTCGCGGGCGAGTACGAGCGGGTCTTCACCACCCGGATCGCCGGGGTCCGGCTGCGGGCGCCCATGCTGGACATCCACACCGTCGCTGCGGGCGGCGGCTCGGTGCTCCACTTCGACGGCTCCCGCTACCGGGTGGGCCCGGACTCGGCGGGCGCCGACCCCGGCCCCGCCTGCTACCGCGGTGGCGGCCCGCTCACCGTCACGGACGCCAACGTCGCACTCGGCCGCATCCAAGCCACCCACTTCCCCGAAGTGTTCGGCCCCGACGGCGACCAGCCCCTCGACGACACCCTCGTCCGCGACCGGTTCGCCGCCCTCGCGCGGGAGATCAGCGAGAAGACCGGGGACGACCGCACCCCGGAGCAGGTGGCGGAGGGTTACCTGCAGATCGCCGTGGCCAACATCGCCAACGCGGTCAAGCGGATCTCGGTCCAGAAGGGCCACGACGTCACTCGGTACGCGCTCACCACCTTCGGCGGTGCGGGCGGCCAGCACGCGTGCATGGTCGCCGACTCGCTCGGCATCCGCACCGTCCTCGTCCCGCCCATGGCCGGTGTCCTGTCCGCCCTCGGCATCGGACTCGCCGACACGACGGCCATGCGCGAGCAGTCCGTGGAGGCACCCCTTGAGGCGTCCGCGATGCCCGGCATCCTCAAGACCGCCGACGACCTGGAGGGCGCCGCCCGCACCGAACTCCTCGCCGAGGACGTGCCCGAGGACCGCATCCGCGTCACCCGCCGCGCCCAACTCCGCTACGACGGAACGGACACGGCGCTCACCGTCGAGCTCACCGAGCCCGACACCATGAACCACGCCTTCGAAGAACGCCATCGCGCCACCTACTCCTTCACCCTCGACCGTCCGGTCGTCGTGGAAGCCCTCTCCGTAGAGGCCACCGGACTCACCGAACCCCCCGATCTCTCCGCCCTCGCGACCTCTTCGTCCGCCCGAGGCGCGGCGCAGACGGTCAGCCTCCACACGGGCGGCGCCTGGTGCGACGTACCCCTGCACCGCCGCGAGGAACTGCCGCCCGGTGAAACGGTCACCGGCCCCGCGATCATCACCGAGGCCAGCGCGACGACCGTCGTCGACGACGGCTGGCGGGCCGCGATGACCGACGACGGGCATCTGGTCATGGAACGCGTGGCGGTTACGCAGAGTTCCGATCTCGGCACGGAAGCGGACCCGGTTCTCCTCGAGGTCTTCAACAACCTCTTCATGTCCATCGCCGAGCAGATGGGTGCCCGCCTGGAGTCCACGGCCCAGTCGGTCAACATCAAGGAACGCCTGGACTTCTCCTGCGCGCTCTTCGACCCCGACGGCAGCCTTGTCGCCAACGCCCCTCACATCCCTGTCCACTTGGGCTCGATGGGCACAAGCGTGCAGGAGGTCATCCGGCGACGCGGCGACAGCATGCGCAAGGGTGACACGTACGCGGTCAACGACCCGTACCACGGAGGCACTCACCTCCCCGACGTCACCGTGATCACCCCGGTCTTCGACACGGAGGGTGAGCGCATCCTGTTCTACGTCGCCTCGCGCGGACACCACGCCGAGATCGGCGGCATCGCCCCGGGCTCCATGCCCGCGAACAGCCGCACCATCGAGGAAGAGGGCATCCTCTTCGACAACTGGCTGCTCGCCGAGAACGGCCGCTTCCGCGAGGCCGAGACGCTTCGCCTGCTCACCGAGGCGCCCTACCCCTCGCGCAATCCGAAGACCAACCTCGCCGACCTGCGTGCGCAGATCGCCGCCAACCAGAAGGGCGTCGACGAAGTCGCCCGCATGATCGAGAACTTTGGCCTCGACGTCGTCCAGGCCTACATGCGGCACGTGCAGGACAACGCGGAAGAAGCCGTACGCCGCGTCATCGACGCTTTGGAAGACGGTGAGTTCGCCTACGAGACCGACTCCGGGGCGGTCATCCGTGTCCGGGTCGCCGTGGACCGCGAAAGCCGTTCCGCCACGGTCGACTTCACGGGTACGTCCCCGCAGCTCAGCACCAACTTCAACGCGCCCTTCGCGGTGGTCAACGCCGCTGTCCTGTACGTCTTCCGCACTCTGGTCGCCGACGACATCCCGCTCAACGACGGCTGTCTGCGCCCGCTCGACATCGTCGTGCCGCGTGGCTCGATGCTCGCTCCCGAGGCCCCCGCCGCCGTGGTCGCGGGCAATGTGGAGACCTCTCAGGCGATCACCGGCGCGCTGTACGGAGCCCTGCGCGTACAGGCCGAAGGGTCCGGAACGATGAACAACGTCACCTTCGGCAACGAGCGCTACCAGTACTACGAGACCGTGGCCTCCGGATCCGGCGCGGGAGACGGCTTCCCCGGCGCCTGCGTCGTACAGACCCACATGACCAACTCGCGGCTCACCGACCCCGAGATCCTGGAGTGGCGACTGCCGGTCCGGCTCGAAGAGTTCGCGGTCCGGCCGGGCAGTGGCGGAGCCGGGCGCTGGAGCGGCGGGGACGGCGCCGTGCGCCGTATCCGGTTCCAGCAGGCCATGACAGTCTCCACACTGACCCAGCACCGCAGGGTCCCGCCCTACGGCATGGCCGGCGGCGAGCCCGGAGCGCTCGGCGCCAACCGGGTGGAGCGCGCGGACGGCACGGTCACGGAACTTGGCGCAAGTGATACGGCCGACGTCGGCCCCGGCGACGTACTTGTCATCGAAACCCCCGGCGGCGGAGGCTACGGCCCACCGTCCCACGACCCCCATCAAGCAGGAGAAGAGATCGATGATCTTCGGGCGTTCTGAGCGCGGCAAGCCCCCGGTCGAGCCCGTCACGCTCAAGATCCTGGTGGCCGGTGGCTTCGGGGTGGGCAAGACGACCCTGGTCGGCGCGGTCAGCGAGATCAAACCGCTGCGCACCGAGGAGGTGCTCACCGAGGCGGGCCGCCCGGTCGACGACACCAGCGGTGTGGAGGGCAAGCACACCACCACCGTCGCCATGGACTTCGGCCGCATCACGCTCCGCGAGGACCTGGTGCTCTACCTCTTCGGGACGCCCGGACAGGACCGCTTCTGGTTCCTGTGGGACGAGCTCGCCTCCGGCTCCCTGGGCGCCGTCGTGCTCGCCGACACGCGCCGCCTGGAGGACTGCTTCGCCGCCGTCGACTACTTCGAACGGCGCTCCATACCCTTCGTGATGGGCGTCAACTGCTTCGAGGGATCGTCCCGGTACCCGGTCGACGATGTCCGCCAGGCACTCGACCTCGACGACGACGTTCCGGTCGTCCTGTGCGACGCGAGAGACCGGGAGTCGGCCAAGGAGGTCCTCATCGAGGTCGTCCAGCATGCGATGGCGTACGGAGCCGACCGACGCGAACCGGTCACCACCTGACCCGTACATACGGTCCGAACCGCGCATACGGCCCGTACCCCCGCCGACCGGGGTACGGGCCGTCGTCCCGCACGCGCGTGTGGCTCACGCGAGACGCACGCGCGCGTGGACCCCTGTCTCAGCTGACGTCGTCCTCGTGCCAGCCGAAGCTCTTCTCCACCGCCTTGCGCCAGTTGTGGTATTCACGGTCGCGCACGGAGGCCTCCATGGACGGTGTCCACTCGACGTCCTTCTGCCAGTGCGACTTCAGCTCGTCGAGGTCGTTCCATACACCGGTCGCGAGCCCGGCCGCGTAGGCAGCGCCCAGACAGGTCGTCTCGGACACGCGGGGACGGATCACCGGCACGCCCAGGACATCCGCCTGGTGCTGCATCAGCAGATTGTTCTTGGTCATGCCGCCGTCCACCTTCAGGGTGGTGATCTGCACGCCGGAGTCCTGGAACATGGCGTCGACGACCTCACGGGTCTGCCAGCTCGTCGCCTCCAGGACCGCGCGGGCGAGGTGCGCCTTGGTGACGTACCGGGTGAGGCCGGTGACGACACCGCGCGCGTCGGAGCGCCAGTAGGGCGCGAACAGGCCCGAGAACGCCGGCACGATGTACGCGCCGCCGTTGTCGTCGACGCTCGCGGCCAGCGTCTCGATCTCGTCGGCGTTGCGGATGATGCCCAGCTGGTCGCGGAACCACTGCACCAGGGCGCCGGTGATCGCGATCGACCCTTCGAGGCAGTAGACGGGCGCCTCGCCGCCGATCTTGTAGCCCATGGTCGTCAGCAGCCCGTTCTTCGAGGGGACGGGCCGGTTGCCGGTGTTGAGCAGCAGGAAGCTGCCGGTGCCGTACGTGTTCTTGGCGGTGCCCACGTCGTAGCAGGCCTGCCCGAAGACCGCCGCCTGCTGGTCGCCGAGCGCCGAGGCGACGGGGACGCCCGCCAGTTGGCCCACGGCGGTGCCGTACACCTCGGCCGACGACCTGATCTCGGGCAGCACCGCCTCGGGGACGTTCATCGCCGCGAGGATCGACGGGTCCCACTGAAGGGTCTCCAGGTTCATCAGCATGGTGCGCCCGGCGTTGGTGACGTCGGTGACGTGCCGACCGCCGTCCGTGCCGCCCGTGAGGTTCCAGATCAGCCAGGAGTCGATGGTGCCGAAGGCGATCTCGCCGCGCTCGGCACGCGCGCGCAGCCCCGGCACGTTGTCGAGCAGCCAGGCCGCCTTGGGGCCGGAGAAGTAGCTGGCCAGCGGCAGGCCGGTCTGTTCGCGGAAGCGGTCCTGGCCGTCCGTGCCGCCCAGCTGGTTGCAGAGCGCCGAGGTCCGGGTGTCCTGCCACACGATCGCGTTGTGCACGGGCTTGCCGGTGGCCCGGTCCCACAGGACCGTCGTCTCGCGCTGGTTGGTGATGCCGAGCGCGCTCAGCTGGTCGGCGCGCAGCCCCGCCTTGGCGATCGCTCCCGCGACGACCGCCTGCACCTTGGACCAGATCTCGGTGGCGTCGTGTTCCACCCAGCCCGGTTTGGGGAAGATCTGGCGGTGCTCGCGCTGGTCGACGGCGACGATCGCGCCGCTCCGGTCGAAGATGATGCAGCGGCTGGAGGTGGTGCCCTGGTCGATTGCGGCGACGTATTTCTCGGCGTTCTCCGTCATGACGTCCCCTTACGTCTTCTTCGTCAGAAGGCTGCGTTGGAAGCCTGCGTTCTCGTCAGAAGGCTGCGTTGTAGATCGCGGCCCCGATGGCGGCACCGGCGATCGGGCCGACGACCGGGATCCAGGAGTAACTCCACTCCGAGGTGCCCTTGTTGGGAATCGGCAGCAATGCGTGGGTGAGGCGCGGTCCCAGGTCACGGGCCGGGTTGATGGCGTACCCGGTGGGCCCGCCCAGCGAGAGTCCGATACCGACCACGAGGAACGCGATGAGCTGGACGGGCAGTCCCGCGTCGCCGATCCCGGCCACGTGTTTGTGGCCGCCGACCATGGCCAGAATGGGCAGCATCAGGCCGATGGTGGCGATGGTCTCGGTGATGAGGTTCTGCACGGGATGGTTGATCTCTGGCCGGGTCGAGAAGATGCCCAGCGTCTCGATGGCCTTGTCCTCGTCGGCGTTGAGGTTGAACTGGCCGAGGTAGAGCAGCCAGCAGAGCACGGCGCCGATGATGGCGCCCGCGAACTGGCCCAGAATGTAGAAGGGCACGTCCTCCCACTTCGTCGAGCCCTCGATGGCGAAACCGATGGTCACGGCGGGGTTGATCTGACCGCCGGACAGCGGCGCCGCGGTGTAGGCACCGGCGAGCACGCCGAAACCCCATCCGAACGCGATGACGACCCAGCCGGCGCCCTGCGCCTTGGACTTGTTGAGGGTGACCGCGGCGCAGACCCCCGCGCCGAACAGAATCAGAATCGCAGTGCCGATCAACTCGCCGACAAAAATGTTGCCGTTGCTCATGGCGGCTCCTAGGCCTCGCCCGGAGCGGTCCGCTCCGGGCCACCGTGCGGGGTGCGTTTCCCATGGCTACTTCAGCCGAAGGCAGGGAGGTCCCGCGCCCCGCCCGGCGTCCGTGACGAGCGTGCCGTCGCAGCGGAATCGCCCGTGGGGGACGGCCTTGGAAACAGGTCGGGAACCCGAGCGCCGCGGTGCCTGAAGACGCCCGAATGCGGCGATGCCGACTGACATCCGGAAGTGTTCACCGGCGCCCAGAGGGCGTCAAGGTCGCCGACGGCAACGGTTGAAGGCCGTGAACGAGCCAAGATCGGGGCACGGTACGGGCCTGCCCGGGGCACGGTCTCGGGCAGGCCGTCGCTTCGCCCTCACCCGTCACAGGGGCCCCGGGCGGCACGGCCGTTGCTCAGAACCCTCCCGGTCCGTCGCTCAACCGGCCTGTGCCCGCTCCGCCCCCGAACCACGCAGGACCTCATGTCCCGGCAGTCCCGCCCGCCCCAGCACCCAACTCGCCCCGCTCAGAGCCTTGGCGGCCTGCTTGAGCGGTGCAAGACAGGCCGCCGCCTGTCGGTGGTCGGTCACGCTGCCCGGTGCGCACAGGACCGTGGCCAGCGACAAGGTGACGGGGCGTCCGCCCGCCGACCAGGGCGCGTCGAGTACCGTGCCGGCCAGCGGGCCGAGAGTCTCCGGATCCGCGAGGACCAGGAAGTCGTCGCCGCCGATGTGCCCCACCCGGGTCGTCCCGGAAGCCGCGTGCTGCAGCGTCCGCCCGACCTCCCGGATCAGTTCGTCGCCCGCGGCGAAGCCCGCTCCGTCGTTGACCTGCTTGAAGTGGTCGACATCGAGCCAACTGAGTGCGAACGGCCGGCCGTCGGCGATCCGCAGGTCCACCTCGCCGGTGATCGCGTCCGAACCGGGCAGCCTGGTCAGCGGGTTGAGCCCGGCCGCCTCCTCGACCCGGCTCTCGGAGAGCGCTCGTACGAGATCGGCCAGGCGTACGACCCCCACGCACCGCCCGTAGTGATCGACGACCGCGACATCGTCCGACGTACGGTCCCGCTCGCCGTCCGCCACCACGTCGAGGACCTCCCACGCGGTCGCGTCGACGCCGACCGTACGCGGCGGATCGCCGAGCTTGGCGGCCGGCCGGTCGGCGTACAGGGCATGCCCGTACGGCCCCGACATCGACAGCAGGAAGCGCGACCGGTGCACCGAGCGGACCGGGATCCCGGAGGGATCCACGAGCAGCACACCGGACACGTCGGGCGAGCCGGTGAGCAGCGCCCGCACCTGCCCCGCGGACGCCGTCGCGGGCAGCAGCGCGGCGGGCCGCACGAACTGCCGCACCGACGGTCCCGACCGGGGGGCGGCCGCGGCGCCGGGGGAGAGGGCCGGAACGTATACGTCCGCGACGGGCAGCCGTGCGGGCGGCGCGAACAGCTCGCCCTGCGCCAGCTGCGCCCCCGCCGACACCGCGGCCGCGCACTGCAGCTCCGTCTCGACGCCCTCCACGGACAGCAGCGCGCCCAACTGCTCGCACAGTGTCCGCATCGCCCTGACCGCCGCAGGCCGCGTCAGCAGGGACGCATCGAGTTTCACCAGTTCGGGCGCGAGGTCCGTGAGCAGCCGCAGGGGTACGTCGCCGTCGCCCACCCCGTCCGCACAGATCCGGAAACCTTCGCTCCGCATCGTGGACACCGCCTCCAGCAGGGCCTGGTGCGGCACGTGCGTGTACGGCGGACCGATGTCGATCGTCACCTCCCACGGCAGCCGACCGGCCTCGCGCACGGCGTCGCGCAGCGCCGCGAGCCGTCCGAGATCGGCCAGTGTCCCCGCGAAGACGTTCACGTGCAGCGGCAGCATCGTCTCCCTGCGGGCCGCTGCGCGGATCGCCAACGCCGCCAGCCGCCCGTCGAGTTCGGGGTCGCGGCGGGCCTGTGCCAGGATGTCACCTGACTCGGGACGGGCGAGTATCTCCAGCGCCGCGACCCCTCCGGTCGTCAGGTTGACGACCGGCTGGAAGGCGAAGCGGACAGTATCCGTCCAGGAGGGCACGGGAGCATACTGGCCCCGCCCGCGCAGGCCCGGGCGCGATTCACGAGCTGTTCACGCAGCATTCCGAGGTCGTCACACCGAGTGCGGACGGCCGCGGGCGAGCGTCGGTGGGTGACCGTCTTCGCGGCGCACGCCGCCCCTGGACCCGGTGCATTCGGCCGGCTGCCGACTCAGCGGACGGCGACGACCGACGAACCGTGTCCGAACAGCCCCTGGTTCGCCGTGATTCCCACGCGCGCGCTCGCGACCTGCCGGTCGCCCGCGTCCCCGCGCAGTTGCCATGTCAGCTCGCACACCTGGGCTATGGCCTGCGCCGGAACGGCCTCTCCGAAGGAGGCCAGTCCGCCGCTGACATTCACCGGTATGCGCCCGCCCAGCGACGTGGCACCCTCCCGCAGCAGCTTCACGGCCTCCCCCTCCCCGCACAGCCCCAGGTCCTCGTACCACTGCAATTCCAGGGCCGTGGAGAGGTCGTACACCTCGGCGAGCGAGAGGTCCTCGGGACCGATGCCCGCCTCCTCGTACGCCGCCCGCGCGATCGAGGCCCGGAAGGTGCCGGCCGAGGGTTCCACCGCGACGGCGGAGTCCGTGGCGATGTCCGGGAGGTCGAGCACGGTGGTGGGGTAGCGCGGTGTCACCGTCGACACCGCGCGGATCCGCACGGGGTCCGCCGCCCCGTGCCGTCGCGCGAAGTCCATGCTCGACAGCACGAGGGCGGCGCCCCCGTCGGACGTCGCACAGATGTCGAGCAGCCGCAACGGGTCGGCGACGACGGCGGAGACCGCCACCTCTTCGGCCGTGACCCTCTTGCGGTACCGCGCGTTCGGATTCAGCGCCCCCAGGGCGGCGTTCTTCACCTTGACCTGCGCGAAATCCTCCAAGGTGTCCCCGTGCACGGCCATCCGCCGCCGCGCGTACAGCCCGAAGTACGTCGGATTCGTCGCGCCGAGGACCCGGAACCGCAGCCAGTCGGGATCGTCCGGCCTGTCCCCGCCCGCCGGACGGAAGAACCCCTTGGGCGCGGCGTCGGCACCGACCACGAGAACCACGTCCGCGAGACCCGAAAGGATCTGCGCCCGCGCCGTGTTGATGGCCTGCGCCCCCGACGCGCACGCGGCGTACACACTCGTGACCCGCGCTCCCTGCCAGCCCAGGGCCTTCGCGAACGTCGCTCCCGCCACGTACCCCGGATAGCCGGCGCGCACGGTGTCCGCGCCCACGACCGAGCCGACGTCCCGCCAGTCGATCCCCGCGTCGGCCAGCGCCGCACGCGCCGCCACGACCCCGTACTCGACGAATCCGTGCCCCCACTTGCCCCACGGGTGCATGCCCGCGCCGAGCACCGCCACCTCACCGCTCATGCCGGCACCCCCGTACGCCACATGCCCTTCATGCCGTCACCCCCGTCGGCCGCCAGTGCCACGTCGTCCAGGTCGTCTCCTCGTCCTCGTTCAGCACACCGGGGACGACCTCCACCTCCATGCCCACCGCCAGGTCGGAGACGGTGATCCCGGGAACCGTCTGACCGAGTACGACGAGTCGCTCGGATTCCAGTTCCACAGCGATCAACGCATAGGGTTCCCACGAGAGTTCCGGGTCGGTCACATACGGTGACGGAGGCCGGTAGCGGCTGTCGGTGTACGACCAGACCCGACCGCGCCGGGACAGCGGAACCTCGGTCAGCTCACCGCCCCGGCACCGCGGATTTCGGCAGAAGATGTCCTCGCGGGGGAAGAAGACCGAGGCGCACGCGGAGCAGCGCGTGCCGAGGAGACGGAAGTCGTCCCCCTCCCCGGCGAACCATCCGGTGACCACGGGTGTACGTGTACGCGACAAGACCCCTCCACGACACTGGATCTGACGGAACGTCAGAAGTGTGCCACGGGCATCGGGAAATGGGCAGCGCGACGGAGAGAACCGTGGAGGCCTCCTGGGCGTCGGAGTATCGGGAGGTGCGGCCGGGGCCCACGGGGGTGGTTCCGGCCGTGCCTCCCGGTGCGGCTCCGGGGCGCGTCGGGCGATCCGCCGATTCCCTCACTCGATGGTGCCCGACCGCCTGTGATCCCTTCCCCGACGGATCCCGCACCTGATAGATGCAGGGGGCATGACACGACTCTCCACCGCCGTACGCGGTCTGGTGACCACGCTCGCCGCCTTACTGGCCGTGACCGCCGCCTCCGCCACCGCCCGGGCGACGCCCGAGCCGAAGGCTCCCGAGGACTTCGTGGCCCTGGGATCCGTGGACCCCACGATCATCCAGGAGATGCGCTACTTCACGCCGCACAACTTCGTGGGCGAGCGCGTCGACGGCTACCGGCAGCCGATCTGCATCCTCACCCGACCCGCCGCCGAAGCCCTCCACAAGGCCCAGGTGACACTGCTGCACGAGGGCTACACCCTCAAGGTGTACGACTGCTACCGGCCGCAACGCGCCGTCGACCACTTCGTGCGATGGGCCGAGGATCTCGACGACCAGGCGATGAAGCCGGAGTTCTATCCGCAGGTCGACAAGACCCGTCTGTTCGAGGATGGTTACATCGCCGAGAAGTCCGGACACAGCCGCGGCTCGACGATGGACCTCACGATCGTGCGGCTGCCGGCGAAGCCGACCCGCCCGTACGTCCCCGGAGAACCCCTCGTGCCCTGCTACGCGCCCCAGGCCGAGCGCTTCCCGGACAACTCCGTGGACATGGGTACCGGCTTCGACTGCTTCGACACCCTCGCGCACACGCTGGACCCACGCGTCCAGGGCATGCAGCGAGCCAACCGGCTGCTCCTTAAAAGCACCCTTGAAGACCTCGGATTCGTCAACCTCGCCGAGGAGTGGTGGCACTACACGTACAAGCCCGAGCCCTACCCCGACACGTACTTCGACTTCCCCGTGTCCAAGAAGTCACTGACTTCGTCCCCCTGAGCCGGGCCGGTCCGCCCCGGTCCGCCCCGTGGCGGCGGGGCGGACCGCATCACGAGACGCACTGCGACAGGCGCCCGGACCCGCACCTGATGAGGCACCCGAAGACGAGCGAGAAGTGATCGGCTACAGTCCGCGGCGTGTCCGCAACCCCGCACCCACCCGCCGACTTCGCGCCGGACTCACACTGTTCGAGCTGCGGAGCACCCTACGGAGAAGGCAACTCCGGCTGGCCCCGCACCTGCGCCGTCTGCGGCGGCGTGGCCTACCGCAATCCGCTGCCGGTCGCGGTGGCCCTGCAGCCCGTGTACGACGACAGGGGCACCGCCCTGGTCGTCATCACCCGGACCATCGCCCCCGCGCGCGGAGGCATCGCGCTGCCCGGAGGGTTCATCGACCACCGGGAGGACTGGCGGCACGCCGTCGCCCGGGAACTCAAGGAGGAGACGGGAATCGACGTGGCGAGCCGCGAGGTACGGCTCGCCGACGCGATGAGCTCTCCCGCCGGTCACCTGCTGCTCTTCGGGCTCCTACCGGAGCGCCCGGCCGCCGAACTGCCGCCGTCCGCCGCCACGGACGAGACCGAGGGCTGGCACCTGCTGCGCCGGCCCACCGAGCTCGCCTTCCCGCTGCACACCTTGGCGGCGCGCGCATGGTTCGAGGGACGGTACGTCTGAGGAGCCCCACGGGGGCTCTCAGAGGCCGTCAACGCGCCCCGAGGCCCCGGACACGGACCGGATACTCCGGCTTGCCCGCTCCGCCCTCTCCGGCCCGCCGCACGACCACGTGCTGCCCCTCCCAGCGCGTCACGTAGCGTTCGAGCTCGGGCTCGTCCCAGCCGTCGCCGCGGTCCGGCACGGCGAGCCCGCCCCCGACCCGCCCGCGCGCCGGAGCCCACGCCTCCAGCTCCAGGCCACCGTCGTCGCCCCGGACGGGCACGACGGCACCCGCGCGCGCCAGCACCGGGATCCGCGACGAGGGGGCATCGAGCAACACCTGGGCCGGTCCCTCGTACGCCTCCTCGGTGACCGTGTCGTACCAACGCCCCCGGGGCAGCTGCACCGCACGACGGTCGGCCCCGTGGTCCAGCACCGGTGCCACAAGGAGGCTGTCACCCAGCATGAAGGCGTCCTCGCAGTCCCTGAGCGCCCGGTCCTCGGGCGCCGCCCACCACAGGGGCCGCACATAGGGTGCGCCCGTGCGGCGCGCCAGCAGCGCCAGCGTCATGAAGTACGGGAGCAGCCGCCGCCGCTCGACGAGGGCCGCGCGCGCGTGCTCCAGTACGTCGTCACCGAACTCCCACGGCTCCCGGCGCCCCGCCCGCAGGCTCGCGTGCGTACGGAACAGCGGCAGATACGCGCCGAGCTGGAACCATCGCAGGTACAGCTCGGGAGACGGGCTGCCGTCGAAACCGCCCACGTCGGGACCCGAGTACGGAACCCCGCACAGCCCGAGCCCCAGCACCAGTGACAGTGAGGCCCGCAGTCCGGGCCAGCCCGTGGCCACATCTCCGGACCAGGTCCCTCCGTAGCGCTGCATTCCGGCCCACCCGGAGCGCGAGAAGAGGAACGGCCGCTCCTGGGGATCCAGTTCGCGCAGGCCCTCGTACGCGGCTCGTGCCATGCCCAGGGCGTAGACGTTGTGCGCCTCACGATGGTCGCCGCCGCGTCCCTCCAGGGAGTGCCGAGCCGACCTCGGCAGCGTCGACTCCCCGAACGCCGTGAACGACGTCGGCTCGTTCATGTCGTGCCAGAATCCCGCGAACCCCTGCGCCAGCCGTTCCTCGTAGAGGCCGCCCCACCACTCCCGCACACGCGCGTGCGTGAAGTCCGGATAGACCGACTCCCCGGGCCATGCGACTCCCCGTACAAGCCGGCCCGAGCCGTCCCGCACGAAGGCGTCCTCGGCGAGACCGCTGTCGTACACCGCGTTGCCCGGTGCGGCCTTGACCGCCGGGTCGACGATCGACACGAGCCGGATGCCGTCGCGGCGCAGCTCCTCGGCGAGCACCGGCAGCTTCGGGAAGCGTTCCCGGTCCACCGTGAACACCTGGTGGGCGTCATAGTGATCGATGTCCAGGTGGACCGCGTCGAGGGGCAGACCGCGCTCCTGATAGCCCGCGACGATCCGCCGCACCTCCTGCTCGCTGCCGAAGCCCCAGCGCGCGTGATGGTGTCCCAGCGCCCACGCGGGCGGCAGCGCGGGGGCCCCGGTGAGCGAGGCCCAGGCGTGCAGCACGCGCGCGGGGGTGCCCACCATCAACCAGCAGCGCAGCGGGCCGCCGTCCATCCGCAACTCGCACGTGCCCGCCCGGTCGTGCCCCGACCCCGCGCCCTCCTCGCCCTCGCGCAGGGTCACCGTGCCGTCCCAGGAGGTGTCATGGAACACGAGATGCGTGCCCGCGTCGGAGACCACCATCTGCACGGGCATCGTGATGTACAGCGGATCGTCGCCCGGCGCGAAGGCGTGCCCGGGATCCGTGTTCCACAGCCGGTACGTCCCATCACGCAGTCTGGGACCGGCCGCGCGCCCGCCCAGACCGAAGAACCGGGCGTCGGCGGCCACTTCCGAGCGCTGCATCCACCGCGCGCCGCCCCCGTCGGCCGGCTCCCACCAACGGGGCGGCAGATCACGGCGCAGGATCACACCACCCGGGGTTCGCACCTCGACGGCGCCGTGCCGCGAGACGACGACCGTCACCCGTTCGGCCACCACCCGCCAGCCGCCGTCCTTGTCGGGCTCCAGAACGGCCCGCGGGTCCGGCTCCGGGCAACGGCCCGCGAGCGCGTAGGACGGCTCCGGACCGGCCCCGTCCCAGCCCCAGAACACCGCCCCGCTCACCGCGACCGTGATCCGCAACTCGGACCGTGCGAACCGGACGATCCCACCCCCGGGCCCCGGCTCCGCCCCCTCCACCGGGCCGGGCACCCGCGCGCGCTCGGCCCCCCGCCGCGGCAGCCCGGCGGCGTCGGCACGCCTCCTTCGCCATGCGGCCCGCACGGTACGCAAGCCCTGGGCCGCCCCCGTCGAACCGACCGTCTTCACCGAACGCACCAGGTCACGACCGTCCATGCTGCTCACCCTGCCATTGCCTGCGCCAAATGAGTGAGTCGTTCAACTGCCGTTCACCCGCGACAGGGGCACATCTTCACGCGGACGACCATCTGCGGCGCACCCTGGTGCGGAAGTCGATCACATGGCATCGTCCGTGTCAGCCGCGTGACGCGCACACCCCAGCTCGTGCGCGACCGACGCACACAGTCCGGGAGCCGATTCATGTCCACCGCGAACCCCTCAGCGCTCTGGCAGCCCGACCCAGGGCGCATCGACCAGGCGCAGGTCACGAAGTTCCAGGCCTGGGCGGCCGAGCACCACGGAGCCCCGTCCGACGGCGGCTACCCGGCACTGCACAGCTGGTCCGTACGGGAACTGGACACGTTCTGGAAGGCCGTCACCGAGTGGTTCGACGTACGGTTTTCGACCCCCTACGCGCGCGTGCTCGGTGACCGCTCGATGCCCGGCGCCGAATGGTTCCCCGGGGCGACCGTGAACTACGCCGAGCACGCCCTGCGCGCGGCCGGGACCCGTGCGGACGAACCGGCGCTCCTGTACGTCGACGAGACGCACGAGGCGACCCCGGTGAGCTGGTCCGAACTTCGCCGTCAGGTCGGCTCCCTGGCCGCCGAGCTGCGCGCCCTCGGGGTACGGCCGGGGGACCGCGTCAGCGGCTATCTCCCGAACATTCCCGAGGCCGTGGCCGCCCTGCTCGCCACGGCCGCCGTAGGGGCCGTGTGGACGTCCTGTGCCCCGGATTTCGGCGCGCGCAGCGTCCTCGACCGCTTCCAGCAGGTCGAACCCGTCGTGCTCTTCACGGTCGACGGCTACCGCTACGGCGGCAAGGAGCACGACCGCCGGGACGTGGTCGCCGAGCTGCGCCGCGAACTGCCGACCCTGCGTGCCGTCGTCCACATCCCACTGCTCGGCACCGAAGCCCCCGAAGGCGCCCTCAACTGGTCCGAGCTGACCTCGGCGGACGTGCCGCCCGTCTTCGAAGAGGTCCCTTTCGACCACCCTTTGTGGGTGCTCTACTCCTCCGGCACGACCGGCCTCCCCAAGGCCATCGTCCAGTCCCAGGGCGGCATTCTCGTCGAGCACCTCAAGCAACTGGGCCTGCACTGCGACCTCGGCCCCGAGGACCGCTTCTTCTGGTACACGTCCACCGGCTGGATGATGTGGAACTTCCTCGTCTCCGGCCTGCTCACGGGCACCACGATCGTCCTCTACGACGGCAGCCCCGGATACCCGGACACGGGTGCCCAGTGGCGGATCGCCGAACGCACGGGAGCGACCCTCTTCGGCACGTCCGCCGCGTATGTGATGGCGTGCCGCAAGGCGGGCGTCCACCCCTCCCAGGACTTCGACCTCACGCGTGTGCGGTGCGTCGCGACGACCGGCTCGCCGCTGCCGCCCGACGGTTTCCGCTGGCTGCACGACGAGGTCCGCGACGATCTGTGGATCGCCTCCGTCAGCGGTGGCACGGACGTGTGCTCCTGCTTCGCGGGAGCGGTGCCGACGCTCCCGGTGTACATCGGGGAACTCCAGGCCCCCGGCCTCGGCACCGACCTCCAGTCCTGGGACCCCAGCGGCAAGCCCCTGATCGACGAAGTCGGTGAGCTGGTGGTCACCAACCCGATGCCGTCCATGCCCATCCGCTTCTGGAACGACCCCGACGGCAGCCGCTACCACGACAGCTACTTCGACACGTATCCCGGAGTGTGGCGCCACGGTGACTGGATCACCGTCACCTCGCGCGGTTCCGTCGTCATCCACGGCCGCTCGGACTCGACGCTCAACCGCCAGGGCGTGCGCATGGGGTCGGCCGACATCTACGAAGCCGTCGAACGTCTCCCCGAGATCAAGGAGTCGCTCGTCATCGGTGTCGAACAGCCCGACGGCGGCTACTGGATGCCCCTCTTCGTCCACCTCGCCCCTGGAGCCGCGCTGGACGAGGCACTCCTGAACCGCATCAAGCAGACCATCCGCGAACAGCTCTCCCCGCGCCACGTCCCCGACGAGATCATCGAGGTGCCCGGCGTCCCGCACACCCTCACGGGCAAACGCATCGAGGTTCCGGTCAAGCGCCTTCTCCAGGGAGCCCCTTTGGACAAGGCGGTCAACGTCGGCTCCGTGGACAACGTCGAGCTGCTGCACTTCTACGAAGAGCTGGCCCGCAAGCGCGGCTGATCAACCTCCGTAGGTGGCCTCGGACTCGCCGAGCACGGCAGCGAAGTCCGAGGCCAGGCGCACTGCGTCGGACGGTTCGAGTTCCGCGACCGAGATCCGTACACCGGGCGCGGAAGCGAGCCTGAACCGCGCACCCGCCGCGACCCACCACCCGTAGGACCGCAGTCCATTGACGACGGCCGACTCGTCGCGCACCGGTACCCAGACATTCATTCCGCTCACGGAATGGGACGGGATCCCCTGTTCCGCGAGCTGGCGTCGCAGCGCGTTCCGCCGCAGCGCGTACGTCTCCTGTGCGCGGGCGACCAATGCGCGCGTGTCGTCGTCCGTCATCAGCTCGTACACCGTCTCCTGGAGCAGGTGGCTGACCCAGCCGGAGGTGAGCAGCATCCGGCCGTCGTGCCGGGCGAGTGTGATCGGATCGCAGGCCGCGGCCGCCCACCGCAGGTCCGTCCCGAGGAACTTGCTCACGGTCCGCACATGCACCCAGCGCGCAAGGCCGCCCGCGGCCAGAGCATGAAGAGGCGCGTCGGCGACGGCGGACGCATGGTCGTTCTCCACCACGAGCACATCGGGCTCTTCCTGGAGTACGGCGACCAGAGCGTCGCGGCGCTCCGCCGAGAAGCGACCGCCGTACGGATTCTGCGCCCGCGGACTGCACGCCACCGCTCGTACGCCGGCCCGTAGCGCGTCGCGCAGGGCCTCGGGCCGCATCCCCTGGTCGTCCACGGCCACCGGGACCGTACGCAGCCCCAGCGCCGTGATCAGGTCCAGCAGATGGTGATAGCCGGGGTCCTCCATCGCGACGGCGTCACCGGGACGCAACTCCACCGACAGCAGTCGCCCGATCAGATCGAGCGCGCCGTGCGCGAAGGTCACGTGTTCCGTCGGCACCCCGTCCCGTCTCAGCCAGTCGCGCACGACGTCCTCCAACCGCGCCAGACGCGGCGTGCTGCGGTGCGACCGCGCGCCGGGGGAGAGCCGCGAGGGCGGCACCAGGTGCGGAAGCAGCCGAGGGTCGGGATGGCCACCCGCCAGGTCCCGCAGTCCGTCCGGCACTTTCGGTGGTCGTCGCGACGCCACCGAGGGAGCCGCGGCGACCACAGTGCCGCCCCGCCCGCGCGTCACGACGATCCCGCGCCGCCGCAGTTCCTTGTACGCCGTCGCGACCGTCCCTGGGCTCACCCCGAGCTCGTCGGCAAGCCTGCGCACCGGAGGCAGTGCCGCACCCGGTCCCAACGCGCCCTCGGCCACGCCTCGTTCGACGGACGAGGCAATTCCCTTGGCCGTCGTACCACTGATCCCATATTGTGTTGCCACGTTACCAAGTATGTATCAATACATAAGTGGAAGCAAGGGGGAACGGTGGGACCGATCAGCCGCGCAGCCGCATGGTCGACACGCATTCCAGGAGGCCCCGACGGCCGAAGAATGCTCTGGATCGCCCTCGTCGACCGGACCGGCAGCGGCCTGTGGGCAGCCGTGTCGGTCCTGTACTTCACCTACGTCACCGGCCTGTCCGTGGCACAGGTCGGCACCCTCGCCGCGGTCTCGGGGGCCATCGGCATCGCCGGCGCACCGCTCGGCGGCCGCATTGCCGACCGCCTGCCCCTCACCCGCGTCCTGATCTCCCTGCAGATCCTGCGAGCCCTGGCTTCCCTCGCCCTGCTCACCACCGACAACTACGCCCTGCTGCTGGCCTTCTCGGCCGCAGGCAGCTTCGGCGACAGGGCCGCCAACGTCCTCACCAAGCTGTACGCCACCCGCGTCTCCGGACCCGACCGCGTCCGCTATCAAGCCGTCACCAGAACCGTCGCCAACGCCGGATGGGCCCTGGGCGGCCTCACCGCCGCGGCCGCTCTCACGATCGGGACCACCACCGCCTACCAGTGGCTCCTGGCAGGAGACGCGCTGTCGTTCGTCGCCGCCGCCCTCCTCACCGTGCGCTGCGCCGAACCACCGTCCCCCGCACGCACGATCGCCACGTCCAAGGACCCCGCCCCCACCACCAGACCGGCCAACCCCTGGCGCGACCGCGGGTATCTCGCGTATGTCGCCACCGAGACCGTCCTCTTCCTCGACGACGCCGTGTTCAAGGTCGGCCTGCCGCTCTGGATCGCCCACTCCGACCAAGCCCCGCACGGCCTCGCCCCCTTGCTCATGGTTCTCAACAACCTGATGGTCGTGGCCCTTCAGGTCCCCCTGGCCCGCTTCGGCGCCACGACGGCTGCCGCGCGCTCCCTGCTCCTCCCCCTCTCCGCCGCCTTCGCTCTCGGCGGCGCCGCCATGGCACTCTCGGCCGCGGGCGGAGCCTTCACCGCCACGCTGTTCCTCACGACCTCGGCCGTCGCCTTCACCGTGGCGGAGATGCTGCACGCCACCGTCTCCTGGGAACTCTCCGTCGCCCTCGCGCCCGGGACGGCCCAGGGCGCCTACCTGGGCGTCCATGGACTGGCGCAGTCCGCCCAGCGCAGCATCGGACCACTCGCCGTCACCGCGGCCATCGCGACAGGCCCCCTCGGCTGGACGGCCTTCGGCGCGACCATCGCCGTGACCTGCGTGTTTCAGCATCACCTGGTGCGAGACCAACTCTCCCGCACGGCGTTGTCAGTGCCGCCAGTTACTGTGAGTGAGCATTGATCGACTGCGCACAGGGGGAAACATGGCGCACACCGAGCACCAGACCATGCGACGCGTCCTGCGCCGCGAAATCGCGGGCACCATCGGTCTGCTGACCGACGAGCACGACTTCACGGCGATGCGGCGCTACCGCACTTTCACCTTCGACGACCACACGACCTACCTCCACCAGGTGGAATCCCTGCTCAGGACCCTGGCAGCCCAAGGCAGCCACACCACGGTCGCGCTCTTCGACCCCGAGGAGTACGCGGAGTTCTGCGCCCACAACGGCCTGGAACCCGACACCGCCGCCAGCCGCACACGCTTCACCGCCGAACTCGCCGCCACCGGCCCCACCGTCGCGTACGAGGGACAGCCCCTCGACGAACTCGTCCCCGACCTCGTCGACGAAGCCGTCCGCAAAGCGACCTGGGAGTACGCGACCACGCTCCTGGCCCGCATCGGCAACTGCGCGTCCTGCGGAGAGGACATCGGACGAGCGTCCTTCGCCCGCGCCTCCCACCTGCTCACCCGCGTCCTCGACACCGCGAGCCCCGGCGCGCACCATCTCGTGTGCAGCGTCTCCGCGGCACCAGAAACACTCGTCGCGGCGCTGCGGGCCGACGACGACGCAGAGGGCACCACCCGCCTCGACGAGGCGGAAGCCCTCGAATTCACCACCGTCCTGGCCCTGGGTCTTGCCACCGGCAGCGCCGGAGGACTCGTCATGCGCACCACCGCCCCCGACACGACCGACCGCGTCTACGGATGGCGACTGCGTCGAGAAGGCCTGCAACCCCTCACCGCAGGCGAGGTCTTCGACGCCTACTGCACCGATGTCGCATCCGGAGATCTGGTCTCCCCGGAGTCAGGCGTCGACTACTGCGTACCACCCGACCTCGGCGACGGAGAGGAGGCGACGGGCCACACGCACTGAACGCGAAGGGGCGCCCCACCCGCAGGTGGAGCGCCCCTGAGCAACCGTCGCTCGACGAACGGCCCCGGCTATTCGCCGGACAGCACCGCCTGGGCCGCCGTGCGCGCCTCGTCGGCCGTGTCCGTGGCACGTGCCGCCGCGGCGGCACGCTCGCACTGCGCCAGCGTGTACTTGGCGAGCGTCGCCCGGACATAAGGAATCGACGCGGCACCCATCGACAGGGAGGTGACCCCCAGACCGGTCAGCACACACGCGAGCAGCGGATCGGACGCGGCCTCACCGCAGACACCACAGCTCTTGCCCTCGGCCTTCGCAGCCTCGGCGGACACGGCGACCAGGTCGAGCAGCGCGGGCTGCCACGGGTCCTGCAGGCGGGACACCGCGCCCACCTGCCGGTCGGCGGCGAAGGTGTACTGCGCGAGGTCATTGGTCCCCAGCGACAGGAACTCGACCTCCTGGAGGATCGAGCGAGCCCGCAGCGCGGCCGACGGAATCTCCACCATCGCGCCGAACTTCGCCTTCAGCCCGGCGGCACGGCACGCGTCCGCGAACGCCTTGGCGTCGATGCGGTCGGCGACCATCGGCGCCATGACCTCGAGGTAGACCGGCAGACCCTCCGCGGCCTTCGCGAGCGCCGTCAGCTGCGTCCGCAGGACATCGGGGTGGTCGAGCAGAGTGCGCAGACCCCGGACACCCAGTGCCGGGTTCGGCTCATCGGCCGGAGTGAGGAACTCCAGCGGCTTGTCCGCGCCCGCGTCCAGCACCCGCACCACGACACGCCCCTCGGGGAACGCCTCCAGCACCTGCCGGTACGCCTCGACCTGCTTCTCCTCGGACGGCGCCTGCTTGCTGTCGTCCAGGAAGAGGAACTCGGTACGGAAGAGACCGACACCCTCGGCGCCGGCCTCGACGGCGGCCGGCACATCGGCGGGACCGCCGACATTGGCCAGCAGCGGCACCTTGTGTCCGTCGGAGGTGGCACCCGGTCCGGTCGAGGCCGACAGCGCCGCCTTCCGCTCGGCAGCCGCGGCCTCCAGCTGCGCCCGCTTCTCGGCGCTCGGCTCCACGAAGATCTCGCCGGTGCTGCCGTCCACGGCGATCATCGTGCCTTCGGCGAGCTCTCCGGCGCCGGGGAGCGCGACGACGGCGGGAACTCCGAGTGCCCGAGCGAGGATCGCGCTGTGGCTGGTCGGGCCGCCCTCCTCGGTGACGAAGCCGAGGACGAGGGTGGGGTCGAGCAGAGCCGTGTCCGCGGGCGCGAGGTCACGAGCAATAAGGACGTACGGCTCGTCGCTGTCGGGGACGCCCGGCATGGGCACTCCGAGCAGCCGGGCGACGATACGGTTCCGCACATCGTCGAGGTCGGCCACGCGACCGGCGAGGTACTCACCGGCACCCGCCAGCAGCGCGCGATAGGAAGCGAACGCGTCATAGACGCCACGCTCGGCCGTGCTGCCGACCGCGATACGCCGATCCACGTCCGCCATCAGCTCGGGATCCTGGGCCATCATGGCCTGGGCCTCGAGCACCGCCTGGGCTTCGCCCCCCGCCAGATTGCCGCGCGCCATCAGATCGGCCGCCACAGCCTCGACGGCCTTACGGGCGCGCCCCTGTTCGCGCTCCGCGTCCTCCGCCGGGATCTGCTTGGCAGGCGGCTCAAGCACCGCCGTTCCCATGTGCCGAACCTCGCCGATGGCCACACCGTGGCTCACGCCGACGCCTCGCAGCGTTGTCTCCATCTCACCCGTCTCCGGTAGTGCGGCGCGTCCCGCCGCCGCGGTGGTTTTCGAACCTGCCGTCTATGACGGCAGCGCTGTTGATGTCACTGCCAGCTGAAAAGGGCGTCGCCGGCCTTCACATCGCCGTCCTCGCGAAGATCGGAGAGGGAGTCGGCCGTCGCCTCGAGCGCCACGATCGGGCAGATCGGGGACTTGCCGGCCACCTCGACGGCAGCCGGGTTCCAGCGCACGACGGCCTGACCGCGGGTCACGGTGTCACCCTTGTTGACGAGGAGCTCGAAGCCCTCGCCATTGAGCTGCACTGTGTCGATGCCCAGGTGCGTGAGCACGCCATGGCCCTCTGTGTCGACGACGACAAAGGCATGAGGGTGAAGCGAGACGATCACCCCGTCCACGGGGGCGACAGCCTCCCCGGGCTCACGCACGGGGTCGATCGCCGTGCCGGGGCCTACCATCGCTCCGGAGAAGACGGGATCCGGTACCGCGGTGAGTCCGATGGTGCGTCCTGCAAGAGGGGACGTCACGATGGTCATGGGAAGCCTCCCAGGGGTGGAGATTCATATGGGCCGTCACTGCCTGTACCGGACGGCGCACTGTTGAGCAGGGTATGTCATACGAACTGCCGGTTCCGCATGAGAGGTCCCGGTTGGCGGCCCTAGAGCACCGCGCAAACGATTTGCGCGCGCTCCAAACCCCCATGTAGAGTCGTACTCCTGCTTGAGGCCGAGTGACGCGACCAAGCGTCCTTGCCTGGCAGCACCCAACTTGTCAGATCCTATCTCGGGGTCTGGTTCTGCATGTCCGCAGAGCCGTGGTCAGAGAGACGGAAAATCGCTGATAGTGTTTGGACCGCCGGAAAGGGAAACGCGAAAGCGGAAACCTGGAAAGTGCCGAGGAAATCGGATCGGGAAACGGTCTGATAGAGTCGGAAACGCAAGAACAAAGCAAGACAGCAAGACCGAAGGGAAGCGCCCGGAGGAAAGCC